>CAMWMF010000001.1 GCA_947175335.1 uncultured Clostridia bacterium
ACGTCCACCGCAGCTTCGGCCATCGGCAACCATCTTGCCAGCAAGACCGTCAAAATCGGCAGCAACAACTGTGGCGTTGTAATCGACGCGGCGTAAACGTTTTATATCAAAACACAGTAAAGCGCGGAAAGCAATTTCCGCGCTTTTTACGTGCGCCGATTGTATATTTAATCGGTTTAAATCGCTTGACAAGATAGGGGGAGTTCGTTTATAATTAGTAGTACGCGTGGAAGTACGCGCGTATCTTTATGCTCTTATTCGGTGAGTGAGAGCGGCAATACTACTAAAAGGAGGTAGAGTAACAATGCCTACGATCAACCAGCTCGTTAGGAAAGGTCGTCAAAAGGTCGAGTATAAGTCTTTGAGTCCTATTCTCGATAACAATCCCCAAAAGCGCGGTGTATGCCTTTCGGTGACTACGACAACCCCTAAAAAGCCCAACTCCGCTTTGCGCAAGATTGCCCGTGTGCGTCTTGTCAACAAGATGGAAGGTACGGTCTATATTCCCGGCATCGGTCACAACCTGCAAGAACACTCGGTTGTGCTTGTCCGTGGCGGCAGAGTGAAGGACTTGCCCGGTGTGCGGTATCACATCATTCGCGGTGCATTAGACACTGCGGGTGTGGCAAAGCGCAAGCAAGCTCGCTCAAAATATGGTGCGAAAAAGGCTAAATAGTAAGCGTTTTTCCGCTTAACAGCGGACAAGCGTTATTATTCCTTGCGCTATCAACAACGGGCGATCTTGCCCACAAAAAATCGAATAAGGAGATAATCATGCCCAGAAGAAGCGGGGTTCCCAAGAGGGATGTTTTACCCGACCCTATTTATAACAGCAAGGTCGTGACCAAGCTTGTCAATCAAATCATGCTTGACGGCAAAAAGGGCACGGCTCAGGCTATAGTATACGACGCCTTTAATATTATTAAGGAAAAGACGTCGCTCGAACCGGTTGACGTATTTAACCAGGCAATGGCCAACGTCAAACCGCAACTGGAAGTTAAGGCACGTCGTGTCGGTGGCTCCACCTATCAGGTGCCACTGGAAATCCGTGCCGACCGTCAGCAAACGCTTGCTATCCGCTGGATAGTTATGTTCGCACGCAAACGCGGCGAAAAGACGATGAACGAGCGCCTTGCCGGCGAGCTTTTGGACGCGTACAACAACACCGGCGCGGCCGTAAAGCGTAAAGAGGAAATGCACAGAGTGGCGGAGGCGAATAAGGCGTTCGCTCATTATCGCTGGTAGTTTTCGGCACATATGCATCGGCATATACGGCGTTAAGCATCTGTCGGCGCTCGGTTACGTAGGTGGGTCTACGCGCCCGTCGCGCCGCCATCGCTTGCCTTGTCTATGCCGCGCCTATGCACCGAAAACGGCTTGGTCGCAATTTCAAGCTAATGTTTAATTCCGAATTCATAATTCCGAATTCCGAATTCAACCCCACATTTACACCTTTTTAGAGGATTAAATATTATGGCAAGACAATTTGCATTGGAAAACACGCGAAACATTGGTATTATGGCGCACATCGACGCCGGTAAGACCACCACGTCCGAGCGTATTTTGTTCTACACCGGCAAGGTGCACAAGATAGGCGAGGTTCACGACGGCGGCGCTACCATGGACTGGATGGTTCAGGAGCAGGAGCGCGGTATTACCATTACTTCCGCAGCTACCACTACGCAGTGGCAGACCGCTCCCGATCAGCCGCTTACGCGTATCAACCTTATAGACACCCCCGGGCACGTTGACTTTACCGTCGAGGTTGAGCGTTCGCTCAAAGTTCTTGACGGCGCTGTTGCCGTGTTCTGCGCAAAGGGCGGCGTCGAGCCTCAGTCCGAAACCGTTTGGCGTCAGGCTACCAAGTACTGCGTACCGCGTATCGCATACGTCAACAAGATGGACATTAACGGCGCCAACTTCTTTAACGTGCTTAGCATGATGAAGACGCGCTTGGGCGCCAATCCCGTTGCGCTCCAAATCCCCATCGGCAAGGAAGACACCTTTAAAGGTATGATCGACCTTGTAACGATGAAGGCGGAAATCTACGAGGACGACCTCGGCAAGACCATTAACGAAACCGAAATCCCCGCCGAGTACAAGGCGCAAGCCGACGAGTACCGCCAAATCCTTTTGGAAGCGGTTGCCGAAACGGACGACGCGCTTATGGAACGTTACTTCGCGGGCGAGGAGCTTACCGTTGACGAAATCCGCGCCGCCGTGCGTAAGGCTACGCTCGATATGACGATGAACCCCGTATTCTGCGGCTCGTCGTACAAAAACAAGGGCGTGCAAAAGCTGCTCGACGCTATCGTGTACTATTTGCCCAGCCCCGTAGACATCGCGCACATTAAAGGTATGGACAAGGCCGGCAACGAAGCCGAGCGCAAAACCGACGACAAAGAGCCGTTTGCAGGCTTGGCGTTCAAGATAGCAGCCGACCCGTTCGTAGGTAAGCTGGCGTTCTTCCGCTGCTACAGCGGCGTTTGCCCCGCAGGCTCGTACGTTCTCAACTCCACCAAGGACAAGAAGGAGCGTATCGGTCGCTTGCTTTTGATGCACGCCAACTCCCGTACCGATATCGAGGAAGTTCGCGCGGGCGATATCTGCGCCATCGTCGGTCTTAAAGATACTACTACCGGCGACACGCTTTGCGACCCGTCGCACCCGATTATACTCGAAAGCATGGAATTCCCCGAGCCCGTTATCCGCGTAGCTATCGAGCCCAAGACCAAAGCAGGTCAGGAAAAGATGACTATGGCGCTTATCAAGCTCGCCGAGGAAGACCCCACGTTCAAAACCTACACCGACCAAGAAACCGGTCAGACCATTATTGCCGGTATGGGCGAGCTTCACCTTGACATTATCGTCGACCGTTTGCTCCGCGAGTTTAAAGTGGAAGCCAACGTCGGTAAGCCGCAGGTTGCGTACCGCGAGACCATTCGTAAAAAGGTCGAAGCCGAAGGCAAGTACATCCGTCAGTCGGGTGGTAAAGGTCAGTACGGTCACTGCAAGGTCATCATGGAGCCGCTCGAACAGGGTCAAGGCTACGTGTTCGAGGACAAGACCGTCGGCGGTTCGGTTCCGAAGGAATATATCCCCGCAGTTGACAACGGTATCCAGGAAGCGCGCATGAGCGGTATTCTTGCCGGCTACGAGTGCGTTGACTTCAAGGTAACTCTGTACGACGGAAGCTACCACGAGGTCGACTCGTCCGAAATGGCGTTCAAGATTGCAGGCTCTATGGCGTTTAAGGACGGCATGAAAAAGGGCGACGCGTACCTGCTCGAACCTATCATGAAGGTTGACGTAACTCTGCCCGACGAATACTTGGGCGACGTTATGGGTAACGTAAGCTCCCGCCGCGGCACCATATTCGGTACCGACCTTGTAAACGGTAGCCAAATCATTCACGCCGAAATCCCGCTGTCCGAAATGTTCGGTTACGCAACCGACCTTCGTTCGCGCACCCAAGGCCGTGGCAACTACACGATGCAGTTCGACCACTACGCCGAAGTTCCTCGCAACATTGCCGAAAAGGTAATAGGCGAGCGCGCAAAGGCTCAGGCTTAATTTTAAGCGCGTTTTAGCGCGCTCAAATCTTTTTAAAAATCCACGTTAAAACGGTTGAAGTTTTTTTAAAGGCGTGGTATAATAAAACAAACTTAAAAAGAAATTTTTTTGGAGGACCATAATAATATGGCAAAGGCAAAATTCGATAGAAGCAAGCCGCACGTAAACATCGGCACAATCGGCCACGTTGACCACGGCAAAACCACTTTGACCGCAGCAATCACCATGGTGCTCGCAGCCAAAGGTTTGGCGGAGCAGATGCGCTACGACCAGATCGATAAAGCACCGGAAGAGAAAGCTCGTGGTATCACCATCAACACTTCGCACGTTGAGTACCAGACCGCTAACCGTCACTATGCTCACGTTGACTGCCCGGGGCACGCGGACTATGTTAAAAACATGATTACCGGCGCGGCGCAGATGGACGGCGCAATCCTCGTTGTTGCGGCTACCGACGGCGTTATGCCTCAGACTCGCGAGCACATCGTTCTTGCCCGTCAGGTCGGCGTTCCCAAGATTGTTGTTTTCATGAACAAGACCGATCAAGTGGACGATCCCGAAATGCTCGAGCTTGTTGAGATGGAAGTTCGCGAACTTCTTTCCAACTACGGCTTCGACGGCGACGGCGCTCCCGTTATCCCCGGCTCGGCTCTCAAAGCTTTGGAAGCTGCGCAGGGCGGCAAGGCTGACGATCCCGCTTGCGAATGCATCATGAAGCTTATGGACGCTGTCGACGCGTACATCCCCACTCCGGAACGCGACGTGGACAAGCCCTTCCTTATGCCTGTCGAGGACATCTTCACGATTACCGGCCGCGGCACTGTTGCTACCGGTCGTGTAGAGCGCGGCGTTATCAAAATGGGCGATCCCGTGGAAATCGTCGGTATCAAAGCGACTCGTTCGTCCACCGTTACCGGTATCGAAATGTTCCGCAAGATGCTTGACACCGCGCAAAGCGGCGACAACGCGGGTATCCTTCTCCGTGGCGTAGACCGCAAGGACATCGAGCGCGGACAGGTTATCGCAAAACCCGGCTCCATCACCCCTCATACCGAGTTCAAGGCTGAGGTGTACGTTCTTAAAAAGGAAGAAGGCGGCCGCCACACTCCGTTCTTTAACGGCTACCGTCCGCAGTTCTACTTCCGCACGACCGACGTTACCGGCTTGGTCGAACTTCCGAAGGGCGTAGAAATGGTTACCCCCGGCGACAACGTAACGATGACCGTTACGCTTATCCACCCGATCGCTGCCGAAAAAGGCTTGCGCTTCGCTATCCGCGAAGGCGGCAGAACGGTTGGCTCGGGCGTTATCACCGAAATCATTAAATAATTGCGATTAACTAAATTATAGCTAAACAAAAAGAACGGTGTTCATACGAACGCCGTTTTTTTGTGCCGTAAAAGTGTGATTGACTTTTGACAGTGTATATGCTAAGCTATGATTAATCGGAGGCGAATATGAAAACGAGCTATCAAGACGTTGCTATTGTATTGGATAACTATAACCTCAATGCTTTTAAAGACAATGAAAAGTTTATCGGCGCAATAATCGAATTATGGGATAGTAACAAAATTTTTTTTGGTATGCTCAATAAGTTTATTTCACTGTTTCACGATATCGCAAATTATGAGCTTGACAAAAAGACTGCAAGAAAAATCATCCACGATATTTCATGTCAACGATTTTTATCCGAGGAATATGACGAATTATCTGCATGCGACGTGTTGAAGGACAAGCTGACTGTCGACCGAAAGAACATGAAATTGGTATTAAAAGTCCACGACGACTTTATTGTCAAAACCGATTTGGCTTTACAAAAAACGTATGTAAACGACAAGTATTACTTTGATACAGAGGAGCAAGACTTGATTGTTGATTACTGTGATTTTGTTCAAGGCAACTATATTTACGTACAATACAGCAAACGCCGGTTATTGTCCTATTTAGATTTAGCCCAGCGGTATTTTAAAACTTTTCGCAATGCAAGCAAAATCGAAAAGTATAAAAACGACAAAAACGTAGAAATGATTTTTACTAATAAGGAATTGTTATATACTCGGGATAAGAGGGGATGAAACGCATATTAAATTGAACAGCGCGGCAATGATTTGCGGCGCTGTTTTTGTTGTGTTATGTAGCTATAATTAGTATGTTATGTACCTATAATCTAAAACCGACGGTTTAGGCGGGTGTTGATAGTAAATAATAATTATTATTCAATATATTGTGTATCTTGTGGCAAAAAAATTTTTAAAACCACAATATATTGTGGTAAATCTATTGACAAAGGTAAATGCATAGTGTTATAATGGACGAGTTCTCGCGCTTTTGGAAATGGTGACTGTGACGGGCGACAAACGCCTTGTATCGACGACGTTTTAAAGCGAAATTATCGGTTATAATTAAAGTCTATAAAGACTTTGACATACACTTGGAGGTAAACATGTACAAAGTAGTCAAGAGGGACGGAAAGCTCACCGGATTTGACATCACAAAGGTCAGCCAAGCAATTCGCAAGGCGTTCGAGGCGGTAGGTAAGGAGTACAACGACGACGTTATCGACCTTATTGCATTGCGCGTTACGGCGGATTTTTCGAGCAAGGTCAAAAACGGGAAGGTTGCCGTCGAGGACATTCAGGACAGCGTGGAGCAGGTGCTTATTCAAGCGGGGTATGCCGACGTTGCCAAATCGTACATTCTTTACCGCAAACAGCGCGAAAAGATTCGCAATATGAAATCCACAATCCTCGATTACAAGGATTTGGTAAACAGCTATGTAAAATCGACCGACTGGCGCGTTAAGGAGAACTCCACCGTTACCTATTCGGTGGGCGGACTTATTCTGTCCAACTCGGGCGCGATAACCGCCAACTATTGGTTGTCGGAAATTTACGACGAGGAAATAGCCAACGCGCACCGCAGTGCTGACATACACATCCATGATATGTCCATGCTTACCGGCTACTGCGCGGGCTGGTCGCTTCGCCAGCTCATTCAAGAGGGCTTGGGCGGACTTCCCGGCAAAATCAGCTCGTCGCCGGCCAGCCACTTGGCAACGCTGTGCAACCAGATGGTCAACTTCCTCGGCATCATGCAAAACGAATGGGCGGGCGCACAAGCGTTCTCGTCCTTCGACACCTACCTTGCGCCGTTTGTCAAGGTGGACAACCTCACTTACAGCGAGGTTAAAAAGTGTATCGAGTCGTTTATATTCGGCGTTAACACTCCTTCGCGCTGGGGCACGCAGGCGCCGTTCAGTAACATTACGCTTGACTGGACCGTTCCGCCCGATCTTGCCGAGCAGCAGGCTATTGTCGGCGGCAAGCCCATGGACTTTAAGTACAAGGACTGCAAGCGCGAAATGGATATGGTTAACAAGGCGTTTATCGAGATAATGATTGAGGGCGACGCCAACGGCCGCGGCTTCCAGTACCCTATACCCACGTATTCCATTACCCGCGACTTCGACTGGTCGGAGACCGAGAACAACAAGCTGTTGTTCGAGATGGCCGCCAAGTACGGCACACCGTATTTCTCCAACTATATCAACTCGGACATGGAGCCGTCCGATATCCGCAGTATGTGCTGCCGCTTGCGCCTCGATTTGCGCGAGCTTCGCAAAAAGTCGGGTGGATTCTTCGGCAGCGGCGAAAGCACCGGCTCGGTCGGTGTTGTAACAATCAACATGCCGCGCATAGCTTACCTTGCGGCAGACGAAGCGGACTTCTATGCTCGCCTGGACAAGCTGATGGATATATCGGCGCGCTCGCTCAAAATCAAGCGTGATATAATAACCAAGCTTATGGACGAGGGCTTGTATCCGTACACCCGTCGTTATCTCGGTTCGTTCAACAACCACTTCTCCACAATCGGTCTTGTGGGTATGAACGAGGCGGGACTCAACGCCAAGTGGTTGCGTGCCAACCTTACCGACCCGCGCGTACAGCAGTTTGCCAAGGACGTGCTCAACCACATGCGTGAGCGTTTGGTTATCTACCAAGAACAGTACGGCGATCTTTACAACCTCGAAGCTACGCCCGCGGAATCCACGACATACCGCCTTGCCAAGCACGACAAGGAGCGCTATCCCGAAATCATCACCGCCAACGAAAACGGCACGCCGTACTACACCAACAGCTCGCACCTGCCCGTAGGCTTTACCGAGGACGTGTTCAGCGCGCTCGACATTCAGGACGAGCTTCAAACGCTGTACACCTCGGGCACCGTTTTCCACACCTTCCTCGGCGAAAAGCTTCCCGATTGGAAGGCTGCGGCAAAACTTGTTCGCACGATTGCGGCTAATTACAGACTTCCGTACTTCACGCTTTCGCCGACGTACTCGGTATGCCGCGACCACGGCTATATAGCGGGCGAGGTATACACTTGCCCCAAGTGCGGCGCAAAGACCGAGGTCAACAGCCGCATAACCGGCTACTACCGTCCCGTACAGAACTGGAACGACGGTAAGGCTCAAGAGTTTAAGGACCGTAGAACGTACAACACAATGAAGTACGACACCCCGCATACAGGCCACCGCGTCGCCAAGCAGGAAGTAGCCGCGCAGACCGAGGTTACGGGCGAAGTGCATTACGAGCTGTTTACCACCCCGACATGCCCCAACTGCAAGGTTGCAATACCCATGCTCAAAGAAGCAGGGCTTGCAGTGGACATAGTTGACGCGACGGCTCAACCCGACAGCGCCAAAAAGTACGGCATTAAGCAGGCGCCTACCTTGGTAGTCACCAACGGCACCGAAACCGCCAAGTATTCGGGCGTAGCGGAAATCCGCAAATTCTTGAACAAGAATTAATTCGACACTATTAATAAGGATTAAACCAATGTACGATTTTATTATTATCGGCGGCGGTACGGCGGGGTTAAGCTCCGCCGTTTACGCTTGCAGGGCGAATAAGTCGACGCTCGTAATCGAGCGCGGTGCGTTCGGCGGTCAGATAGTGGACGCGCCAATGGTGGAAAATTACCCCGGCATTGTCAGCATATCGGGCGCACAGTTCGCTTCCGATCTGTTCGATCAAGCGGAAAAAGCGGGCGCAACGTTTAAGTGCGAGGACGTACTGCAAATCGTCCCTGCAGAAGGATTCACCACCGTTGTTACCGATTGTGGCAAGTATCAAGCCAAAGCGGTTATTATCGCCGCGGGCTGTGAACATAAGCGGCTTGGCGTGCAGGGCGAGGATAGACTTATCGGTAGCGGCGTCAGTTATTGCGCGCTGTGCGACGGCGCGTTCTTTAAGGACAGGACGGTCGCTGTCGTTGGCGGAGGTAACGCTGCATTCAGTGCGGCTACGTATCTTGCCGGCGTGGCGTCGCTTGTGTATATAATTCACCGCCGCGACGAGTTCCGCGCAGAGCCGACCGTTGTCGAGTGCGTAAAGCAGCTTAACAATGTGCGGTTTGTCACCAACGCAAAAGTGACCGAGCTTGTAGGCGACGACGAGCTTACTTCGCTTAAATTAGATGTAAACGGCGCGCCGCAAACGCTTGACGTGAACGGCTTGTTCGTGTCGATAGGGCAGCAGCCCGAAAACGCTATATTTGCGCCTGTTGCGCTTGACGAGGGCGGATATATAATAGCGGACGAAAAGTGCCGTACCAACGTAAAAGGCATTTACGCCGCGGGCGACTGCCGCTATAAGACCGTGCGTCAGCTTACCACCGCCGCGGCCGACGGCGCTATTGCCGTACAGACTGCGCTTGCGGAGTTGTTTTAACCTACTTCTGTAAACAGCATCAAACCTACAAGAAATTTACAAAAACTTTTACGTATACAGTGCTGACTTTCTGTAGTCGCATTGCTACAAAAAAACAATAAAAATTCCTCTGTGAAGAGCAGAGGAATTTTTTGATATTTATTATTTTCCTAAAATGCATTTTTCGGCTTGTGCGCGAATCTCGGCGTTGTGCGCTTCCAGTTCCTTGATTTTGGCGGGGTAGGTCGAATTGTATTCGGCAAGCGCTTTGTTGTATTCCTTTTGGTACTTCCGTTTCTTGCTTGACCGCGCGATAACATATATTATGCCGGGGATTATCCAAAAGGCGAAGCAGAGACATCCCACTGCCATTCCCATTGTTCCTTCCGGCTTCGGCGTTTGCAAAACGGGTTTGTAATTCTTGTACGATTTGATAGTGTCTTTAGTTATATTGTACTCTTTTTCAAGCGTCGCTACTTGGTCGTACCAGTGCGATTCCTTTTCGCGCGAGAAAGTTATCTTGTTGAACGTGGAATAGTGCCGCGTGGTACTGCCGTCGAAAATATCATGTGTGGTCCCTTCGAATTCTTGGCAACGCTGATTGCTGACAACTTCCCAGCCAAAGCTTTCGTACTCCTCAATCGTAGCGTTTACTATATCGTCGCTCGGATAAACCTGTACGGTCTTAGTTTCTTTCATAATTTTCTCCTTGTGTTGGATTTTCTATATTATAACTAACTGTTAGTTAGTTGTCAAGCAAAAACTAACTGTCGGTTATAAAATTTTAGAAAAAGGTGATTATTACAAATATGGAAGATTTGATAAAACAGCGGCTAATCGAGGAGCTAAATGCGTGCAGTCTTACGAAAATCGAGATTGCCAAAAAAGTGGGTGTTTCGCCCGAAATGATAACGCAGTATATTACTACCAAAAAGTTGCCCAAGCTTGACACCTTTGCCAAGCTGTGCAAGGAGCTCGACCTTTCCGCCGATTATATTTTGGGACTTAGCGACCAATAATCGAGCAAAGTATGCCGATTAGACTGCTATGTCAAGACCGTGTATGCGCGTTACCTTACTAAAAAGTTCGTCGGCTTACCACGCCGTAGTCGGCGGCGCTTCTGCTGTCATTGCTGCATGCAAGAAAACTTTAAACGAATTAAAAGGACCTTGTAAAACAAGATCCTTTTTGTATGCTATTAGTAGTATAGTTTAATGCGTTATATTATTAATCCGTTAAACCGAGCAAGTAGTCCGCAGAAACATCAAAAAGTTGTGTAATTTTTATAAGCATATCGAAATCGGGTTCGCGCACGGCTTTTTCCCAGTTGCTTATTGTGCGCTGGTCTACGTTTAACCGTTCTGCCAATTTGGATTGACTGTATGATTTTTCAATACGTACTTCTTTCAGTCGAATAGCGAATTTATTCATATAAACACAGTTTACCTCAATATGAAGTAAAATACTTGACATACCTCGGAATGGGGTATATAATATTCGTATAAATAATTATGTATACCGTTCCTTGGCTGCGACATCAAAACATCCCCCTTTCTTTTGAGAGAGGGGGAATGTTTTATTTGATAAAATTAAAAGTTAAAATTTATAAAGCTCTTGCATTTTTTTACATTTTATAATATAATACAAATAAAAAATCGATTATAAAATGAGGGGTAGGAAAATGTTGAAATCGGTTATTACAGGCGAAATGCCTGCAAACGAAGAACTCGGCAAAAGGCTCAAACAGGCTGCGCTCGATTTGTCTGCCAAGCAGATGCTTTTGAAAGAGAAGAAGATTCCTGTGCTTGTTGTGTTTGAAGGCTGGGGCGCGGCAGGAAAAGGCAGTGTTCTGGGAAAAGTAATTCAGCGCATCGACCCGCGCTTTTTCCGCGTGGATACTATGAGCGTGGTTTCCGAAGACGAGGCGCGTCGTCCGTTTTTGTATCGCTACTTCAAGCGTATTCCCGAGAGTGGACGGTTTTCGTTTTTGGACGGCGGTTGGGCGGACGAGATTGTCCGCGACAGAGTTGTCGGCGGTATGAGCGACAAGGAGTATCAAAAGCGTATCGTATCGGTCAAGCGCTTTGAGCGCACGCTTACCGACAACGGATATTTGGTACTCAAATTCTTTTTCAACATAGGCAAGGACGAGCAGAAAAAGCGCTTGGAGGGACTGCGCGAGCGAAAGATTACGCGTTGGCGCGTGTCGGATGACGATCTCGAGCAGAACCGTCGTTATAAGGAATACGAGGACGCTTACTGTGCGTACCTCAATGAGACTAACCAATCGACTTCGCCTTGGTACGTGATAGACGCCGCCGATAAAAAATGGGCGGAGTTGCAGGTGCTCGACATAATAAATCAGGGTATCGACACGGCAATGAAGAACAACGGGAAAGCCGTGCCCATTTTGCAAAACGTGTTTCCGCTCGTAAAGACCCCTAAGCTTGCGGATATAACCTTCGACGGCAAGGAACTGACCGAAGAAGAGTACGATAAAGAGCTGGATAAATGCCGTAAAAAGCTGAGCAAGCTGCACAACGAGCTTTACCGCCGTCGCATTCCCGTAGTGCTGTGCTACGAGGGGTGGGACGCGGCAGGCAAGGGCGGCAACATCAAACGCATTACCAGCGCTTTGGACCCCAGAGGCTACGAAGTGCATCCGATTGCCAGTCCCGAACCGCACGAAAAAGCGCGGCATTATCTGTGGCGTTTTTGGACGCGGCTGCCCAAGGACGGACATGTCGCCATATTCGACCGCACATGGTACGGCAGGGTAATGGTTGAGCGGTTGGAGGGCTTTTGCAGCGAAAACGATTGGCAGCGTGCCTATAACGAAATTAACGAGTTTGAAAAAGAACTCGACGATTGGGGCGCAATCGTAATTAAGTTTTGGGTGCATATAGATAAGGATACTCAGCTCGAGCGCTTTACCGAACGCCAGAACACGCCGTCCAAACAGTGGAAAATAACCGAGGAGGACTGGCGCAACCGCGAAAAGTGGGATCTTTACGAAACCGCGGTCAACGAAATGCTGGAAAAGACCAACACCGCTTACGCGCCTTGGATCGTTTTGGAATCCAAGGACAAAAAGTATGCCCGTATCAAAGCTTTGAAAACAGTTATTAAAGCCATAGAAGCCCGCCTTTGATAGTCCGTAAATCATTTATATAAACTAAGAGCATGCCGTAAAACGGTTTGCTCTTTTTTATTCAAACGTTACAACCGCTTTTAAAAGGCTGTTTACTTTTTTCGAGCTATGTGGTATAATAAACCAAGCATACAAAAACGACTTCTACTTTAAGGAAAAGTATATGAATTTGATTATTTGCGGAATACTGTCTTTGATTGCTTTGGTCGTATCGGTAATCTGTGCGATTTTGTTTCGGCATAAATTGCGCATGGCGGTTCGCGCGCTGTCCGTGGGATTTTTTATAACGATATTCATTGCCGTTTCGCCGTGCAATATAGATGGCGGTAAATTCTCGTTCGGCGTGAACCTGTTCCAAACGATTTGCGTTATGATAACGCAATCAAGCCTTAACGAAACGCTTGGCGTAATCGCGCAATACAAATCGTCATTGACCGAAGCATACGGTATATACATAACGTTTTTGTACGTAATCGGTCCGATAAGCGTTGCCGGCGCAACGTTGTCGTTCTTTAAAGGCTTCGGGCGATTTGTATATTGGGCAAAATCGCTTTTTGCGGAGTCATACATATTTTCAACGGTGAACGAGCGGTCGCTTGCCGTTTGCAAATCGATACGCGAGCGGCACCGCAAAGCGCTTGTTTTGTTCGCTTTGGACGGCGACAACGATTACGACGAAAGTTTTACGTCGCGCATAGAGGAGTTGGGCGGCATTATCGTCAAGCAAGGCGCTAAGGACGTTAAACACAGTCTTAGGCATAAGCGGTATTATTATTTGTTGGATAAGGACGCGCAAAACAATATCGACCAAGGTCTTGCAATAAACGACAAGTATAAGGATAAGAAAGCCGCATACGAAAAGGTCGATTTGCTTATTTATTCCGTCGGCGAAATGCCTAACATTATATTTTACAATACGCAGCACAACGTCACTATCAGATTGTTCCGCGAGGAAGAAATTATCGCCAACGATTTGATTTTTAACTACCCGCTATACGACGGCGTTGTGGACGGCAAGCTTAACGTATTGCTTGTCGGCTGCGGCAAAATCGGTTACGAAATTCTTAAAAAGATTATATGGTCGGGGCATTTGGGTAAAGGCGTCCAAACGACAATTAACGTTATCGACAAAAACGCCAAAGCCACAGAATCGCGGCTTAAAAAAGAATGTCCCGCGCTGTTTAGTGAGTGTGCGCTCAATATCGGCTTTTACGACGCGAATATAAACGACGACAGCTTTACCGCGGCGCTTAGTCAAATCGGTACGCCCACGTATATAGTCGCCGCGTTGGGTGATGAAAAGGTAAATACGGAAGTCTGTATATATCTGCGCCGCTACTTCGGCATAACCGACGGCTATCCGTTGTTGCACATGACTACAAATACGGAGGACTACGCCGATAAGCTTAATCTAATAAACGTGTACGATTGGACTGTCGGCAAAGACCGTATTTTCCGCAAACGCGACGATACCGAACAGAAGTTCGAAATAAAAGGCTTCGGGTCGTACGAAAGCGCGTACCGTCGGTTGAATCCTACCGAGTCCAAGTTCGGTATGCTTGCGCTCGCTTGCCACTACGCAAAAATGAATACCGATTGGGATGGCAAAAGCAGTTATTTGAACGCCGACGAAACGGTAGAGCAGTTTGTAAGCTCGTTGTCGTATTCGTACAATCAAATTGCGTTTTGTAAATACAACGCCGACCAGCTTGCGCTGTCTATAGGATATATATTGTACTCGTTGGGTTATGCCGAAAAGTGCGCGGAGTATTTAGAGCAAATCCGCCAAAGCTTGGGGTTGCGGTCTGTAAGCAGTATTCCGTTTGCGCTGTACCTCGACCCCGATTATGACTTTAAAGGCGACTTGCAGGACAATATCGACGAGGTTTTGGCGCTGACTACCGAACGGTTTAACAGATATATGTATACGCTCGGCTGGACAAGGTTGCCCGTCGAAGAAATCAAAAACAAGTCGTTGCGCGACCAACTGCGAATGAGGTATGCGCGTATCGGCAATTACGACGTAAAAGCCTTGGAAAAGCTTATGGCAGACGGCGAGGAAAACAAAAAAGATTACCGCCAAAACGATAAGGACGAAATCTTAAAATTGCCTGATATTTTGAATTTATATGCAGAGCTTACCAAGAAAGAATAATTTATATTCCTAATCTAATAAATAAAACCCTTTGCAGTCGATATTGCAAAGGGTTATTTGTTTAATTTGGGATTGTTTGTGCGTTCAAGCAAATAGTCGATAGATACGTTAAAGTAATCGGCAAACGCAATCAGCGTTGCGTAGTCCGCTTCATGCTCGCCGGTTTCGTATCTACTAATACTGTTTTGGTTTAGGTTCAAATCCATGGCGAGCTTGATTTGCGTGATATTATGTTGTTTGCGTAGTTCTTTAAGTCGCATATTTTTGTATATTTCCTATTGACAATATTATACCATTATGGTATAATCTAAAATATCCCAAATCGGGATATTATGCCTGTATGGAATAATAATGATACCGTTCCGTGATTGCAACATCAAAGCATTCCCTTTCTCTTGTGAGAGAGGGAATGCTTTTTGTTTGGCTTGAAATTTTACATACTATATGCTATAATACTGTTATGGATAGCAAAACGGTTATAGGAAGATTTGCGCCGACGCCGAGCGGGTTTATGCACGCGGGCAATCTTTTGTGTGCCATGCTCGCGTATTTGTCCGCCAAGAGTAAGGGCGGTAAGTTTATTATTCGCATAGAGGATTTGGACGCGATGCGCTGTCCGCGTTCCGCCGCGATGGATATTATAAATACGCTACAAGCGGTGGGGATTACGAGCGACGAGCCTATGCTTTGGCAAAGCGAACGCACGGCGGTGTATCAAGCTGCGGCGCAAAAGCTGGCGGCAAAAACGCAACTCTATCCGTGCTACTGCTCGCGTGCCGAATTGCACGCGGAGGGTATTACGCGCTTGCCCGACGGCGGTATACTGTATCCCAAAACATGCAAAAACCTTTCGGCGGAGCAAAAAGCCGAACGGGAAAAGCGGGTCAAGCCGTCGCTCAGAATATCCGTGCCTGACGAGGTTATTTCGTTTACCGACGGCATATGCGGCGAGCAAAGCCAAAACCTTGCCGAGCATTGTGGCGACTTTATTATAAGGCGGAGCGACGGCGTGTACGCATATCAGCTTGCAGTGGTGGTTGACGACGGCGAAAGCGGCGTAACCGAGGTAGTGCGCGGCGCCGATCTTTTGTACGACACTCCGCGGCAAATATATTTACAAAAGCTGCTCGGCTTGCCTACTCCGCAGTATTACCATATCCCGCTTGTGTGCGACGCTGACGGCAGAAAGCTAAGCAAGAGCGAGGGCGACAGCGCACAGCGGTTGCTGAAAACGCACAGCCCGCAACAAATAATAGGCGAGTTGGCGTTCGCGGCTAATATATTGGACGAGCCAAAGCCTGTTGATATTGATGATTTAATTGCGCTGTACGACGCGAATAAGGTGCCGAAAGAGAGGATTGTATTTAATTCGGAATTCGGAATTCGGAATTAGGAATTATGTGTAGAAATTGCACAGCTATTTTGCGGCGGGTCGCCTAGACCCCTCGACTGCGCTCGGGGTGATGGGAGTAAGAGTCGAACATGTATCCCCATCATTTCGACCGAAGCGAAGCGGAGTGGAAAAATCTAGGCGTAGCCGCACAATTTTTAAATCTCAACATCTTTTTCAATTCCGAATTATATATAGTATAAATGCCGTAAATGCGGTAATAATCGTATTTATGGTTACATTCTGTTTAGGTTCGGCGCGGGCAAAGCGCGCGTATATCAAGACAATCGAGGGCGGCGTGCTGCTCGACAACATAGAGGTGTTGTTTTGCGCAAGCGAAAACGGGCGCAACTACTTTGCGTACGCGCCTATACCGTTCGGCGGGTTTCGCGTAGGCGACTACCTGCGGTACAGGCGGGCGCTGTGCGGCGATAAATTGCTGTCGTCCGACATAGCAAAGTTCGGCATAAATCCCGACAAAAAGCTGCGTAAGCTTTGTGCGGCGGAGCGGCGCATAGTGCAGTTTTTGGAAAAAACGCGGGGCAAAACGGACAAGCCCGTAATAGTAAACCTTGACGGAATAAGGTATTCGCGGCGAAACATGTCGGCGCTAAAACGGCTGCTGTCGGCGGTGCCGCAAGCATATGTGTTTGTTACCGATAAGCGGTTTTCTTCGCGGTTTCGCGGCGCGTTTGTTACGCAAACGTTCGGCTCGCAATCCGCCTTTATCACGCACAAATTCTATGCGGCAAAGGAGCTGGCGGATAGGGTGGGAGCTAATAAAGTTTCGGTTATGTAGCTTACTTTTACGCACGCTTAAGGCGTGCGTTTTTTATTGGGCGGAAAAAAGCAAAATTTTGACTGTATGGCAAAAAAGTTCAACATGCAAAAGTGTTCGATTTGTATGCGGCGTGGCATTTAGGCGCATTTATGGGCATTTGACGGCATATGCTTAAAAATAAAATTGAATAATTAGCCTAATTCGGCGTTAAAACGCTTTGAAAACGGCGGCATTTATGGTATAATGTAAAGGTGGAAAAAGTCCGCTCTTGTTTGGCGGATTTTTACCGCAAAAATACGCTTAAATTAATGCTTGAAATAGGAGATTTGTAATGGCAAGAAAGACAGATAACGGCAGTTACAGTTCGAGTTCCATTCAGGTTTTGGAGGGTCTCGAGCCCGTTCGTAAGCGCCCCGGTATGTATATTGGTTCGACTGACGAACACGGACTTCATCACCTTATCACCGAGATAGTGGACAACTCCGTCGACGAGGCGCTTGCCGGCTATTGCGACAAGATTTTGGTGGAAATCACGCGCGACGGCGCCGTTGCCGTAACCGATAACGGTCGCGGTATTCCCGTTGAAATCCACCCCAAAGAGAAGGTGTCTACCGTCGAGGTCGTTCTTACCAAGCTTCACGCCGGCGGTAAGTTCGGCGGTGGCGGATACAAGGTGTCGGGCGGTCTGCACGGCGTGGGTGTATCGTGCGTAAACGCGCTTTCCGAATGGTTGGACATAGAGGTTTACCGCAACGGCAAAATTTACCGTCAGCGCTACAACCGCGGCGTGCCCATGAAGCCGCTTGCCGAGGTAGGCAAAACCGACAAGACGGGCACCAAGGTAACCTTCTTCCCCGACGATGAGATTTTTGAAACGCTTGAATTTTCCTACGACACGGTGCGCACCCGCTTGCGCGAGGTGGCGTATCTTAACAAGGGTTTGGAAATCGAGCTTGTGGATAACCGCAAGGGCCGCGAAGCTCGCGATACCTTCCGCTTTGACGGCGGTATCAAGGACTTTGTCGACTTCCTAAACCGCAACAAACAGACCATGTTCAGCGAGGTCATTTACGGCGAAAAGAAGTTTAAGGACAGCGAGGTCGAGTACGCCATTCAGTACAACGAGGGATACAGCGAGCTTATTTATACGTACGCCAACAACATCAATACCGAGGAAGGCGGCACCCACCTTGTGGGATTTAAAAACGCGCTTACCAAGGTCATAAACGATTACGCGCACAAGCAAAACCTTATTAAGGACGACGAAAAGCTGGCCGGCGAGGACGTGCGCGAGGGTATTACCGCCGTTCTTTCCGTCAAGCTGACCGACCCGCAGTTCGAGGGTCAGACCAAGACCAAGCTCGGCAATTCGTCTATGCGCTTGCAGGTGGAAAAGGCTGTTACCGACGCGTTCGGCACGTACTTGGAGGAAAACCCCAAGGAAGCCAAAGACCTTGTTATCAAGACTATTACCGCACAGCGCGCGCGCGACGCGGCGCGTAATGCGCGTGAGCTTACTCGCAGAAAGGGCGTATTCGAAACGGCGTCCCTTCCCGGAAAACTCGCAGACTGCACCAGCCGCGATCCGTCCAACTGCGAAATCTTCATAGTCGAGGGTGACAGTGCAGGTGGTACGGCAAAGCAAGGTCGCGACCGCAGATTCCAAGCTATTCTTCCGCTTCGCGGCAAGATATTGAACGTGGAAAAGGCGCGGCTCAATCACGTGCTCGAAAACGCGGAAATCAAGGCTATGATTACGGCGTTCGGGTGCGGCATAGGCGACGAGTTTGACGAGAGCAAGCTTCGCTACGACAAGATTATTTGTATGACCGACGCGGACGTTGACGGCAGCCACATTCGCATATTGCTGTTGACCTTCTTCTTCCGCTTTATGCGCCCGCTTATCGAGCGCGGACACGTTTACGCGGCGCTTCCGCCCCTGTACAAAGTGGCAAAGGGCAAAAAGGAAGTTTACTGCTACGACGAGAAGGAGCGCGACGAGGCGCTCGACGCCATGGGTCGCAAGGGCTGCGAGCTTCAACGCTACAAAGGCTTGGGCGAAATGAACGCCGAACAGCTTTGGGAAACGACGATGAGCCCCGAATTCCGCTCGCTCAAACGCATTACTATGGAAGACGCATTCGAAGCGGACGAAATATTCAGCGTGCTTATGGGCGATATGCCGGAATTGAGAAGACAGTTCATCGAGCAGAACGCCAAGCTAGTTACCGATTTGGACGTCTAAGCGCGTATAGCTCGCGTGATACGGACTACGTTCGCCGTGGCGGCTTGGTTACGTAGGTGGGTCTACGCGCCCGTCGCCGCCCCGCCGACAGTTGTCCGTCTGACGCGGCTCTCCGCACTTAGCAATAATCATTTTAATTATGAATATAATAGGAGACCATGAAAATGGCTAAATTACCTAAAAGAAGCGCGCCGTCCGGCAGCAGCAACAAGGATTACGTAGACAATACCAAAATTATAGAAACGCACGTCGTTGACGAAATGAAAAAATGCTTCATTGCGTACGCAATGGCGGTAAACGTTTCGCGTGCTATACCCGACGTGCGCGACGGTCTTAAACCCGTTCACCGCCGCATACTTTACGCAATGGGCGAGCTCGCGCTTTGGTCGGACAAACCGTACCGCAAGTGCGCGCGTGTCGTCGGTGACGTTTTGGGTAAATATCACCCGCACGGCGACAGCTCGGTGTACGACGCGTTGGTGCGTTTTGCACAGGACTTTTCCATGCGCTATCCGCTTGTCGACGGACACGGCAACTTCGGCTCGGTCGACGGCGACCCGCCCGCGGCTATGCGTTATACCGAAGCCCGCCTTGCCAAAATCGCGTCCGAAATGTTGCGCGATATCGACAAAGAAACGGTCGATTGGACCAACAACTTCGACGACTCGTTGCAAGAGCCCACGGTTTTGCCGTCACGCTTTCCCAACCTTTTGGTCAACGGTTCGGACGGTATAGCGGTAGGTATGGCAACATCCATTCCGCCGCACAACCTCGGCGAGGTCATTTCCGCTATCGACGCGTTGATTGAAAACCCCGAAATCACCGTTGACGAATTGTGCAAGTACGTGCCGGCGCCCGACTTCCCGACGGGCGGCTTGATCATGGGCAGAGCCAATATCAAGCGCGCGTACAAGACGGGTAAGGGCGGCGTTGTTATGCGCGCCAAGACCGAGATAGAGGAGTACCCGGTGCGCGAGGGTAGCGACCTTATGCGTCAGCGCATTGTCGTTACCGAATTGCCTTACCAAGTAAACAAGGAAAAGCTTATCGTTCAGATAGCCGACCTTGTCAAGGACAAGCGTATCGAGGGCATATCGGACATCAAGGAAGAATCCGACCGCAGCGGTATGCGTATCGTTATCGAGGTCAAGCGCGACGCGCAGGCGCAAGTCGTACTTAACACTTTGTTCAAGCACACCAACCTGCAAGTATCGCAGGGCATAACCTTCCTCGCGCTTGCCGACGGCGAGCCTAAGATCCTCAACCTCAAAGAGATGCTCGAATACTATTTGAAGCACCAAGAGGATATAATCGTCCGCCGCACCAAGCACGACCTTCAAGCCGCGCAGGAGCGTGAGCATATCGTGGAAGGTCTTGTCAAGGCGCAAGCCAATATCGACAAGGTTATCAAGATAATCAAGCAAAGCCGCGACAACGTGGAAGCCGCCGAACGCTTAATGGCGGAATTCTATCTGTCCGACAAGCAAGCCAACGCCATTCTCGAAATGAAGCTGCGCCGTCTCACCAGTTTGGAAATCGACGCGCTCCAAGCCGAGCTTGCCGCGTTGCAGGAGAAGATTGCCGACTTCAAGAGCATTCTTGCCAGCCCCAAACGCGTTACCGATATCATCCGCGACGAGCTTCAACAAATCAAGGAAGCGTACGACAATCCCCGTCGCAGCGAGCTCGTTATCGACTACGACGAAATCGATATCGGCGACCTCATCGACAAGGAAGACGTTGTCATTTCTATGACGCACTACGGTTATATTAAGCGCCTTCCCACAACCGAGTACAAGGCGCAGCACCGCGGCGGCAAGGGCATTACGGCGCACCGTCCCAAGGAAGAGGACTTCGTCGAAAAAATGTTCGTCACCAATACGCACGACACGCTGTTGTACTTTACCAACTTCGGCAGAGTGTATGCGGACAAGGCGTACGCCGTTCCCGAGGCGGAGCGCACGGCGCGCGGCAGGGCGATAGTCAATCTGTTGCAGCTAAGCGACGGCGAAAAGGTAAGCGCGGTCATTCCCATTGCCGACGATATGTACAAGGGCAACCTCGTAATGGCGACAAAGCGCGGTATGATCAAAAAGACGGCGCTCACCGAGTTCAAGCAAATCCGCAAGGTCGGCAAGGTCGCTATCAAGCTTATGGAAGGCGACGAGCTTATTTCCGTACAGCAGTCGGGCGGTATTGACGAAATATTGATTGCTTCGCAAAGCGGTAAGTGCATACGCTTCTCCGAGGAGAACGTAAGGCTTATGGGCAGGGACACGCAGGGCGTTCGCGCTATGCGCTTGGACGAGGACGACAACGTGGTCGATATGACCGTCGTTCTACCCGATTGCGACGTACTCACCGTCAGCGAAAACGGCTTCGGCAAGCGCACCGATATCGACGAGTTCAGGCTCCAATCGCGCGCAGGCAAGGGCATTAAGGCGGGCACGTTCAACGCCAAGACCGGACGGCTTGTAAACCTCAAGCTTGTCAACCCCGACGACGACGTAATGGTAATTTCCGACAACGGCACGATTATAAGAATGCTCGTTAAGGAAATAAGCAAGATCGGCAGGGGCAGCCAAGGCGTAAGAATGATGCGCGTAAAGAACCAAGGCACTGTCGTTTGCGTAGCCACCGCTCCTCACCAAGAGGTGATTGAGGAAGGCGGCGAAGGCGGCGGCGAGGGCGCTGCGGAATAATATGTTAAACAAAAGGCTATTGCGGTTATGCAGTAGCCTTTTTATTATCATAGGCAATGCGCTTTTGACGGCTTGCAAAATGTTATGTAATATGGTAGAATATTGATAAACTTACGGAGCACCATAGTGGAAAATAATACCGAAAACACACAATCCATAGCCGAGGAGTCCGCAAAGGAGCGGTTTACTCGTACGCTAAACGAATATGCTCAAAAAATAAAGAGCGTACGTAACGACGTTTACACCACCAAGTGGTGGCAGTTTGTAATTAACTTTATTTTGGGCGGCGGTGCGCTTGCGCTGCTTGTGGCGTCCATGTTCACCAAGGGTACGACTATGGCGATTTGCGCGATAACAGGCATAGTGCTTGCTATCGGACTTATCGTGTTCAACTACGTTTTGCATTCTATTACGCCGACCAGCTTTTTGCAGTACACGTATTTGGACGGCGGCAGGGATAAAATTTTCAGGTTTATGGTGCTGTCCAAAAAACGCGCGGCGTTCTACGACGGCACGCACACTATCGAGAGTAACCGCGACATGGCGGCAATGATGGACGAGCCGTTGTATACTCAATATAGGTTTGATTTTTTTGCGGATATGGAACCGACGGAACGCATATTCGACGGCACAAGGGAGCAATTTAAAGGCGTGCTTACCGAGGGCGGCAAACGGTACAAATGCAAGATTGTGTTTTTCGACGGATTGCCGCGCTACGGCTCTGTCGGCGGCGCGCGCATTAAATACTTTGATATAAACAATACCAAGGAAAAGTTTGTCGTGCCCGTAGCGTTAAAGAGCGCTGCAAAGGCGCTCAAAGTGGAGTTTCCCAAAATCCCCGGGCTGTATATCAGGGACGACGTTAAGGATTATACCAAACAGTAAATTTAATAAATAATGAAAAAATATGTCAAGTTATAAGGTTTGGGTCTTTCATCCCGCTATGATTTTTAAAAAATACAAGTACTGTCCTAAATGCGGCGAAAAGCTTGTAAAAGAAAAGCATAAGCGAATTGTCACAAAGGACGACGAAGATTTTTACGAATACTACCATGCAACAGGACCGCATGGACATGGTATTCGTATCGGTCCAATCGGGGATGTAGAAATAGATGTGGTTACTACGCTCTATACTTGTCCCGCTTGTAATAAATCATATACTTATGGCGAATTGCGCGAGTGCGTCAAAGCGAATAAGAACAACAAAAAATTATAATTTAACGGAGAAAATGTAATTATGGAATTAGGAAGATTGAGAATCGAATATACGCAAGACAACGACGTAATACAAATTTTCAATTCACCAATGGTTTGTTCTCTCGTGATAAACAATAAAGTTGTAGACGAGTATAAAGGCGCCATTGCGTTTCGTTTTACGTTAAAAGGAACGATTGAGAAAGAAAATGAAAAAGTTCAAATTGAAGCAAAAATGGGATTTTGTTTCATGAGGCTATATTATAACGGAGTACTCGTTTCCAAAAAATTTATGGGATTCGGTTAATTTTATAAAATTTTAGATTTCAATTTACCGCATTGAATTTGAAAAAAACAGCGCACCATGATACGTAATGGTGCGCTGTTTTTTGCCGCAAATAATTCCGGTCGAATTCATAATTCCGAATTAAAGTGAAACGTCTCGGTGTATTCGGCGGTGCAGTCCGTGCCGCCGAATTTGTCTACGTGGAACTTTTCGGTGGCGGTGACCTTGATAGGTCTTTCGCCGTCGGTGGTGAGCGTAAACTCGACAAGGTTATATTTGGGGTAGGACTTGCTGCCCAGCGTGGTTTTAACCTCGTTGCGCGAGTACAGCGTAGACTGCGCGGGATCGAGCACGAATTTGTATACGTTGTCGCCGACGACGGTTGCCGATACTACCGCGTTTTCCAGCTTGTATTTGACAATCCCGGTAAACGGCTGTCCGTACTGCGCCGAGTACTGTTTTTCGGTTAGAGTTTTTTCGTTGTTATAGCGGAACGATTTGTTTTTGTAATCGCCGCGCGATACGTAATATTTTCCGTCACGCCGCTCGCGTTTAAGCGCGGCTTTTACAAGCGCGGACGAGCTTTCCGCAACGTCGGTAAACGCGCCGTCGCGGGACACGTTGCGCCCGCCATGTATCTTTTGCGTGTACGGCACCCCGACCACCTTTGCCTTGACAGTGCCCGTCATCGTTGTGGTAAAGTCGTTTGCCGCCGCGTACGCGTTGCAGCATCCGAGCACGCGCATCGCTTCCGCGTCCACCTCGTAACCCACCGTAGCCGCTCGGCTCGTTTCTCGCGATTCAATAACGGACGGCAAAAACGCCACGCCCGTAAGTATAACGATAATCACCGCCAACGCCAGAGTCAGCCAAAATCCTTTCTCGATTTTCTTAGTGTTGTTCATACCAATATTATGGGCATTTGGACAAATTTTACACAAACAAAAACGCCGCAGGTTAGTGCGGCGTTTTTGTATTGCGGTTGATTGTATTAGGTTGCCAAGAAGCCTGCCGCGCGGAGTGAGGCGAGTAGTGCGTTAAGCGTTTCGCCGACCTCGTCGGGAGTGGGCGTGTTTTCAACGTCGGGCACAGCCGCCGCGGGCGTTATAGTTCCCGCAGGACCTGTAGCACCAGTGGCACCTGTGGCCCCCGTTGCACCCGTAGCGCCCGTCGCTCCGGTTACGCCTTGTATGCCTTGCGGTCCGATGGCACCTGTGGCCCCCGTTGCACCCGTAACACCCTGAATGCCTTGTTCGCCTTGGGGACCGGTAGCGCCGGTAGGACCTGTTACGCCGTCAGTTCCGTCTGCGCCCGTGGGACCGGTGGGGCCGACTACGCCTTGAATACCCTGTACACCTTGTGCGCCGGTAGGGCCTGTCGCACCCGTTGCGCCTTGTATGCCCTGAACACCTTGAATGCCTTGCGGACCGGTAGCACCCGTCGGTCCGGTAGGACCGGTTACGCCCGTCGCGCCTGCGGTACCGGTAGCGCCTTGAACGCCTTGCAGACCCTGTACGCCTTGAGCGCCGGTGGGGCCGGTAGGTCCTTGTTCGCCCTGAACGCCTTGCAGACCTTGAACGCCCTGCGGGCCTGTCGCGCCCGTAGCGCCCGTTGCTCCGTTAATACCCGGGAAGCCGCGCGGACCAATAGGGCCGGGCGCGCCCGTAGGGCCGGTCGGGCCTACGCAGCATTGAGTGGGACGGGGCGGACGCTCATTGTCGCAGCATTCGCACTCGTAGTCTTGATCGCAGTCTACGTCGTCGCGGTCGCAGCAGCACGGTCTGTTGAAAAAGTTGAAAAACATAGTCTAAATACCTCCTTCTATTGTATGTCTATTGTTTAAAGGTCGTTAAGACCTTTCGTGGAAAAGTATTCGTCGTTGGCGATTACGCTTTTGTCGGTAGGACGAAGCTTTTTGGCGCGGCGGTGGTAGGAGTACGCCTTTTTAATTTCGCCCAGCCTGTCGTAGCACACTGTCAGCCATATGAGGGGAATTATGCCGTAATAGTCTGCCTGCACAAACCCGCCGCTTTTCATATCGGGCTTACAGTGCAGCGCAAGGTCGTACCACTTAGCGGCGGATTTGTAATCGTTGCGTTCAAAGAACAGTGCGCCCAACTTGCAGCACCCTTCGCCGTCGGGCGGGGTAAATGCAAAGCGGTACAGCGCAGCCTGCATTGCCGCTTGCTTATCGTTCAGCGCACAAAAGCAGTCGCAAAGCAGTAGGCAGGCGTCCGCCTTGTTAGCCGCAAACCCACCGTTGCCATCGACAAAACGACTCAGCTGCTGTGCCGCGTCTTGGGTGCGCCCGTTGTAGAACAGTTCCCGCCCGTAATAGTACCGTTCGCGCGGGGTAAGCTCGCGCCCGCCGGCAATCAAGCCCTCGTATATATCCAAGTTGCGTGTGCCGTTGATTCGGTCGCTAGGCTTGGCGTGAATAATCGGCTTGTTCAGTGTAATGACGGAGCCTTTTAGCTCTACCGCCTCATGTACCGCGCCTTGCCAGTAATTGTCGGGAGTGTTGCGCAGTATGCGTTCGCGGTAGTAGGCGAAGGTCGGCTTGCCGTTTTCGTCCACCGCCGCTGCGTACGGCAGCATAACGATGTTTGCGGTCAATGACTTTTTGCTCATAAGTCGGCGTATGGCTGTCGCGGTATCTTGGGGGATTATGTCGTCGGCGTCCAGCCAAATCCAGTAGTCGGTGGTAACCTTGGACAGTGCAAAGTTGCGCGCCGCCGAAAAGTCGTTCACCCAGTCGAACGAATAAACCTTGTCGGTGTACCGCCGCGCGATTTCCATTGTGTTGTCGGTCGAGCCTGTGTCCACAATAACAATCTCGTCGACGACGTTTTTTACGCCGTCGAGTATGCGCGCCAACACTTCGCTTTCGTTTTTGACAATCATGGACAGACTGAGCGTCATATCTTTCTCCAAGCTCCTAATCCAAGATATGAAGAACGGCTTTGATTAGTGCAAAAAGAATACAAAATGAATTCGGAATTCGGAATTATGAATTCGGAATTAAAAAGAAGTATGGGAATTACGCCAGCGTACTTGACAAAGCATGGCTAATAATATATAATGAATTAACGCAACCGTGCAAAAATCGGTATTTGCCGATTACATATTATCGGCGCGGCTGCGTTTGGTGCATTTATGGAACTGTGGGACAAGATAAACGAAATACTAATGATTATAAACGATCAGGTATTGATGACGCTTATAGGCGTGGTATTCGGCATACAAATATTGTACATATTGCTGTTCTTTTTTAAGGCTAAGGTTTATCCCAAAGCGAAGGTGCAGCACAAGTTCGGTATAGTTATTCCCGCAAGAAACGAAAAGGACGTAATTGCCGACACCATAAAATGCCTGCTTAACAGCGACTACCCGCGCGATAAGTTCGACGTATACGTCGTAGCGGACAACTGTACGGACAACACCGCCGAGCTGGCGCGTAATGCCGGTGCAATAGTATACGAGCGTTTCGATCCCGACCCCAAACATCACAAGGCTGGGTACGCGCTTAAATATTTGTTTGAAAAAATCATGGAGGAGCATAAGGGCGAGTACGAAGCGTTTATTAAGTTCGACGCGGACAACCTTATGGAACCCGACTATATCTCGCGCATGAACGACGCGTTCGACTACGGCGTCAAGTGCGCGCGCGGCTACTCCAACTCCAAAAATATCGACCAAAATATTGTTGCCGGCATTTCCGGCTTGTGGTATATCCGCGACTGTCGTTTTGCCAGTCACTTCCGCTCGGTCATCGGTCAAGGCACCATGCTCGGCGGCGCTGGCATGATGTTCGCGGCGGAAATAATCGAAAAGCACGGCTGGGATTGTTTGAGCTCGTCCGACGACTCCGAGTTCACTATGCGTCGGCTCAATCAGGACAAGATTAAAACAATGTACGTCAAGGACGCTATCGTGTACGAAGATCAGCCCGCCACGATTAAGGACACGTTCGCCAAGTACATGCGCATGGCGCGCGCTATCCACAACCTGTTCTGGACTCAGGGCATTAAATCGTTCTTGCTGTTCTTTGTAAGATGGAAATGGACGTACCTTGATATGTTCATGACGCTCATGTTCATACCTATTTGCGTCATGATGTGCATATGGCTGCCTATATACTATATATACATAATGCTGTTCTACGGTATAATGCTGTTCAAAAACGGCGTACACTATTACGACTTGGGCACAGGACAGGAGATGTTCTGGAAGTATGTGACAACCATAGGCTACGCATTGGCGTTCGCGTTTGTAACGGCGTTTATTCTCCAAGCATTGCTTGCGGTAGTGCTTGAACGCAAACGCATCAAAGCGCCTATTAGGAAGCTTTTGCCCACAGTGTTACTGTTCCCGCTGTTTATGATAATCTACGCCGCGGCTATAACCATAGGCGTGTTCAAAAAACCCAAGTGGAAGCAAGTCAAGCGCAACGTTTCCAAGGTAAGCGTTGCAACGGCAACCGACACC
Source organism: uncultured Clostridia bacterium (assembly GCA_947175335.1). GTDB lineage: Bacteria > Bacillota > Clostridia > Christensenellales > Pumilibacteraceae > Anaerocaecibacter. Next base: position 27,677 of record CAMWMF010000001.1, read on the forward strand.
GGCGACGCGCCGTCGGCGACGGAAGAAGTATCAAACGAATAAGCGCGTGGAGTAATAATGAAAACTAAGTATGATTACTTGATTGTCGGCGCCGGCTTGTTCGGCGCCGCTTTTGCTCAAATAATGACCGAGCGTGGCAAAAAGTGCTTGATCGTCGAAAAGCGTGAGGCCGTGGGCGGCAACGTAGCCACCGAACAGGTCGAAGGCATTACCGTGCATAAATTCGGCGCGCATATTTTTCACACCGACGACAAGCGCGTGTGGAACTACGTAAACCGTTTTGCCGAGTTCAACAACTTCGTCAACAGCCCAATAGCCAACTATAAAGGCAAGCTGTACAATTTGCCATTCAATATGCACACGTTCTATCAGCTGTGGGGTTGCAAGACGCCCGCCGAAGCGCACGCCATTATCGACGCCCAACGCGCCGCAGCTACCGTAGACGGCGAGCCGCAAAACTTAGAGGAAAAGGCGCTCATGTCGGTTGGCGAGGACGTTTACAAAACGCTAATTAAGGGCTATACCGAAAAGCAATGGGGCAGAGATTGCAAGTACTTGCCCGCGTTCATAATAGGCAGAGTGCCGCTGCGGTTCGTGTACGACAACAATTACTTTAACGACAGATACCAAGGCATACCGCTCGGCGGGTATTCGCAAATGGTCAAGAAAATGTTGGACGGCGTGGACGTCATGCTCGGCGTGGATTACTTCTCCGATAGAGCGAAATTTGACGGCATGGCAAAGACCACGCTGTATACGGGGCCTATCGACAAGTTTTTCGATTACGAGTACGGCGAGCTGGAATATCGGTCGCTAAGGTTCGAAACCGAGGTGGTGGATATGGAAGACTACCAAGGCAATGCCGTGTTCAACTTTACCGATTATGAAACGCCGTACACGCGGATTATCGAGCATAAGCATTTCGACAGAACGCAAAAGACGAGCAAAACGGTCATCACAAGAGAGTACCCCGCGGGCTATCAAAAGGGCGGCGAGCCGTACTACCCGATAAACGACGAAAAAAATTCCGCGCTGTACAAAAAGTATGCGGAAAAGGCGGCAAAGACCGAGAACACGCTTTTCGGCGGACGTCTTGCGGGCTATAAGTATTACGACATGGACGACACCGTCGCCGCTGTGTTCGAGCTGACGGACAAGCTGTAACGCAGTCGAAATCGATATGCTTGGAGTATATTTCAACGGAACGGGCAACACAAAGCATTGTGTCGAATATTTTTTGAATCGGCTTGAAGGTGGCAGAGCCTACGAGATAGAGAGCGAGGGTGTAACTGCCGCTATACAATCGAGCGACGAGATAGTCTTTGCGTATCCCGTGTATTATTCCAATTTGCCCAAGATAGTCCGAGAGTTTATCGTTGGCAATGCCGAATTATGGCGCGGCAAGAAAATATTTATAATCGCAACCATGGGCTTATTCAGCGGCGACGGCGCGGGGTGTTCGGCACGGTTATTCAAAAAGTACGGCGCAAAAACTTTAGGCGGGCTACACCTAAAAATGCCCGATTGCATAGGCGATGTTAAGCTGCTTAAAAAGTCGCTTGACGAAAACCGCAAAATTATAATACAAGCCGAACGCAAAATGGACGCGGTGGTAAAAGAAATTAATGACGGCAAGTATCCGAAAGAGGGTTTGAATTTCTTTTATCATGTGGCGGGGCTGTTTGGACAGCGGTTGTATTTCCGTGGAAAAACAAAGCGTTATTATACAAAAATCAAAACGGACGTCAGTAAGTGCGTAAAATGTGGCTTATGCGTTTCGTTATGCCCAATGTCGAACATAGCCATGGAAGATAAGGTAATCTTTCAAGATAAATGTACTATGTGTTATCGTTGCTTTGCAAATTGCCCCAAGCAGGCGATTACGATTATCGGTAAACAAGTATACGAACAATGTAAGTTTGAAAATTACAAGGAGTGAACGTATATGGCGAGGTGGGATCCGTGGAGAGGATGCAAAAAGTGCAGTGACGGCTGTTTGCATTGCTATATTCACAAAGGCGATTTAAAAAGAAATATAAACACCAACGAAATTGTCAAGACCAAAGACTTTGAAAAGCCGATAGAAAAATTGAAAAACGGCGATTACAAAATGAAGTCCGGTCTTGTATATTTATGCTTTTCCACCGATTTTCTTATCGAGGAAGCGGACGAGTGGCGAAACGATTGTTGGCAAATGATCAAGCAAAGACAGGACTGTACTTTTTTGTTTTTGACTAAAAGAATAGATAGATTTATGAACTGTGTTCCAAACGATTGGGGCGACGGATACGACAACGTGGTCGTTTGTTGCACGATTGAAAATCAAAAGAACGCCGATTATAAATTATCGCTTTTCAAAGACCTGCCTATAAAACACAAGTGCATAACCGCGCAACCGTTGTTGGAGAAAATAGATATAGAAAAGTATCTGGACGGTATCGAATTGGTTGTGGTAGGCGGGGAATCGGATATAAACGCGCGGGTATTTAACTACGATTGGGCGTTGGATATTCGAGAGCAGTGTATAAGAAAAAACGTCAGCTTTGAATTTAGACAGTGCGGAACGTATACGGTTAAAGACGGAAAACAATACAAAATCCAAACGAAAGATTTGTGCAAGCAAGCGCGATTGGCAAATATAAACTATAAAGGACAAGCTTAAAACATGAATAAGCAAACATATTCACTAATAGAAAATTACATGCTTAGTTGTATGCGCGACGCCGCGCACGACAAGGAGCATATTTACAGAGTGCTGTATAACGCACTCAATATAGCACAAGCGGAAAGCGATGTGGACTACGACGTGCTTATAACCGCGTGCGTGCTTCACGATATAGGTAGAGATGAACAATTCAAAAATCCCAAGCTCGACCACGCCGAAGTGGGCGGGGATAAGGCGTATAAGTTTTTGATTGACAACGGCTTTTCGGCTGAATTTGCGGAGCGTGTCAAAAGCTGTATCGTCACGCATAGGTTTCGCAAAAGCCGCCCGCCCGAAAGCACGGAAGCCAAAATACTGTTCGACGCGGACAAGCTTGACGTTACGGGCGCAATGGGCATCGCGCGCACGCTTATGTACAAGAGCGGCGTGGGCGAACCTCTGTATTCGATTGGCACGGACGGAATGCCGTCAAACGGCGAGGGCGACGAACAGCCGTCGTTTTTTCAGGAATACAACTTTAAACTGAAAAACCTTTACGACAAGTTTTACACCGAAAAAGGGCGGCAACTGGCTGCGGAACGCAAAAGCGCGGCAAAAGCGTTTTACGACAGCCTATACGCCGAAGTGGAAAGTGCGTATAAAAGCGGTAAGCAATTACTGAAAGATTTTGTTGATTGAAAAAGTATAAGAGTATTTGGAGTTTACAATGAGCGAAATAATGATATTTGCCGATAGGCAGCAATTTAGGGATTGGCTTGGTGAGCATTGCATGTCCGAGGACGGCGTTTGGCTTTTGTTCGGGAAGGGCGGCGGCCTCAAGACTTTAAAAGCGGAGGAAGCGTTAGAGGAAGCGCTTTGCTTCGGCTGGATCGATGGGCAAATGCAAAGCATAGACGACAAAACGTATAAGAAGTATTTTTGTCGGCGGCGTGATAACAGCAAGTGGTCGGAAAAGAATAAGGCGCTTGTGAAGAGCCTTGAACAGCGCGGACTTATGACCGATTTCGGAAGAAGTAAAATCCAAGAAGCCAAACAAAACGGACAATGGGACGCGCAAAAGCCGTCGGCGATTACCGACGAACAAATCGCGCAATTATCGGAATTGTTAAAAGCGTATGAGCCTGCGTATAGCAATTTCCAAGCAATGTCGCCGTCTGTTAGGAAAACGTATACGCGCGCATACTTGGACGCCAAGACTGACGCGGGGCGCGAAAAACGCATTGCGTGGATGGTGGACAGGCTCAACAAAAATCTTAAACCTATGTAATTTGTTTTTGTACTGCATATAAACCCAAACACTAAATTTTAAAATAATGTTAAAAGGGTTTGACAAAGTAATTAAATAATGGTATAATCACAGTCGAAAAGGATGCGGAAATGGCTCAATGGTAGAGCAGTAGCTTCCCAAGCTGAAGGTTGCGGGTTCGATTCCCGTTTTCCGCTCCAAAACGGAAACGGTAACGCCCCAACGATTCCGTTATCCGTTGCCGAGGTGTAGCGCAGTTGGTAGCGCGCATGGTTAGGGACCATGAGGCCGCGAGTTCGAGTCTCGCCACTTCGACCATATTAATACCGAACGACAAGCTCCGCGCTTGTCGTTTGAATTGTGGAGCGGTATCGAAGTGGTCATAACGGGCCTGACTCGAAATCAGGTAGCCCGCAAGGGCTCGTGGGTTCGAATCCCACCCGCTCCGCCACGAAATTCGGGCAAATCGTAAGGTTAAGCCCGTTTTTTGTTGCGTTTTTGATACGTCTTGACCACAAATAGGGTAAAAATCGGGTGATTTTGACCACTTGCAACTATTTGCCCCCAATCTGCCCCCAAAACCAACTAATCAAAATTTCAGCATTTCCTATTCTGTCTATCTTAAAAAGGCAAATCGTCACTACTATCATCAATATGTAGTTCGGCGCGAAGTTCATCCACAATCGTTTTAAGATATTTATAAGCCAGCTTTTTGGATATAACGGTCAACTTCTTTTTATGCAGTTCAGTGACCAGCTTTTCCAATTCAAGAGAAATATCACGTTCCGGCTGTTCTTTTTGATTAAGTAATATCAAAACCTTTTCAAAAAGTATTTCCGCCGTAGGATCGGCCTCGGATTCAACCTTGTCCATATCGTAAAAAATGCCGTAGCCTTGTATCATTTTAAATCTACGCAAAATATTGTCAAGCAAAACAAACTGTTCATATGTGCATGTCGAAGCTCCGTCCTTAGACATTTTGGTCGCATACTTAAAAACCTCGTGCCATGCATTGCCCTCTACACAATCCATCATGCAGCTATATCCAACAGGAGTGTCCTTAATGTTTTGCATGGTTACCTTTTGACCGTTAATAAGCAAATAGAAAATTTTTTGCAACATTATCTCAAGCTTAGAGAACAGACGAACCGGCACCTTACTTCCATGACTGAAACTATATTTACACACTTCCGTTTTAGGAAAATCAAGATTTTTATTAAGTAGAAACAAGCAATGCAAATGCGGATGATATTCGTACGGATTAATGACAATCTCAAAACTCCGTATTGCGCCGACAAATCCGTATTGTTCAAAATCGATTTCCGCAATCTTGCCGAAGCCTTGAAAATAGCGGATTATTTTTTTCAAACTACTTTGCATTTTATTTAATATGTCTTTTAAAATATCGCCTTTAACGTTCGGTACAGTAAAGACAATATGATAAAGGTCATAATCTTTTAAAAGCTGTTCAAATAGTAAATGAAATTCATATAAGCGTTTTGCCTGCTTTAAGTGATTGCATAAACTACACCATCTATTATGGCAATGATAAACTCTTTTTAAATTGAAATATCCACTTTCTTTATAATGGTCGCCAATCCATGTTTTGTGGCAATCACGCACACGCTGCGCAGCGGTCGCATATCGTTCAAGGTTAGTATCTAAGTACATTTGATAATAATGCTCAGCGTACACTTGATTATATTCGGATCTATGCTGAACTTCATCAAAATAATCAGTGGGAAGCTTGACCTCGTCAGGCACTTCGGTTATAGGATTACGGTCGAATTCGATTTGCGCGTCGCGGCGCACGTTTTGTTCATGCAATGCTATCGCTTCTAAACGCTCCCGTTCCTTTTCGGCAACAGCATTGCTTACGTGATCAGTTAAATTTCGAATATGACGTGTGTTTACTCTTTTCATAACTACGATTCCCATCACTGCGTGACTACTTAGTTCTAATATATCAAGAGGTTGCCCAAGCGGCGCTACGCGCCGCTCGGTCAACCTATTCGAGTCCACGTTCCGCCGACGGTGGCAAGCCTTCCGCTCGGCGGGACGTGGGTTTATTTTTTAGCCGCCGCTGGCGGCTCAGGTGTTTGGCTTGTCCTGCCCGAACAGCTTGTCCGTTCGTTCGGCCTAACAGTAGACTAAGGACTTCCGAGTTTCGCACTCCGTTTGCATAACTGCTTGAGTTTCGAACAATTGCCTGCCGGCTTTTCTTTGAGTTTCGAACAGACCTGCGAACATCCGGTCAAAACTCTGCGAGTTTCGAACAGATGGTCACAGCTCTGGTCAAAACTCTTTGACGGGCACAAGGCCCTGCGTAGGGTAGGCAATTGGTCAAAACTACGGCGCAGTTTCGCAAGCCGTGTGCATAACCGCTGCGAGGTCGCAGCTCTCGGAAGTCCGCCGCGCGTGGACGTCGCGGCATAAGGTGCGCGCTATGGCGCGCGGATTGATTAAATAGGGGGCTACGCCAGCGACTTAATGTTGTAGTCGTTTTTCTTTTTTATAGGCTCGCGTTCGTCCGGCGTTACCGTTCGTTAAAGGCAGATGCTAACTACGTTACTAACCGCGCGAAAAATGCTTGACAAGTGCCGTTTAGCGGCGTATAATAATTATAGAGTTGCTTTAAGCTTGTTTTTGCAAGACACTAAGCCGCAAGGGCGATACTGCAACTCTTTTTTTTGCCTATTTATCGCCGTCATCACTGTCGGCTTTATTTTTTTGGTTATTCTTATCATAACGCAACCTTAAATGTTCAGGCATAGTTAAACTTTTATTATGTGGAGCAAACATACGTTTGGGATGTTTATGAGGACGTTTTAAATACATAGGTTCAGGATCACTTCTATCAGGATTAGGAAATATTTTCTCATAATCGCCATTTTTCACATATTTATTATCTTCCGTACAATGAATAGCTTCTCTATGCACAAAGCAGTCATCTACCTTTTCCGAATTATTTCGATTCACTTGTTCTTCATCAATCACAAGAGTAGTTCTACCTTTGTTTGGCTTAAATCTCGCCCAAAAGGGGAATTTGCTCGGAAATTTATTTTGTGAATTTTCTTGCGCAGATTGTTCAGTCTGAACATTAATATGATTATTTGCCACGGGAACTTGTTCCGCTTTTTCTTTTTTAGCTTTGTCTGCATACCACTTACGTATTTTATATTTCTCGCGGCTCGATCGAACTCTATTCAGCGGATTATTCCGATTGTTGTTCTTGCTCATTAGTAGCACCATCCTTATTTTGTAATAACGCTGGCTGTACTTGACCTTCGACTTTTTGCGGAATGAAATGCGCGTTAAACCATTTCTGATAAACCTTATTCGTTTTACTGATTTTTCTGTACCGTCTTTTTAGTGCCTTGTATATTTGCTTGTACACCTTTTCAATATACTTTTGCGGAACATAATCGGCAACGTCCAACGTCACAGCAAAAGACTGAAAAAATCGTACATGTAGCTCATCCAACAAATCATTTTCATTATAGTTAATCTTTTGATTAGGGTTAAAATCAAGCGGCTTTTTTCTGAATATCATTTTTATTCCTCTCGCTCCTTTTCATGTAAAAATTATCCGGAAGCTCATCATCGAATTTTTGAAGGAACTTCACATAACCTTCTAAACTATCCTCGGTAGGCTCGGCAACAGCATAATCTATGTCTTTATCCATATGCCCGTCATAAAACTTAGGCTTGCAGCTCCGGCTATCATAACACTTAAATACGTTATAATCCGCCGTTACTATTTCCTCGATATAACAATGCTTGTCTTGCTGTCCGCTCGACATATACCTATCAAAAAGCTGACTATTCGGGATGTGGCGTATAGTCCACTGTAAACGACAAGGCTGCCCCAAAAGGTCATACTTAATATCAAGCTTAACTATCTCAATAAAGCCCGCTAAATCCCTAATATTAGGATCAATCAACATAGGACGCTGCGTATCCAACCAAAAATCCAAATAGTTATGGCCGTGCTGTTCAAAGAAACGACTTTGCCAATCTGGATAATATAACGCCATTCGACTATTAAAATACTTTTGAGCCTCGGTAATGCAATAAAATTCATAAGGAATTGAAAAATGCGTTTCGACAAAAAGATTTTTGAAACCAAGCTTGTAAGGGTTAATGCGACGGCTCAAACGTGGGCTATAACCAAATTTTCGCATTGTAATATCATAATTAGCCGCTATGCAATGTGAGGGAATAGTTTGGATTTTATCAAAACCATTTACAATCTTATTAGATAACTCGTTTTGCATAGCACGATTGCGCTGCCTATCAAAAGCAGCTTCACATGCTGCATGAGTTATAAAACAGGTTTTACCGGTTCGCGGGGGCGCAAAGACTATTGTTATCATGACTTACCGCCTGCAATTAAATGGACTATCAGTCTGAATGGCGCGGTTATAAGCCACCACAAGCCTTTTAACAGCCACGATAACGCTTTGCCAATGCTTTTTAATATGCTTTTCATTATCGCGCCGAAAGAAGGTGATAAAAGACTAAATACAAACAAGAGAATAGGCAGTAACGCAACGGCAACAAAAATAGCCGCGACAGCAACAACTGTTTCCACAAAGTTAGCTGTACCATTAAAAAGTTTTACAATACAGTTCCAAATATACTGCCAAAAACTAATAGACTTCCAAGGCTCAGGCTTAGGAATTATAGCGGATACACGGTTATCTATGGTACCAAGATTATACGTAACGCCATCTTTTTCAAATTTAAGGCGTAATATTGTAGTATCCAACGGCTTTAAAGTCCACATTTTAATATTCCCGGGGTATCCTGATGTTTTCGTTTCGTTATAAAAAACGACCACCCATTCGTAATCTTTGCCGTTTTCCTTTTTAGGAACGGTTATGCCAAAATTTTTGCTAAACTCCGCAGGCGTTGAAATCGCTTTATAGCTTTTAAATTCAGTACCTGCGGGCCAATCTACAAGCCAATGTTTATATACATCACGGCTATACGATATTTCATTATCACACTGAACAACTACATTTTTTACCCCAGAAACATTACTGCCGTCAATATACGATTGTTTATACTCAATTTGCGCTTCTAAAAGATTAGACATTTTAATGTCAGTATCAAATGCAATATAAAAGGTATTAGTTTGCGACTTATACCCCGCCCAGCCTATCGGTAAAACTGTACTATAATCAAACCCAACAAACTTGTCCATGACAACAATAGTGTCAAAATAGGTATAACTATATTCATATTTATCATTTATTTGCGTTACAGTCCAAATTTGCCCGATAGAAACGGAATCATATGTTACCACTTGTGAACCGTTAGGCTTACTATCAACGGGATAGTCTAACCTACTTATACAATATTTTTGGATATCGGAATCCGCAACCTTAAAATCAATTACCTTATACTTAAAAAATTTACCATTCCAATCCACTTTTTCAAGTTCATAGCTTTTAAAGTCTAACTCCGTAGAAAATAAAGCAATATTCATAACAACATACGTGAAATCTCGTATATCACCAACTTGATGAACATATATAAAAAGCTCTTTATCCGAGGATATTGCTATTTGCATGACCTCGGTCACCTTATGCTTTGATTTGTCAATCCATTCGTCAACACTAAATGTAGAATCCTTATGCAAATCGTCCAAAACGCCTGTATATCGTTCCGTATCGGCAAAAGCGGGCGATATAAACCACCCGCTTACCAACATTAGAACAAGTAACAACAGCATAAGCAATACGCATAAATAACTGTTTTTTACTTGCTTCTTTGTCATATTACGCCGCCTTTCGCTTGCGAATACCCACGACAACAGCAATGACAATGCCAACAACCACAGCCGCTATAATCGGTCCAAGCACTTGCCAACGGTGTTGCTCCCACCAAGTGAGCTTGCGCTCAGTTACCTTTATATCTGAAAGGCGAGCGTAAATAGTTGTGTCGCCACTAAGCACGTCGTTATCGGCAACCTTGCGGCTAAAACCGCTATCATAATACCAACCACCAAACTCGCGCCCTTTGATATTAACATCATATATGTAGTCGGTCAATTTGCTACCGTAAGGCACAAACTTTATAACCACGTCGCCGTCAATATTGTAAGTAAGCGCAACAACTTGCGTAATAACGTTGCTTGCGTTATATGCCGTAATGGACATTGTGCGCCCCTCGGCTATTGCCGTTTGTCCTAAATTACCGAGCGCACGTACACGCACCGTATGTTCGCCCTCGCCGAGCGCGTTTATGTCAAATGTGTACGAAGTGGTATTAACGAATGCTTTTTGCTCGACATTATTTACAGTCCAAAACACGCCGTAATCCGTTGCGCCCTCGACACTATCCCACGTTATTGTGCCCGCATTATATGTTAGGTTTTCGGGCGCAGCAAGGTGAGTTATGACAAAATCATTATTTGCAGCTGCGCTTATAGGTCGCACGGAATAAGTTCCCTCTACACCCAAATTAAGGCTATAAGAACCATAAGCTAATTGTAAGCGATAAACGCCCGAATAATCAAATTCGGCAAGCGCATTGGAAAGCGACAACAAATCCACTTCTACATAACCGTTATCATAAGATACATAAGGCTTATCTTTTAACCCTAAAATTGGACGACCATTCGAAGCATATACATTCAACATAGAAAGACCATTATTAAAAAAAGTCTCTGAGAAACTCGCCCTATAAACAGAACCGGAAAATTCGGCTTCGATTTCCGAAGTGTCGCAAATATAAAGACGAGAACTCGTATCCGAATTTACATAACCCGCCTTATCTACATGTTCAGCATAAAGACAAGCGCAATAAGTATCAAGCGCACTAAGCACGTAAGATTGTTTAAAAGCGCTTCGTATGTCCTCAAAAGGAATATATAATATGCTTGACGAAGTCTCAATCGTAAAATCTTCCGATGTAAATGCAAGGATTTTATCAGGACTACCACCTGTATACGGCCTTATACTTACTTTAACTGTGCCGATGATATTGGAATTTACAGTAACCTTAATCGAATGTGAAGCAATATCAACACTTAATGTTGGCTTAACAAGCTTAGTCGTAGCAAAGGTGACAACGCTGTCGCCGCTGTCGGTGATAATTTCGTGAGTGTCGTCGGCACTCGTCAACGCCATTGCGCGTTGCTCAATAGGTTGTTCCTCAACCGTAACAACCTTTGCCGGCTTGCCTTTACCCCAATAGTTGAACCACATTGCGGGGTCCATATTTTTAAAACCGCTCGACCCCCATGCAATGGCGATAAACGTAGCGACCGCAAGCGCAGCCAACACGATAATCCACACGCATTTTTTAGATAATCTTGTCATTGTTTTCTCCTTAACCCCTTTTACGGCATAGGGCACGCCGTATTTTTAATGGTGGGAATTGTCGGAGTCGAACCGACAAATTTGTGCGAAAGCAGTAGTCAGAAAACACAAACGCTTTACCTATTAAGCTAAATTCCCATAATGAGCATAGCCGTTTGACTATGCTCTTGAAAAGACTTAATCATCCATAAGACCGCTATCATACGGATCGGGATTAGATGTAAACTTTATACCGAGAGCTTTGCCGGCAAGCAATTCAAAATCGATTGCAAGCTGTGCGCCTTTAACAACGACCTCAACAGCCTTTTCTTCTTCAAGCTCGACAAACGTAGGATCCGCAAACATTGCGGCATATGTAACCATATCGCCGGACTTTTTGCTCTTATACTTAACCGGCTTAATCGTTACTTTTACATGAACTTCGGGAGCAGAACGTAGTGCCTTTCGCGCATAATACGACATATACTCGAATACACGGTCGGGACGAACAAGACGGTTAGTCTTCTCGTCGTACTTGTCCCACTTTGCTTTAAGCGGAACATCCTTGAACAGCTCGTCCGAACCAAACGGCTCTATAAGTTCGAACGATAAATACTCTTTGGTTGTCTTGTTTCCCTTATCGTCCTTTTGCTCATAAGAACGCATGACGAAACGCGCGTCAACCACAAGTTCTTTTGCTTTACCGTCCTGCTGTGTCGTAGAAGCTATTGTTTTGTTTGCCATAATTTACCTCACTTTCGCCGATAACCTCGGTCGCGGGTTTAAAAAATTTTTTTGCCTTTTCGGCTGGTGGGATGTGTAGGCCTCGAACCTACCTCTTATCTCTGTATAGTCTTGACTCAAGAGTTGTTTTACCACGCCGCGTAAACTAACATCCCATGAACCCCGCAATTAAGCGGGGAGTGAAAAGGAAGTAACATGCCCGTATTGCCGATAGCACAGCCCGCCGCAAAAAATTATTTTTTCTTTTGCTTATTCTTTTCTTTTTGTTCGAGATACACAACGCGTTCTCTCGCTTTTTTAAGCCGCCACGACTCTTTTTGTTCGGGAGTCGCATTCTTAGAAGCAAATATACGCGCATTCTCGTTACGTGCGTCACGCTGTCCACGAGCATATGCCCGTTGTTCCGCTTCGCTAAACTTACTATCTGCCTTAGTTGGCGTAGTACCGTTTGCCACGTCGGTATAATGCTTTCGCTTATCTTTGAGTGAAAATCTTGCCATATATTTTTCCTTTGCCCTTAATCCCCATTGGGCGCGAGGTAATTATAATGTTTGTACATATTGCCACGTACGCGGCGGTCGAGTAAGCTTATTGGCACAGCCAATAAATTCAACATCCCACTTAGGTTTTCCGTCCAAAGCATAAAACTCTTGTTCGCCAGTTAAAAGATTAATTCTATCAGTAATCTTTACAAGAGCATGTGGGCAATTTTCTTTTTCGCACTTTGCATATTGGCACGCTTTTCGAAAATCGCCTAATTCTTTCGGCTTATCATATAGCTTGAAATCCGCTACACGAAGCCCATAAGGCGTTTTGCCATGTGAATAAAGCAACAACTCGTCAACGCTTAAACAACTTTGTTTTGCCATAAACCTTAAATCAGAAAAAGGATGCATTATGCCACAACATACAAACTCCCCGATAACCTTACCGCCGGCATTTATAAATTCGCCATTAGGCAATCGCAAGCAGTCTGCCCAGTCATTCCACCTTACTCCGGCGTTTCGCGTTTTCGTATGATAAACATAACATACAGAAGGTCTTTCCAACTTTGGCTCGGTTCGACAAATCACAAGACTTTTTTTGCCGCTTACAATAAGCTCACAATCGTTCGCGTTAATAGATAACATTATTGCTTTCATCCCGCGCACCTCGAACAGTACCGCTTGCCGCAATCGTCATACTCGGACAAAGGTACTTCACGCAACACCTTACCGCGCTTTGTACGTAACTGATCCTTAGCGTTTGGAATAACCACGTCGCGCATATCAACCTCTATTTCGAGGATAGCGGCGTCTACCCAACCGGCACAATAATTCTTTGCAAATTCCAACGACGCAATGTGTATGCCTTGTACCGCCGTTAAATCGGGATTGCCGTCCATGCGCGACTCTATAATCTCGCCTATACGGTATTCGGTCTTGTTATCCCAATCGCTTATGTATTTACCGTCAGTGGTTTTACGCACGGCCTTGTAATACTTTCTACGTGTGCTAACCACAACGTCGCATTTTCGATGATTAAACCATGCTTCATACTTTTTAAGGAACTTGTCCACCTCGTCGCTTTTATCCGCATTTTTTCGACCGCGACACTGAACAATATCCAGCTTCTTCATAATCGGGCGAATCTCTATCGTATATAAAGGTGTGTTCGGCTTATTTGCTTTACGCAAGAACAAAATAATATCCTCGCCTTTGGCCATACGCTCGGCATAGCCACCGACACAATGAGATTGAACTTTGCCCTCATAAATGATTTCCTCGCAGCTTGACGGCATTACAATGCAATACTCACCGTCGGAAAATTCGCACATTGCGCTAAAACGTTCGTACACGTCGCGTATACGCGCATTTTTTTCTTTATTAGCTTCTAACTGAACGAGGGCAGTAGTACGTATATGCGCTTTGGCTAAATCCGTCGGATAACGTATGTCTTTGCTATCAACGTCTAAGCCGAGTTTGCGACAGTCGGCTAAGTAATCAACGTAATCTCGCGCGACGTGATTATTTGTTTTAGCCCATTGATTGCGCAAATACTTAAACGTCTTTTTAACATTATCCGCGGTATATACGCACGGCTCAGCTTTGAAAAGGACACGCATTAAACATACATTCTTTTCCGAAAACGCAAGCCCATACTTTTGCAGCTCGCGCATAGCTAATACGTCGTTAATCTCTATCTCGCCAGCTTCCATATCGACTATAACCTTGTTATAATCCAACCCTAAAACCTTTGAAATTTTATTGCTATCGTAAAAGAAGCCCGGAACATAAGCGAAATCGGAAACAAGAGATTCAAACCCATACTTGCTGAGAGTATTAAAAGCTTGATACGACCCGCACATAGATATAGTTTCTATAAATGTACGCGAATACGGATTTTCATAAAGAATATCCTCTATGCGTTGAGAGTACTCTAAGTCGTAATCGTTCTCGTAGTTTATAATCACGTAAGCTTCGTCTTTAATAGTTGACACTTCTTTAAATCGGAACTTGTCAGCATCCTCAATCAAAGAAAAATACTTAACTTTGCCCTCATACCAATACTCGCGCCCGACTTCATAAAGCCGCATATCCGGATAACATTCGAGCTTTGTGTAATCGTCGTAATCGCGGTCGGAATAATCCAACGAAACCTCGAAAAGCCTTAACACAAAGCCTTTATCTAAACGTTCAAGCCAACCATAGTACAATACACTATCCTCGCCGACAAGCGAATTAGGATTGCGGAAATCGTATAATGTACCTTCGGCGCAGCAATGCGGACAGCTGTATTCGTCGCCGTCTTTCGGCTTCTTATCCAACATTATGAGTTTGGAGCAATGCGGACAGTACGCATAATACTTGCGTTCGTTGATTACCGAATCAACAAAGCAATTATCGTTAATGAGCTTGCCGAAAAAGAAAGGGGAATGAAACGGCTCATCACAGCTGTATTCGTCCATGGCGGTCCTGTAAACAGATGTTTCGGCAAAATCGTCAAGCGGTATGGATAATAAATCGCGCGTTGTCATTAAATAAAATCCTCCAACTTGACAATCTTTTTCGGAGCGGTATAGCGTTTACTTGCGCGCTCGAATTTTGTACCGAGATACTCAGCAATTATTTCCGCCGCTTCAAACGGGCCGACACACGCAACACCGCCCTTTTGGCGTTCTCTGCCGCGCTGTTCTATAAGCGCAAACGCGCCTTTTAATGTTTTATCCGCCGGTACGTCGAACGTAGCGGGGGACTGCGACAACGCAAGATCCATGCACTCTATGACATCCATGTACAAAGACTTTTTCGGCTCGGACTCCGTTTCGTTGTCTTGAACCATCATTTTTATAAACTCGTCTTTTAGCATAGCTGTTCACCTATAACGGCATTGATAGCCGCCCGCATTTTATTTTGAGTTTCAGCGTCAAGTCGGGAAAGCTGTTCAAACATTGTCGCAGTAACTGTCTGCCAATTCTCAAATAAAAACTTGAAACGCGTAAGCTCAGGATTGGATGAAAGCCGAATTTGCTTTTCCATTTCCGCCTTTTCCGCTTCTGCCTTTTTGAATTTGAATTCAAATTCATTTGCTTGTGCTGCTTTATCCTCGGCGGCCTTTGCGCGAGCTTCGGCGTCTTTTATCGTTTTTGAATTTGAATTCAAATCAGCCTTAGCTTGCTTTAAATCCGCTTTAAGCTTTGTCATTTCGTCGCGCTGTTCGGCCAGTGCCTTTAATTTCTCTTGATTAGCAACCGCTTGCGCTTCCGACATACGTTTGTCATATTCACTGCGGACTTGCTGCTCTATTTCGGCACGAAGCTCCGCGCTGTTATCTTGCGGTTCTGCGGCATTATTCTCGAAAAAGCTTATTTGCTCCTCAAGCCGACGAACCTCGGCGGTAAGACGTTTAACCTCGGCAGTACTCATACTGTCCAACTCGTCAACGGTATGCGCCGCAAGCAGTTCCTTTTGTTCGTCGTTATTTAACGACGCAAGCTCCAATAATTTCGTAACGCCGATTTTTGAAGTTAAATTCAAAACTTCGATGTCGAGCTGCTCATATACGCGAATATAGTTGTACGCTTGCCGCGCTCCGATACCGTGCATTTGTTCGGTGTATTCGCCGAAATCCGAAAAGCCCAACGTTACATAGTGTTTACCGTCGCGAATGTCTTTGAGATCGCGGCACATACTCACAATCCCAACCGATACCATTTGACGGTCATACACAAGCTGTCCGTGCAGCTGTAAAGCTTCGCGCTCGGCGGTCGTTTGTTCGTCAAGACTTTTTTGTAAAAGCTGCCCGACTACATACACATTGTTTTGACTTGGTGACTTGATTACTTCCTTGCTCATAGTATGTTACTCCCTTAATTCACTTCATATATGAAGTATAGTATAAATATAACACTTCAAATACGAAGTTGTCAAGACTTTTACTTCATATTTGTAGTAAAATTTTAATAAGGAGAGCTAATATGATAGGAAAAGCACTAAAAGAACATAGAATATCAAGAAATTTATCACTAATGGATGTAGAAAGAGCCACGGGGATAAGAAACGGAAGCCTTTGCCGTTGGGAAAATGAAGATGTTATACCCGGAATTAACTTTTGCATTACATTATCCCAATTTTATGGAATAACGCTTGACGAACTTGTAGGCTTAGCGGATAGTCCAACACCTATTCAAAAAAGCACACTGCCAACAAAACAACAGGAAAGTGATATTGGATTTATAAACGAATATAGCGATATAATATCCGATAACAACTTTGTACAAATCGCCAAACTGTTTAAAGCAATAAAACCGGAACTTAGAGCCTTGGCATTGGGATACATTGTTGGATTATTACAAAATAACGGCATCAACACTAAAACAATTCTTGGATATTAAGAGGAAATACCACATGAAAAGAAAAATAATAACTATCTTACTAAGTATTTTTACAAGTATGATTGTCCTAATCGGTTGCCAAAAAAACGACAATAACGACAACAACGATAATGATCAACCGCTATATTGTCAAAACGAAATACTGCCCAAAATAGACTGCATAACAAAAATTAAAAAGCTATTGGACTGTACAAACGTATATTTTTTCGATTGTGACTTTTCGGAATTTGAAGACATCACAATAACCGACGTTTCCTATAATATTTCAATAAGTGGATATTTAATTAAAAATAGAAGTAATACGGAAGTATTAGACCTAAACGAAAGCGCCGACATAAAATTTGTAACAAATTACAAAATTATGACAAATAGTAATTGTTTTGGATTTTCAATAATAAGCAGTGTAATGCAACCAAAAGTATACCGTACCGACCTATCAGGAAATACAACCAAAACACCAAGCCAAATATACGATAAATTCACATTTACATCAATAGACAATATTTCAATCGACCAAATAACAACATTCAGCTACACAAATAATAGTATTACACAACCAATCAAAGTACCAAATAATTTTTATCCTTATGACCTAATACCAAATGCAGCAAGTCAAATAAAAATTTTTAATGGACATACAATGTATGATGAACCGCCAATAAAAATTATAACACACTACAAAAACGAATCAGAGAAACCCGATGATGAAACATTTATAAAATCACTAGCATACTACTTTAAAAAGAATGGCAAATATATAGAACATTAAAATGGCTTAACTTCTATTGACAAAAATTTTCCATGCGCTTATTTATTCCCAAAAACGGGAGTGTCCACATGGAAAACCAATTTATCGTTCACCAACTCAAAGCTATTGCTGCGGCAACTTCGGAAATCGAACAGCAAAACAACCAAGTTAAAAACACGCTTTGTCTTTTACTCGGCTATATAAAAGCCGACGAAGAATTCACTAAACCATTAGAAGGAGGTTTATTTACTCAACCAATTTACAAAGAAACGGATATGTCTGAAATTTTGGAATTCACTCAACAGGAGATTTCCAAAATGCCAAAAGAATTTAGAAAAATCTTTAAGACCAATGACATCCGCGCGCATGTTCGGAAGCGTGTCCGCGGCAACTCAATAAGCTATGAAATACGCTATCGGCGTAAAGGACTAAATATATCCGCAAACGCTCCAACGTTGGAAGCTGCCAAGACGAAGTTTATCCAAAAACTACAAAAAGTCCAAAACAAACCATCAATGCCCGCGGCTCCTGACGTTCCGACCGCGTTCGATAAATTCGCAATGTACTACTTTGAAACGTTCCGGAAACGTAAGGTGCAGCCAAACACTTACAAGAAAGACCTTATCCGACTCAAGGTACAACTAATCCCATACTTCGGCAGCTTGCCGCTCAAAGAGATCACTCCGCAATATTGCCAAATGCTCATTGACAGTATTGTCGCGGAAGGGAAACGAAAAACTGCGTCGGAAGTATTCTCGCTGCTTAACCAAACGTTTAAAATGGCTATCCGACACAGCTTGATTCAATACAACCCGCTCGACATAGTCTATCACGAAAAGCACGAATCCGAACACGGCAAAGCGTTAACGTCGGAAGAAGAGAAGCATTTGCTACAAACTGCGGTAGAACCGTTCCGCACATTATTCGCTATCGGCCTATATACCGGAATACGCCCCAACGAATACGCTACGGTGCAGATAATAGGGAATATGGTATACGCTCGGAATAGTAAACGCAAAGGCGGCAAACAAGAAACAAAGCGTATACCTATAACGCCAATGCTGCGCCCGTACGTAACGCCGGACACTATCATAGAGAAAAAATCACCGGACCAGTTGCGCGATGCCTTCAACGCAATATTCAATGGCAGCCATAAACTGTACGACCTGCGGACCACATTCTATACCCGGTGTAAAATGTGCGGAGTAGCGGAAGCCGCACGTGACGAGTTTGTTGGGCATAGTTCGGGCATACTCGGCAATACATATACCGATTTGCCCGACGATTACCTGATTAAAGAAGGGCAAAAGCTTGATTATTAAGCCGTTGCCCCCAATTTGCCCCCAAAACTCGATATTTAAAATCTAAAAAGGTCTTGCAAAACCGCCTAAAAACTGCTATAATACTATTAATTATGGGCTATTTGGCGGAAATAACCCGATTTTTCAGCGGCGTACAGGTTCGAATCCCACCCGCTCCGCCAGCAAAAACCTAAAACGAATCCAAGCTAAAGGAACGTTTTAGGTTTTTTAAATATAATGTATTTCTATTCAAGCAAACAGAAGAAGACTATGGATACAACAATTTATAATAAAATTGAAAAAGAAATAAAGAAAACCGACTATTATATGCGTGAATATTTTATCACTAATATAATATATTATATTTTTTCGATACTAATTTCGGTAACCATTCCTATTATAATGTTATATAATAATACAGGATGGATAGCGCTTTCTTCCGAATTTGTGTTACTGGCATTTTTTATTCAATTTGTTAAATTTAAAATTGTTTATGAAATTTCGCATACTGAATATTATGATAGTATTAAGCAGATAGGGTTGACGAAAAGATTAGATTTCTTTAATTTTACGAAAATCGACCAAATGGCGAAGATTTTAAAAAAAGAAAATCTTCCAGTTTTAAAGATAATAATAAAATGTGGTATTGCAACGAATGAAGGATTAGAAGAGATTATCAAACATTATAGATTTAGAGCAAGCGAATCAAAACAATTACCCGTTGATTTTATAGCAATATTTACGTCTTATATCAGCATTGTAGGACTTTTAATTAGTGAGAAAGAAAGTTATATGCAAGTAACCTCTATAATGTTGGTTCTTATTTTAATAATAATTTTTTTAGTTTATATTGCAGTTTTGTGTCTAAGCAGAATTACATTTGCAAAATTCAGCAAAAAGGCATTTTATACAAGAATAGAATGCGCGTTATCCGAAATTAGAGCTCTGGATAAATTATCATCAAACGAAGAAAAGTAAAAGATAGAAAAATCTGATTGCTAATAAAGCGTAAACAATAAAACATTGGTTGTGGTTGTGTGTGTCTAAAGTACGAAGTGGCGCACTTGTTATGTATATTTAAGAAGCCGTCATTGTTCCAAATTAAGTACATTACTTGCCTTTAAGATGTTGCTATGATATAATTTCACTATACAAAGAACATGAAGAGATAAATTATGATTGAAACTATTTCAAATGATGAGATAATAAATGATGCTATATCAAAATTGAAAGCACTTGAAAGCGAGTTGCGGCGCATAAAAACCGTAAAATCGCAGGCTATCAATATTTTTGAAGCAGTAGGTATGACCACGCAGGAAATAAAACATTCCGCGTTTTTAGCTTGGCTATTGAATCCTAAAATGCCTCACGAATTAAAAAGCAGATTTCTAAAAGCATTTCTTCAAAATTTGCTGTTTTACGAGCGCGATAATGTTGATGTTGAGGGCTATCTATCCAATAAACAAATTTTATCCTCAACAGGTGTTTTTTCTATCAAAGATTTGCAAGAATTGTTGGATGATAATAAATTATCGGTCCTCACCGAAAGAACGTTGACACTTGACGGCGACGATGGGCGCATTGATATTTTTATCGAATCCGAGAAAGCAAAAACGCTTATAGCAATTGAAAATAAGGTGTTCACTTCCACCCACGATGACCAGCTCAAAAGATACGTCACCGAATTTGATAGCCACATAAATTGGAAAAAAATATTTATATATCTTACCCCAACGGGAGATTTGCCTTATGATATTGATAGGCAATATGCAAAAGAATGGTGTATATTAAGTTATGAAACGGTACTTGACACCGTTAGAGGTGTTCTTGCAGATGTACATAATACAAAATTAAAAAATTTAATGGGAGATTACATAGAAATGGTCGATACGAATATTTTAAAGAATAATAAAGAATTGAAAAACTTGTGTGATGAAATTCGCAAAAACCATAAAGAAGCCATAGAATTGCTTTTATTTTATACAGATATTGTCGAGCGTGTAAATAGACATTGCGCCCAGTGGTTGAAAGATAACATTCAAGGGATTTCAAACGTAAATATATTGCCAACCCGTACTGATTTTTGCACTGAAAATATAAAGAAATTTTTTGCAAGTAAGGGTGAAGACTGGAAGCTTGATGATGCTCGTCATAAATTCACATATCGAATATCTTGTAAAGACGGTCCTCTAATCGGATCGGCGTTTATGGAAAAGAATCCCGATAAAAACTCAAATTGGGATTCTGCCCAAATTTATATAAACGAGCATTATGGGCAATCGAAAAGAATGGGTAATATCTATTGTACAGTTTTTAAAGCCTCAAAGTTGCTCGATGAAGGTTTTAGAGAAAATGGATTTGAAGAGATAAAAGATAGTCTTGAAGAAGGGCTGCGCAAATTTAAACAGCAAATTGACGATTTCGAGAAAAAACTATTAAATTTATAATTGATAGCTTACGTGTGGAATAAGTGATGTGCTTTTAGGCTACGACCATTCCGCCAAATAATGCCGCGTTTGAATACTGCAGTTATCTTTGTAAACTGAATTTCAGGCGCGGTTTTGATTGAAAAATTTAAAAATTCCAATGTGTAAACAGTTTAATTTTTGCGATAAATTGAATATGAATTTATTTTATGTAACCGTATTGTTGATATAAACTTTTGAACTGGATTATTGCGTAATTGAAATAAGGAATTGTATTCGCATAAATCTTTGAAAACTAACTTATCAAGTAACTTATCTTGATATAAGCCGAGTTGCATTATATTGTAATGTATTTTGTAAAGCGTTTTAAATGTTTCATTTAGCATGCCCTCTATTGACTGATTAGCATTTAATATATATGCGTTAATTGTTTGTTGATTATTTAAAATTGAATTAAAAAATCTATGATTACCGTCTATAAGAACTATTTTACTCTCTACGGTAGGATAGCTTGCGAAAATAATAGGGTCAGTATTTTCATTAGCGAAAAGCAATTTAGTATGATTAATGTTGGAACTTGAAAAAAAGTTTTTATATTTATTTACTTCAAATTTTATCGGAACGAGTCTATCGCGTTCGATAATATTACTGCATTTATCTATATTCCAAACCATATTATATTTACTCAACCCAATATTAATAGTGGTTTCGTAAAATTGAGAATCTCTTGTATTATATATTTGTTGGAACTCTTTTGGGAATGAACGAACAATGTTCTTATATAGTTTTATCTCTTTTATAGAAAAACTATTGTTAGAGTATAATGCCGTCATAGCGTCGAAGATATAATCTAGATTAATATCATATTTATTAGTTACAGTTTTAACCATTTTGTCCTCATGAATATGTTGTGATATTACCTTGCACAATCATTATACCATAAAATAAATTATTATACTATTTTTCTAAACGCATTTGGGAATTTTTGTAATATTCGTTTTTTGTGCTATTGCTCCGCCACGCAAGGCGTACTCGGATGGGTGCGTTTTTTTGTTAGCGGAGTGGAAACATGACAACACGAAGTGTTCTTGATTTGCGTGTTAATCGAATAAAGCTAATTTGTTAGTTTTTATCACAGTATTTAATAATCTATGCTATTGACTTTGAGTATTTGTTTTTGTTATACTTTATACATCTTTACCAATAGGAAATGGCGATGGGCTCGTTGATGGAAGCGGCGCTGATTGAATCTTCTGCGCGCGGTATTTATTTAAAGGTCAAACAAAGAAGTATTGAGTTGGGATTGCCTTGTAATGCAGGAGATCATATTGTCGGGTTTGGGAAATTCGATGATTTTTATATGTATTGGATTAACATTAAGGACGGCGAGTTTTTGTTTACGGCGCGAAAGCATTACGCCAAACTAAAAAGCAGCGACAATATTGTCAGGCTGTCGCTTTCCGAAGATAACGAAAATGAAATTTTGAATAGCATCGATGACATATATAAGTCTTTAATTGCAGTTACCAATATGACGACGCCGTTAAAATCACAATGTGTGCCAGATGATAGCGTGTCCTACATGGATAGCGTCCGACCGAGTTTAGACAACTTACAATCGGAAACTGATATTAGGGAGAAAGAACTCGGTGCAGCGCTCACTTTATTATCTGAAAATATTAAAGATTGTGGAGATAACTCCATAGCAATAGGGAATATACCCGACACGCGCGTAAGGAATCTGTTTGCAATAAAGCGTATAGCCGGCTACGGGGATATTTTGCGGTATACAGCGCCCGAAATAAGGGCGTGGAAAAATTGCGGTAGAAAATGTCTCGAATATATTACTAACATGATATACGGTTTTTTGAACTCAAACGGAATCGACGCCAAACCGATATATCCAGCGAGCGCGAGTGTCGTTGTCGACGAACTTAGATTGCAAAGAATTATGGCGGGTAGTGTGTTTAGAGATTGCGATTTATCTTCGTCTGAAATGGAAATATTCGCACACGCGGCGGTAAAGACCAAGCAGCTTTTCGAGCAAGCTGTAAATGCATTAAATAACGATTATTCGAATCAGCAGCATTGGTCTATATTAACCGAATATATTTACAACGACGGCGCTACGCTTCAATCGGTAGGTGATAGATATGGAATTACGCGTGAACGCGTTCGTCAAATCGTAAAAAAGTATACGGTACGAATTAAAAGCGGTTTGCGCAAAAAGAGCAGTATTGCCGAGTTGTCGTCGCAAATAGTTCAAACATTTGACGCAATAGACGACGGACTGTTTATTCAATTTATCGCGTACGGCTTGCTTGTGAATTTCAGCAAACGCTTTGCCGAAATTATTTTGTCAAGTTTTTATAGCGACGGTAAGCGTGCCGTTGGTGTTGCCGGTTCGTTATTGAATGATAAAAGGATTACTTCTCAGCAAAAGACGAAAAAAGTACAGAACGATAATAAAGAAGTCGAGCTACTGGCAAAAGCTTGTTATCCGTCGTGCAAGGACAGCAATATCGACATCGAGAAAATAGCGAGCGCGCAGGAAGACTTGCAATTTCGATATAAGCAAAGCGCGACCGATAAAATTTTGCGGTTTAAAACGATAAAGAGAGTTGTTGTCAATCCCGACTTGGTGTACTCTCAATCATCCAAAACTAATCACGTTCCCGATTTTCTTTTGGAAACGGCGGATGGCAAAATTGTGCTTGTCGTAGTTGTTGCTGTTATTAACATGGCATTCGGGTACAACATAAAAAGATTTAACGATTTACATACGTATTGCAAAGAGAATGGTTTTGGTTATTTAGTAATGAATGATAGGTTCACAACGATTTTTGAAGTTAAACAAACAGAATTAGATAAAAATCTTGTAAAAGAGCTCAATTATTTTTTAGAAAAAACCGGTTCGATTGTGTGGAAGGATATAATATTACTTAGAGATCAGTTTACAATCACCAATGATATAATCGCCGCGTACGTTTTACAAAACAAACTGGATTTTCAGTTAAAACCGTTCAGGATAAAAAAGCGTGGCGGGTGATAAGCTGCGAAACGGCATAATCGTTGCGTATTTTTGAGTAAAAATCTTATAATTTATTCCTGTAATTAAATTTATTCAGCACTTGCTTTTTGCGTTGTGTTGTGACTTCGGTGTATATTTGTGTTGTGGCCACGCTTGCATGCCCGAGTATTTCTTGTACCGAACGCAGATCGGCGCCGTTTGCGAGCAGATTAGTAGCAAAAGTATGTCGCAAATAGTGCGGAGTTGAATGCGTGCTGATTTTAGCTTTCTTTAAATATTTTTTGTAGATGTATTCTATCCCATGAATGCTTATGGGTTTATAGTAACGGTTTACAAAGAGATGATTATCGCTTGTCGGTTTGTGTGCTTTTAGTAGTGTCATTATACGTGACCAAGTAATTGGGGATGATATGTAAATGAGGCGCTGCTTCCGTCCTTTCCCATGAATAAGCAAAGTGCGCTCTGAAATTATTATATCGTTCAAAGTTATAGCAGCCGCTTCACCTATACGAATACCGGTGCTTATTAGCAAGTCTATTAACGCAGCATCGCGTATGTATTCGAACTTAGCAAACGTTGTAAGCTTATCGTAATCAATCGCATCAAAATAATTAAGCATTTTGGAAATGTCTTTGACAGCAAGAGTTTTGGGTAATTTTCGTTCTTGCTTGAAACGAAACTTGAGCTTGACAAAAGGGGAGCAATTAATAACCTCGGTATCTATCAGATAGGAGTAGAAGATTTTGAGCGTGATTATTTTTCGTCGAACGGAAGTGTCCTTAAGTTTTAGCCCATAGCTTAGATAAGAAACAAAAGAACAAATATCCGGATGAAGAATATCTTGCTCATAAGCAAAGAACTGATTTAAGTCGCCGGTATATGCGTATAACGTTTTATCCGACAGGTTTTTTGTGGCTTGTAGGTAGTTGATAAATTTAGACATATAGTCCATAGTTCCTCCAAAAAAGGTTTTTCTATTGCAAATTATACCATTATATTGAAAAATATAAAAAATTTTTTAATAACAGGAAAAAAATTCGACATTTTTTTTGTAGATATATATAAAGCATTACGGTAGCGATTCTGTGCATTCTTGTTAACACTAAGCTAGGAAAATTCGTGACATATTTCACTTAGCGATGTGGCGCATCAATCGAAGTAGAAATAGGCTTACAATAACTACTAATTATCTAGTGTATTCCACGACATAGGAGATAAAATGTTTCAAAAATATATACCTACATTTTCTGCTACAGAAGAAGAGGAAGTATACAAAAGGTTAGACCCAGCTAACGGGAAGGCTTGCAATAATAATATTCTCTGGGGAAACTCATTAAATCAAGTTTATTCGGGGAATTATCATGGCTTTAGTTTTAAACGGAGTAATTTGATAAGCTCTAGATTTGATGATGCCCACTTTGATCACTGTAACTTCACCGGCTCTACCTTAAATGATGTTCATTTTAGCGAATCATGCTCATTTACTTCCGTTAATTTTTTGCGCTCATTTATATCGAATTGCAGTTTTTCAAGTAAAGAGCAATTACATGTCTTAAATTTTTCATCGTGTACCCTTAGTAATGTTATCTTTAATAATATAGTTTTAAGAGGTAGTTATTTTAACTCAGCAAAAATTCTTAACTGCTATTTTGACAACTCGAAGATTATGTCAACTTCATTTGATAACTGCACTATAATGAATAGCTCGTTTCGTAATTGTAATATGCGGAATTTGAATTTAGAGTTTTCAACTTTTATAAATAATGATTTAGATGGCGCTCAGTTTTCATTTTATCAATTACCTTATATAATAGGTATATTTAAACATCCAGAAAAACTAGAAAAAATAAAAATCGGATGTGGTAAAAATAAAACGATATCCTTTCTAGATTACACTCAAAGGCTTAATGACTCAATAATTTACTTTACTAGTAAAAAACAGTTCTTGCCTTTGGCAAACTTGTATTATCTTAATGAACAAATTGATATAGCAAAAAATAGTATTTTTGTTGGAATTGATGAAGCATTGCTTAGGAATGATTATACGACAATTAAGTTTCTTATAAAATTGGCACTTAATCTTGAATTGCTGACGTATACAGAAATCAATCAAATAATGAAAGAAATAGATAGGTATTTAAATAATCTAAAAGATGATATAAACATTTCTTACTATTTATTGCAGTCTTATGAAATACAAAATGACATTCAGAATATGTTTAATAAGTCTATTTTAAGTTTCAAAATAGATACTACTTTCAATAATGAACAATTTGGTGAAGCAAGTGAATTATGTCAAGATATAGACAATATATTATCTAGTATAAATAGAGATGTTAACTATTCTTTTAATTTGAGTCATAATTCACCAATATCCATTGTATTAAGCGTTGTTGGCGCAGTCGCAGATTTAATGGGTATTTCATCATTGATATATAATTTTATAGAAAAACGCCTAAATAAGAAACGTAAGGTTAACAACAATGTTAAAGAAACCATAAATAGATACAATCAATTATTTTTATCAAGTATTGATGAAAATATAGATAATTTAAAAACGATTTTAAGCAAAACTAAAAAAGACAAGCAAGGCGAAATTATTGATGATTTTAGATTAAAACTGCTAACTTCTATAGGAGAAGCTGTGGATATTAATTTAGCTTTAGTTATGCCTGAAAACAATTAAATATTGGTTTATCATAAATAGAATTGTACATATACGCATGCTCAGATAATAATAGATCATTAGTATAGCCATCGAGATTTACTTTAATTGGATTAATTGTAATACTTAAAGGTTGATTATTGATTTCTTTGACAAAGCTTAAATTTATGTCTTTAAAGAATACATCCTTGCTTATGTCACATTTGGGTTGACTAAAACTTTTAATGTGGCTTTCATATAAAGATATTCCTAGTCTATTTAAACCCATATTTAATAAAAAAGAAGAGCCCTGAACTCTAAAATTAGACTCTAGAAATAAGAAATCTCCATCTACTAAGATATAATCTAATCCTAAAATGCCAAGAGCCCCTAATTTCTGAAATCTTTTACAAATATCAAACGAATAGTTGTACAGCTTTATCTTTTCATCAAACGAAATTATTTTAGATGTAAAAAAATCGGCTCCGATATATTTAAAATCATTAATAATAAGCTGTATTGATGGAGGTAAAACTATGATGTCATCAGCATAGATAATGCAATGAACATTTACAGGTATATTTTTTTTAAAATATGGCGTTACGATATAATCTTCATCTTCGTTGATTGTTGTGCCGGGATTGTTAAGGAGAAATGTTTTTCGACCACCGCCACCAACTGACTTTTGACCAACAAAAGTGTCATATTTTTTATTAAATATCTTATTAATAAAATTAGCATCTTGTAGCAATTTGCCGTTTACAATAATATATGGTGGCATATGACAAGCCCCTAATAAAAATTGCCTAACGAAAAATTTGTCATTTAAGGCAGTAACGAGGGGAAATGGGTTTAAACATATACAACGCTCAATAATGTTTGCGGGCATTTTATAGGCTGTATTTGAATTAGAAAATAAAAAATGACATTGCTTATCTTGTTTTGCTAGTTCGTATAATGTATCTGAGATAAAACTTATATATTCCCCATCTGCTAAACTTTGTCTTGATTTTAATAAAGATATATTTTTTTTAATATTAGTCCCGTATCTTGTAATAGAACCAGAGAAAACACTCTCTTTATTAACATCAGATTCCCTTGCGCCTATCCAATATAAATTTTGCATAATTTCTCCAAATAATTAGTAGTTATTGTAAGAATAAAGTCAATGCTAGCTTAATCAAATTATTTAGGGGACGGTACTGCAATCATTATTAAAAACATATAAAATTTATTTAATACCACGTTAAATGTACTAATAATTGGTTAAATTAATAAACGGTGCCAAGATTAGCTATATATAAAAAGTTCAAGTGCGGATGATGATGTCCCGCCAATGAAAAATGACACCATTGCGGTGTCTTTTTTATTGACAGAGCGGGCGCGTTAGTCATCGCGCACAATCTACGACGTGTGCGCACTTGTTATATGTCAAGCACCCGCCATAGAGCTATTTATTTGATAAGTACTTGATTGTTTATTATAGATGTGATATAATCAGTTCTATATCTAAGAGATATAAATGACTGTATCTTACAATACCGAAAAACCAAAAGGAGAGTTATATGTCCAAAATAGTGAAGTTCGCTCCCGATAACACGGAACAAGTTCGACGCAAGGTGTCCAACGTCCACTGTCTGTGGAAAGTAGGCGAGCTTGATAACGGGGAGCCGTGCGTTATTATGAGCATGGTCAATCCTAACGCAAAAAGTGGCGCCGTAAGTCAGTCGTTACATATAACTTCGGATGTAGCGAAAAAGCTGATCGATATTTTCAATAGAGAATTACTTAATAAGTAGTTGCGCAGACATGAACGGAGAAGTTTAGGTTCGTTTATTTTTGTTTATCTATAACAACATTGAGGTGATAGCATAAAAACGGTTAATATTGTAGGCGGCGGTATTTCGGGATTAACTGCCGGCGTATATCTGCTTAAAAGCGGATTTAACGTGAATATCTACGAAAAGAACAACGTTGCGGGCGGATTCTGCACGTCGTGGCGGCGAGGCGGCGTTATTATAGACGGCTGCTTGCATTGGCTTATAGGCACGCACGGCGACAGCGGTCTCGGCCGTATTTGGCGTGAAATCGGCGGAATAAAGGACGGCGATATCGTTAAGCTCGACAGCTTTTTTAAGGTGTCTTACAATAACGAAACGCTTACGTTTTACAACGACTTCGACAAATTAGAGTGCGAGCTTAACCGCGTATGCGTTTGCGATAAAGATAAAGACGAAATAGCGAGGTTTATGGACGTGCTGCGGTATCTTGGCATGTTCGAAATACCGAGTGATATTCCTCCCGAGCTTATTACAGAGCAACCCAAACCCGATTTTGCGTTTGCGCGCAAAACAATCAGCTTTATGACCCGAACCTTAGGCGACTATGCGCAAAAGTTCGAGACGCCTATCATACGGTACGCGCTGGAACATGCGCCCGTTAATAAGCGGTTTTGTGTGTTGTACTTTGCGGAAACGTTGAGCAATCTGTGCTCGGGCAATGCCGATCTTCCGCGCGGCGGCAGCTCCGTCGCCATGCGCAACGTGACGGAAAGGTTTAAAGCGTTGGGCGGCAAACTTATAACCGGCGCGCCCGTGTCGGAGATCATTATTGAAGACGGCATAGCTAAGGGGATAAAGCTTGAGAGCGGGCAAACCGTATACGGTGATTATACGGTTGCCGCTTGCGACATACACCACACTTACGAGAAGTTGCTTGGTAATAAATATGCGCCTAACGCATTTTTCGACGATAATTCGGACAAAGAAAAATACAGCACGTACAGCTATATCATAGCGGCGTTTAAAACAAATATGGAGTTGCATGGCCGCGACGTCGCCGAAATATATCATACCGAAAAATTTGATTTGTCGGGTAAAGAATGCGACGTGTTGTCCGTCAGGCACTATGCTTACGACGAGTCGCTTACAGCCGACGGTTATACCGTTTTACAGGTTTTTGTAGATACCGACGCGGCCGATTACCAAAGAATAAGCGGGATGAGCCGTAGCGAGTATGCGGAGTTTAAACGGCGTACGGGTGAAACGCTGAAATGTCAGCTCGAAAAATATTACGGTGTTAACGGAGGCGTCGAGCTTATTGACGTAATAACGCCGCGCACATATGAGCGCTACCTCAATTCGTATCAAGGCAGTTTTATGACATTCCCGCTCGGCGCAAAAATGGCGCAACCATTGTATGCGCGCAGGGTGGACGGAATAGATAAGCTCTATCTTGCCAATCAATGGCTTATGGCGCCCGGGGGTACGCCCATTGCCGTAATGAGCGGCAAGTTTGCGGCGCAGCTGATAGCGGCGGACGCCGAAGGTGTTATTTAAAAGATAAACGGAACGGGGACAGGAGTTTTTAAACAACGCAATATATCGATATAAATAAAATGAAAAAGCTTTTGCAAAAAGCGAACAAAAAAACGAAATCGTAAAATTCGTTTATGTTGCGATGCTACGCCAAGTTAAAACCGAGTCGACCGTTAGGTCGCTCGGTTTTTCTTTTTGCATACAAGAGTAAGCCGTCCTCGAATTTGTGCACAGCAGTAGTTTTATATTACGAAAATATAGTTTAAACTTACATTTACAAATGTTGACATCACAAGCATTACTGTTTATAATTAGTTCTATGGACAACGCTTCAAAAACGTATCACAAGACAATAACGAAAATATTGAAATGCGTTAAGCTTGGTGACAAGAGTAAAATGGATGAGCTGTTTACTAAGACAGCCAACCATTTTTACGGTTATGCGCTTTTTAAACTAAGGGACGAAGAGAAAGCCAAAGACGCGGTTATGGATATGTATGAGAATGTGTTGAAGTATATAAAATCGTTTAATGCAGGCAAAAATGGAATGGGGTGGATGTTCACAATTTTAAACAACATTATAAAGGAAGTTTTTAGGAAAGAGAATAGAATAAAAGAATACGAAATTCCATTGATTGATGAAAATATTTCTGTTACAGAGCTAAACCGAATGTTTGATAATATGGGTTTGACGGAAGCGATATCGAGTTTGGATGACGCCGAGAGAAAATTCGTTTTTTGGCACTATTACGAACGCAGAACTTTATCCGAAATTGCGAAGCTGGTTGGTTTGAGTACTTCGGCAGTACATAAAAGGTTGCTTCGAATCGAAGAAAAATTAAGAATTTAATGCTCACGGCTTTTGCTGTATTTTGTCGAATAGTACATGTATTGTAAACAAACTATAGGGGTTTTTATGAAGAACGTCGATATAGACAATATTATAGAGAGCGTTAACTGCGATAAGAAAGAAGAGATGCGCGCCCAATTGCACATCAGGCTCGACATATCGCAAACGGAAGAACCGCAGCCTGAAAAGCGGCGTCGGTTTTTTGACGTTAAAACTGCGGTATTGGGAGCGGTAAGCATATGCGCCGTATGTCTTGCAATCGTTCTGCCGATAGCGCTCCGTAACGAGCCTACCAATACTCCGCCGTCGAATCGGTATTATTATTCTGCGTCGGAATTTAGCCGCGACGATTTGGGTTGCACGATAAAAGAATATTCCGAACAGACGGGCAAGGATATACTGTATATAGACTGGTATGACTTAGCTGAAGGCAGTGTAACTGAAAAATTCTTTTTGAAGGATAATAAAAAAGATATAATATATATTGTCGAGGATTTGTATCACCGCGAAACCGGTGATCATGTCTATCTTGCCGTTACCGAAGAGCAAAATTATGTAGATACGCTCGATCTTATTCAAAATTCTTGTCCGAACAATTATGAGTATAATAATATAAATATAGATTGGTCCTATAATGAAATGACGGCTAAAGCTTGTTTTGAATACAACGGATATAAATATTACGTTCAGTTGTTTATGCCGACGACCGAAGAAGGCATTTTGGATATTGTTAAGGAAATACTGGATAATAAATAAAAAAATATTTATTTTCGGTGTAAAAAACTCAAAAAAATCACTATTTATTAATAGGACACTAACCAACGGCGTGCGCAAAGTCTACCGTGGACAGTGTACATACTTATTGTGTTGTAGCAAACACAGCAATATTCCAAGGAGAGTATCATGAAAAACAAGACAAAAACAATCATATCGGCAATAGCGTTTGCGGTTTTGCTCGGCTGTGCGACAATGTTTTTTTCGGCGTGTGGCGACGGAAGGAAACATTACACATTGAATGCGCCGGAAGATAACTACGTTATCGTGGACGCCTTTGTCGATTATATTGACGTTCAAGTTACATATCGACCGTACGACGACATTATACCGCTGTTTATGATTACGCCGGGGGACGGAAAATGGGTGGAAGCAAATAACGAAGCAGATAGAACGTCAAATCCTGCTCCAATGTTTACGCACAGGTTCGGCGGACTGACGCCAAATACCGAGTACACCGTAAGCGTTAAGTACAAAGGTAATGCCACCAACAACGACAGCGCGCCGTGCACAAAAACGGTGACGACGCTTAAATATACTCAAGACGCACCCGAAGCTACCTTTTCGCAAGCGGATAAAACCGTAACGGTCGAGCAAAACGCCGCATACGAATATTCCTTTGACGACGGAGCGACTTACGGCACGACCAACGTTTTTACTTATAGCGAAAACGGGAAAAAGACAATTAAAGTTCGTTATAAGGCGACAAACGATAAGTATGCAAGCGCGGATCAGATAATAAACGTAAAAATCACCGATTACTACGCGGGGTTCGGCACGAAAAACGACCCGTACCAAATAGCGACGTTCGAGCATTTCGAAGCCATTACTTCCGCGGACGCAAGTGCATATTTTAAGCTCATTTCCGACATAACCTTTCCAGACACGGCGGTGGCTCCGCGTCCGAACATTTACAGAGCCCATTTTGACGGCAACGGGCATAAACTGATAAACCCGATTATTGCGCCTAATAATGCAACCTATAATCTGTGTGGGGTTTTTTCTCAAGTCGGCGCGGTGCAAAATTTAACGGTTGAGAATGCGAAAGTCGATTATTTAGAGGCGGTGCAGTTTAATGTCGGAATTATTGCCGGTATTGCGGATGTTGTGAAAAACTGCAAAGTTTCCGGTGAAATAACGGTAACAAGCTCCGACAAATACTGGGCAGAATGTTATGTCGGCGGCATAATAGGGCGCGTGCGTAACGGGGGTAATGTAGATGATAATGACTATAAGATTTTCAATTTACATAGCGACGTAAAAATCAGATATAATTCGTCAAACAATGAAATAGGTACACTGTATGTCGGAGGTTTGTTCGGTGCGGATGAAAGGCCAATGTTATCTTACCGACATGAAGAACTTGAATTATCTGAATGTGGTGCCAATGTCGATATCGAGTTGTTGGGTACATATAGAGCCGATGTCGGCGGACTTGTCGGCAGTATGACGGGGGATATTAAGAATTGCTATTCGACAGGTACAATTGTAACCGACGGCGCAGGTCAAACAATGTCGATAGGTGGAATTGCATCTTATGTGGGAAACGGCAGCATATCCTCGTGCTATGCGGCGATGAATCTCACCGCAAACGGAACCAATCAAAATGTATACATAGGCGGAATCGCAAGATCGGCTACGGGTACGGACGAACAAGAGATTGCCAACTGCTTTTTTGTCGGAAATATTGCGATCACGGCAGGAGACGGAAAAATCGCTATGTCTAATAGCTTGATCGTAGGCATATTACCGGCCGGCTATACGGTAAATAATTGCTATCATTCCGATAATTTGGTATCGCCCGTTTCGACGGATAAATCCACAGCAGTCTCGGAAGAATTGATGGCAACGGCGGAATGGCAGCAGAATACGTTAAACCTAAGCGCCGATATATGGAGCTTTGAGGACGGTAAGTATCCGACGTTGAAGTAGCGCTCCATTCGATACTCCAATTAAAAATCCGAACTCATATGTGGGTGAGTTCGGATTTTTGTTTGTGGTTTTTGTGGGTTGTCTGAATTGCTTATCGTTATGCGGCGTATGTAATTGTTATCGTCGCTTGGGTTGCGGAAACGCTATCGATGGATATATCGAAATTCAGTGTTTTGCCCGCGTTGGTCTTGTATTGAGGGAAGACCTTGCTAAGCGTTTGACCCGCTTTCCACAGGTCGCTGTCGGCGGCGTAGCCTTGGCTGTCCGAAAACTTGGTGTGTCCGTCCGCTTCGATTAGCTTAATCAGCGCAATATTCGTGTCGGTGTTGTTATTATCTGTAAACGAGCCGTAATCGCTGTTGTACACGTTGTTGATAGACGACGAAACGTGGTATATGCGTACGCCGTAGTTTTCGCCGTCGTAAAGGTAGCTATTGTCTGCCTTCGCATGCATAGCGTTCAGCCCGCTAGCCGAATACAAGTCTATCAGCAAATATTCGCAGAAGTACGAGTTGTTAAAGTTGAGAGGAATGAGTATGGCGTCGCCGCGCTCCTGCGAGCTTTTGATTGTAACCGTTTGGGTGGATACGACTATCTGCGGCGTAAGCCAGCCGAGCATTGTTTTGGAATAGACGTTTTGGTCGCCCACCGTCGCGTCCATCATGTCCGCGCCGCCGAGGCCTTCGTTGCAGCCCGAATTTTCGTCGTAGTCGTAGTAATCGTCAAGCCCCAAAAGGTGCCCGGTTTCGTGTATGTACGTGGACGCGTTGACTTTCAGTCCCGCAATCTCGGGATAATATTCGTTGGTATAGCCGCCGTGCACGCTTTCTATCATAAAGTCTAAACCGGCGAACAGGTAATAGAATACATTTTTCCCGTCGTACTGTGAGTCGCCGTAATTCCAAGTGACGTACGCCCAATAGAACGAGTCGTCGCTTTCGTAATCGACGGGCGCCGAATAGATAAGGTATACCGCGTCGATAGTGCCGTCGCCGTTGTAATCGTAGTCGGAGAAGTCGATATAGCTGTCGTAGTATTTAAGCGCTTCGTGCAACAGCAGGTTGTCGCCGTCTTTGTACGTTTCGCCCTGTTCGGTTGCCTTGTGCGATTCGTAATATGAATAGTTGTATTTTGCGGTAAAGGTGGGGACCTGTTGGACGATATTATATCTCGCTATATCAAATGAAATATCGAGTTGTCCGTACGAGGACTTATAATAATAGGAATGAACGCTTTCCCAGCCTGTGCCTTCGTAATCGCCGTTGAACGCGGTATTAAGGTCGACAAGGTCGCTGTTGTCGATAGTCTTGCCGCTGAACTGGACGGGGATAACGAGCGCGTTGTAGGTGCCTTTGGAGGGCAAGCCTATAGCGGGGTCGGGTTCGTCGCCCGTTTTTGTGATTTTGTCCTGCAACCGCTCGTTGTCGAACGTAGCTGCGTTGTAGGTTTGTTTGTCCATTGTGCCTGTGGGTGTTACGGGTGTGGTTCCGCCCGAAACGTTAGGCAGGGTAAAGGTTATCGAGCCGAATTTGGAGAACGTGTACGTGTATATCGAATTGTCGCTCATTACGGCAGTAATCGTGGCGAGGTTGCCGTTCTTTACCGTAAGCGTGAACGACGTCCAAGTGATGCTCGTAAATTCGCCGATGACGGTGTTTCCTGCGTCGTTGGGTTTCTTCGCGGTATATACGCCGTTGTTGTCGGTGAATTCAAAGTCTTTTATTTCGGTCAAATTGACGGGCGCGGCGTACCAGAACCAATCGTTAAAATCGTCCGTACCTTCCTCGTATTTTTCGTAGCTTCCGTTTCCTTGTTCGGCGTAATAATAGTACTTGTCAGTCGAGGGGACGTAGCTTATGTAGTCGGTATATTGGTCGCCGTCTTCTTCCCACACGTACTTGACGTTATTCCCGTTATACTCGTAATAGTCATCGTAGCCGCCGTCGGAGTCGGTAATTTCAAGCGCGGTTGCAAAGTTCCACTTTGTGCTGTCGGTATACTTTGCGAGTATGGTCGCAAGGTCTTCGCTCTCGCCGGTACCGCCGTTACCACCGTTGCCACCGTTGCCGTCGTCTTTTTTGGATACCGTAAATGTTATACTTTTGCTGGCGTCGCCTATTTCGAGCGTGACGGTAAACGTGCCTTCCTTGGTCGTGTCTGCCTCGCTTAAATCGAGCATTTCGTTCATAACAACTATTTGGTTGCCGCCACTGTCCTTTACGGTGAAATACTGCTTGTAATCCACGGTATCGCCTATTTGGAGATTGAGCGATTTATCGGCGTTCACCGTAATGGTGTATTCCGGATAGATTGTGCCTGCGTTGTTATCGTTTTTGTCGCCGCAAGCGGTCATGCAAACGACTGACGCTATAATCGCGATAACAGTCAACAGCGCTACCAAATGTTTTTTGAGTTTCATTGTTTTTTCCTCGTATAAGGTTTTTACAATTAAATTATACACCCTCGAAAAATTAAAAACAAGGGAAATCGATTATTAAGATGATTAGAATTTGATTAGAAAAGTTTTATATTCGGCATGAAAACGGTTTGATTTAATGTCGTTTTTTGGTACAATAGGGTGGGAGGGCGATTATATATGAGCGCGAACAAGCTTCTTTTGGTTGACGGCAGCAATCTTTTATTCCAAATGTTTTACGGCATGCCCGCGCGCATAGTCAATAGGCAGGGCAATGCAGTGCACGCGACGGTGGGCTTTGTCGGCGCGCTGCTCAAAATTATCAAAATGACTGCCCCTACCCATATCGGGGTGCTGTTTGACGGCGAGCACGAAAACGCCCGCGCGGCGCTCGACGCGGAGTATAAGGCCAACCGAATAGATTACAGCACGGTGTCGGACGAGGATTGTCCGTTTACTCAGCTGCCCGATATATACGCCGCGCTCGATTATCTGGGCATAAAGCATGCCGAAACCACGGTGTGCGAAACGGACGACTGGATGGCGGGCTATGCTTTGACGTACGGAAAAGATATGCAAATAGTCATATCGTCGTTTGACAGCGATTACTTTCAGCTGATAACCGACAACGTGTCGGTGTTACGGTACCGCGGTGTAAAAACGGCAATATGTACGCCCGATTACGTAACCGAGCATTTCGGGATAAGCCCCGAGCAATATGCGGATTATAAGGCGCTGACAGGCGACGGGTCGGACAACATTAAGGGCGCGTACAAAGTCGGGCCCAAGACGGCGGCGGATTTGCTTAAAAAATTCGGAACGCTCGAAAACGCGCTTGAAAAAGCCGAGCAAATAGAGCGCCCAAAGGTTCGGCAAGCGATAACGAGCGCAACCGAACGCCTGCGCACCAATTACAAATTGATTAAACTGGAAAATTACTCGCCACTGCCGTTCGGCATTGACGAGCTTGCGCACGACGGTATACAACTGTCGTCGAGCGAGATTTTAAAGAATATCGGCATTTTGCCGTAGAAAATATAATTTTATAAGTGTGGCAGCAACGCGGTTATGTCAGCCGCCTAATGTGACGTCCTGTCGGGAGTACCAGTCGAGGGCGTCTTTTAGGTGTTGCTCTTTGAAGTCCGGCCATAAATCGTCGACAATATAAAAATCGGAATACACCGTTTGAATGGGTAAAAAACCGGACAGCCTGCACATTCCGCCCCAACGTATAACAAGGTCTATGCGCGGCACGGCGCTCGACAGCCAACCGTTTTTCAAGTCCCATTCCCAGCCGTAATTGACCAAAAGATTTACGCGCAGCTTGTTTTGTTCGTCGGCTTTTCGCTCGGCGTAGGGCAGTAGCGCGACGGGAAAGCATGGCGAGTGTGTGTTGCCCACAACGTGCACCTGCGCGCCCTCCGCTTCTATCAGCTTGACTGCTTTGCAGCATGCGTCGGTGAATGCCGATACCTGCGCTTTCGGGCGTTTGCAGTTGTCCACGGTAAAGCCGTAGTACGTAAGCTCCTTTATTCCAAGCCGCTTTGCGGCGCGAAGCAGTTCCAGTCCCGCGGGCAGGCCGTATTTATAGCCGTCCTCTTTGCTCATGCCGTTTTGGGTCGCCCAGCGCCTGTTGCCGTCGGGTATTATTCCTATGTGCATTGGAGTGCGATACATTTTCACCGCCTTTGTAATGGTTTGGGTTGATATCATTATTTGTAAAACGCGCAAAAGTATGTAATTTGCAGTGTGCCGTTTACAAACTTTTCCGTTGGCAAATGCATTTATGCTCGGCATAAACCGATATGCCCGACGCACGGAAACGATTGACAAACAAACGAATATCTATTATAATACAAGCGAAATCGCTTGCTTGCAAGCAAGCAAATTTGCTTGTTATATAATACAAATACTATAACAGTTTTCAGTAAAGGAGTTTTTATGAAAACACGTTCGGTACATAATCCCATTTTGGCGGTAATGATTTCGGCGCTCTGCGTGGTTATTTCCGCAATCATAGCCATATCGGTAATTGCGGCGCCTCGCCGCGCGACCGCTGCGGAAGCCGAAGATACGGAGCACGGCTACTATTACTCGCAGCTCAAAAACAGCAAGCTTGCCGAGCGGCTGTACAACGCGCTGTTGGATATGAACAAAGAAGGTTATTTTGAAGAATGTACCGAGGAATACGACTTGACGTCGGTGCTTACTCAAAGAGAGCTCGGCGATTATATTATCAATAAGTCGCCCGCTATCCCCGTGGCGTTGGGCGCGGCGCGCGACGCGTTCTATCTCGATCATCCCGAATTGTTTTATGCGGACGTGCATAAAATGCGCCTTACGTTCAGCTCGGACGGCAACACCCATTCGGCATATCTCGGCGCGGGCAGAGAGGCCAATTATTATGCGGACTACACAGCCGATTCCAAAGCCGCAGTAAAAGCCGCGGTGGCGGACTTTGACGCGCAAGTGGCCAAAGTGGTAACGGCGGCAAAGGCGAAAACCGGCGTTGTCGAGCAGATACAATACGTAAACGAATATTTGTGCGACAATGCCAAATACGATTTCGGCGCGTACGACGACGTGCACAACGACCGCGCTTACAACGGCTACGTGTACACCGCTTACGGCATTCTTAACAGCGGTGAGGGCAAAGCCTTGTGCGAAGGCTATGCCAAAGCGTTCAAGGTAATAATGGATAAACTCGGCATTCCGTGCGTGCTTATTGCCGGCGCGGCGTGCAACGGCATTGACGGCGCGGACGGTCAGGAATCGACCTACGAGCCGCATATGTGGAATGCCGTTCAGGTTGAAGGACAGTGGTACGGCGTGGACGTGACGTGGAACGATACCGAAAACAACCACAACAAGTATATGCTTTTGGGCGAGCTTTCGCTTATGAAAAGCAGGTACGACAATCCCGTTATTTCATCGTCCGAGTTCAAGGTTAGATATCCCGTTCTCCGCGTACTCGATTACGGCGATTTTACGGACGACGGCGGGTTTGAGTTTAAGGACAGCGGCACCGTGGGCGGTCAAGAGCTCGGTCCCGAATCCTCCGGCTTGGTAGGCGTAAGCTACGAGGATAAAAATATCAACCAGTTAAAGGCCGACGGAAAATACCTTGCGGTACGCTTGGACGACAATCAGTCGTGGGTAGATTACAGTGCGTATATCGACTTATTGGTTGAAATGGGTACGGAAGGCGATCTTGTTGTTGGTAAGTATACGCTGTTTATGCCGTATATGGCCGTACAATACTCACAGTTTGCAATCATCAACGTCGCGCCCGACACCACGGTGGAAATAGGCGCTATGACGGCCGGCACTTGGGCTAACCTCGACGACAAAAACATTCTTGCGGTAAGCGCAAAGTATAACAATCAAGATTTCGGCATAGCTAAGGGTATGCCTCATATTAAGTCGATGCGACCCAACGAAAAGGGTTACATAATGAGCTACGATCCTACGGATATATCCATTACTTACGACGAAAAGCTTATATACGAGGACACCACGTCTACCGAGGTGGACATTGAGGTTACCGCCGAGCGCAAAGATATTAAGCCGAAGGTTGAAAACGTAAAGTGGAACGCGGAAACCAATACCGTTACGTTTACCTTTACGCCCAGCTCGCCGTACGCGCACAACAGCCTTACCTATAACTTTGTGCCCACAAACCTTATCGGCTCGGAAACGGGCGAAAGACCGGAAGCGGGAAAACTTGCTTTCAAGCGCGACGAGGTTATTTGCCCTAAGGTATTTAACGACGGCAGGCTGTATATGAAGATTTACGGTACGCCTCAGTTTGTAAGCGCGGACGACCAATCGCTCAATCAGTTCAAGGACAAAAACGGTCAGCCCATAGTCAATCAGCGCAGCCAGCTCATGCTCGTTATCAACCACCCGACCAAGGCGGAAAACGAGCAAATGGAAAAAGCGGCGGAGAAGCTTGGCGATAAAGTTTTGGCAAGCTCTACCTACCAAATCAATTTGCAGATGTGCGGCCAGATACAAAAGGTGCCCGACGGCAGCTATATGCAGGTAGGCTTCGGCTTCCCCGAGGGTATGGGTCCAGAGGACGAGGGCGTCAGCTTTACCGTTTACCACTACACGCGCAACGACGACGGCACTATTAAGGACGTGGAAGCCGTGCCTTGCGTTGTCACTCAATACGGAGTTATCGCTACCGTAAAGAGCTTCTCGCCGTTTATGATTTGCGCCGTTTCTTCGGACAGCCCGTCCGTCAAGGACCAAGGCAAAATGATATTGGCGAGTGTCGACGGTATCGGCGGCAATATCGACAAAAAGGATATAATGAGCGTCGCTAACGGCGGCTCTGTAACCTACACCATAACCGAGGACGAGGGATATACCATTGACCGCGTGCTTGTAAACGGTGTGGACAAAAAGAATAGCGTTGTCGCAGGCAAGCTTACTCTTACCGATGCCGAATTAAAAGCAAACAACAACATAGTTGTTACGTTTATTTCCGACCGCGCGACCAAGTTTATCGCCGACAATGAATTAAAGGTTGTCGAGCACGATTTGGTCGTTACCGAAAATGATATGATAGTCGCATACGTGGCGGGCGATCCCACGCCCAAGGCACCCGAAAAGGGCGCCAACGTCGGACTTATAGTCGGCATTGTCATCGCGGTAGTGGCTGTTTTGGCGGCGGCAGGACTTGCGTTGTTCTTTATCTTCCGTAAAAAGAACGGAGAAAAGGCGACTGCGACCAACACCAACAAAACCGCTAAGGCAAAAACGACGACAAAGAAAGAAGCGGCGGCTACTAAGGATAAGGCGGCAACAAAACCCGCGGCAAAACCCGAACCTGCCAAGACGGATAAGACCGTGACGGCAAATACGGCTACGGCAAACAGGACGGCTCCACCCACGCGCCCCGCTCCACCCACGCGCCCGACTGCTGCGCCGCAACGCCCGCAAAGCGGATCCGCGACTCAAAGACCGAGCAGTGCGGGACAAAGACCGACAAGCGGGACAACACAGCGCCCTACGACAACGCCGCAGCGCCCGAGCAATGCAAACGCGCAAAGGCCGTCTGCTTCGACGCAACGTCCCGGCGCAACGAGACCCGCTCCTCAGCGCCCGACAGGGGCAACGCGACCCGCTCCCACCGAAAAAAACAAAAAGTAAATCGAAACAATAATAAGGAGTTATTCGTATGAAGCTGGATAAGCTTGTAGGCGAACGTTTTAAGGAAAAGCCCGCCGATTGCGTTGTGGATAGCCACGCCTTTATGGTACGCGGCGGGTATGTAAAATACGTTGCAAACGGTATATTTTCGTCGTTCACGCCGCTCAAACGCGTGACCAAAAAAATCGAACAGATAATGCGCGAGGAGATGGACTTAATCGACGGACAGGAAGTGCAGTTCCCCGTAGTTATGCCCGCGTCTATATGGCAGGAGTCGGGCAGATATAAGAGCATAGGCAAGGAAATGGCGCGGTTTAACGACCGCAACAACAGCCCGCTCGTGCTCGGTATGACCCATGAAGAAGCGGCTGTGCACCTTGTGCGCGAGTACGGTCAGACCTATGCCAAATATCCCTTTATGATATATCAAATCCAAACCAAGTTCCGCGACGAGGCCCGTCCGCGCGCGGGGCTTATAAGGGTGCGCGAATTCACAATGAAGGACGCGTATTCCTTCCATACAAGTCAAGCGGATTTGGAGCAATACTACGACAAGGCGCACAAAGCGTACGAGCGCATTTATGCGCGCGTGGGGCTTCCCGAGGTCATTTCGGTCAAGTCCGATTCGGGCATGATGGGCGGCAGCATTTCGCACGAGTTTATGCTGCTTACCGCTATCGGCGAGGATTCCATTGCAATATGTAACGACTGCGGATACAGGGCGAACGTTGAAGCTGCGGAATGCGTTTTGGACGCGCCGGCAAATGCGAAAAGCGAAAAGCTCACCAAGGTTCATACGCCCAACGGTCATACCATAGAAGAGGTTTGCGCTTTCCTTAAATGCGAAACTGCGGCTTCGTGCAAGGCGGTCGTGTACCAGCGCAATGCCGACGACAGTTACGTAGTGCTGTTTATTCGCGGCGACTTGGAAGTAAACGAAACAAAGCTTACCAACTACTTGGGTTGCGATATTCATCCCGCGGTCATCACCGAGGAGAGCGGTATCGTTGCGGGCTTTATCGGCCCCGTAGGACTTAATGCCAAAGCAACGGTGTTGTACGACAGGTCGCTGCAAAACATGAACAATCTTGTTTGCGGCGCTAACGAGAACGATTACCACTATACGGGACTTGACATGGCGCGCGACGTAAAAGGCGCCGAATACAATGATTTTGCAAAAATCGTCGACGGCGGCATTTGCCCCGTTTGCGGCAAGCACAGCATAACGGTTTCGCGCGGCATAGAGGTTGGCAATATATTCCAGCTCGGCACCAAGTACACCAAGTCGATGGGTATGACGTATCTCGACAACGACGGCAATTCGCAGTACCCGATTATGGGTTGCTACGGCATAGGCGTCGGGCGGCTTGCCGCGGCTATTGCGGAAGCGCACCATGATGGTTACGGTCCTATTTGGCCGCTTTCGGTTGCGCCGTGGCAGGTGCATTTGTGCGCGGTGCGAGCCGACGATCCCGAAATCAAGGCGTATGCGGATAAGCTGTACGAAAGCTTACAGAGCAGTGGTATAGAAGTCATTTACGACGACCGCAACGTGAGCGCGGGCGTAATGTTCTCGGACGCCGATTTACTCGGCGTACCGTACCGCGTGATAGTCAGCCCGCGCAATATGAAAAGCGGCGTAGTCGAATTCACTTCGCGCGACAAGACGATGAAGGAAACGCTCGAGCTAAACGGCGCGGCGGACGAGGTGATAAAAACAGTCCGCGCAGAGCTGAACAAGTTCAAAATGTAATATATATGGTCAACAATACCAAAGATAAATCGTGGTTTACCGCTTACGCCGATATACTTAGGGAGGAGCTGCTCCTTGCTATGGGCTGCACCGAGCCTATATCTATCGCGTATGCGGCGTCGATTGCAAGGCACGTACTAGGTAATAAACCCGCCGCGGTCAAGGTCGGGCTTTCGGGCAGCATTATAAAAAACGTAAAGAGCGTACTCGTGCCCGCTACGGGCGGGTTGCATGGCGTAAACGCCGCCGTTGCGGCGGGCGTAATTGCCGACAGTCCGCAGCTCGGATTGAACGTTTTGAGTGCGCTCGGCGAGAGTAAGCATGCCGAAATAAAGCAATACATGGATGCCGCCGACATAAAGGTGCGCGATTTGGATTGCGAGGACGATTTTGAAATAGACCTATCGGCAACATACGACGGACATGTCGCGCGTGTGCATATCGTGGGCGAGCATACCAATGTTGTGGCTATACAAAGTGACGGCAAGGATATAACCGCCGAGTACATAAAGGCGCACA
Organism: uncultured Clostridia bacterium; assembly: GCA_947175335.1. Taxonomy (GTDB): domain Bacteria; phylum Bacillota; class Clostridia; order Christensenellales; family Pumilibacteraceae; genus Anaerocaecibacter. Next base: position 71,386 of record CAMWMF010000001.1, read on the forward strand.
CTTGTACCGTTAAGCACTGCGACCACAAAGTGCTTAACATGAAGAATATTGTGGAGTTTGCAAAGTCTGTCGATTTGGACGAGCTGCGCGTTTTGCTAAAACGCCAAATCGAGGTTAATCTTGCTATCGCCACAGAGGGGTTGAAAGGCGACTACGGCGCGTCTATCGGCAAGCTGTTGTATAACGACGGAAATTGCAACGTGCGCAACAAGGCGCGCGCATATGCTGCGGCCGGCTCGGACGCGCGTATGAGCGGTTGCGAAATGCCCGTGTGCATAGTGTCGGGCAGCGGCAATCAAGGCATGACGACCTCGCTGCCCGTTATAGTATACGCCAAGGAATTAGGCGTCGACGAGGATACGCTTTTGCGTGCGCTTATCGTCGCCAACCTGACCACGCTGTATCAAAAGACGGAAATAGGGTGTCTGTCCGCATATTGTGGCGCAATCAGCGCGGGGTGCGGCAGCGGCTGCGGCATAAGTTATTTGCACAACGGCGGGGATTACGACGAGATAGCGCAAACGCTGGTAAACAGCGTCGTTATACTTTCGGGCACAATTTGCGACGGCGCCAAAGCGTCATGCGCCGCCAAAATCGCAATGGCTGTGGAAGCGGGCATTATGGGCTTCGAGATGGCGCGCTCGCACAAAAACTTTAATGCCGGCGACGGAGTTGCGGGCGACAGCGTAAACGACACGGTATGCAATATCGGGCGCATAGCGGGCGAGGGCATGGCGCAAACAAACAAGACGATCATTCAAATAATGACCGATACCGAAAATAAAGAATAAATAAAAAAATCGAGTATTTTTATACTCGATTTTTTATTATTTCGACTTTTTCCACGGGCGGTTTTTATTAAGCCAGCCGTGTTGCTGCCAATAGTTTGCGTCGTAGCTTTCAGTGCCGCTTTTAAGAACCTTCTTTTGTATCATGCGGCAAAGCGCGAATTTTAATTTGGTAATAAGCTTTGTGTGCGCGGGCTTTGTGTAATTTATTTTTGCAAATTTGCGTGCAAGCTTGTTAATCTTTTTCGTAAGCTTTTTGTGTTTTTTGTCGGATAATTTATCCCAATGTATATCGCTCATAAGCGACGCACCGAAAACGCCGATTTTGGATACTCCCCACCAGGACAGGCTATGGCGTATATCTTTTGCCGCCGCCTTGGCACCCGCGCCCAAGCATTGAGTAATTATTACCGCGCGCTTGCCGAACATTTGCGGCGCGGGGCGGTGGGGCATCCAGCGGTAAGCCAAATGGTCTAACAGCGCTTTCATCCCACCCGTGGCGTGCATTACGTACGCGGGGGAAGTCATAACGATTAAATCGGCTTGCAGCAGCGATTTTTCTATGCGCTCTACGTACGAATAATCTTTACACGCGCTTTCGCCGTTTGTGAAGCACGCGGTGCAGCCAAGGCAAAATTCGGGGCAGTCCTTGGGTAAGTAAAACTCGGTGATTTCGGCGACCGATTTGAACCGCTCCAAAAACAGCTCTTTCAGCTTATATGTAACGCCGTGCTTTTCGGTACCGTTTATAACAGTTATTTTCATTTTGTTATCGACCATAATAAATATAAGTATGTTATAGACAGTATAACATACTTATTTTATTCAGTCAATATCAAAAATTGCAGTTGTAAATTTCTAATACCAATCGTGTTTTTCGTTGCGGTCGAGTGTTGCTATTGCGGTCATTTCGGCTTGCGTAAGCTCAAAGTCGAACACCGATATGTTCTCACCGATATGTGCGGGATTGGACGACCCGGGTATTGCAACCACGCCGCGCTGTAAGTGCCAGCGCAATACCACTTGTGCGGACGAAACGCCGTGCGCATTGGCTATTTGTGTGATTGTATGATTGTTGAATATCGCGCTTGTATGTCCGCGCCCGCCGAACGGGTACCATGCTTGCATTACTATGCCGAGCTTGTGCATATACGGAACGACTGTTTTTTCTTGGTAATAGGGGTGGATTTCGTTTTGAATGAGCGCAGGCATAATATTAACTTGCGCTATAAAACTGTCGATTTCTTCTATATACCAATTCGATAAACCGATAGAACGAATTTTGCCTTGTTCGACAAATTTTTCAATCGCCTTGTACGCCTTTACGTCGTTGGTGCCGGGGTGGTGCAAAAGCATCATATCTATGTAGTCAATGTCGAGCTTGTCAAGCGACTGCTGTATCGCTTGCTCGGGATTGGTAAACTGCGCACCGGGATAGATTTTAGTAATGACAAATATTTCTTCGCGCGGCACTCCCGACTGTCGTATCGCTTCGCCGATTTCCGCTTCGTTGCCGTACATATACGCTGTGTCGATTAAGCGGTAGCCTTGTTCGAGTGCGGAAAGCACGGCGGACTTGCAGGTCTCACCGGTCAGGCTATACGTGCCAAGCCCGAGTATCGGCATTTTATATCCGCTGTTTAGCGTGACGGTAGGGGCTTTGCCGTTTTGCCCGTTTTCCAAATCGAACGTACCGACCGACGCGACCGAAGCAGGCGGGTGTTTGCCTCCGACGTCACCTGTGTTGGGTTCGCTTGAATTGCCTTTGTTACATGCCGTAAATCCAAACAACAGCATAATCATCACCAATATCGATAGTAATAGGTTTTTCATATACTATTCGTGCATATTCGCTTTGAAAAAGCTTTCCAGCTTATCGAAGGGGATAATGTCCGTCCTGTCGTACAAATCGGTGTGGACGGCGTTAGGGATAAGCAGCAGCTCCTTGTTGTTGCCCTTTAAGTTTTTGTATGCGTCCTTGCTGAAATAGCAGGAGTGCGCCTTTTCGCCGTGCACAAGCAACACCGCGCTGCGTATTTCGTTGCTGTACGCGAGTATTGGCATGTTTATGAACGACAGCGCCGAAGTCTTGTTCCAGCCGCCGTTGGAGTTTAGCGAACGCTTGTGATAGCCGCGCTTCGTTTTGTAATAGTCGTAGTAATCCTTTACAAAGAAGGGCGCGTCGTCGGGCAGGGGGTCTACTACGCCGCCGCCAAGCTCGTAGCTGCCGTTTTTGTAGTCGAGTATGCGCTGTGCGTTCAAAGCCTGCTTTGTTTCGTATCTCGCTTGCTCGCTGTTCGCACCGTCAAAGTAGCCCTTGGCGTTTACCCTTGTCATGTCGTACATTGTGGAAGCGACAGTCGCCTTAATGCGCGTGTCAATGGCCGCCGCATTAATAGCCATGCCGCCCCAGCCGCAAATGCCTATAATGCCTATTTTGTTTTCGTCCACGTCGTCGCGGCAGCAAAGGTAATCGACCGCTGAGCAAAAGTCCTCGGTGTTTATGTCGGGGGAAGCTACGTATCTAGGCTGCCCGCCGCTTTCGCCCGTGAACGACGGGTCGAAGGCAATAGTCAAAAATCCGCGCTCCGCCATGAGCATAGCGTAAAGCCCCGACGACTGTTCCTTAACCGCGCCGAACGGGCCGCAAACGGCAATCGCGGCAAGCTTGCCCTTTGCGTTTTTGGGTGTATATAAGTCCGCCGCAAGCGTTATGCCGTAGCGGTTGTGAAAGGTCACTTTTTGATGATTTACCTTTTCGCTTTTAGGGAAAACCTTATCCCAGTCTTTTGTCAGGTTCAATACTTCTTCCATTTTATTTACTCCTTTACGGTTTTTATTATTTTTGCCGGAACGCCGCCAACGACGGTGAAAGCGGGTACGTCCTTGGTGACTACTGCACCCGCGGCAATAACCGCGCCGTCGCCGATTGTCACGCCCGCAAGTATTGTCGCGTGTGCGCCTATCCATACGCCGTTACCTATCTTGACGGGCGCGGGCAGCATGTTGGCGCGCTTTGACGGAATTAAATCGTGATTGAGCGTCGCTATTACTACTTGCTGACCGATAAGCACGTTATCGCCGATTTGTATGCCGCCTTGGTCTTGAAAGCAGCAGCCCGAATTGATAAACACGTTTTTGCCGATTGTGATGTTCTGTCCGTAGTCGGCGTAAAAGGGCGGGAACAGTCCGAAGCTATCGTCCACCCGCGTGCCTATAAGCTCGGAAAACATGACGCGTAACTGCTCGGGCGTGCGGTAGCCGTTATTAATTTCCGCCGTTATTCGTCTTGCCCGCTGCGCCATTTCGTGCATATGCATGTGCATTTCCGAATTCGCCTCGATATACGAGCGCTCGTTCATTTTTTCTTTAAACTGTTCGGTATTCATAATATCTCCGCTTATATTTTATTACTTGCATTATGGTATGTCAAATACTTATATTGTATAGCGTTCCATAATTGACGAGCATATCTGTTTGTGCTATACTTATAAAAAGGCGGTACGGTATGGAATTACGTGAGCTTAGGTATTTTTTGGCGGTAGCGCGTGAACAGAGCATATCCAAGGCGGCGGAAGGCTTGTTTGTTACGCAGCCCAATCTGTCGCGGCAAATGCAGAATTTGGAAAAGGAAATCGGCAAGCCGTTGTTTATACGCGGCAGCCGGAAAATTACGCTGACTGAGGCGGGACGGCTGCTGTATAAGCGCGCGGAGGAAATTGTCGAGCTGTGCGAAAAAACGGAAAGCGAAATTAGTTCGCCTGTGACTGACATAGGCGGCGATATTTATATCGGCGGCGGGGAAAGCTATGTAATGGAAATTATAGCAAAGGCGGCGCACGCCGTTCAGCTTGAATATCCGCGCGTTAAATTCCACATATTCAGCGGCGACAGCGGCACAATTTCCGAAAGGCTGGACAAGGGGCTTATCGATTTCGGCATATTTATAGAGCCGTTCGACGTGAGCAAGTATGATTATCTGCGCTTGCCGCTTACCGATACTTGGGGTGTGCTTATGCGTAGCGACAGCCCGCTCGCGCAAAAGGAGTATATTACGCCCGAGGATTTGTGGGATAAGCCGCTTATAAGGTCGCGGCAGTCGCTCGGTAAGAATATGATTACCGAATGGTTTCAAAAAAGCGACGAGGAGCTTAACATTGTCGCAACCGGCAATTTGCTGTATAATATGTCCTTGCTTGTAAGGGAGGGCATAGGCTATGCCGTCGGCCTGGACAAAATTATCAGGACGGAAAACTCCGATTTGTGCTTCCGTCCGCTGTATCCCGAGCTTATTTCCCACCTCGATATAGCGTGGAAAAAGTATCAAGTTTTTCCCAAGTGCGCCGAGATTTTTCTTAAACGCTTGCAGGAGCTTTTGTAAACGAATAAAGTTGGTTTATCCGCTTTACTGTAATCAAAAAAAGTGGTATTATATATTTAATTTATAAACACGAAATTAACCACACCCGCCGCTACGCGGCACCCTCTCCTTAGGAGTGGGCAAACAAGGAAAAATTATGAATTACATAGGGTCGAAGTATTCGCTTATAAACTTTTTAAAGTCGTCGGTCGCAAAAACGCTGGAATTAAACGGCGAAACGCGGGCGCCGTCCGAAATGGTTTTTGCAGATTTGTTTGCCGGCACGGGCGTAGTAAGCGCGGCGTTTATGCAGGACGGATATTCGGTTATCGCAAACGATATTCAGTATTTCAGCTACGTAATAAACAAGCACGTTTTGGAAAACAGCGGCAGGCTGGACGAAGACGCTTGCGCACAGCTTATCGACGAGCTGAATAAAGTGGACGGCGTCGAGGGCTTTATTTACAAAAACTATTGCTACGAGGGCACGGAAGGTCAGGAGCACAGGCGCATGTACTTTACCGAGCACAACGCCAAAAAGTGCGACGGCATACGGCTCGCAATCGAGGACATGCATAATAAAAATGCTATCAACGACAACGAGTATTTCTTTTTGCTCGCGTCGCTTATTAACAGCATGGACAAGTACGCCAACACGGCGTCGGTGTACGGCGCGTATTTAAAGCAGCTTAAAAAGTCGGCGCAAAGCGAAATGAAGCTGACGGCGCTACCCATTACGCATAACCAAGCACAATGCCAAGTGTACAACGAGGATATAAGCAAGCTTATTACCCACGTTTCGGGGGATATACTGTATTTGGATCCGCCGTACAACGCGCGGCAGTACTGCACCAACTACCACTTGCTCGAAACGATTGCGCGGTACGACAATCCGACAATCTACGGCAAAACCGGGCTTAGGGAATACGCCGACCAAAAGAGTGTTTTTTGTATTAAAGGTCAGGTGGAAAAGGCGTTTGCCGAGCTTATTAAAAACGCGCAATTCAAGTATATATTCCTCAGCTACAACAACGAGGGGCTTATGTCGTGCGACGCGATAGAGCGGATAATGAAGAAGCACGGCAAGTACAAGTATTTTATTCAAGACCACCGTCGCTACAAAGCGGACAGCGCCAGGGAAGCCAAAACGGACAAGACGGTAGAGTTTTTACATTGTTTGGTAAAGAAATAGATTTAGCATTATATAGATTACGTAATATTCCCGCATTATGATAGGTGCGGGATATATTTTGCCGAAAAAATAAGCGCAAAGTTTTCTTGCATACTTCTTTTCCAAAAGAAGTATGGATATTAAATCCTTTAAAGTATTGATTTAATTTTACATATATGTTATAATGGTAGTATGGAGATGTATATGTATAACGTTTTTAAATATAAAAAATCACATTACGGACGCGGGGCGGGGCGGATGAGCGCCGTTAGCTGTTCGTTTAAGGCACGCATTGTCATGTGCGTTGCTATATTATTGATACTGGCAACGAGCTTGTTTTTCGCTTTTATGGGTCCCAAGGCGGCGGTCGCCGAAGAGAACGGGTCCAACAACCGCACGTATAAAGCCTGCGTTTTCAACTTTCCGGGCTACCACATGAAGGATGACCAAGGCAGGCTGTCCGGCTACGGCATCGAGTTTTTGAACCTTGTGTCCAAGCATTCGCGGCTTAACTTCCAATACATGGGCTACGACATAGACTGGAACTGGGGAGTAGTAAGCAAAAAGCTCGAAGACAAAGAATTCGACGTTGTTACGTCTGTCAGTTGGGACGATGAGCGCGCCGAAAAGTTTGCATATTCGCTGCCTATCGGACGGAAGAACACCGTTATTTCCATACGCGAAAGCGATACGCGTTTTAACAGCGGCGACTATTCCACCTACAATGGGAAGACGTTCGGATTGCTCGGCAACAACAAAAGAGCGGAGCTTGATGAATTTATACGGCGCAAGGGCTTTACTCCCGTTATAAAGAACGATTACACGGAAGATTCCGAGCTTGCCGCAGCGCTTAAAGCCGGCGAAATCGACGCCATAGTCACGAGCGACCTTCGCAAAGCCACGGGCGAAAAAACTTTGGAAATTATAGGCAGCGACGATTTTTACGCTATTGTCCGTAAAGATGCGGAAGGCCTTGAACTGCTTAAAGAAATAAATTACGCTATCGGGCAAATGGATATAAACGAGGGCGACTGGAAAAACGAGCTTTATTACAAGTACTACGGTCCGTCGTACTCCACGGAGTTAGCATTTACTTCGCGCGAAATAGAATTTGTCAACAATCTGCTTGCGCAGGAAAAAACGATAACCGTGACGGCGCTCGGCAACAACGCGCCCTACTCCTATACCGAAAACGGCAAGCTTACAGGCATTATGCCCGACTACTTTGCCGCGCTGATGAAGCTTATAGCCAACGAAGTAGACGGCGTCGACGAACTGCCGTACACCTTTGTCGCGCCCAAAAATGAAAGTGAGTACAATGAACTCGTCAAAACCGTCGACGTTGTTATAGACAGCTTGGGTTCCGAGGATACCGTGGAGAACGACGCGTACCGCGGCTTTAATACCGAAAGCTACATGTCGGTGCGTATGGCGCGCGTTACACGAAACGACCATAAGGGCGCGATTAAGGTTATAGCCGTGTCCGAGTCGCAGGGCAAAAGTCTTCTGCCTGCCGAAAGCTTAAAAAATTATACCGTCAAGGATTACGCCACCGGCGAGGAGGCAATGCGCGCCGTGCAGGACGGTAAGGTTGACGCCGCTTACGTTTACGCCTATTCGGCGCAGCTGTTTGTAAACAAGGATTCCACCGACTCCTTGTATTACAGCGTGCTGAACGGCATGAGCGCGCGGTTTACTATGCGCGTCGGCAAGAACGTCGATCACGAGCTTATTACCATTCTTAACAAATGTATTAAGTATACGCCCGAGGACACCGTTAACGAGCTGTCGATGAAGTATATCACGTATACCGTAGGCGACGTGAGCTTTTGGCAGTATTTGGAAGAGCATCCCGTAATAATTGTCGTAGTTGTGCTTGTGGTTGTCGTAATCGTTTTTGTTATTCTTGCGTTGGTCCTGCGCGGACGGTGGAACAAAAAGCTGTTGCACAACACCGAGCAGTCCAACAAAAAAATGGGCGAGCAGCTCGCCATAGTCGAAGCGCTCAGCCGCGATTATACCAACGTGTACGCCATCAATGAAAAACGATCCACCGCGCGTATAATCAAGCTGGAGGGCTACGTTACAGAGGGGCTCAACAAGGATTCGGCGGAAGAATACGACTACGCCACTATCCTCGAAAATTATATTCGCAGCCGCGTTCATCCCGAGGACCAAAAGGAATTATCCGAGGCGTTGGCGCTGGAAAAGGTGCAAGAATATTTGCGCGAGCATGACAATTATATCGGCAGCTACCGTATTAAGGACGGCGACGAAATACATCATTTGCAATACGCGTACTTAAAGATTTCGGACGACGAAAACGGCAACGGCGGTTTTATTCTTGCCGGCTTCCGCAATATCGACGAGGTTATCCGCAAGGAGCAGGAACAAAAGAACGTTCTGTCCGAGGCGCTTGCGCAGGCGCAGTACGCCAACAAGGCAAAGACCACCTTCCTCAACAATATGTCGCACGATATCCGCACGCCTATGAACGCCATTATTGGATTTACGTCGCTGGCGGCGTCGCATATCGACAACAAGGAGCAAATTAAGAGCTACCTCAGCAAAATTATGACGTCGGGCAACCACTTGCTCAGCCTTATAAACGACGTGCTGGATATGAGCCGTATCGAGAGCGGCAAGGTCAAGATAGAGGAGCGGGAAGCAAGCCTGCCCGAAATTATGCACGACCTTAAAACAATCGTCCAGGCGGACGTTAAGGCTAAGCAGCTCGAATTTTATATCGACACGCTGGACGTCACCAACGAAACAATTATTTGCGATAAGCTCAGGCTCAACCAAGTGCTGCTCAATATTTTGAGCAACGCCATTAAGTACACCAAACCGGGCGGCATGGTCAGCGTGCGCGTCACTCAAACCGCCGAGGCGGCGGACGGGCGTGCCACGTATCAGTTCAACGTCAAGGACAACGGCATAGGCATGAGCCCCGAGTTCTTGAAGCACGTGTTCGAACCGTTCGAGCGCGAGCAAACCTCCACCGTAAGCGGCATTCAGGGCACGGGCTTGGGCCTTGCAATCACCAAAAATATTGTCGACATGATGAACGGCACTATTAAGGTGGAAAGCGAAATGGACAAAGGCTCGGAGTTTATCGTTACGTTCAGCTTCCGCGTTGCCGACGCGCCCGTCGAGTCGCCGCGACTGGAACAGCTGGAAAATATCCGCGCGCTCGTAGTCGACGACGACGTAAATACATGTATGAGCGTAAGCAAAATGCTTTCCTCGATAGGTATGCACCCCGACTGGACGACGCTGGGCAAGGAAGCGGTTATTCGCACCAAGTTTGCGCTCGAACAAAACGAGCCGTACGGCGCGTACATAATAGACTGGCTTATGCCGGATATGAACGGCATAGAGCTTGTGCGCCGTATCCGCAAGATAATAGGGGACATGACGCCCATAATCATCCTTACCGCATACGACTGGTCGGATATCGAAAAGGAAGCCAAGGACGCGGGCGTTACCGCATTCTGCTCCAAACCGCTGTTCCTTTCGGAGCTGCGCAGCGTGCTTGCGGCGCCGTATACGGAGAAAAAGGACGAAGACGCACCTGCCGAGCCCGAGCTGCGTTTTGACGGCAAAAAGATATTGCTTGTCGAGGATAACGAGCTTAACCAAGAGATTGCGCAGTCAATCTTGGAAATGGCGGGCTTCGTAATAGACACCGCGGACGACGGCAGCATTGCCGTTAAAATGATGAAGGAGAAGCCTGCGGGCACGTACGACGTTATTCTTATGGACGTGCAAATGCCTATTATGAACGGCTACGAGGCGACAAGGGCAATTCGTGCGCTTAAAAGCAAGAAAAAGGCGAATATCCCCATTGTGGCAATGACTGCCAACGCATTCGAGGAGGACAAAAAGGAAGCCTTGGAGGCGGGCATGAACGGCTATGCCGCAAAGCCTATCGAAATAGACAAGCTGATGCAAACGTTAAAGGATCTCCTGAAATAAGTTGGGTAATAAAAGCCCGTTCTCGAAAAAATCCGAGAGCGGGCTTTTTGTATGAAAAATATGCAATTCCGTTATGATACACATGGCATATTATCGTTTTACATTACGACCGATTTGCTGTATAATATAAATCGAATACAGTGCATTTATCTGTAATGTAGGAGAGAAAAATGAATTATAGGGAACTGTCTTTAAAGAAACACGGCGAGTGGAAGGGTAAAATCGAAACTGTTTGCCGTGTGCCTGTCGCAAGCCGCGAGGAGCTTTCGGTCGCGTATACGCCGGGTGTTGCCGAGCCGTGCATGGCCATACATAACGACGTCGAAAAGTCGTTCGAGCTTACGCGGCGGTGGAATACCGTTCCCGTCATAACGGACGGCACTGCCGTTTTGGGCTTGGGCGATATCGGCCCGGAGGCGGGTATGCCTGTAATGGAGGGCAAGTGCGCGCTGTTTAAGGCGTTTGGCAACGTGGACGCGTACCCCATTTGTCTCGGCACAAAGGACACCGAGGAGATTATAAAAACCGTAAAGATAATGGCGGGCTCGTTCGGCGGAATCAACTTGGAGGATATTTCTGCCCCGCGTTGCTTCGAGATAGAAGCGCGGCTGAAAGCCGAGCTTGATATTCCCGTATTCCATGACGACCAGCACGGCACTGCCATAGTGGTGGCGGCGGCACTGTTGAACGCGCTCAAAATCACGCGCAAAAAGGTTGACGAAATTGCTATCGTAATAAACGGCGCAGGTGCGGCGGGTATCGCCATCGCCAAATTCCTTTTAAAGCTGGGCGCCAAGCATATAACTATGTGCGACCTTAAAGGCATTATTTGCAAGGGCGTGGATTGGCTCAATCGGGCGCAAAGCGAGGTTGCCGAAGTTACCAATTTGCGGCATATCACGGGCGGGCTTGCCGACGCCATGAAGGGTGCGGACGTGTTTATCGGCGTTTCCGGCCCGCATTGCGTTACAAAGGATATGGTCAAATCCATGGCGGATAAATCCGTGCTGTTTACTTGCGCCAATCCCGTTCCCGAAATCGAGCCGCAGGACGCGTCGGACGCGGGCGCGTATATCGTGGGTACAGGCTCGTCCGAATATCCCAACCAAATAAATAACGTTTTGGTATTCCCTGGACTGTTCCGCGGCGCGTTGGACGTGCGGGCGACTACCGTCAATACCGAAATGATGATTGCTGCGGCGCAAGCAATAGCCGATTGCGTATCGGACAAAGAACTTTCGAGGGATTATATTTTGCCGTACGCCTATGACCGCAAAGCCCACGACGATGTAGCCAAAGCCGTAGCGCAAGCGGCAATAAAATCGGGCGTTGCAAAAAATACTAAACGCTAACGCTTACGGACGGCGATACGGTTTTCAGTTTCAGCGCCAGTACGGCAATAACCTTGCCGTTGAATAAATCGTTTTTACCGAGCGCAAGATAGTCGCGAATATGCTCCGATTGTGAAATAGCATACGAAATATTGCGCGTAATAGCGCGGTGTGTGCACCGGTGATTTTGAGCTAAGCTCTTGTAAATATCTATCAGCTTAATCGAGTAGTTTTCACTTTTCATTATCGTAGCTTCCAACAGAAAAGTGAATCCGGACAGATGCGGCGGAACAGAGCAGTCGGAAATGAGTTTTACGGCATGGCTGTATAATGTTTGATTCATCATTTGTTTCTCCTCGATTGTATTTACTTATTGTATTTACTTATAATATAAAGCAATTAAAAATGATTTTTTCAAAACCACAAAATATCCCAAAATAACACAAAAACACACAAAGCAATTCGTCCTTTATGTATGTACCGTATATAAGCGGTTTCAAAAAAGCGCCAAACAAATTTCAGATATATTGTAAAAATTGGAAAAATTATAGCGCGACACTCTGTATAGATAAATAGAGGTAACATCATGAACAAAACAAACAGAATAAAAACATTAGTATTATTACTGCTGTGTTTGCCTTTTTGTTGCGGCTGGACGAGCGCGCCAAAGCAAGATAATAGATACGTCGGTGGCGAGCTGATAGCTACATATGCTTCTTCCGAAACTATTTCGTATGTGTCCAAACAAGTAATCGAGAATATATCCACCGCTAATGACACGCCCGAATATTTTGCCGTGAGCGGGATGCAAAACGGGTGCGGCGCTGTTGCAGGTGGTATTATTGTCGGCTTTTACGATAAGTATTACGAAAATCTTATACCCGGTTGGGTATCGTATTATTCATCTGGTATGTATAAAGGTCAAAACGGAACGTATGTGAAAACACTCCTTTTTGATTTATATGACCGAATGCAAACCAACGTTGTTGCGGAAGGGGTGTCCGAAAGCGAATTTAAAAACGGATTACAGAGCTATGTAGTCGATCACGGCTATAATCTGCAATACACTTCGCTTGGGACTGGCAATAATTTCAATTACAACACATTTAAAACTGCCGTTAGAAATAATGAGCCTGCTGTATTGTTTGTTCGACAGAGTAATCTTTACATATACGTGGCAGACGATAATGTTGATAAAGTATATACGTATAGCATAAGCGGAAATCATATAATGGTAGCTTACGGATATTATGAAGTCAAATATACTTTAAGTAACGGCACAAGAACGGATAAATATTTACGCGTTGCAACCGGATTGTCCGGTGAAACACAAGCTTTTTACAAAATCGGTTCCTATGTTGACGCAGCTTATAAAGTAACAATAAATTAGAGGTAGTTATGCGCGAAGAAGATAAACTTAACAAAGCAATAAAGCAAGACGGCATCGATACGCCGTCGGACGTTCTCGAAGAGCTTAAACGCCGTTATCCGCAATACGTAGAGCAATCGGATAAAAAGCATTCCGCAAGGAAGCGCAAATTTGCGTTTATTTCGGCAATCGCTGCCATAGTTGTTTGTGTGGCGGTTATTGTGCCTTGCGCCGTGCTATTGCCCAATAGGAATAACGGTACCGATAACGGCGGAAAAGAAAACATTCGCTATTGCAAGCAGGATGAGTATGAAAAGAGTGACGTAGAGTATACAATTTTAGAGTATCGTGAAAATAATAACCGTAATTTTTTATATTTTGATTGGTATGAATTAGGTGAGGATTGTACCACATATTGCTATACAAGTAATGCGGATAATGAGGTGTTATGCTTAGAAGAAGAGATGTTTTTACCGCAATCGAACGAGTTTGTACAATTATCTATAACAAAAGCAAATGTGTATTTAAATGCATTCGACCCTAAAATTACAAGTTGTGACAAAGAGCATACGGTTGATAATCATATAGTAAAATGGGTAATTCAAGAAGGAAATGCAACGTGCATATTCGAATATAATGGATACAGGTATTTTATTCAAATAAAGAAAGGGCAGGACGAAAACAGACTTTTTGAGTTGGTTGCCGAGCTTTTGGAAACAAAATAAAAAAATTTTCCACAAAATGGAAAAATATTCGACATTATTGTGTTATAATATATAGAGCTGTCGTGTTAAGCTTGTCATGACGGCTTTATTATAGAGTGGCCGGAACGAGCGCTGACGTTTATAATAAAAAGTGAGCATTAATTTATTTAAAGTCCACTGTCGGCGCTCCTTCTTGTCACTTATATGTTTTAACGAGTAATTTCCCGGACGATATTTAAAAATGCGCAGCCGCTTGTGAATGCGATATGCGGATAATTGCGGGGCGCTTGATTTTATTGGTTTTTTATGCTACAATACAATCAAGATTTAAACGCAGGGGAATATTATGAAAGCACAAAAGACTATTGCGCTTATCGCGCACGACAATAAAAAAGCCGAAATGGTTAACTGGGCGTTGCGCAATAAGGAAACGCTGGCGCGGTTCGATTTGTGCGGTACCGGCACAACCGCCGGACTGGTTGCCGAGGCGACGGGGCTTACCGTAAAAAAATATCTGTCCGGCCCGCTCGGCGGCGATCAGCAAATAGGCGCAAAGATTGCCGAAAAGAAAATAGACATAGTTATATTCTTTTGGGATCCGCTGTCCGCTCAGCCGCACGACCCCGACGTAAAGGCTCTGCTGCGCATAGCCGTTGTGTACGACATACCGATTGCCACAAACAAGGCGACTGCCAACTGCGTTATACATTCCGATATATAAATAAATTATAGTTACAGCGGTTTACCGTTCCGTAGAGGTGCGGTAAACCGCTTTTGTATGCACGGATATCGAGCGGGTATAAGTGTACTGCGGATGGAGTATTCGCGTTATCAACGCGCAAACGGCCTCCACGCCCAAGCTTTCCTTGTCGCAACCGAACGACGTAATAGACGGCGTATACGAGCTGGACTCGGCAACGTTATCATGCCCGACGACAAGGCATTGCCGCGGAACGTCTATCTGCATTGTTTGCAGCGTATTGCACACCGACCGTGCTATAAAGTCGTTTGCGCAGATAAAGCATTCGGGGCGGTGGCGCAGCTTGCACAGCTCGCTCTTTATAGCTACGGTGCTGCCGTAGTCGAATTTGTCGTGGCGAAGTATGTCGTCGCGCTTGCTGTGCGGAATATTGTCTACTGCCAGCGCCTGTATCATTCCGAAATATCTGTCCTGAAAACTCATGCAGTGCATTATGTCGCCGACAAAGCAAAACCGAGTAATGCCGTAGTTTTTGTGCAGCTGTCTTGTGATGCCGAATATGGACTTGATGTCGCTTGTTTTGACTATATCGAAATTGCCCGATATGGGAATACTGTACGTAGGTGCAAAGTCGATAAAGCAAATGGGCAGTTTAAGGTTTATCAGCTTGGTAATAAAATCCTTGTCAAACGATTCTATCGCTATAATGCCGTCGGCGTTCAACGACTTTACATGGCTTGCCAAGCTGTTGAACGTCATTATACCGGAGTTAAAGGTATACTGAAAAAGCTCGTGATGATTTTTGTAGCAGTAGTTTTCTATGCTGCGTATTATCGGAACGAAAAAACTTATATTGTTTAGCGGCTTGCCCGACAGCAGCAAAATGCGCTTGCTCTTGACGGGCGGCTCGCTGTACGTTTTGTCGACGTTTATCGATTTGTAGTTTAGCTCGCGCGCCTTGTCCAAAATAAGGTTGCGCGTATTTTCGGGCACATACTTGCCGTTTAACGCCTTGGCGACGGTGTTTCGGGATAGGCCTAACTGTTCGGCGATGTCCTTGATTGTAACGGCGGTTCGCATGATTATTGCCCCTTTATAATGTTATACTTGTATTATAATACATTATTAATATAAAAGCAAGTGCATGTTGGCATTTGCACAAAATTTTTTGCAATCGTAGTGTGCAAATGCACATAATTCAAAATGGTGATTGACTTGCTATATTTATAAGGTTTACATTTAAAGCAAGTATAACGACAATAACAAGGGAAGGTAGTTGTATGGGCGTAGATGAAGTAAAAGAGAATCTTCCGTCTATCGATGAAATGACCGATGAGGAATATGAGCGTATGTACGACGCCGTCGCCGAGCAAAAGACCGGCGAGGCGGGCGTTTGCACTCAAAGCTTTGTCGAAAACAAGCCGCTCACCAAAGCCGAGCGGTGGAAGATGAACTTTAAGCGCAGGGGTTGGATATTGCTGTTTATAATCCCCGCGCTTATTTACGTGCTGATTTTCTGTTACGGGCCTATGTACGGCATACTGATCGCGTTCCAAGACTTTATGCCCGGCGACGAGATTTTAGGCTCCAACACTCTTTGGGTAGGGTGGGAGAACTTTCAAACGTTCTTTGCAAACCCCAACTTTAAGGATTACTTTTTCAACACGTTCTTGCTGTGTATATTCGGATTTATAGTCGGCTTCCCGCTTCCGATTATCGTAGCGTTGTTGTTGAATTCGCTGCCCAGACCGAAAATCAAAAAGGGCTTGCAAATACTGTACTATGCACCGCACTTTATATCGCTGGTCGTTATGGTAGGTATGTTAAAGTTCATATTCGGCTCGGACGGACTGCTTGACGCTTTGTCCGTAAAGATGGGCGGGGACGCAAACGGGTTGCAGCTATTCCTAAAACCGGGAGCGTTCCGACCACTATTCATATTCTCGGGCAACTGGCAGGACTTCGGTTGGTCGGCTATCATATACATAGCCGCGCTTGCCGGCGTAGACCCCGCGTTGCACGAGGCTGCCAAGGTGGACGGTGCGTCGAGGTTCAAGCGCATATTCAGCGTCGACCTGCCTGCGATAGCGCCCACCATAATAATGCTTATGATTCTTTCCGTCGGCAACCTGATGAGCTGCGGCTACGAAAAGGTTTTGCTTATGCAGACGGACGGCAACCTGGAAACGAGTGAAATACTTTCTACATACGTTTACAAGTTCGGCTTGATGGGCGGTCAGTACGGCGTAGGTACGGCGGCGGGCTTGTTCAACTCGGTCATAAACGTCGTGTTGCTGATAATAGCCAACACCGTTTCCAAAAAACTCTCGGGCAACAGTATGTGGTGATGAATATGAAAAATCAACAAGTTATGAACAATCAAGACATATTGGATTTGAAGGCGCAGAAAAAGGCGAACAAAATAAAAAATCCCAAAACAGACATTGTGTACTTTGTTATTTGCGGACTTATTTTGTTCCTGCTTGCCGTAATCATCATTTACCCGTTGTACTACATAATTATAGCGTCCATTTCCGATCCCGACGCCGTAATGACGGGCGAGGTGTGGCTGTACCCCATTAAGTTGACCTTTTCGGGTTACGGTCAGCTGTTTAAAAACAGCGATATTTGGCGCAGCTACGGCAACACTATTTTATATACCGTTTTGGGCACTGTGTTCAACGTTGTGCTTACTATCCCCGCCGGGTGGGCGCTGTCCAGGGAATATCTGCCCTTCCGCAAGCTGATAATGGTATTGCTTATAATAACCATGTTCTTCGGCGGCGGGCTTGTTCCGTATATCATACTTTGCCGTTCGCTCGGGCTTTACCAAAACCCGCTCATCCTTATTATCGGCGGCGGCGTAAGCGTGTACAACGTATTCATGTGCAAATCGTTCTTTACGAGCAACGTGCCCAAAGAGGTTTTGGAGGCTGCCGAAATCGACGGCGCGGGCGAAATACGCACCTTCTTCGACTTGGTACTTCCGCTTGCAAAATCGATAATAAGCGTTATGGTGCTGTTCTACGCGGTAGGGCATTGGAACAACTACATAGACGCGTACATCTTTAACATCGACCAAGAATTCTATCCGCTGCAAACCGTGCTTAACGAGCTGTTGTCCGTAACCAAGGGCGGCGAGGGCGACGTGGTTTTGGAGCAAATGCGCGCGGCTACTCAAATCAAGTTCACGTCCATTATCGTGGCTACGGTGCCTATCCTTATCCTGTACCCCATGATAGAAAAGCATTTCGGGCAAGGCGTTTTGGTCGGCTCGTTCAAATAAAACAAACCTGATAAAATTTATTCCTCAAAAAAATTTTTCGGAGGCATCCATATTATGAAAAAGAAGATTTTAGCATTACTTATGGCCGCTACGTGCGCGTTGCCGACACTCGGCTTGATGACTGGCTGCGGCGGCAACAAATCCAAACACCAGTTTACCATTCTTGCCGTTAAGGAAAGCACGGTGCAAAACTACAACGACATGCCCGTATTCAAAAAGCTTAACGAGGAAACAGGCAAGGACGTGTATTGGACGTTTAACACTTCGTCGCAGTACAGCCAAAATAACGACCCCGTCAATACGGAGGGCATTGACGCTATTTACCATGCGGGATTCTCCAACAAGAATTTGTACGCATACGGCAAGCGCAATAGGATTGTTGCGATAGACAATTATCTCGACAGCATGCCCAACTTCAAAAAGATTTTGGACGACCGTCCCGACATTCACGAGGCGTTAAAGTCGCCCGACGGCCACATTTATTCGTTGCCGCGTATCGAGGAGATGGGGCTTTATCAATATCCCAACATTTTGTTTATCAACAAAACGTGGATAGAAAAGCTTATGACCAACGACGAGTTGGCGCTGCCGTCCGGCGCAAAGCTGACCAAAGAGGATTTGAAAGACGGATTGGATTTGAAACGTTCCGACTTTAAGGACATTCTTCAAAAGTTCAATACTACGGATATGGACGGCGACGGCGCCGTCGGCGCTTCGGGCGGAAAAGAGGTTCCGTTACAGTTTGTCAGCAACAACTGGCAGGGCAATATATCCGACTTGATTGCCTCCTTCGGTCTTCCCGAAAATATCGAACACAAAACAATTGTCAACGGACAGGTAACGTTTACCGTCGAGGACCAAAAGTGGTACGACGCACTTGTGGAGTTGAAGGATTGGTATGGCAAAACGTTGATACGCGCCACCGCATTTACGCAAGACCAAGACCAATTCCTCGCTTACGGCCAGGACGGACGCTACGGCGCCTTCTACTGGTGGGAGAAGGAAACGGTAGTCAACAAGGATTTGCGCGACGATTACATTATAGTCAAGCCGCTTGCCGACGACAACGGCAACCGCTACGTCGGCGTCAGCAACAAGCTGGAAGTGGAAAAAGCGGAATGCGTGGTTTTGAGCAAGTGCAGGGACGTAAAAGGACTTTTGTCGTACTTTGACAAGTTCTACGAACCCGACTATTCGGCGCAGCTCAACTACGGCTCTATCGAATCGGGCGCATTCCTTGCCGAAAAGCAGGACGGAATGCTTATTCCCAACGACGATCACGGCGAGCAGAGCGCGGACGACTTCCGTATGAAAAACGCGCCGTACGGCCTTGTATATCTTACCGACGCCGTTTGGGGCAAGACGGTAAAAATGGAATCGCGCGCCGAGCTCAGACAACAGCGTTTGGCGGCGTATGTAAAGCCGTACTCCTACGAGGGTGCGACCAACATTCCCAATCTTAATTACAGCGAAAAGGAATTGAACGACTTGTACACGTACGAGTCTTCGCTCGGCAACAATATCAACAGCTTTATGGTATCAGTCATAAGGGGAAGCGCCACGCAAACGTACGAGGAATTCCTTGACAAGAATAAGTCTTCCATAAACACGGTCAAATCCATCAACCAAGCGGCTTACGACAGGTATTTGACGGCGTTGGGCAAAAAATAACGGATAAGCGACGGAAGCGGGAAGTATATGCATGGATTACAGCTTATAGGTGAATACGCACTGGAAATTTTTGTGGTATCGCTTTTACTTGCCCTTTCCGCGTTGCTTGTAATACCGCTTATACCTATGTTGGTAGGCGTTGCCGGTTTTTTCAAAAACAAAATGGGCGTGCGCCGATTTAAGGACATTTTTACAACAATCGGCTCCAACTTCGGCATAATAGCATTGTACACGATATTCGAGCTGATAATATTATTGTTCTCTGTCCTTAACCTGTACTTTTTTAACACCCATCCCGCCAACATCAATTACTTTGTAATGGTAATTTGCTATATTGCTTTGGTCGTAGGTATTGTGTACTTGGTAACAGGCCCGACAATCATAGTAAACATGCAAGTGGGGGTACGCCAGTTTTTGTACAATGGGCTTGTGCTTATGTCGGGCGGAATCTTGCGCAGCCTTGCGGCAATCGCCGTAGCCGGCGGCGTGGTTGCGATAATAATCTTGTATCCGTACGTTTTGCCGCTGACGCTGTACGCAGTTCCGTTTGTAATATCCAAGCTGCTTACCGAAAACTTTTACACGTTAAAAGCGCGGGCATTAAAGACGAGCGTGTACCGGCTTAAACACGAAGGCGACAAAGATAACTACCTAAACGAATATGGAGAGGTCAATCATGAAGACGAAAATCAAAAAGACGCATAAGCTTATCGCGGCGGTTCTTGCGATCGGCGCGCTTTCCACGGCAATGTTTGTCGGTTGCGCCGACGCGGCGGAAAACGAAAAGCCGGTTATCGAGGGTGCGGGCGACTTTGACTGCATCATCAACGAGCCTATCGATTTGCTTAGCAAGGTGGTCGCGTACGATAAAGAGGACGGCGACATCACGCCCAAAATGACAATAAGCATTTCGCCCGAGGTTCAAGTTACCGACGGCATTGCAATCTTTCCCGAGCAAACCGAGTACGAAATAACGTATTCCGTAACCGACAGCAACGGCAACACGGCATCGGCTACGTCGTACGTAACTACGTATGACCGGCTTGTTTACGAAAACTTTAAGCTTGTGGAATTGGACGGCTTTTCGGTCGACGTCGGCGGCAGCGCTAAGCTCGAAACGCAAAGCGTAGTAGGCAACGGCGACCAAGGTAAGTTCTTGTTCAAGGTGACGGGCGCGCAAAACGACGGCGACGCCGTGCTGTCCCGCACATATTCGCTTACGACGGGCGCCGAATATCAATTCACATACATGCTCAATTCCAAAACGGCGGGCAGCATAAAGTCGCGTATAGGTCAGACGGAGCAGACGCACGAAGTTACCGCCGACGCCGATTCGACGGTCAGCTTTACGTACGCAGTGCCGCAGGACGAAAACAAAGCCAAAGCGGACGTAAAAGTAGAGCTGCTTTTGGGCGGGCTCGGCGACGATATAGACGTATCGTTTGTCAAAGCCGTTGCCGAGCATGAGGAAGACGTTACGCACGCGATCAACTTTATCGGCAAAAAAGATATTGCGCTCAACAGCGGCAGCGTTATCGGTCGTTTCGACACCGCCGGCGGCAGAGACAATTTGAAAGGCACCGCAAAAGCGAGCGACGACCAAAAGTCGGTTACGCTCGAAATCACCGGCAAGTGCAACGATATGTGGGCGGGCGGTATGTTCGTTAAGACCGGCATGCCGTTAAAAGCCAATGTAAATTACACGTTGTCCTTTGATACCACTGCGGAAAATGATGACGAGTTTGCCGTCATGCTGCAAAACAAACAGTGGGACGAAACAAAGTACAAAGAAGAATGGTTCAACAAAGGAACCGCGGCGGCAAATTCCAGACACGCGAACGTTTCGTTCACACCCACAGCCGATAATCCCGACGGATTGTGGCTGTACGTGCAGTCGGGCAATGCCGTCAATAAGATTACGCTCAGCAACCTTTCGCTTTACGAAAGCGTGTACGACCGTTTCGACAACGGCGTGGAAGGCACGGCAACCGTGCAAAACGCGTCGGCTATACTCGATGTTACCAAGGCGAGCGAAACCGATATATGGGCGGGCGGCATGTTCATCGATACGAGTGTGCGCGTACAGGCAGGCAAGGAATACAAGGTCGCCTTTGACGTAGACGCGCAAACGGACGGCGACTTCGAAGTTATATTGCAGAATAAGCAATGGGACGAAGCGAAGTATCTTACCGAACAGTTTAACAAAGGCAAGACCGACAATTCGGGACATAAAGAGCTTACGTTTACTCCTACTTCGACAAATGCGGCGGGACTGTGGCTGTACGTACAATCGGGCAAGGCAGTAAATACCATTGCTATTTCCAATCTTACCGTAACCGCCAACGAAAAAATAACCGAACAATTCCGTACCGCTAATTTGTTCACAATGAACAGAGAGAACGGAACGGATAAGGACAAAACGGTATGGAAGGACGGCAATCTCATATTCACTGTGCAAAAATTCAGTGAGAAAGACAATGCCGACATAATAAAGAGCCCCGAATTCTACGTGGGCACGGGCGCGTTCGGCGATTACTATATTTCATTTAAGGCAAAGGCAAGCGCGCCGGTCAAGGTCGTCCTTGTAGGGCCTAATGCGGGCGGCTGGGATCCCAACCTTGTATGGGCGGAGATGACGTTATCCGAAACCGAAACGTTGTACACCATAAAGAGCAACGCCTTGTCCGATCCTACGAATCATCGCTTCGAATGGCAGTTCGGCTTTGCCGTAAACGGACAGTACGAAAATGTTACTATCGAAATCAGCGAAGTCAAGATTTGCGAAAAAAGCATAATCGACTAAACAATAATCCAACTAAAAATAATCCATAGGAGAATAAATAAAATGAATAAGGCTATTAAAAAGAGAATTGCGACTGTTACGGCTTGCTTGGCAAGCGCAGTTATGTGCTTCGGCGCGCTCACGGCGTGCGGCGGCGGTGACGACGGCAGCACCACCACAACGCCCCCCGAAGCTCCTCAGCACATTACCGCAGTGGCTGCCAAATGCACGACAGCCGGCAATATCGAGTACTGGACAAAGGGCGGCAAGTATTACAGCGACGCCGATTGCAAGACCGAAATCACGCAGGCGGCAACCGTTCTCGCCGCGCTCAACCACGACTTTGAAAACGCTCCGTACGTAAACACCGATCCCACTCAGCATTGGCAGGTGTGCAAGCGCACGGACTGCGACGAAACAACTACAAAAGAAGCCCATGCCACTTCCGGCACTTGCGTTTGCGGCAAGGTAATACAGAGTGCAGCGACAACGTATGACGTGGAAATCGCTAACGTAACAAACGGCACGGTTACGGCAGACAAAACAAAAGCCGCGGAAGGCGAAACGGTAACGCTTACCGTAACGCCCGCCGAGGGATACATACTTGCCACGCTTGTTTATAACGACGGCGAGGACCACGACATAAAGGATACCAAAACGTTCACCATGCCGAATAAGAAGGTAACCGTAACGGCGACCTTCGAGTTGGAGCAACAGACCCCGACGTTCGACCCGACTGCATTCGAGCTTCAAAAGGAAAACGATACGCTCGGCGCGGTAATGACCCCGACCGAAAACTCGGTCAAGGTTTCTGCAAGCGCCCCCGACGGTACCGATTGGCACATCAAGCTCGTCGGCAATATGGACGCAGTAACCATCGGACATTTTTACGAGGTAACGTACGCTATCAACTACAAGGTAATGTCCGACGGCGAGGAAGTCGAGAACCCCGATTCGGGCGAGGTGTGGTTCGAAACAACTGGCGTAGATGGTTACGATTATTACGAAAAACGCAACGTTGACTTGGTAAAAGGCGATAATACCGTTAAATTTACTTTCCGCGCAAACAAAACAGAAGCCGCACCCACCGCAGTATTGCAACTCGGCAAATTGCCCGCGGGCTTCGAGGTAGAGGTTACCGCCTTAACAATCGAGGAAAAGGCAAACGTCGGCAACGATATTATCGGCTGGTCCGCAAGCAAACATGATACGGTGTCTGATGAGACTGCTACGATTTCCAAACACGACAACGCCGACGGCACATTTGTCGTAACGATAACCGGCGAAGTCAGTGGGGACGATGCTTGGAAACTCAAGCTTGAAAAGGATGTAAATCTTATAGACGGACACGAATACGAACTTAAATTGATTTATACCGTTTCCGGCGGTGGTGAAGGAAATACCGAGCATGAAGTATACGGTGGTAAAGCTACATACGAGACATATACCGATGGCGCGGTGTATTACAACAGTGAGTTTGATAGCGGTAAGCTTAATACAAAGACGATTAAGTTTACTGCAGCCGCCGACTATCAAGGTGGTAGCTGCTTCAAGCTCGGTCAATGGACTGATTCCGCAAATCCCTTAACCTTCACCGTATTTTACATGGAGCTTACCGACTTAACTATCCAAAATTCACAATCAAACAATTAACACAGCATTTAAAAACGGTTTACGGCAATGGCATACAGCATTAAAATGGCAGACGATTATATTGCCGCCAACATGGATACGGTAAACGGACAGTTCCGTCCCAAGTATCACATGACGGCGCCCATCGGTTGGATGAACGACCCCAACGGATTGGTGTTCTATCGCGGCGTATATCATTTGTTTTACCAATACAATCCGTACGGCGAGGAGCCGGGGGCTATGCATTGGGGACACTTTACGTCCACTGACTTAATTGCGTATGCCCATGCCGGAGTCGCGCTTGCGCCCAACGAAAAGGACGAAACGGGTTGCTTTTCGGGCGGGTGCATTGCGGCGGGCGGCGCGTTAAATATTCTGTACACAAGGCACTACGAAATTTCCGATATCAAAAAGGAAAAGGTGTGCTTGGTGCGCAGTACGGACGGACAAACGTTTGCAAAAAAACATCATTCCGTATTCAACAACGAAACGCTGCCCGAAAACATAAGCCGTACCGATTTCCGCGATCCATTCCCCATAATGGCCAACGACAAGTTTTATGCGTTGGTCGGCGGCAAGGACAAGGAAACGGACAAGGGCGTAATAGTCGTGCTCAGCGGCAATTCGCTGGAAAAGCTAAGCTACGACTTTACGATAGGCCCGTTTGACGCGCTCGGCGATATGGCGGAATGCCCGTGCTACTGCAAGGTGGACGGAAAGGACGTTATCATCGTTTCGGGCTGTCACGTGGCGGAGCAGGGCAACGATTACAAAAACACGCACACCAGCGTGTTCATAGTGGGCGAGGTCGATTTTGCAAACCGCCGCGTAAAGGTGGACTACATAAAGGAAATCGACAAGGGCGACTGCTATTACGCTCCGCAGGTAATAAATAATGCGGAAAAGCCCATTATAGTAGGGTGGCAGGAAATGTGGAACAAACCGTACCCCACCCGCGACAAAGGTCACGGCTGGGTCGGATCGTTCACTATTCCGCGCGAGCTAAGCCTGTGCGACGGCGATATACTGCAAACGCCGATAGCCGCTTTGGACAAGTACGCTACGCCCGTAACGGGCGGGACGGCTGTTCCCAAGTGCGCCGACGTGACCGCCACCTTCGAGGGCGTGGGATCGTTGATTTTGCAGGGCGGCAACGGTCAAGTGGTTATAGGCAACGACGGCGGCGTGTATCTCGATACAATCAATGCCAACAACGGCAACGGTTGTATTCGCCGCACCAATTCGGTTTATCATAAGTGCGCCGTACGCATTTTGTTGGACGAGTCTTGTATAGAGGTATTTGTTGATAACGGCAAGGAGGCTATAAGCAGTCGAATGTATATAGACGGCGATTTCAGCCTGATAGTCGAAGGAAACGTTAAAGATATCACTATAAAACAAATAGGAGTATCAAAATGAAAAAAGTCAAATCGATATTACTTGCATCCGCGCTGTTGCTTTGCGCTCCGCTCGCGGCTTGCGGCGGCAACGCGCCCACAAGCACTAAGGGCACTGTTCAGCAGGGCGACAAAACAATATTCCCGTACTCGACAAGCGAGGGCGTGTATATGGGCGACGTTATGCCGTTCTACGACGACGGCGTAATGAACATATATCACTTGCAGGACCGCACCGGTTCGCTGTATATGTTCTACCATCCGTTTTCGCGGCTTACCACAACGGACTACGTAAGCTACAAGGACGAGGGTATTGCAATCAACTTTACGGAAGATATCGACTCGCCCGACGCGTCGCTCGGTACAGGTTCGTTCATCAAGGGTGCGGACGGCAAATATCATTGCTTTTATACCGGACATCCCGCCAACGCGGTGGAAGTGATCCGTCATGCCGTCAGCTCCGACAATCAGAAAACGTGGGTCAAGGACGAGAGTTTTAATATTCGCGGTACAAGCAACGACTTCCGCGACCCGTACGTGTATTACGATTCGACCGACGAATGTTACTACATGTTGGTCACTACGCGCAAGGGCGACAAGGGCGTTATTCAGCAGTACAAGGCGGATTCGCTTGACGCCGCTTCCGACGGCTGGACTGATAACGGCACGTTCTTCGAAAACGACGAGGGCACGTACAATATGGAATGCCCGTCGTATATAGAGTGGAACGGCTTCCGCTACCTCGCGTACAGCGAGCAGGGCGACAACCGCGTTACACATTACAGATATCAAACCGCCGACAGCGACGAGTGGAAAAAGTTCAATCGCGACACCATAGACAGCACCGGTTTCTATGCCGGCAGACTGGAAAAAGCGGGCGACAAGCTGTACGCATTCGCTTGGTGCGCGCGGCTGGACGGAGGCGATACCGGCGCGTTCGACTGGGGCGGCAATCTTGTTGCGCACGAAATCAAGCAAGAACCCGACGGCAGCCTTCGCGCGGTTATGATAGAAAACGTTAAAAACACGTTCGGCAATTCCGTAACCTACAATCGCGTAAACGGAGAGAACGTATCCGACTTCAAATTCGACGGCGCAGGTTTCAAGGCATACGGAGTTGAAAAGCTCAGCACCAACGTTACGAGAATGCATTTTACCGTAACGCTCGACTCGCTCGACGGTGACTTCGGCTTGACGTTCGGCGTAAACGGAGATTACGACAACAGGCTTGGCAAAAACATGCTTTCGTTTATCGGGCAAAAGGGCAGGATAAGCTGCTATAACGGAGTTAAAAATATTTTGCGCTACGGCGACGAGTTTACCGGAATAAACTATGCGCTCGAAACGGGTCGCGCATACGACGCGGATATCGTCATCGACGGCGAAATACTTTCCCTTTACTTCGATAACAAGATTGCGTTTACGACGCGGTTTGTGGGAATGCAAAACAAAAACTTCGCATTCTACTCCAACGGCGCCAAGGTGCAAATCGCGGGGATAAAATTCTATGAGTAAGCTCGTGTGCATGGGTGAGCTGCTGATCGACTTTCAGTCCAAGGGCAGCGCGCCGCTCAAAACCACCGATGAGTTTGTAAAAAAAGCGGGCGGCGCACCGGCAAACGTGTGCGTGCAAGCCAAGCGGCTGGGCTGCGACGGCATGTATCTTTCGCAGGTCGGCAACGACGCGTTCGGCGAATTCCTTATAGACACATTGAAAAACGAAGGAATAAACACCGACTACATTTGCAAAAACGACGGCTACGATACGTCTTTGGCGTTTGTCAGCTTCGGCGAGGGCGGGGAACGGCAATTCGCGTTTTACCGCAAGACGGCGGCAGACCTGTACTTTACTCCCAAGCAATTTAGCGGTGTGGCGTTTGACAAGGGCGATATGTTCGAGTTCGGCTCCGTCGCACTTAGCACACCGCAGGCGCGCGCCGCACACGACTACGTTATAGACAAGGCGCGCGGCGCGGGAGCGCTGGTTTGCTTCGACCCCAATCTGCGGTTTAACCTTTGGAATGACCGCGAGGAGCTGAAAAAAGTCGCGCTCGATTACGCCAAAAAGGCGGACGTGGTCAAGGTGGGCGACGACGAGCTTATATTTTTGACTGGCGATATCAATCCCGACGCCGCTGCAAAAACCTTTTTGGACCGCGGCGTAAAAATGCTTACCGTCACGCGCGGCGCACATGGCGCAAGGCTGTACCTTAACGACGGACGAACGTTCGATTGTCACGGCTTCGAGGTTAAAGCGGTGGATACCACCGGCGCGGGCGATTCGTTCTTCGGCGGGCTTATTTCCGAGCTTATGCGTTTGGGCATAAACAAGGATAATATCATAGGTAATTTCGACTACGACGAAATACTGCAATTCGCTTGCAAATGCGGCAGCTATACAACTACAAATTACGGCGCCATAGCAGCTATGGGCGACAGAGAAAATATTTTAAAGGTAGGTAATTAAATGGCTACTATCCAACTTAAACACGTAAACAAAATCTACGACGGCGGCGTGCATGCCGTACACGATTTCAATATCGATATCGCCGATAACGAGTTTATCGCTTTCGTCGGTCCGTCGGGCTGCGGCAAGTCCACAACCCTGCGCATGATTGCCGGTCTCGAAGAAATATCGACCGGTGAATTGTACATAGACGGTCAGCTGGTAAACAACGTCGCACCTAAGGATAGGGGAATCGCTATGGTGTTCCAGTCGTACGCGCTTTATCCGCAAATGACTGTATACAAGAACATGGCGTATTCGCTTAAACTGCACAAGGTGCCTAAGGACGTTATCGACCGTCGCGTCCGCGGCGCTGCGAATATTCTTAAACTGACGCCGTACTTGGATAGAAAGCCGCGCGCGCTTTCGGGCGGCCAGCGTCAGCGCGTCGCGCTTGGCAGAGCGATAGTCCGCGAGCCTAAGGTCTTCCTTATGGACGAGCCGCTTTCCAACCTCGACGCCAAGCTGCGCGTAGCCATGCGTTCGGAAATCGTGCGTATACATAAAACGGTAAACGCGACCACTATTTACGTTACTCACGACCAAATAGAAGCTATGACGATGGCTGACAGAATCGTCATCATGAAGGACGGTATTGTCCAGCAGATCGGCAAGCCGGACGAGATATATAAATATCCCGCCAACGTATTTGTCGCAGGCTTTATCGGCACGCCCGCTATGAACATTTTCCGCGGCGAAAAGCACGGCGATACGTTTGTCACCGACGAAAAATACTTTACCATGCCCGAAAACGAAGTTACGGTAGAGGCAGAGTTTGAAAAGTCCACCCCGGACGGCACCGAACAGTTCGAGGAAGCGCCCGTGCAGGATAAGGTTGCGGCGGCTGCGCAGGAAAAAGTTGCGACGGACAAGAGCGAGTCGGAATTCGAGCATGCAATCAACATTGTGCCTTCCGCGCACGGCAAGGTAACGGCAAACGTAGCAATGGCTGCGGCAGGCACGGTAGTCAAGCTTACCGTAACGCCCGACAACGGCTACGTCATCAAGTCGGTCAAGGCGGGCGGCGTTGATATTACCGATAACTGCATCAAGATCAAGCTTACCAAAGAGCAATCGAAATTGCTCCAAAACTACGAAGGCAAGCGGATGATTTACGGCATTCGTCCCGAAAATCTTATTTACGAAAAGGACGAAAAGTTCGACCGCTTCAAGACGTATTCCTTCTCGTACGACGTTGCGCATTTGGAAATGCTCGGCGATATAATCAATATGCACGGCTATGTCGGCGACGCAAAGGTCATTTCCAAAACGAGCAGCGAGTTCGACGTAAAGGTGGGCGACAAAATAAAGGTCGCCGTCGACACAGCGCATTCACGTTTCTTCAACGCCACTACCTTAAAGGCAATCAACGAGCAAAACAACGAGTACGAGGAAGTGGAAAATACTCAGGCTCAGGACGAGGATAACGTTGTTATAGTCCAACAAAAGAAGGGCATGTTCGGCAAGCTATTCGACCAAGTCAAAGGCTTGTTCCAAAAGCTCAAAAAGAAGGATAAGGGCGAGCAGCAAGCCGACGACAAAGATAAGGCCGAAAAATAAATTTGATTACTTTTCCTCCTATACAGATGAAAATAGCCGAAGCGCTCTATGTGCTCGGCTATTTTCATTTTTGTAATGCACGCCGTCAAAGAGCTATTCATAATGCGATGTTCATAATAATGTTCGTTTTTGTAGATTTTTCGGTATAATACAAACATCCATGCTTGACAATTCGGTGTGTTTTGTGATATATAACAATCATGAATTCTACAAATGAGATAACCGAATACTTAAAACGACTGAAACACGGGGAGAGATGTCTCGAAAGATTTTACGGCGCCGCTTATGGTTATATTAAGTTTGTCGCCTATTACTATTTAGTGGATAAATCCTTTGTGGACGACGTTATCAATAGCACGTTTTATAAGATTTTCGACAACATTCTAATGTTCGACGAACTCCAAAGCGGTAAAGCTTGGATAAGCAAGATCGCGCAAAACGAAGCGTACACGATTAACAACCGCGAAAGAAAACATAATCATGCATCGTTGGACGAAATCAGCGATGAAGTCGCTTGCACAACCGACGATTCAACAAACTTGGAGTTTATGGCTGCCTTGCAAACCGCCATAAGCGAATTGGACGAAACAGACAAGCAAATAGTAACCTTCCGTCTTATCAATGATATGACTTTCGAAGAAATCGCAAAAAGACTTAACATGTACGTCGGTACCGTGTATAAGCGGTTCCAAAAAAGCGCCAAGCAAATCTTGGATAACTTTTAAAAATCGGAAAATTTCCCGCACCGCAGTGGATATAGCCAAACAGAGGTGATTATCATGAACAAAACAAACAGAATAAAAACATGCGCATTATTACTGCTGTGCTTGCCTTTTTGCGGCGGCTGGACGACCGCGCCCAATAATCAAACGGACGACGATAGATACGTCGGCGGCGAGCTTATAGCTACTTATGCTTCCGAAACCATTTCGTATGTATCAAGAGAAGTTGTGGAGAATATATCCACCGTTAAAGGTACGCCTGAATATAGAGCAGTTAGCGGTATGGAGAATGGGTGCGGAGCGGTTGCAGGAGCTATTATTGTCGGCTTCTATGACAAGTATTATGGAAATTTGATACCCGATTGGGATTCATATTATTCAACAGGCACTTATAGAATGCAAAATGGAACGTATGTACAAACGCTTCTTTTCGATTTGTACAATCGTATGCAAACCAACGTCGTAGCTCCCGGGGTATCCCAAGATGAATTTAAAAACGGATTACAAAGCTATGTCGTCGATCATGGCTATAATCTGCAATATACTTCGCTCGGAATTGGAAATAGCTTTAATTACAGTGCATTCAAAACAGCTGTTAATAGTAACCAGCCCACCGTGTTGTTTGTTCAGCCGAGTAATCTTTACCTTTTATCTGAGCGAGAAAATCAAGACGTTGTCAATTCCAGTAACATAAGCGGCAATCATATTATGGTTGCGTATGGATATTATGAGGTAAAATATACATTAAGCACCGGCACAAGAACGGATAAATATTTGCGCGTTGCAACGGGCTTTTCGGGTACTGCTACGGCTTTTTACAAAATCGGCTCATATGTCGATGCAGCTTATAAAATAACAATAAATTAGAGGCAAATATGCGCGAAGAAGATAAACTTAACAAAATGATAAGACAGGATGGCATCAATACGCAATCGGAAATTCTCGAGGAATTGAAACGCCGTTATCCTCAATACGTCGAGCATTCGGACAAGAAACAAGCTACCGTAAGAAAACGTAAATTTGCGGTTATTTTGGCAATTGCCGCCGCAGCTGTTTGTGTTGCGGTTATTGTGCCGTGTGCAGTATTATTGCCTAATAAAAATAATGGGACTGACAATGGCGGTAAAGATAATAATCGCTATTGCACACAGGATGACTACGAGGTTACGGAAGGGGTGGAATATACAATCGGCGAATACCGAGAAAACAGCAATCTAAATTTTTTGTATTTTGATTGGTATGAATTAGGGGAAGAATGCGTCACTGTTTGTTATACAAGTAAGTCGGACAATGAGGTGTTATGCTTAGAAGAACGAGTGTATTTGCCCGAAAAGGACGAATTTGTACAATTATCCATTACGAGGTCAAATGTCTATCTTAGTGAGTTTGCTACAACCATCACTAACTGTAACAGAGAATATGTTGTTAAAAATCATACGGTAAACTGGGATATAAATGATTCGATTGCGACTGGTATATTTGAAGACAATGGGTACAGATATTTTATACAGGTGAAGTTGGTGCAAGACGAAAACAGGCTATTTGAACTTGTCGCCGAGCTTTTAGAAACAAAATAAAACAATTTTTAACAAACAGGAAAAATAACAACGTTATTTGCAAGCAGATAACAAGTAGAAAATAATAACGTTCAAGCAAACGGCAACTACATAACCAGAATGAAGTTTTCAAAAACAAACTCTATTCATCACGCCTATAGAACAGCAAAAAATAAATCCGAACAATAATGTTCGGATTTATTCGCATTTAGTGAACTTAAGCACGACCCTATTGAGTTAGTAAAAATGAATCATTGGAGATATTGTTACTGTTTTGGTGTGCTATAATTGACTTTTCCTTTTTCTACAATCAAAAAATCTTCTAAATAAAACTCATAAAGAAAGGTTAAGATGAAAAGGCTTTTTGTGTTGGTCGCCGAGCTTTTGAAAAAATAGAACAAATTTCTACAAACAGGAAAAATTTTCGACGTTTTTCGTGTAGATATAAATAGGGTCTTTATGCTGAGTTCTCCGGTATACTGACTCAAATTTTTGGTAACACAAATGAATGCTGGTGTTTTAAGAGAGATAGCATTATAATATATTCTAAGCGCATTGTCGCGCCTTTTTGTGTCGCCTATAATTTTTTGATTATAGCAATTTTCGAGGTAAACTATGGATTTAAATAATTGTGTTACAATGATTCAGACATATTTGTCAGATGTTCCTCTTGTTGTGTTAGGATCTGGTAATAGTGCATCATATGGATTGCCTACTATGACAGATTTAAGTAATGAAATAATACGGCATGAAGGCGACTTTGATCAAAGTGATGAAGTTGTTAAGGATTTCTTTGATAATATACGTCGAGGCCTTGATTTGGAAACAGCAATAGGGATGGGCTTTCAGTTAAATAGTGAAGATATAAACTTAATTAGAGAGATAATATGGAACTATATCAATAAGCGTGATTTGGATTTTTTTGAAAGAGGATTAAAAACTGATTTTATAGAATTTAGCCTAGTTGATTTAATAAAAAAAATCATTTCTCCTACTCCGTACAAAGCAAATATTATTACTACTAATTATGATCGGCTAGCTGAATATGCAGCCGATATTGCGGGAGCATCAATAGTTACAGGATTCGAAGGTTCTTATTTTCGCAAAATGGAGTTGCCATCTGAATCTATTAAGAATAAGCGGATAAAAGCTAGAGAACGTACTGTAGCAATATGGAAAGTTCATGGCTCATTAGATTGGTTCTTATCCCCGAACGGCAGTCAATGCGATTTGCCCCGCTCAATGACAATACCAGATACTTTTATTCCTCATATTGTCCCACCTGGAAATAATAAATACTATGAAACTCATCAGGATCCATATAGAAGTGTTATTTCCCAAGCTGATAGTGCAATAGCAAACGCGAAAAGTTTTTTGGTTGTTGGTTATGGTTTTAATGACAGTCATATACAACCTAAAATAATTGAAGAAATTAAAAAAGGGACACCTATTGTAGTTATAACAAAAACATTTACATCGCAATGCAAAGAACTATTCTCCCAATCTAACATTCCCAAATATATTTTAATAGAGGAAAGAGATGGTAAAACACATGTCTTGACAAAAGATTGGGAAGCCGATTACGAAGACGACTTTTGGAGCCTAAAAGGTTTCTTAAATAAATGGTAAAGGAGCAAATCATGAATATTTTTGAAAACAACCACGATGATTTTTTGGGTACTGTTGAGAGTGTTGACACTGCGACCGTACTAATTAAGGTTGATAATGAAGAGAAACTGAGGAACTTGCAAGTTAATCATTTATTAGCTATTCAAAGTTCTAAAACAAGTCAACACCTAATAGCTCTTGTATCAAAAATAATAAGAAAGGCTTCTTATATTGAAGAAGATGAAGTCGACAGTATTGAAAAAAGTTTTAGCGTCATTAAAGCAGTACTAATTGGTACGCATTATGACAAAGAAGGAATTAAAAGAAACGTCTTTCATCGTACATTGTCTACTATTCCAACCATTAATGCTGAATGTTTCCTTGTGCAGGGAATGCGGTTAAAACAATTTATGCAAGCGGTGTCTAATGTTCCTATTGATGAAAGTAGTGTGTCGCTTGAATTAGGTATGTATTCAATTGATGACAGTGCAACAGCGTGGCTAAATGGTAACAAGCTTTTTCAGCGCCATGCTGTTATTGTAGGAAGCACGGGATCTGGCAAATCTTGGTGCGTAGCCCGTATTTTAGAGCAAGTAGCTGAGTTGCAATCATCTAATGCAATCTTGTTTGACATACATGGCGAGTATGAAACTCTTAATAGCAAAAATTTTCAACATTTTAAAATAGCAGGGCCAACAGATAAAAAAGAAGATGGAATCTTATTTTTACCGTATTGGCTTCTTTCTTATGAGGAGATGCTATCGCTCATGCTTGATAGAAGTGATAATAATGCACCTAATCAGGCAATGATGTTTTCCACAACTGTCATGGAAGGTAAACGCAAACTTCTAAAAAGTTCCGGACATGAATCGCTAATAGATAGTATAACGCTAGATAGTCCGGTCCCATATAATTTAGACGATTTATTGGCTGATTTGACTCAAAAAGATACTGAAATGGTTCCCGGAGTAAAAACAGAAAAACAGGGACCATATTATGGGAAACTTACTCGTTTTATTCAAAGACTTCAATCAAAGCAATCAGACAAAAGGCTAAATTTCTTATTTAGTAATGATACCGCCTTACAGAATTATAATTATATGGAAGAGTTGTGTATAAGTCTTATGCAACCTGCTTGTAATGGGGTCGGCGGTGTAAAAATTATTGATTTTTCGGAAGTGCCCTCGGATGTCTTGCCTCTTATAGTATCCCTTATTGCGAGAATATTATTTTCAGTTCAACAATGGACAGAAAAAAGCAAGCGTTATCCTCTTGCAATTTTTTGCGATGAAGCGCATCTTTATATTCCTGCAGATACAAGTAAATCCATTGACAATGCGAGTCTTATAACTTTTGAGCGCATTTCAAAGGAAGGGCGCAAATATGGTGTTGGTCTTGTTGTTATATCACAACGTCCCTCAGAAGTAAATAGAACGGTATTGAGTCAAAGTAATAACTTTATTGCTATGCGATTAACAAACATTGATGACCAAATAGTAATTAAAAGGTTATTGCCGGATAGCTTAGGTGATTATGCAGAAATGCTACCAATATTAGATATCGGAGAAGCTTTAGTGGTAGGTGATGCTAGTTTGTTACCAAGTAGGATAAAGATTACGCCACCGAATTATAAACCTAAAAGTGCGACAATCGATTTTTGGGATGAATGGTCTAAGGAATCAGTTGCTGTTGATATTCCTGCTGCAATAGATGCGTTGAGAAAGCAAAGCAAATAGATATGTTAATGAGTGATATAATTGGCTATTCTTTGGGCGTTGTGTCCGTAAAAGGGTTGTATGAATAGTGTCGTAGCTGTAGCAACACGCTTTATTCTTATAAGCATGAAAGAAATATGCTACAGGGATATTTGATGACGAACAATCGAAAAACCGATTTTGAATTAGCAAGTATAAATTATTGTTGAAATACTATGAAATTTAAAAGATGTGTGTTACAATATAAATGACGATTGGCGTTAAATCATTTTAAATTAATTTCTTCTATAAAAAAGCGTCATTATAGGAATGTCAATGTTACAATTATACGAATTTCTTTCTAAATTTAAAGAGTATTGCCAAAAGCAGTTTCCATCCGAAACGGGAACAGCTGCATCGTATACGAATGCGGTTAAATATCTTTTTGAATTTATGAATGTATCAGAAGTTACAGGTGATTTGCTTTTAGAAATTAAAAGTTTAGAACCGGATATAAGAGATTCAAGCAGTATTTTATTTGGAGAATTGGAGAGTTCCTTTGCTGCTACTGGTCGAAGTTCTTATTTAAAAAAAGGCTTTTTAAAAGCGGCTTTGTCAGTTTTATTTGAATTCGGCAACACCTTTGTAATGCTAGATAGTACAGATTTGGTATTATTGCAAGAGATTAGAGATAACGAAGTGAATGCCAATTTTTCGATAGAAACATTGCTACACCAACTTCCAACCGCAACATATGTTGATCACAACTATAGCGTGAGAAAGATGTCGGGAACAACTAGTGAATCTGTTAAAAGAATTCGTAGCGGCAGAAAAGCTGAAAAGTATTTCATCTCATTTTTAACAAGTTTAGGTTTTGTCAAGAATCTTGATTTCTTTGATGTCGCCAATAATAAAGCTTATGGATATGATATTAGATTCTTTGATATTGGCTTAGAAATCAAAAATATTAAAAGTGGATACTTTTTTCTTACGGATAACGAAATCGCCCGTTTAGAAAACACTCAAACTCATTTAATTTTGATTGACATTGATAATGGAATCTGGTTATTAAAAAACAATGCAATATGGTTAGAAAATTCAATAAGAGATATTAAAGAATTAAGAAAATATAGTAAAGAGCATTACAGTAATCTGGATCCATGTGACATTAAATTAATTATTGATGACTCACTTATATGTGATGTTACAGATATTGCTAATTGTTCAAAGGCACAATTAATAAAAATGCTTCAGTAAATTGTAATTAATTATATACTTGCCTTAATGGAGGGATTAGAATGCCAATACAAGTTGTGGATCTGTTTTGTGGAGTTGGGGGATTAAGCCGTGGCTTACAACAAGCCGGATTGAACGTAGTTGCGGGTTTTGATATAGATGAAACGTGCAGATATACATACGAACATAATAATCATATACCATTTCATCAGCACAATATACGCGATTTGACTGGGGATGAAATCCTGAAGTGTTATGCGCCAAACGCGACAAAAGTTCTTGTTGGATGTGCCCCGTGTCAGCCATTTTCACAAATGAGTATAAAGCGTGGGGAAAAAACAATTCGCGAAGACGAGAAATATAACTTGCTTTTAGAATTTGGTAGAATTATTCAATATATTCGTCCAGCAGTTATATCTATGGAAAACGTTCCAAAGATTCGAAAAACGGACGTTTTTAAAGAGTTTTTGTCTATTATTAAAGAAGAAGGATATTTTACAGATGAAGGCAATGTAGTTTATTGTCCTGACTATGGAATACCTCAAAACAGACATCGATTTGTCTTATTGGCATCACGCTTTGGAGAAATTCATTTAATACCACCGACTCATAATAGGCAAGCTGTAACCATTCGTCCATTTATTGGGAATCTTCCGCCTGTTGAGGCTGGCGGAGTGTGTCAGGATGATTTGATGCACAGAAGTGCACGTTTATCAGATAAAAATTTAAGGAGAATTAGGGCTTCAGTTCCAGGCGGGACTTGGAAAGATTGGCCCGAAGAGCTGCGTTGCGAGTGCCATAAAAAAGATACAGGTAAAACTTACACTTCGGTATATGGAAGGATGCAATGGGATGCTATCGGTCCGACAATGACAACACAATTTCATTGTTATGGAACGGGAAGATATGGCCATCCAGTACAGGACAGAGCATTAACATTACGTGAAGGTGCACTTTTGCAAACATTTCCGAATGACTATGACTTTATTAATCCTGCAGCTAATTTTTCTATGAAAGACATTGCACGTCATATTGGAAACGCGGTTCCAGTTAAACTTGGAGAAGCCATAGGCGTTTCAATTATCAATCATTTGGAAATACATTTAAAATAGGAGAATAAAATGGATTACACACTGAAGATTAGTCCCAGAATGCTGGAATTGTTAAGTAAAGATCTTTATACAAATTTATATTTCGTTCTCGCTGAATTAATAGCAAATGCTTATGACGCAGATGCGGAGAATGTCTATGTGAGTATAAGTGATAGTGAAATAAGGGTTGAAGATGACGGGAATGGTATGGCTCCCGACACACTCAACAATGTTTATTTATATGTTGGAAGCGAATCTAGAAACAGTAAACAAAATGCGCGGTCTCACATTAAGAAAAGATTAAAAATGGGGCGAAAAGGGATAGGCAAACTCGCCGCCCTATCTATTTCCAATGGATTCCAACTAATCACAGTTCAGAACGGAATCGCTTCGGGCGTGTTTATACCGAATAAAATAGAAAAAGATAATGAAATTCTTCAAGAATTGACGCCGGAAGATTATACTTTAAAGTATATTTCGCATCATGGAACAGCAGTAATAATGAATTCTCCTAAAGTAAGTATACCTTCTTTGAAAGAAACTGTTGTTAGAAATTTAAGTAGAATTTTCCCCAAAGAGATTTCAGATTTCACAATACATATAAATTTTAAGGGAAAAGAGTTTGTCTTAAAGCCAGATGAAAAAGACATTATTCCTAGATTGGCGACATTAATAACCATTGGGAACGAGCACGCTGCGTTGAAAAAGCTTATGGATAAACAAAACCCTAATATTCAGTATGAGCACATAAAAGAATATTCAACAAAAGTAAGTCTTCAAAATTCAAAACATGTAATGAAAACTTTACCATTAAATATCCATGGGTGGATCGGTACCTATAAAACGACCAGAGACATGAAAAAAGAAATTAATGAATTTTCAGACAACTATCTGGCGATTTTTGCGCATAATAAAATGGGACAACGTAATATCTTAAGCATTATAGGAAGAAATCGAGTTTACGAAAGTTATGTTGTAGGAAATTTGTATATTGACGCATTTGAATCTTCTGAGTTTCCTGATATGGCTGGAACAAATAGACAGGGATACAATGAAAATGATCCGCGCTGGATTAAAGCGTTGGAATTCATTCGCCCGCTTTTAGATAACATTATAAGGATGCATCAATCCTTTGCATTGGCAGAAAGAGCTACAAAAGATAAGGAAAAGTTAGATAAGCAAGAAAAACTAGAAGAACAATTAAAATTAAAAGTAGCAAGAGTTTCTGAAGAAATTACTTCAAACATTATGAAAGGACTTGAAG
Organism: uncultured Clostridia bacterium; assembly: GCA_947175335.1. Lineage (GTDB taxonomy): Bacteria > Bacillota > Clostridia > Christensenellales > Pumilibacteraceae > Anaerocaecibacter. The sequence continues at coordinate 109,792 of CAMWMF010000001.1, forward strand.
ACAACGATGATATAAATTCGCTCGTTAGTCAAGAAGTTGAGAAGATGAAGTCTACTCTTGGGTTAAAAGCCAAGGTCGATGGCAACAAAAGAAAAATTATAATAAGCCAGACTTTGCTTGATAAAAAGGTTTCCGATGTGATATATAAAATGCTCCTTTTTAACGGAGTCCAAAAGGATGAAATAATTTATTCTAATTGTGCTGATCCAGAGCCCAATATACCCGAAAATGATGTTTATGGTTATTTGCAAAAATTTTTTGTTGAAAGTGCATCATCAGAGAAAATCTTTGTACTTTTTGTAACAAGCAAACATATTATAAATATAGATAAGGATAACCCGGCAGCAAGTTGGGGTGTCCTTATGGAAATTGGGGCAACGTGGATAACACGAAAGGACCATTGGATTTTTAATATAGATGATTTTAAACCAGAGGAACCATTAAACACGCGACAAAAAATTGTTGAAATTAAGATGGTCGTAAATGCTGATGGCAGTAAGGTGCTTTCATTATCAAGTGCCATGTGCAACAGTTTTGTTCGAAAAATTATTGAAACTTGTGAGCAATGTGGTTTTATGCCTAAGTCTTTTGAAGAAAACAAGAGTGAATTACAGAATTATGTGACAGTATTTGAGCCATAAGTGATGCGCTTTACAACTTTTGCTAAAAAGTGTGAACATCACTCTTTTTGATATAAGAAGAATAATGTTCATTTTTATGGGAGGATACTTTTAAGATTATTTCTGTAATTATATTTATTTAACACTTGTTTTATGCGTTGAGACGTGGCTCATGCATAGATTTGCGTTGTGGCTACACTAACGTGTTCAAGGATTTCTTGTGCGGAACGCAGATCTGCGTCGTTAGCAAGTGGGTTAGGGGCAAAAGTATGTACACGATTAGTGTGGTGTTGAGTATGAGCTAACTTTTGCTTGCGTTAATATTTCTTTCAAATTACTCTATGCCGCGTATGAAGAGTTGCTTATAGTAACGGTTTACAAAGAGATGATCATCATTGAAGCTTGATTTTATTGAGAATCTAATAAAAGTGTGATAAAATATTATCAGTATATAAGAGGTGGTTAGTATGTTATATGATAATATAGACATTCGAAGAATGTTCCCATTAATGACATTTGAAGATGGCGACATGAAAAATTTCCAAGATTATTTGAACTCACGGGGATTGTATCTTTATAGGCAAGTTTATGATGCTTTTAACAATTGGAACGGCGGAGTCGATGAGATAACATACAAACAGTTTTCAAGTTTAATTCGATATGATAAGAGCATAAGGGACAAGCTTTATATTTACTTGGCGGCGTCAGAAGAGTATCTCCGTAACATTATTTTTGAAGAATTAGAAACTGACCGTTCGCCTGTGGATACTACAAACGAAATGTTTAATCTTAATGATTTAAGAGTAAAAACAAGAGAGGAGATATGGAAGGACTCGAAATTATATTATTACTCGTATGCAAAGAATTTTGATTTTGGTTTAATTGTGCAAATATTTGAAAAGTTTGCACTTGCGCCGAAATACGGTTTAATTCAATCGGACATAACGGCAGTACGTGTTTTAAGGAATAAAGTTATGCATCATAATATGTTGCTTTTATCTTGTTTTACTAAGAAAAGTGATATAGAGAAAGCAATTGCTGAAGTCGAATCGGGGATTGAAGCGCTTTATAGGATTTTGCCGACACAAGAGTTAAAAGAAGGGGCAATCAAAGAAAGAAAGGTGCAAGGCGGTTTAACGCAAGCTGTAAATAAAAGCAATTATCCCGACGGCGACATATCAAAAGAGCCGTACAATAAAATTATTTGCTTACATAAATTCGTAAACGGAGGTTTTGTACACTAATGGAGTACATAAAGAGGAAGGATCCAACCAAAATCGCCGCAAGGGAAGATTTTGAAAGAAAACTGTTGCCTTTAGTAAGGGAATATTTACGCAGGGATTTCGGCAAAAAGAAATGGGTATTTAATGAATTTTTAGTCGGCAGTACAAAGCGTAATTTAGTGTTGATAGGTAACGAAGGGTTTGACATGGACTATCAGTTGCGCTTTGAGCGAATACCAGAAAATCATCTAACCGACGCAAAAGCCACTAAACTTTTATTCAAAGATTATTTTGATAGAGCAAATAAAGAATTGGATTTAGGGTTGACTTATTGTGAAGACTCTACGCATGTGCTCACTATGAAAAAAATCGAAAGCGGTAAGGTTAAGTATTCCTACGATATTGCACTGTTGCGATTAGATTCGGTGGGACAGTACATCATTCTCAAAAATGAAAAACACGATAAAAGTGATGATTATCACTATGTTCAGTTACAACAGTGCGATAACTTTACAAAACAGTATAAAAAGGTAAGAACGCCGCAAGCGTGGAATTTACTGCGAGAAATATATAAAGGCAAAAAGGAAGAATACCAAAATATTTGTAAGGATGAAAGACCGGCATCGTTTTCATTGTTGGGGGAAGCTGTTAATGAAGTAGTGCAAGAATTGGAATTATAATAAACTAATTATAAATGTGCCGCCCACGCTGGGCATGCTGTAAGTGATACTTTTGGGGGCGGGAGAAATGGGATAGAATGAATCTACCATATATTTTTTTGAAGAAGAATATGAATATTGTTAATGCTAATAGAAATGTTTGAAATATTCTTCGGCGAGATTTATAAAAAGTTTTGAAATAGCTAAAGATTTTTAAAGCTTGAATTTTATTGCCGTTTGCGGCGAAGTGATGCTGTGGATATAAACGTTTTTGCATAAAAAATACGCCAAATATCTTCTATAATTATGTTTTACGGCACGTTTTGCTAACACTCGGAACCGTGTTGGTTTTCGCGTATATTGGAGTAAAACAAAGAATGGATTGTGAGCGAAAGAAATGTACTTTGAATAATTGAAGACGATGGAATATGTATTTTATACTACCGCAAACAAAAAATGATTATAGGCTTTTAGAGTTGGTTGTCAAGCTTTTAAAAAAATTAGAACAATTTTCCACAAAAAGGAAAAATTCTCGACGTTTTCCGTGTAGATATAGATAGAGTTGTTATGCCGAGTTCGGTATGTTGGCTTGAATTTATGAGGTATATGAATAAACGCCGATGTTGATAAAAAATATAGCATTAAAATATTTCAACAACTTGAATTTTCCTGAAATGTTTGGTATAATAAAAAAGTTATAAAATGAGGTAATATGAAGAGTAGCTACCAATTTTTAACAAAAGCAAATACTTTGCAATATTTATATGGGAAACTGCGGTATTCAGAGGTGCTGGAATTACTGCTATTTTCTGTTAAAGATTTTTTAGAAGATTCAGCAACAGTTCTTGAAAAAATAAAACGCCTTTTTGAAGGGGAAACAATAATCGTAAGGAGTTCAGCGAAGGAAGAGGATAATGAAAATGGCTCATTGGCCGGACATTTTAAATCAGTTTTAGATATAAATTCGTTAGATGAAGAACAAATTAACAAGGCGATTCAAATTGTCATTTCTTCATATAAAAAAGAGTCATATAGCACTACTAATTTACTTAACCAGCAAATTTTTATACAACGGCAGATTCTTCCTTGTGAAATAGATATATCTGGAGTTGCATTCAGTTATGATCCACATTCGCAAGCTCCCTATTATTTTGTTAGCTATGATAATCAAGGTAGCACAAATGCTGTTACTAGTGGTGAATATTCTAAGGCAATATACTTGCATAAAGATTACAATAAGCAATGCTTTCAATGGGTTGGGCTTGTTAAAGGACTTCGGGAAATAGAGACGTTATTGGCCAACGAGCAACTTGACATAGAGTTTGCTATTTTAAAGAATGGTAAGATTGTTATCTTTCAGGTTAGAGAACTTGTTACAAAGTCAATCTGCATGCCAGTAAACGAGTACGATGAACTGGTAAAGAGGACTTTTGGCGCAATAAAAGATTTTTCTGATGTCTATTCTGATATGTCATTTTGGAATCCAGCAGAAATGATAGGATGTTCTCCTCACCCGTTAGATTATTCTTTATACGATGCCTTACTAATGCGTACTGCTTGGAACGAGGGAATAGTTCGCATGGGGTATTCTCAATGTGATGATGGATTGATGATTAAAGTTGGCAACCATCCGTATATTTCATTAAGAAATACAATTCGTGGATTGTTACCTGCAAAAATATCTAAGAGAATCGCTAATTCTTTGGAGAGATACTACCTTACTCGTATAAAAGAATGTCCAGACATTCACGATAAGGTTGAGTTTGAATTGATTTATAATTGTGCTTATGTCGGGTTTGAGGATGAAATAGAAAAAAATCTCGCCTCTTTCATATCTAGAAAAGAGCGGGATATATTAAAGAAGGAACTTCTAAATTTAACAAGAAATGCAATTCAGCATTACAATTGTAATTTCAAAGTTGATATGGAAAAATTAAGCCTTCTCCATGATGAACAGGAACAGTTTCAGGAAGAATTAAATTCTGGGGACATATCTTTATACGCATTGCAACAAGGTATTTTCAGGCATTTAAATGCAATTAAAACGCATATTGCTACTCAATTTGCGTATCATGCTAGAAATGCCTTTATTAGTAGAAAACTAATAGATTCCGTAGCAAGAGTGCATCATTTATCGGATAAAGTTCAAAATGAGTTTATTGCAAGTATTCCTACAGTTGTATCTGAATTTATGCGTGAAATGCAGGATGAACTGATTTCAGATGATAAACTTAACAATAAATACGGGCATATTAGGAACTCTACATATGATTTGTTGTCAAAAAAATATTCAACCATAGGTATTGATAAACTGCGTGGTGGACCAAAGATTTTAGAATCAGCAATAGCCGAAGATTTTTCGTTACTTATTAATCCGATTGTAGCATTGCTTGGTAGCGACTTCAGTCAAGTTGAAGCATATTTGAAAACATCAATGCAAATGAGAGAATTGCTAAAATTTGAGTATGCTCACGCTGTCAGCATTTTGCTTGATGCTATTGAAAAAATGGCAATTGCTTTGGATATCACAATTGAGGATATGGTTTACTCCTATATTGACACCTTGGTTGAGGTTGATTTTTCCTCATCAGTAGAACAAGCAAGGGATATAATTATGGGACAAATCATTGACAATAAGCACAGTTATGAAAGTAACCTTGGATTAATTTGTCCAGCGGTGATTTCGGCAGTTAATGATTGCTATGCGATTAAAATGTTCAATGATAGGCCGAATTTCGTAACTAACAATTCGGCATTGGCAGAGGTCATTTATTGTCCCAATAGCCTTTTAAATGAAAAAGTTAATGAATTGGACTTAAATGGAAAAATATTACTGGTGGAAAAAGCAGAACCTGGGAATGATTGGATTTTTTCAAAATATAGAATAGCTGGCATAATTGCTAAATATGGTGGAGCAGCTTCACATATGGCCATAAGATGTCTTGAGCAAGGCATACCTGCTGCTTTGGGTTGTGGGGAGAAAATATTTCGATTTGTTCAAAGCTGTTGCTTTGTCTGTTTAGATTGTAAAAAGGGGGAGATAAGTAAATTATCATGAAAGCTCTTATTACAATGCGGGAAGATATTAATAGTTATGGTGAAAAAGTAGATATCATTGAACATAACTACATAAAGTTTTGGGAAATTCAAATGGGTATCAATCTTCTGCCTGTCCATAATTTGTGTTGTGTTGAAGAGCAAATATTGGAAAGAATCGATGCTATTATTTTAACGGGGGGTGGAAGCGTGCCGAGCAAGTTTTTCATTTCCAAAGAGAATCGACATGAGCAAACAAACAGGAATATGATTGAAGAGGAATTGCTTAAATGTGCCATAAATAGGAGGATACCTTTAGTTGGGATTTGCCGTGGGATGCAGTATATAAATTGTTTGCTTGGGGGGCGCATCTCAACATTAAATAATTCACATCCCATTGGTGTTGAGCACAATATTTATACACAAAAAGGTGAATGTTATTCGGTTAATAGCTTCCATAATGATGGGATATTTTGTGAGCAACTATCGGAAGACTTAGCGCCAATTGCCTACGATGAAAGTAGGACTATCGTTGAAGCATATAGGCATAAATCAAATAAGATAATTGGAATTCAATGGCATCCAGAAAGAAAAATGTCAGATAAAGCTAGCGAGTCATACTCACTATCGCTCATACAGGAGATATTATCTAAATGAAAGCAATTATATTAGCAGCAGGAAAAGGTCAGCGATTGAAGCAATATGCTGACGGATTACCCAAGGGAATGCTCTCTTTTGCTGGTCAACCATTAATAGAGAGACAATTGCAAACATTAAGGGGAGTAGGCATCGATGATATTACAATTATTAGAGGGTACGAAAGAGAAAAAATCCTTTTTAGTGGTGTAAAATATTATGATAATTTAAATTTCAATAACACTAATATGTTGGCATCGCTAATGTGTGGTTCACCTGAGTTTACAGATGATGTTTTAGTATGTTACGCTGATATTTTATATGAGAAAAGATTGATAAAGCAACTAGTGGCGGAAACAAAAAATGACGATTTCGTGGTTTTGGCAGATGTGGATTGGAAGAATTATTGGGAAATGAGATATGGAACTATTAATTATGATATAGAAAGTTTTAAATTGGATGAGGGATTGCGCATTACTGAAATTGGACAAGATTGCTCTAATCCGGCCGAAATAGATGCTCGATACATAGGTTTACTTAAATTTTCTCAAAAAGGAATTTTGCTTGCTAAATGCCTATATGAGGATGCTATTCAAAATAATGGTGGAAATCAATGGGGCAATATTCCTCGCTCTCCGCAAAGAGCTTTTATGACGGATTTATTTCAAATTTTAATTTTACATGGAGAAAGTGTAAAGGCATCCTTAGTAAAAGGTGGATGGATTGAGTTTGATACTAATAAGGACTATGAATTTCTTTCTCAACTTTATAATAACGGAAAATTAGATCGATTAATCGATTTAAATAAATAAAAATAATTAAACAAGGAGTATTAAAATGAAAATTATTCTTTTGAGACATGGGGAGTCTATTGACGACGTGCTTAACTGCTACGGTGGAGCGGCTGACTATGATTTGAGTGAGGCTGGAAAAAAGACAGCTGAAGAAGTTGCTGCTTTGTTGCGCAATGAAACAATAGATGCAATTTACAGCAGTCCTTTAAAAAGAGCATTCCAGACAGCTCAAGCAGTTGAAGCATATCAGCACTGCGGTGTCCAAATTGCGTCTGAGCTGTATGAAAGGAATTCTTACGGCGTTATGTCAGGAACGAACATTGATGAGTGTAAAAATATATTTGGTTACTTACTTAAAAATATCAAAGGAAAAGTAGGCAACTATTATTCAGATGAGCTAGTTCTGGGCGCAGAGCCTGTTAGTGAGTTTGATTTGCGTGTTAAAAATGCTTTGATCGCTGTTGTGGATGACGCAATATCAAAGGGCTATGGAACGATTGCGATTGTGACTCATGGCAATGTTACTAGGTCATTATATAAAAACGTCTTAGGAGTAAATGGAAAAATTGATTTAGATTTGCTCGCAATGACACGAATTAATGTTGACAATCACAATTTTTCGATTGAAAGTAGTAGCGGTATAACTATAAAAGATGCATAAAAAAAAATTTAAAAAAGGGAATAAGGTTGAGTTCACTTTAAGAATTGCAGCCATTCTCTCCTTTGGCATATTCGTGCTTGGGATTGTTCTTGGTATGGTATATAAAGACAATAAGGATTACCAAAAATGGGGAATTATTGTCCAAGGGGTTAGTGATTTATGTACTAATCTAATTATGTCTTATTTGTTTTTTTTAATTGCATTTTTGCCAGAGAATCGCAAGCAGATATCAATAGATAATGTTGTCTCAGCATACATAGCAAAAATACATGCCGAATATGTCGAGTTTATAGAAATAAGTACTAATTTGGTGCAGTTTAATGGACAGAAAATAGCTAAATTGAGCGATTCTCCCAAGAAGAGAACAATGCTACAGTCTGACAATGAGCGTACCTTTCTAACATATTTACAACACATTCTTTATTTTTACAATAAAAGCAGAGACTTGAAGCAAGAAATGACACCATTCTTGATTTATATGGACGATGATTTTAGAGAGAAACTTTATAAGTATTTTAATGCGAATATTTTTCAGGACATTCATCTTTTACTGGTGGACTCTCCCTCCGAGTCAAAAGAGAAATCTTTTTTATCGTCATTTAGTTCAAACATCAAGGAGCTAGAATTACTTGCTTCAGAGCTTTTTAATTAGGAGTTAACATGGACAAATATGCACCGATAATAAGCGCAATTAACAAAAGGCAGTTAGTAGTTGTATTGGGATTACCTATTGGTACGGGTGATGAGCAATACATTACACAAAAGTACATTTGTGATAAATTAAAAAATGAATTGAGTATTTCTAAAGATATATCATACGAAGAAGTTATTGATGTATATATCAAAATGCACAAAAAGGAAGCACTAATAAATAAATTGGATATTTTATCTCGTACTAAGAATGAAATTCCATATTATTTTGATGAGCTATTAACTATTCATCCAAAGTGTATTATAGAAACGCACCCATTTTCGCAGTGGATACAATATATTTATTCCAAGGGCGTTGACGCGGGTGTGTGTGAAAATAGGGGGTTTGGTGAGGATTTTGATGCCATTAATACTGAACAAGTATGCTTGAGTTATTTTGGCGGCTTTATATCTTCAAACCGTGAAGGCATTCTTTTGGCTTCTAATGAAATTCAAGATAGATTTAACGCAAAAGGTAGCTTATCCATTTCTTTTCAAAGCTTGTTACGAAACCAGATAATATTTATAGGTTTTAATCCCGCTGATAAGGGATTTAAGCGGCTTTATGATAATTTTTGTAGAAAAAATGGTGAGTATCCTAACCAAGCTTTCTTGTTGACAGATGATACATATTCGGATAGTTATAGCGTCTATGGCGAAGCAGAAAATCTAGTTGTTTTAAATGGTATAAAAAATATTCTTACTGATATTGTATCGGAAGTTGAGCGTCAGAGAATGCTTATTGAAATAGAAAGCAACCCCAAGGGTGATTTAGTGCGAAAATCTCCATATAAATATTTAAATAGTTTCGAGGAAGGAGACGCGGATATTTTCTTTGGGAGAGAGCAGGAAATAGATGAATTATATACTAGAGTTGTTGCTACTAATCAAATCCTAGTAGTTAGTGCGATGTCTGGATATGGGAAAACATCGCTTATTAATGCCGGATTAATTCCTCAATTAAAGAGTAGAGGTGATTGTGATGTTTTTTATGTGAGATGTCTAAGTAATCCATGGAATGAGCTGGTTCAACTAGTGTTTAAATGTGATGTTGCGGATGGGAAAGTACTATCTAATACTTTTTCGAATAAGCAGTTCCAATTTATAATCATTGACCAGTTTGAGGAAGTTTTTACTAATGATGAAGAAGATGCGATAGAAACATTCAAAAAGAACATTACTAATTTTTTACAAGTCAATCCTAATACAAAAATTGTAATTTCGATTCGAGAAGATTTTTATCCAGCATTATTGAAGACGGAGCTGTTTGCACATTTAAGCAGTAACAACTATTTCCTGTCTCCTTTAAAACAGAAGAACGCTATTGAGGCAATAGTAGAACCCGCAAAAAAGATGGGATTTATTTTTGAAGATGGTCTTCCTAACAAAATTGTTTGCGACTTGCAGGCAAATTTAGTGGGTGAAGATTCATCTGGAATAGATCCATCTCAATTGCAAATAGTATGCGATAAACTTTATCAAGAGACTGTACTAAAAAAAGAAAGTATAATAACTGCTGAGTTGTACAATAATTTGGGTGGGGCAGAAGCTATATTAACCAGTTATATTGATGATAGTTTGCGCGTATTTAGTGGGAATGAAGACTACTTAATTTGTGCTCAAGAAATATTAAAAGCTATGGTAACGAGCAAAAGGACTCGAAAACCAATTACAAAAGATGAGCTAATTACGTCATTCAATGATGCAGAATTGATCATCAATAATCTAGTTGATGCTCGGTTGATAAGGAGATTGTCTGGCGGAGCTGGAGAAAGTTACGAACTCACACATGAATATATTATTAAAAAGATAAGCCTTTGGATGGATGAGGAGACATTAGAGGTTAACAAAACGAAAGAACTTCTCGAAAGCGAACTAACGAGATGGCAAAATTTTAAGGAATTAAAAAATTATATTCATAATGATGAAATGCTCCTGTTGCTTAACAAACATAGGGAGAAGATAAATCATAATGATGAAACGAATGCTTTTGTTCTTGCAAGTCTAATAAATGCTGGGCGGTTAGAGTCAATGCAAGTTGAGGATGCATGTTATTGGTTTGTCTCCTGTCGGAATAATAATATATTGAGTGATTTTCTCAAGCCTATTATTACCGAACAGAGAGGCTACGCTAAGAATTTTGCGCTTTTTAGCTTGTTAGTATTGTTGGATAGTAAGGTTGTTCCTAAAGAGTATTACTATATTATAAATCCACATATTAAAGCAGCAAGAGATTATATTTTATCGCTTGGTGTTTTTATTGACAGTGCCTTATTAAGCGATATTAACAGGGTATTAGAGGAAAATAGGACAAAAAATATGGTGACTATTCCGCCGTGTGCTGCATCATTGGGGCTACCTATCGACCAAGTAAAGTCAATTATGAAAAAGAATGATATTCCTAATCGACTTCGCCCCTTTTTCCCTGATAAAGAAAGAAAAGTTCAGCTTAGGAAATTTTTGATTGACAAATATCTCGTAACTAATAAAGAATATGCTGAATTCGATGATACATACACATATGATTTAGAATGTGGCGATTTTCCTGTTGTGGGAATTAGTTATGATAAGGCATTAGCATTTGCACTTTGGTGGGACAAGACAATTCCATCGGAAGACCAATGGGAATATGCAGCACGAGGGAATGGCGGTTATTATTTTCCGTGGGGAGATGAGTGGGATCCAGAATCGGAGAAGAAACTTGATGAAGATTCAAAAAAGTGTAATACAAGTTTAACTGGTACCGATGGATTAGCTCCAGTTAACAAATATGAGAATGGTAAGAGTCATTTTGGATGCTATAATATGGCGGGTATGGTCTGGGAATGGACGAGTACGCCTGCAACAATTACGGGTAAGGCAACACAAAAAATCGTGAAAGGTGGCTCGTGGAGTTTAATGGGTATCTCGCCTTGGATGTGGTATAGATTCAATTATGACGGAAACAAAAGCTTTATGAATGTTGGATTTAGGTGTGTTATTAACGAATGAGTGCATTTTACTTTAACAGAGATTTGTCTAAAATGGAAGTGGAGTATTCTATGACGAGTCAGCACATAGAAACATTACTTTCAAACAATAAAGTTGTAGAAGCTGCAGATGAATGTTATTTGTGGGCTGATGTTGTGGCACGAAAATTAGGATTTTCCTACAATAAAAATTGGAAAGTGTTTAAGAAGGAATATGTTGCAAGATTTTTTGGCTCACCGATTTCTGTTGCATTAGGGTCTGATGCGGCGAGTGTTTCTAGATTGGAAGAGTTTGTTAGACTCTATCGGAATAGAAATATCCGAATGACAGTTCATGCTAATAATGAAGCTTGCCATTCAAAAAGCACATTATTAACTAGAGGATTAGAACGAGAAATGTTCATTGAAGCGCAAAAACAACTAAATTCTCAAGATTGCATAGTTGTGTTTCCAGAATCTTCTAATGAAAATACAATTTGCTTTAGGTGTGCTATAGCTGATTGTGGGCAAAAAAGCTTGTTTGAAGGGGGCTTTGGACAAGCATATCTTTCCTTTGAAAATGAAAGGGGACTGCATCCTGTTGCAGCAATAGAGTGGGATATTGAAAAATGCATCTTAGAAAAGACAGGGGATGATATCATCAAAAAGTATCTTAATTCATTAATTATTAAATATGGGAACTATATTGTTGATACTGCAAGACGAGCAATTCGTTATATTGGTGCAGAGTATATTTCAGTAGAAGGATATTATAATTTTGTTATTGAAGACAAGCCAACTATCGTTGATTGCGATTTGCCTTTCGATAAAGTCTTTTTTGGGTTGGAGAAAAATGCTTAAAATCATTTATTTCGTACATGGGACTTCCACAGATAATGAGGAGCATCGCTCAAGCGGGTGGCATGATTGCCCGCTCTCAGATTTGGGCGTTTCTCAAACTATTCAGGCAAAAAACAATTTGATATGTAAACAATTTGATATTGTGTTTTCTTCAGATTTATCACGTGCTAGGCAGACCGCAGGGATATTGTTTCCAAAATTAGATGTAGTATTTGACGAGAGATTAAGAGAGTGCAATTATGGGGTCTTAAATGGCTCGTTAGGACGGCGGGTTAAATATGAAGAGCACATTAAAACGCCATTTCCAGAAGGAGAGTCTTTGTTAGATGTTCAGGCAAGGATAACAGCTTTTTTGCATGAAAATTTAGAAAAAAATGACAATAAAGTTATTGCTATAATAAGCCATAGAGCACCACAACTAGCATTGGATGTGATAGTAAAAAAATATAGTTGGAGTTATGCGATAAAAAAGGATTGGCGTATTAATGGGAATTGGATGCCGGGATGGGAATATATTATTGATGATGTATAAATTAATGATTTTTGACACGAAGTATATATGAGGCAATTAATATATAATGATTTACTAATACGATGAGTTTTGCAAAAAATGATAAAACAATATATGTGGTTATAGAATTTGTAATGTATGCAGATTAATAAAATTTTGCTTTAATGAGAGTTGTATTTGAGCGGTAATAGCAAGGTGATTAAGCTGATAGATGACAACGCAAGGTTTAATGATTTTGGTGCTTGCGTTGTTTTAATATAAGACTGTCTATCTTTTGGGCACATTAATGACTGTAATTTTATTTTAAGGTATAATCATCTATGGTAAAAGGCTATCGAGCATTTCAATGGAAGCTGCGAATTTATATAAGCACGAACAAAAATGTGGTTTTGCTGCTGGGTAAAAGTTGCCTGACGAGAAGATTGATGCCCTATTTTGGCTATTCAAAACAAATTGGATTATTCGTGATATTCGAGTGGATTCTCAAACAATCTCTATTGTACTTGAATCTTGTTAGCGTTTGCGAGGAAATATTGTGTGCAACTCAAAAGCGGGTTTCCCGCTTTTTGCGTTCGAAGGTGGGGGATAGTACCACCTTCTTTATCCTGCTTAGGCATCGAAAGATGCCACAGTTTTGGTAGGGGATATTACGCGTTTAGTAGCTGTAAAAATAGTCAATTTTTTCTTATTGGTGACAGTATATGTCACTAATATTATTGTAAATTGTGTGTATGGATAAATTAGCATATCATTTGAATAAAAAGAAAAAGCGTGCTAAAACGGAAGGTAAGTTTTTGTATTACTATCCGTGCAACGATGAAGATAAAGCGAACTTTCATATCTGGGACAAGAGGTTCATCGAAATAGAAGTTACGAAAAATGAGTGGGAAGCTCTGCGCGAGCTGGATAGATTTGAGTATAATAATAGGCATAAGGTGTATCGGCATAATGAGCCTTTTCCGGAAGACGATGAAATCCTTTCTTCGCGCGAACAAAAAAGGTGGATAAACAAAGATACCAGTTTTCTACTCGTTCAATCGAGCGGCGGGATAAGATTCGTGCATTAAGTACGTTAACGCCGCAAGAGCGGAAAGTATATTGTCTTGCTGTTGACGAAGACATGAAGCAGAAGAATATCGCCAAGTGTCTCGGTATCACGCAAGGCGCGGTGTCTTCTGCGTTTAATAGGGCAAGACTGAAATTGGACGTTTGCGATTTGAGTAAGGATAATTTTCAGGACGATATTGTGTGGGTGTTATGGCGAATTTTTATGAGAGATTTTGAGCTGCCGGATTTTCTTGAGGTAGAGATAGAGTCTGTCATAAGAGGTTTATTCGTCAATTTACTTCCGGTTATAAATTGGTTTTACAGCATAGGCGAACTTTGCAATTACATACTTTGCACTATTTCTTTGACGAAGATAAGATCGATGTCAATATATAGAAATATCTTTCAGACGCTCAACAAAAATGAAGAGCGGCATGTCAAGTCTTGATTTTAAACTATATTATACTTACACTTTACATATGATTTGCACCATGATATAATATCGGCATGAACATGAAAAAGAAATTTTTAATTTTCGCGTTGGCAGTTATAGCGTCGGTGTTGGCGGTCGCTCTTTGCGGATGCAAGTCCGAGCCTGCGGCGGACAACGGCGATTGCTACGTTATATGCGACGACGGCAACGGTCGCACCTATCGCTTTGACGACGGTAATGAACTGGTTGCCTTCTACCAATACAATCCCGACCTGACGCTGACATTTACGTTTACTTACTATTCCAAACAGACGAACGAAGTCAATAGGTCGTACGCATTGGATGAAGTGTCTTGTAACTTCCCCCAGGTAAGGAAATATGACTTTACAGTAAGGAACGGCGGGGTTGAAAACAAAGCCAGTCTGAAAGTAATAGTTTCTGCGCAGGCGGTTTCGGCGCAGCTTGCCGAGGGCAGAGCGCTTGTACGCCACGTGGCCGAGGACGCGGGCGAAACGTACTCATTTAAGCCGCAGATTACGGGCAATTACACGATTTCGTGCATGGTTGACGAGGGTAGCCCTGACACGGTGGATTACATACTCACCGACATAAACGGCGTACCAGTCGATGGTAAATTGCAGCAGGGGTGGATTTACTACTTGCATGTTTGTGTGACGAAGAACAATATGTTTCTCGCCAACGTTACCGTATCTACCACCGTCACGTTCACTCCACCCGAAATTAAATTCGGCGATAACAACGTTAATTTAGAATATTATGGCAATATATTTGCCTTTACTCCCGAAGAACACGGAGTCTATTCCTTCACCGATGATACGGACTTCCTTGGCGGTGCTTACGAGATTTTAGACGGCGAAACGTATGAAAGAATTACCGATAGCCAATGGGAAAACGAAGCGGTGCTTTACGCCGGCAATCGCTATTATATCAACAGTCAGGTGGGATATGAAACGCCGACAACTGCCGTTCTTACCGTTAAGCGCATAGATAGCGGAGCGACGGACAGACGGCTTTCGCCCGATACGGAAGCGGAACTTGAATGGTACGAGTTTTATACAATAAGCGTAGATAAACACGCAAACTATCATTTTGAACTGCAATCGGATACGTCGGCGGGCGCAATTACTTTTGATATTTACGACGTAGACTTATCGTCGGTCAATCGGAGCTTTGACTTTGTAGAAAATTATGAGTTGGATACCGTGCTGGAAGCGGGCACTTATATAATAAGAACGACGGATGATTGCAAGCTTACTTACTCCTTTGCTCCCCAAACCATAGGCGAGGAAAAACTGTATGCGCGCGTAAAGGCGGGCGAATGGATTTCATTTAAACCGCCCGTATCCTGCGCATATACCTACGCAACCGATAACAGTAGCAACGTTACTATTACCGATACCGACGGCAACGCGGCGGACGGTGTGCTGAGCGCGAGCGCGGAATACTATATTTGTTGCGACGCCGACGACTGGGTTACGTTAATCCCCACGACAGAAACAATCAAGATACACAACGCCGAAATTGAGGCGGTCGACGGCAAAGCCGTATCGTTCAAGCCGATAGTTGGGGGTAAATACGCGATTTTCGGCGCGACGGAGATTAAAATTGTAGACGCGAGGCGCTTAACCGCCGTTGATATAACCGACGAAACTTACGGTTATTCGGTTTGGCTTAAAGAGGACACGGACTATATTGCCGTGGTTAAGGCGGGCACACTCACTTACGGGAACAGTGTTATTACCAAGTTCTATCCCGCGGCGATAGCCAACGATTTGACCACGCAGACGAAAGTCTATCAAGGCTCATACAGACGCATAGAGCTGCCCGTCGGCGGCGATGTTACGGTGGCAAAGCGTACGAACTACGGCGAAGTAAAAATGACGCTTACCGATGCGGATTTCCAAGAAATTGCAACCGCGGTAAATACCGTTTCCGCCAAAAATCTGCAGGCGGGCACTTATTACGTTAAATGTACTTTCAACTACGGCCCGCAGACGATAGGATATACCGAGTATCCCCACCTTGCGGGCGACGACGATACGGTTGCCGTTGAAGAGGGCGTTTCTTACACTACTAACGGTACTAAAATCTACCTCTACGCCGCCGCGGACTTTGCAGATGACGGTTATTTCACAGTCACGGTGTATGCAAAACCGAGTTTAGCAATAGACTTGCTTACCGTATACAAAATGAACGTACAATCGAGTTCGACTATAACCTTTGTGGAAGTAAGCGGCACGAAAGATTATCTTACCTTTAAATTCAAAATTACACCCGGTTGCGGAACCTATTATATCAAACCCGAATTTGCGGTTGAATTTGAAATCAACAGGTCATAACTGATGATAATTTTTAATAGACTACAAAATCACCTGCGGCATTTCGGAAAAACCGTTTACAAAATAAAAAATGTTTTGTTTGCATTTCGACTTGCCTCACAGCAAACTCTCTTTGTGTTTTGTTGGTTTTAAAGTAAGTAATGTAATTAATAAAATGACAAAAATAAATCCGAACAATAATGTTCGGATTTATTTTTGTTTGGTGACCCCAACGGGAATACGCGCGGAACTCGCGCGTGGGCTTTGGCGCAAGCGCCAAGCGCCTAGCGAATTGCGCGGCGAAAAACCGCGTTGTATTTAATGTAGAATTATTCTTTACTGTGCGATGTTTTTTGTTGTGCTTATCTTCGCCGTGCTACTTGTCACTCGAAGCCAATAAAAATACCTATACGCAGTAGCGTATAGGTATTTTTGGTGACCCCAACGGGACTCGAACCCATGATTTCACCGTGAAAGGGTGATGTCTTAACCGCTTGACCATGGGGCCACAGTGCTGTTATTCTATCACGGTTTATATTTTTTGTCAAGCGATTTTACTATGTTTGATAAAACCTACTTTTTGATATTCCGTTTCGGTCGTTTTGACGTCGATAATTACTATGTTCGAATTTAAATCGGCGCGGCCTATCACATACGTTTCGGTGTCGTCCGTTGTGAGCGTGGGGAGTGGTTTGCCTTTCAGCCATAACGTAACCTCGTCGCTACTTACCGTCATTTCGATCAACACTTCGCTTTCAGTCGTAAAGCGTAGCGTCGTTCCGTCATAACGCGCTTTGAGCTGGTCTAAGTTTTGCGGCATGCTAATCACTGCATACGTTGCCCCGTCTAATCGCACTACAAGTATTGTGTCCGTCGGCGCGACATAACTTTCGCCGTCGTATGTAATACCGTTGCTCGTTACGGTTATCGGCTTTCCGCTCAACGCCCAATTATCGTTGATTGTCGACAGCTCTCCGCAGTCCGTTCCGTCGAGCATGACTTTCCCGTCGACAATTTCAATTACATGTGCGGACGAAATATATACGCCAGAAATGTCCGGTAAAATGACCATTGAGCACTCCGTCACCCGCGGCAAATATTCATCAGAAATTACCAGTACCGAAACGGTGTGTTTTCCCACTTCGGTAAAAGATGTTTGCTCGGAAAGGAGCTTGACCGATTGGTGGAGGTTAAAGCCGTGCGGTTTGCCGTCATACGTAACGTATGTGCAATCGAATGTTATCGGGTTGACTTCACGATTGGACAACGTAACCGTAATGTCGGTTATATCGTAATTGCGTTTAAATCTTTGCTCGAAGTGCAAATCGATATAGTCAATCGCCGTGCCGCTTTCGCAGTAGTTGTAGTTCGGCACCGAAAGGAGAGTAGTCTCATCGAGCTTTATAACCGCGGCGCCGTCGATAAACGAAATATCCAGCTTTCCAGACGATTCTGCGCAAAAGTAAACGGTACTTTCCGCAACTGTCAGTTTATACACGTAATCGGAATCGGATAGCTTTGTAAACGTCAATTCCTTATAAGTCAGCACGTCGTTGGCAATCGAAAAAGGCTCGTCGCCGATTAAACCGGAGTTGCCGTCGACGTCGACTGTGGCGGTATTCGGGAAGAGGTCAACGACTCCGTAAGCGCTGTTGAAGTACATGCCGAATATGGTGGGAAATATCGTTAGAGTGCATGACGAATTATAGTAGCCGTAGTTGCGCTCCACGCGGTAGTAAACTGTGTATTTGCCCACACTGATTAATGACGGCGGCTCCGATGAAAAGGTCAATCCGTCGGTGGAGTAGGTTACCGTATCGTCAGGCAGTAAGCCGTTTATGGTTACGGAGTGTGGCAGTCCGTCATAGCCGACGGAAACGTCTTCGGCAGAGATATCCGACAATATGCACGGCGAAATGGTTACGATTGTGGAAGATGCAAGCTCTTTATAGCCCGAGCGGTTGACTTTGAAATATACGGTGTATAGGTCGGGGAGTACGAATGTCGGGCGAACCGAGGAATAATTTACGCCGTCTATCGAGTACAAAACCGTATCGGTAGCCAGCGTATTCATTACGGTAATCGAGTGCGGTCTGCCGTCGTATACGACGGATACGTCGGAAGCGTAGACGCCGCTAATCGTTTGTTCGGACGGTTTGTTATCGGAGCAAGCGCAAAAAGCAATCAACGCAAAAACCATGCCGAGAATGATGAACAAGCGTCGGATCCGGCTTGTAGTTATCTTATGTTTCATATTTTTATTTTACCGCACGTTGTTTTTGCCGTCAAGACGTTTTGTAGAATTTTGTGGAATTTTTTTGTTTTGGTTTTGCAATGCGTTAAAATCGTAAATGTATGTATGTTACGGAGGGTGTGTTATTTTTTGAATAAGTAACGGAAAACGCTTGACAATGGGGACGGGCTGTGGTAGAATTTAGTAAAGCACCGTTTTGCGGTGTTTTATTTAGCGACTTTTCGGAGGAAAGTATGGAACCCAGGAACATACGCATAACGCTTGAATGCACAGAATGCAAGCAGCGCAACTACGATACCACGAAAAACAAAAAGAACGATCCCGACAGGATCGAGCTTAAAAAGTATTGCCGTTTTTGCAAAAAGCGCACCGTTCATAAGGAAACCAAATAATGGCGGACGAAATCAAGGAAAAATCCGCCCAAAAAGGGAAGGATAAAAACAAAGCCAAAAAGAAAAAGGAGCCCGGCAAGGTTCGCCGTTGGTTTAAGGATTTCTTTTCCGAGCTTAAAAAGGTCACGTGGCCTACGTTCGGCAAAGTGCTTAAACAGACAGGCACCGTGCTTTTGGTTACCGTATGCTTTTTGCTTGTAGTTTTGGCGTTCGACTCGCTTTTGGGTTATTTGTACAACCTGCTGCTCGGCGGACTTAGTGTGGACGGCGTAATGTCGCTTAGCACGCTTATGGGCGGCGGAGGAGGGTTGCTATGACAGAGCAAGAACTCCCCGAAGCGCAGTGGTTTATTCTGCATACTTATTCCGGCTACGAAAATCTTGTTAAGGTCAACCTTGAAACGGCGTTCCAAAAGAACAACATCGAGGACAGGCTGATAGATATTCGTATCCCGATGGAAGATATTGTCGAGGAGAAGAACGGCAAGCGCAAGGTTGTGCACCGCAGAATGTTCCCCTCGTACGTACTGGTCAAAATGATTTACACCCGCGATATGTGGCACCTTATAACGGGCACGCGCGGCGTTACCGGCTTTGTCGGTCCGCAGGGCAAGCCCACACCGCTTACGGAGGACGAAATCCGCCGTATGCAGCTTGAAAAGGTGACGGTGCGGACGGACTTTGCGGTAGGCGATTCCATTCGCGTCGTAAACGGACCGCTCACCGACATGACGGGCGAGATAAAGAGCATCAACACCGCCACCGGCAAGTGCATGGTAGACATAAACATCTTCGGACGGCTTACGCCTGCGGAGTTGGATACCTACCAGCTTGAAAAGGTAGACCTTTAATAATTCGGAATTCGGAATTATGAATTCGGAATTAAGATGAGGGCGGCGAAGCCGCAGTCCGAAACTATTCACTTTTCACTATTATCTATTATTTAATCTTGTTACTATTCCGGGAGAGGATATAAAACCTCGTTAGAACCGCGATTGTAAATAAATTTTACAAGGAGAAACTTTTATGGCAAAGAAACTGAATGCTGTTGTTAAACTTCAGCTTCCCGCCGGCAAAGCCACCCCGGGACCGCCTGTCGGTTCCAGCTTAGGCCCGCACGGCATCAACATCGCAGGCTTCGTTAAGGAGTTCAACGAGCGCACGAAGGATCAAGTGGGACTTATCATCCCCGCGGTGCTTAACATCTATTCCGACCGTTCGTTCACGTTCGTGCTCAAAAGCCCGCCCGCCGCTGTTCTTATCAAGAAGGCGTGCGGCATTGAGAGCGCTTCGGCAAAGCCCAACCGCGACAAGGTTGCCAAAATAACCAAGGCGCAGATTGAGGAAATTGCCAAGATGAAGATGGCCGACCTTAACGCAGGATCGCTCGAAACCGCTATGTCCATGGTTGCGGGCACGGCGCGTTCTATGGGAGTTGTGGTGGAGGACTAGTATGAAACACGGAAAGAGATATACTGCCGCCGCGGCACTTGTAGACAGCAGCAAAATTTACGACACCACCGAGGCGTTTGCCAAGATCCAAGAGATCGCCACCGCCAAGTTTGACGAAACGATTGAAGCGCATATCAAGCTCGGCGTTGATCCCCGTCAGGCCGACCAACAGGTGCGTGGCACCGTCGTTCTTCCCAACGGCACGGGCAAAAGCGTACGCGTACTCGTTATCGCCAAGGGCGAAAAAGCGGACATCGCCGAAAAGGCGGGCGCGGATATCGTCGGCGCGGAAGAAATCATCGCCAAAATCCAGAACGAGAACTACCTTGACTTTGATGTAATCATCACTTCGCCCGACATGATGGGTCAGCTCGGTAGGGTTGCCCGTATCCTCGGTCCCAAAGGCTTGATGCCCAGCCCCAAAGCAGGCACAATCACGCAGGACATTGCCAAGGCGATTGCCGAAACCAAAGCAGGTAAGGTTGAATACCGCGTGGACAAGACGGCTATCGTACACTGCATTATCGGCAAAAAGAGCTTCGGCGCGGACAAGCTTAAAGAGAACTTCGATACGCTTATGGACGCTATCATCAAAGCTAAGCCCGCAGCTGCAAAAGGCACTTACCTTAAGAGCGTATACGTCACACCCGCTATGGGTCCGGGCGTTCGCGTAAACGTAAGGGCATAACAATAAAGTCGCTGTTGCGACAAAGTACTCAAACAGTTTAAAATAGCGAGATGAAACTCGCGCCCAAGACACAAGCGGAAACTTAAACGGCTGTAAAGCCGACTTGTCGAGGCACTCAAACGATTTGACGGATTTTTTACGTTGGATTTTTTGCGACGCTTTGACATGTTAAAGCGTCGCTTTTGTTAATGGGAATGTCCAAACGAATTGAAAAATCTTTCGGCGTCTTTCGGGCAAAAAGCCGCCGACGGCAATAAAGCCTAAAATTCGCGCCCGTAGCGCTGCTACGAACTTGAATTTTCGTCGACTTTTATCGCCGAAATCCGCTCGAAATATTATAATCAATTCTTATTGTCCATTCCCTTCAAATCTTCAAGGAGGTTTAAAATGTCGGCACACAATATCGATCAACGCAAAGCTTACGTTGCAGAGGTAGTTGAAAAAATCAACAATTCCTCGTCCGTGGTTTTGGTCGATTACCGTGGTATTAACGTTGCTCAGGACACCGCTATGCGTAAGGCATTGCGCGAGGCGGGCGTCGTGTATCACGTAATCAAAAACAGCGCGCTTTCCCGCGCGTTTGAACAGACGGGCAACAACGGCTTCGACGAATACTTTAACGGCCCCACAGCCGCAGCGTTCGGTCCGAAGGACGATCCCGTAGCACCTTGCCGTATCCTTGCCGATTACGCAGGCAAAACGCCCATGACAATCAAGTGCGGCGTTGTGGAAGGCAAAAAGTTCGACGAGAACGGCATAAAATCGCTCGCCAGCATACCCGAAAAACCCGTGCTTTTGGCACAGTTGCTTGGCTTGCTTACCAGCCCGATGCGTTCGTTGGCTATTGCTATCAGCGAAGTTGCAAAGCAAAAAGCCTAAGCGCGTATATGCGTCGTCTGATACGCGCCTACGCACTTTGGAAACAACAATTATCAACCAATTCCGAATTCCGAATTCATAATTCCGAATTCAACGAGTGGCGTCGTAAACGCCGAAACAATAGGGCAAAACGATAGAAGCCCGCAAAAAAAATTTTTAAGGAGAAAAAATTCTATCATGGCAGATTTGGATAAGATGATCGAAGAGATCGAAAAAATGACCGTTCTCGAGCTTAACGACCTTGTTAAGAAAATCGAGGAGAAGTTTGGCGTATCGGCAGCGGCTATGGCTGTTGCAGCTCCTGCGGCAGGCGCCGCGGCTCCCGCAGCGGAAGAGCAGACCGAGTTCACCGTTGTGCTTAAAGAAGTCGGACCCAACAAGATCCCCGTTATCAAGGTTGTTCGTGAGCTTACCTCGCTCGGCCTTGGCGAAGCAAAAGCGCTTGTCGACAACGCTCCCTCCACCGTTAAAGAGAACGTTGGCAAAGCCGAAGCGGAAGAAATCAAAAAGAAGTTCGCAGACGTCGGCGCTACCGTCGAACTCAAATAATCGAGTTTATAATAAAAACACTCGCACGTATCCGTGCGGGTGTTTTTTGTTGGAATTAGTAATAATGACGAAAGGCGGTAACGGCAGGACATGTATGCGGCGGGTCGCCTAGACCCCTCCGCTGCGGTCGGGGTGATGGGTGGTGTAGACTGTACTGAAAGGTATAGCTCTTACTCCCATCATTTCGACCGAAGCGCGATAGCGCGTAGTGGAGAAATCTAGGCGAAGCCGCATAATTAATACTTTTAACCGTCAACCAGTAAATCATTCCATTCGGGATTTATGGAATTGATTAAAGCGACCTTCTTTTCTCTCCGCCATTTTTTGATTTGTTTTTCGCGGGCAATCGCGTCGGTATGCTTACTGCATGTTTCAACGTATACTAACTTATATGTTTTATATTGCTCTGCAAAACCCATATTGATGTTAGATTTATGCTCAAATGTCCTGCGGTAAATATTATTAGTAACACCGGTATACAGTACGGTGTTGGTGTGATTTGTTAAAATATATACGTAAAACGTTTGCATTGCCTTATTGTATAACAACGTACTTGCTTTGTCAATATAGTATAACTGCTTTTCTCCAATGCGGCGGTTCGCCTAGACCCCTCCGCTGCGGTTGGGGTGATGGGTGGTATAGACTGTACTGAAAGGTATAGCTCTTACTCCCATCATTTCGACCGAAGCACGATAGTGCGAAGTGGAGAAATCTAGGCGAAGCCGCATTATGTTGCATTCTTAATTATCAAACAGTTTGGTGGAATAATACCTATCGGCGGAGTCGGGGAGGATTATCACAATATTTTTGTCGACGTTTTCGACGCGTTTTGCGATAACCGTTGCGGCATGCAATGCCGCGCCGCTCGATATGCCGCATAGCACGCCTTCCGTTTTGCCTAAGCTTTTTGCAGCATTAAACGCGTCCTCGTCGGTGACGGTTATGACCTCATCTATAACAGAAGTATCGAGCGTGTTGGGAATAAAACCGGCGCCAATGCCTTGTATTTTGTGCGCGCCGCTTTTGCCTTGCGACAGCATGGGGGAGCCGCTCGGCTCGACGGCTACTACTTGTATATTCGGGTTTTGTTCTTTTAAGTATTTGCCTACGCCCGAAATCGTTCCGCCGGTGCCCACGCCCGCGACGAATATATCCACCTTGCCGTAGGTATCACGCCAAATTTCGGGGCCTGTCGTGCGGTAGTGCGCGAGCGGGTTTTGCGGGTTTACAAACTGTCCGACGATTATCGAGTTGGGCACTGTTTGCACAAGCTCCTCGGCTTTTGCAATCGCGCCTTTCATTCCGCCCCTGCCGTCTGTAAGTACGATTTGAGCGCCGTACGCCTTGATTATATTGCGGCGTTCTACGCTCATTGTTTCTGGCATTACCACGATCATATTGAACCCTCTTGCGGCGGCTACTGCGGCAAGCGCAATGCCCGTATTGCCCGAGGTAGGCTCAATAATCGTGCCGCCCGCTTTGAGCCTTCCGCTCGATACCGCCTCGTCTATCATCGCGGCGGCTATCCTGTCCTTAACCGAACCGCATGGGTTGAGGTATTCGAGCTTAGCAAAAACAGCCGCACATAGGTTGTTTGCGCGACTGTAATTTACGACCTCCAAAAGGGGAGTGTTGCCTATTAACGTATTGATTGATTTGTGTATTGTCATAGCATAATATGTTTATGCTTGTTATGCGTTTTCCGTGCGTGCAAATTGCGCTTGATATAACGAAGCGTATGCGCCGTTCTTTTTGAGCAGCTCGGTGTGCGTGCCGCGCTCGATAATTTGACCTTTGTCCATTACGAGGATTATATCTGCATGGACTATTGTGGACAGCCTGTGCGCAACGACAAAGCCTGTTTTTTTGCTGCCGTTTTCGGGGCGAAGGAGCCTATCGAAAGCCGCTTGCACGCGCTTTTCGGTGCGGGTATCTATGTTGCTCGTCGCTTCGTCCAGTATGAGCATAGGCGGGTCGACAAGCATAATTCGTGCAATATTTATCAGCTGTTTTTGGCCTTGGGAAATTCCGTCACCGTCGTCTATAACCGTGTCGTAGCCGTTGGGCAGGCGCTCGATAAAACCGTCTATATCGGCTGCTCGCGCTGCGGCGCGTACTTCCTCGTCGGTGGCGTCGGGTTTGCCGTAAGCGATATTGTCGCGCACGGTGCCTTTGAATATC
Source organism: uncultured Clostridia bacterium (assembly GCA_947175335.1). GTDB lineage: Bacteria > Bacillota > Clostridia > Christensenellales > Pumilibacteraceae > Anaerocaecibacter. The sequence goes on from CAMWMF010000001.1 coordinate 134,644, forward strand.
CAGCTGTCTTGCAGCACCATGCCGAAGTTTTTGCGTATGCTGCTGCGGCTGAACTCCTCGGCGTTTACGCCGTCGAAAAGTATATGCCCGTCGACGGGGTCGTAAAAGCGCATAAGTAGATTTATGAGCGTTGTCTTGCCGCAGCCCGTGCGCCCGACTATCGCAACCAGCGTGCCCTTGTCTACTGCAATGTTCATGTCCTGTATTAGCGGGCGGTCGGGCACGTACGAAAAGTCGAGGTTTTGTACTGCGATATTTCCGTCAGATTTAAGCTCCGCGCCGCTGTCGTCCTGCGGCTTGACCTCTGTCAAATCGAGTATGCGTTTTGCCGCGGCGAGCGAGGTTTGGAATTCGGTTATTACGCCCGTAATTTCGTTGAGCGGGCGGGCGAACTGGTTGGCGTACAGCAGCAGCTGTGTTATGCCGCCGACGGTTACTTGCCCGTTGATTGCGAACACCGTGCCCATAACGGCCGCCACAGCGTACACAAGCGAGTTGATGAGCCGCGTGGACGGATTGACGAGCGACGAAAAGCACAGCGCTTTGAAGCCGCAGTTTTTCAGCTCGGTATTGGTTTTATCGAAGTCGCGCTCGGAGCGGTCGGCGTAACCGTATGCGGCAACGAGCGCGCGGTTGCGTACCGTCTCCTCGGTGCGTGCGTACAGCTCGCCGCGTACGGCGGTTTGCTGCGTAAAGTATTTGTGTGAGCCGCGTGCCACAAAGTATGACACCAATAACGAAAGAGGGGTGAGCGCCGCCACCGCAAGCGCTATCCACGGACTAATGCGTATCATAAACACGAGTGTGCCGATTATCGTTACAACGCCTGTAAATATTTGCGTTGCGCCCTGGACAATGCCGTCCGCTATTTGGTCTGCGTCAACCGATATTCGCGCAGTTACGTCGCCGGGGGATTGAGTATCGACATAGGACAGCGGCGCGTCCACGATTGCGGAAAATCCCGCTTTGCGCGCGTCGGCTACCGCAAGGTGTGCGGCGCGGTTGGCACATAAGTTCATAAGCCACTGAAACAGCAGTACCGCGGCGATTAAGCCCGCAAGCACGCAAAGATAAATAGCAAGCTTTTCGAAGTTTACGTTGCCTTTGCTTACAATGCAGTCCACCGCTTCGCCGATAATTACGGGGGTAAACAGCATTGCCGCAGCCGTGATTACCGCGCACAAAAATGCGAGCGCAAGCAGTCCGCCGTGCGGTTTCAGGTACTTCATGAGTCGGCGCAACGTCGACTGTTTTTTGGTCGGTTTTTTATTCATAGCTTATGATTGCGAGGAACAGAATTCCGCGTAAAGAGGGCAGCCGACTTTTAGCTGTTCGTGCGTGCCTACGCCTACTATTTTGCCGCCGTCGAGGACTATAATACTGTTGCAGCCCGATACGGCGCTTATGCGTTGCGACACGAATATCTTTGCGCCGTCAACCTTTTTGACCGCGTTGATAAAATCGCGTTCTGTGCGGTAGTCGAGCGCCGAAGTAACGTCGTCGAACAAATACAAAACGTTGTCGCGGCAAAGCGACCGTGCGATTGACACGCGTTGCTTTTGTCCGCCCGACAGGTTTTTGCCGTCGTTTTCTATAACGCCGTCCAGCCCGATAGACTGAACGAGCTCGGTTGCTTGTGCAATGTCAAGTGCTTGTAACAGTCGCTCGTCGGTTGCGGTTTCGTCCGCTATGCGCAGGTTGGACGACAGCGAACCGCGCAAGATAGCGGCGCGCTGCGGCACGTAACCGATTACGCGGCGCACGGCGGATATATCGTATTCGGAGAGCGGTTTGCCGCAGAACGATATTTCGCCTTTGGCGGGAATATAGAACTTTTCGGCAAGGCTGATTATGGTCGACTTGCCGCTACCTGTGCCGCCGATTATGCCGAGCGTTTGACCGCGCCTAAGCGTAAACGATATATCGCGCACGTCGTAGTCGCCGTCGTAGGCAAACGACACTCCGTCAAAACGCAGTACCTCGTCGCAGTCTTCTATGTCGGTGAGCGTGCCGTTGGGTTGCTCGGGCGCGTCCAGTATTTCGTTTACGCGCGCGGCGCAAGCCGACGAGCGGGTAAACGTGGAAAACACGTTGCCGATATTTACTATTACGAAAAACGCTTGCTGTAAGTAGTTGATTAGCGCAAACGTTTCGCCTTGCGTAAGCGTGCCGATATTTACCTTTATACCGCCGAACCACAGCACGGCGATTATGGCAAGGTTGACCACCGCAAATGTGAGCGGTGTGAGCAGTGCGGCAATACGCGCCGCGCCGATATTGGTTTTGGCGGTTGTATCGGCTACGTCGTTAAAGTCCGCTTTGGTGTCCGCTTGCTTGGAAAACGCACGAATCACGCGCGATCCCGTAATGCTTTGCGCGGTGGTGCGGGAAATTTCGTCGAGGTTTTTTTGCGCCCGCTTTACGCGCGGCATTGTTAAGCGCAGTACAAGCCAAATGGTGCAAGAAAGCACAATCGTCATTGCAAGGAACATGAGCGACAAAATGGGGTCGATAATCATGCTCATGACAAACGCGCCGATTACTACGAACGGCATGCGTAGCACAAGCCGCAAAAACAAATTGACTGCGTTTTGGCAACCGGTGGTGTCGCTTGTAACGCGGGTGACGAGCGACGCGCCGCCTATCTTGTCGGTTGCGGAAATGGGAAGCTTGTTTATGCGTTTAAAGGTCGCTTGCCGTAATTTTGTGCCGAAGCCCATGCCGACCTTGGCGGCGAGGATTTGCCCCGTAACCGAAATCAAAAAGCCGAGTACGGCGAGTACGCCTATCAGCGAGCAGTATTTAATAACGTAAGACTTATCGCCGTTAGCAATGCCGACGTCGATTACGCTTGCGATTATCATCGGAACGGCAAGCTCGAAGATAGCCTCTATCAGCTTGCACAGCGGCGCGGCAATCGTAGCGGGTATAAGACCTTTTAAAAACCGCAAAAGTTTGAACATACCGTATTATTATATATAGTATGAAATGTAATGTCAAGATAATTCGGAATGCGGAATTCGGAATTAGGAATTATGGATAATCAATAGTTCTTGACAATGTGCGGATATTGTCGTATACTTAAATAGTATTCTATAATAGGGTAATATCGGTTTGGAAGTCTTTACTAGTATTTTAACGTTAATAGCCGGACTGGGCGTACTTATGATAGGTATGAAAATGCTCAGCGAGGGCTTGGAACGAAGCGCGGGCAAGGGCATGCGCAAGATGTTCGGCAAAATAAGCAACAATCGCTTTGCCGGCATCGGCGTGGGCGCTGTTGCTACCGTGCTGGTAAACTCGTCCGCCGCAACTACCGTTATGGTAATCGGCTTCGTCAACGCCGGACTTATGACCCTATTCCAAGCCACGTCCATTATTATGGGCGCCAATATCGGTACAACATTGACGGGCGTTATAATAGCGCTTTCGGGATTCGATATCGGCGTGTACATGGCTATACTCGCATTTATAGGCGTAGCTATGATGATGTTCGGCAAGCACGACACCGCAAAGAAAATCGGTTCGGCAATAGCCGGCTTGGGTCTTATGTTTGTAGGTTTGTCGTTTATGAGCGACGCGCTCAAAAGCTCGGCGGTCATGTCGAAAGCACTGCAAGACTTGTTTGTCGCCGTCGACTTCCCGCTATTGCTTATACTTATAGGACTTGTTTGCACGGCGCTGTTCCAGTCGTCTACGGCAATGACTGCGCTGGTCGTAACAATGGCGGCACCCGTCGCGGGTGGCGCGCCCATTATACCGATGCAAAGCGCACTGTTTATTATACTCGGTACCAACATAGGCACGTGCGTGACGGCGATAATCGCGGCGGTGGGCGCAAGCACAAACGCCAAGCGCACGGCTACCATCCACTTGCTGTTCAACGCAATAGGCACCATCGTGTTTACAGTGTTTATTTGGATATTCACCGACGGCGTGGTGTGGCTGTTCGGGCAGATGACGAGCAGCACGCAAATGCAGGTCGCTCTGTTCCACGTGTTCTTTAACGTTATAACCACGCTTATGCTCGTGCCGTTTATCAAGCCGCTGACCAAGCTGGCAACGGCGTTCGTCAAGGAGCGTCGGGGCGGGGACGACGAAGCGCCGCATATGTACTATATAGACGACAGGTTTTTGCAAACTCCGCCCATAGCAGTCGCGCAGGTCAAGCGCGAGGTCGACAACATGGCGACTATGGCAAAGACCAATCTTAAACGCGCCATGATAGCGGTGTTTACGCAAGACTTGTCCGATCGCGAAAAGGTGGAAAAGGACGAGCAGCGCATCAACTTTGTCAACAAGGGCGTTAGCAAGTATCTTATCAAGCTTTCTTCGCTGGCGCTGCTGCGTTCGGACGAAAAGTTTGTCGGCTCGCTCCACCACGTAGTAAGCGACATAGAGCGTATTGCCGACCACGCCGAAAACTTTATGGAAATAGCCACGGCGATGCGCGAAAACGATTGCGTGTTTACGCAGGACGCGCTGGACGAGCTGGAAGACATGTACGACAAGGTTACGGCAATGTTCGATGAGGCTATGTACATCTTTGCTAACAATGCGGTGGATAGGCTTAAAGGCTTTTCGGAGCGCGAGGAGGAAGTGGATATTACCAAGCGCCTGCTCGGCAACAACCATATAGCGCGGCTAAATGCCGGCGGGTGTTCGGTGGAAAGCGGAACTTACTTCTATTCGATTATAAGCGCGCTCGAGCGTATTGCCGACCACTTAACCAACATTGCATTTTCTATTAAATCGCCGTCGGGCTCACAGCGCGAGGCGATGGAAAAAATAGCGTACGAACAACGCCGCCGCACTCACGAGCGCAAGCACAGCGGAAAAACGCTGGTTGAAGACCGCGGCACTGCGGACGGACAAGGACAAGGAGATACCGATGATTTACGTTCTGGGGAGTATTAACAACGACATATTGCTCGATGTCGAGCGCATACCCAAAAAGGGCGAAACGATTGTTGCGGACGGATGCCAAACGGGCTTGGGCGGCAAGGGCGCAAATCAAGCGGTGGCTATCGCGCGGCTTGCGCGCAAATACGACGACGGGCGCAAGTCCGTGCATATGATAGGCAAGGTGGGTAGCGACGCCGTCGGCGCCGAGCTTATTAAAAAGCTTGACGAATACAACGTGGGCACCGAATACGTTAGGCAGGTGAACAGGCCTACCGGCATGTCCGTTTCAGCGGTAAACGGCAAGGATAACCGCACGATAGTATACGGTGGCGCCAACCTCGGCATAAGCAAGTCGGACGTGGACGAAGCGCTGCAAAACGCGACAAGCGCGGACACCTTGCTTTGCCAGCTGGAAGTACCTACGTATATAGTAGGGTACGCGCTGCGGCAAGCGCGGTCGTACGGCATGACCACCATACTAAACCCCGCGCCCGCAAAAGAGCTGCCCGACGACTTTTATTGCAATACCGATATTATTACGCCCAACAAGGCGGAAACGCAAATATTGACGGGAATAAACCCCAAGGACTGGGATTCGCAGCTCGCCGCTATGAAGGAATTTCACCGCCGCGGCGTGCGGTACGTGGTGCTTACGCTGGGCGAAAACGGCTGCGCCATATCGGACAACGGCAAGCTTGTTACACAAGTCCCCGCGCGCAAGGTGACCGCCGTGGACACGACGGGCGCGGGCGACACCTTTGTCGGCGCAATGGCGCTTACGTACCCGCATGTAGGTATGTACTCATTTAAGGAAGCATGCTTGTTTGCAACGCGCGCGGCGTCGCTCACTGTGTCACGGCACGGCGGTGCGGAAAGCATACCCGAGTTCGACGAGGTGTGCGAACTATACAGTAAAAAAATCGGTGACAAGTAGTCACCGATTTTTTTAATTCGGAATTCGGAATTAAAGATAAGGATGAGACTCTTCGCTTCGCTCAGAGTGACAAAAAAAGAATTGTGCGGCTACGCCTAGACCCCTCGGGAGGGCAAAAAACGCTCGGGGTGATGGGTGGTGTGTACCCATCATTTCGACCGAAGTGAGCGTAGCGAACGAAGCGGAGAAATCTAGGCGAACCGCCGCATAGTTGCGTAGCTGTTTACACTTAATTCCGCATTCCGCATTCCGAATTCAATTTAGCTTTTTCCCGCGTCGGCGGTGTCGTTATCGGGATCTATCATTTGATAGTCGTTGTTGGTGGGGCGGGTGCGTTTGCTGGGCGGCTTGCGCGTGCAGCCCTTTTTGTCTGTCGTAGACTTTTTGACGGTAGTTTTTGCTTTCGCTTTTGCCGACTTGGGAAATACTTCCTTTTTTACCACTTCGTCGGCGCCGAGCTCGCTGTCGTTGCTTTTGCCCGTCAAACGCTTCCACGCCGATTTTATTTTGCTTTTGATATCCATATACTATTCTCCTGCGGATATAGTATTTGTATCGCGGCGCGGAAATATTCCGACATAAAAATAGATATAATATACGTACAACTTTTATTATGCAGGACTTGATTTTGTACGATAACTGTGGTACAATAGCAATGCAACATCACTCGTAATAATGCTTTCCAAAAATATGTCATGGACATATAATATTTTTGTGTTCATCTGGCTCAATACTAACGGTAGTTACACCGTTCCGTATCGGGCCAGACGCAAGGAAAGCTCGAGTGATGTTGCAGTCATGGAACGGTGTACTATATGCCGTTCCGTAAGGAGCGGCATTTTTTATGGAAAAGACATTAGATGACGAAAAGGCGATCCAGGCGTTTAAGGCGCTTGTTCTTAACAACGTTATCAATAATTATGCCGTAGAGCGTGTGGCGTTCGGGTACGAAAAGCCGAGTGATAAAGCGCCGATCGATTTGTATCTTAAACAAATATTTTTAGGCTTCGATTACGAGCCGCAAATGCGCAAGGATATTTGCGGACTATATATAGATGAGCAAGAACGCATAAGCGCAGAGTATGACTATGCCGAATACGTGCATGACTTGTTTGTGATGCAAATGGAAAGGATATTTTTTGACGCGTCTAAGGATATAGGGTTAGAGCGTGACGGCGAGGAAATACCGTTACTGCCGTCGTTGCGGAATTATCTGTTCGGCATTTTACCGTTGTTTACCGAGGTGTTGAACGTAGAAGCAGAGTGTAACGCCTTTGACCTTATAACGACGGATAAACAAGCGCACGCAAACGAATACAATGTATGGTTAAAGTTTGTCACTTCAATATTGTTAGAACGGTTAAGCTCGGGCTGTTTAATAAATAAGTACGTCAAAGATATGAAAAACGCGCCGCATTATATCAGCAGGCTAATAGACAAAAAGGGTGACAATTTCTATCTCAATAATATAGATATTAACAGCTACGTGTATATTTTTGCTTTGTTTTCTTTGATGATTTTTAAAAACGACGAAAACGGTAAGCTGTTAGAACTGAAAATGCGGGAATGGGAGCGACGGCATAGACCGCAATAATCGGGCATAAAAAATCGGCACTTATGAGTGCCGATTAATTATTTTACAGTGCCAACTGGATTAACAACAACCACGCAAGTCCGTAGTAGGTGACTACCGCCACAAGGTCGTTGATAGTTGTAATGAACGGACCGGAAGCGACGGCGGGGTCGATTTTCATTTTTTTGAACAGCAGGGGGATTGTGGTGCCGAACAAGCTGGACAACGTCATTGCCAAGAACAGCGCGAGCCCGATGCAACCCGACATTGTAAAGGCGTAGCCTGCGGTGCAGCCGGTGGTGATTAGTACGAACAGTCCCGCGACTAGGCATGACAGCGAGCCCAAAATAATTCCGTTTACTACGCCGACGCGTAGTTCCTTGAATATCAGTTTTAGCACACGCCTGCCTTTTAGCTGTTCGTCGCTCAGTACGCGTATCGTTACGGCAAGGCTTTGCGTGCCGCCGTTACCTGCCATATCCAGCACGAGCGACTGGAAGCTGACTATTATAGGCAGGCAGCTTATTACGTGCTCGAACGAGCCGACGACGGTGGAAACGCCCAGCCCCAAAAAAAACAGTATCATAAGCCACGGTATGCGCTTTTTAATCGAGCGGGGGAGCGATTCCTCCATGTCCTCCGCCGAGGTCAAGCCCGCGAGCTTTGCGTAGTCGTCGCCGAACTGGTCGTCAACCTCTTCCACAAGGTCGGTGGACGTAATTACGCCCAGCACTTCCTTTTTGGCGCCGAGTACGGGAATGGAATCCTCGCCGTAGTCTTTTAGGCGTTCGATACATTCTTCTATGCTTTCCGTCGCGGCTACCGACGGGTAGGAAGTCATTATAATGTCGGACAGCGCGGCGTCCTTGCGCGCCACGATAAGGTCGCGCAACACGATAGCGCCGCAGTATTCGCCGTTTTCATTTTCCACGTAAATGGTGGAAACGTTGTCGTTTTCGGCGGCCTGTTCCACCATCGTCTTCATCGCTTGCTTAATCGTCATATCGACTTTGACAATGATGAAGTTGGTCGTCATTCGCGAACCGACTTGGTCCTCGTCGTACGAGTTAATAAGGTTGATGTCCTCGACGGCCTCGTCGTCCATCAACTCTATAATCTCGCTACGAGTGTCCTCGTTAAGCTCGTCCAGTAGGTCGACGGCGTCGTCCGCGTCCATCGATTCAATAATGTCCGCGGCGCGCTCGGCGTCCATCTTTTCAATGTATTCCTCGGCATTGTCGAGGTAACTGAATATATCGGAAATGACGCTGGGCGGTAAAACGTGCGCCAAGCGTTTGTGCGCGTTTTCGCTGAGCAACGGGTATACGTCGGCTATATCGGCTTCGTGGTAGTCGCTTAGCGCTTCCGCAAGACCGTCGTCCGATATATCGCTTTCGCACAGCGCTAACAGTCCTTTAAGGACTTCGGATAATTCGCCGTCCATATTTCACCTCCGTTGTTTACTACTTGTATTATATAATAAAATTCGATTTTTCGCAACAATAATCGGAACATAAATATATTTATTTATCGGCAATTTTAACGATTTGCTAATACTCGCGCGAAGCGCCGCATAGTATGTTAGCATGAAAGACGAAAAAACAATGAACAATACCAAATTTACTTCCCATTCCGTAAATATGACCGACAGGAAAAAAGCGGTCATGACGGGTGTAAGCAAGGTGGACGGCGCGACCGAAACGCAGATAGATTTGACTACCGCGCTGGGTAGGCTTATCGTCACAGGGACGGCGCTCAAAATCGCCAAGTTCGACGACGCCGACGGCAACCTTACTCTGCAAGGCAATATCGACGGCATTAAGTACGCCGCCGCGCGCGTGCCGCTACTTAAACGGATTTTCAAATGAGCGAAACGTACGCATTTTTGTTTTGCTTGGGGCTGGGCATTGCCGCGCGGTTTTTGTATATGGCAGAAACTCTGCTTGCAAAGCGCACCGACATTTTGCCGGTCACCGTAATACTGGACATGCTCACCGTAATAATAGTGGGCGGGGCGTTTACGCTGTACGTTATACTTACGGGCAGCGTGCTTGCGCCGTATATGTTTGCCGCTTTGCTCGGCGGATACTTTATAACGTACAAGCTGACGAGCAAAGGCAGAATTAAGAATTAAGAATGCAGAATTAAGAATTGTGGCGGCGTTGCCGCATTAAGGTTGAGATTCCTCGCGTTGCTCGGAATGACGAGAAAGTAATAATTAACTTTTGTCATTCTAAACGCAGTGAAGAATCTCATCCTTTTTTTTGTGTGTAAAAATATTTGATTTTATTGTTAAAAAGGTGTAATATAGTGTTAAGAAATCGGTGAAACATGCCGACCTTTTTACGAGGAGTTTATGGACGTAAAGAAACAACTTGCCGAGGAATTCGGTCTCAAACAAGAACACTGCTCAAACATTGTCGATCTTTTGGATCAGGGCGATACCGTTCCGTTTATCGCGCGCTACCGTAAGGAAATGCACGGCGCGACGGACGACCAGGTTATACGCGAGCTGTCCGAACGCTACGAGTACCTTAAAGGTCTTGAAAAGCGCAAGGAGGAGATTCAAACGTCCATAGAGTCGCAGGGCAAGTGGACGGACGAATTGGCGTCCGCATTGTCCGCCGCAAAAACGCTTACCGAGGCGGAGGACATTTACCGCCCGTACAAGCAAAAGAAAAAGACTCGCGCGTCCGTCGCTATTGCGCGCGGGCTCGAACCGCTTGCCGATATTATAGAGGCGCAGGAGCTGCAAAGCTACGACGAAGCCGAGCTTACCGCGCCGTACATAGACGCCGAAAAGGAAGTGCCGGACAGCAAGGCCGCCATTGACGGCGCGTGCGACATTATTGCCGAGCGCATATCGGACGACGCGGCTATCCGCAAGACCTTGCGCGAAAATGCGCTCGACCATGGCAGGCTTACCGCCGCGCTTGACGAAAGCTGCACCGACGACGAAAAGAAAAAGATTTACGAAACTTACTTCAAGTTTGACGAGGCCGTTGCCACCGTACCCAGCCACCGCGTTCTTGCCGTAACACGCGGCGAAAAGGAAGGCTGCCTTAAAGTTTCGGTGGTTGTTGACGAAGCCGTAGCATTAAACGCGATAGCCGCAGCCAAAAAGAAGGTATCCGCATTCGACGCGCTTATGGACAGAACGATAGAGGACAGCTACAAGCGCCTTATTGCGCCCAGCATTGAACGCGAGGTGCGCAACGAGTTATTCGACCGTGCGTCCGAGCAGGCGATTAAGACCTTCGAGCGCAACCTTAAACCGCTCCTGTTGCAGCCGCCGCTCAAAGGCAAGGTTATACTCGGACTCGACCCCGCGTACAGAACGGGCTGCAAGATTGCTGTTATCGACGCGTCGGGCAAATTTTTGGCGAGCTCGGTCGTTTATCCCACACCGCCGCAAAAGAAAATCGAGCAGGCAAAAGAAATTTTAAAAGACTTAATTTACAAATACAACGTCGACTGCATTTCCATAGGCAACGGCACGGCGTCCAAGGAATCGGAAATATTCGTCGCCGAGCTTATAAAAGAGCTCGATCGCCCCGTGCAGTACGCCGTGGTGTCCGAATCGGGCGCGTCGGTGTACAGCGGCAGCAAGCTGGGCGCCGAGGAATTCCCCGAGCTCGACCTTACTATCCGCAGCGCTATATCCATTGCGCGCAGGCTTCTCGACCCGCTTGCCGAGCTTATCAAGGTTGACGTGCGCTCGCTGGGCGTAGGTCAGTACCAGCACGACATGCCGCAAAAGCGTTTGACTTCGTCGCTGGAAGCGGCTGTCGAGGATTGCGTAAACAGCGTAGGCGTAGACCTGAATACCGCGTCGCACACATTGCTTTCGTACGTGTCCGGCCTTAACGCCGCCACCGCAAAGAATATTGTCGAATACCGTTCCAACAAGCCGTTCGGTTCGCGCAAGCAGCTGCTCGAAGTACCCAAGCTTGGTACAAAGGCGTTTGAGCAGTGCGCCGGCTTCCTGCGCATTGTCGGCGGCGAAAACGTTTTGGATAACACCGCCGTTCACCCCGAATCTTACGACGCGGCGCAAAAGCTTATACAAAAATTCGGCTACACCAACGAGGACGTAATAGCGTGCAAGCTTTCCGACCTGCCGCAAAAGGTGAAGGACGCGGGCGAGGAAGCTGTTGCCGCCGAAATAGGCGTTGGCGTGCCTACCCTTAACGATATCGTTACCGAGCTTATCAAGCCCGGTCGCGACGTTCGCGACGAACTGCCTCCGCCCATACTGCGTTCCGACCTTATGGATATGAACGACCTTAAAGAGGGTATGCAAATTATGGGTGTTGTACGCAACGTTACCGACTTCGGCGCGTTTGTGGATATTTCGGTACACCAAGACGGCTTGCTTCATATATCGGAAATTTCGGACGGCTTTGTCCGCCACCCGTCGGACGTGCTTAAAGTGGGCGACAAGATAAACGTTTGGGTGCTTAGCGTAGACCGCGAAAAGCACCGCATAGCGCTTACTATGCTCGACCCCGCCACCCGCGACCAACGCAAAGCCGATTACGACAAGCAAAAGCAAGAGCGTGCCGAGCAAAAGGCCGAACGCCAAAAGAAGCACGCCGAATATTTGGAGCGCAAAGCCGAGCGCGAAAAGAAGCACCAAGAATACTTGGAACGCCAAGCCCGCCGCGAAGCGCGCGCAAACGGCGAGGGCGGCGAAGCAAGACCCGACCGCAAAGAGCGGTTTGAAAATAGAAACGGCGAACGCAAGTTCGAACGCAACGGCGAGCGTGGGGAGCGTAAATTCGACCGCGAACGCCAAAGCGGCTACCGCGATCGCGACCGCGAGGAGCGCAAGCCTTCCACCGAAAACATGACAATGGAAGAAAAGCTTGCGGCGCTCGCTAAAATGTTCAACAGAAAATAATACAAAAAACCGCCCGAGGGCGGTTTTTTAATTAAGAATTAAGAATGCAGAATTAAGAATAAAAGTATAGACAGCAACACAACTATGCGGCGGGTCGCCTAGATCCCTCGACTGCGCTCGGGATGATGGGAATTGTTGCTTTGCTTTTTTAAGAAATGTTTGGTTTATATTCCCATCATTTCGACCGAAGCGCGTTAGCGCGTAGCGGAGAAATCTAGGCGAAGCCGCACAAATTTATTTTAACCTAATTAAATTCGACAATAATTCCGAATTCATAATTCCGAATTCCGAATTATACTCGGCATAATTGATTAACTCGGCGAATATCATATAGCGATATCTTTTTCAAGGAGTGCATTATGCCCGAAAACATCAATATTAAGAGCGACGAAATTGTATGGATCGCGCGCGGTCAAGCGGTGGTCGAGGCCCGTCAGCCCATAAACAACGATTGCAAGGTGCTGTCCGCGTCCGCAACGGCGGTTACGACGCCCAGCGAAGTATTTGCGGGCGAGGCGCGGTACGTTGGTAAAACCACCTTTGATTGCATGGTGCTGGTGGACGGCGCGGTGCAGTGCGTTACCGCAGTTGCCGAATTTTCCGATAAAATCACTTCGCCGCAGATCACGGCGGGGACGGCGGTCACGCTCATACCCGAAGTTATCAACGTGGAAGCGACGATTGAAAACGGCACGCTAAAAGCGGTTGCCGTAGTGGACACCGCTGCGGTAGCCGTTGTGGATAACGAGTATGCGTGCATAGCTCAGCCCGACGACGGAATTTACGCCGAAAAGCGCACGGTATCGTACAGCACCGCTTGCGCCGACGTTAGCGAAATCGTTTACGTAACCGACAGCGTGGGCGCGCCCAAAATAACCGACGTGCTGTTTTCCGCAAGTCGCGCAATCGTGACGGGCGCGGAAGCTACCGACGGCGAAATCAAGGTTTCGGGTGCGGTTTACACCTTTGCCGCGGTCAAGGCGGACGACGGCACGATATCGTCCACCCGCATAGTTACGCCCTTTGTCAAGAGCATAGCGGCGCCAGTGCATGACGGGGATACGGCTTTTGCGTATGCGCACATCACCGATAGCTCGGCAAGCCTTACGACCGATGGGCGCATAGAGGTTGCCGCCACCGTTAGGCTCAACGCCACCGCGCTTACCTCGGCGGCCGCCGAAGTGGTTACCGACGTATTCTGCGCCGACAACGAGATACTTTCTACCGAGCAAACGCTGCGCTGTATCACCGTCGAGCCGCTTACGACTATTATCGATACGGTGGACGGTCAAGTGCCCATCGAAGCCGATAGACTTGCCGCCGACAACGTTTTGTGTGTTACCGGCACGTTCTGCACGCTCACTTCCGCCAAGATAGAAAACGAGCGGGTCAACGTGGAAGGCTTGGTAGGCGGGGATATAATTTACTACAATGCGGAAAAGAACGCCGTGGACGCGCTTGCCTTCCGCTTGCCCTTTGCCATGCCGCTCACCAACCATACCGACGCCACGCAGGTAACCGCAATCGCCACAGTAACCGACGTAAACGTAAAGGTGCGGCGCGAATCGGTGTTCGATATAAAAGCCGAGGTTGCGTTTACGCTTATGCTGTCCTCGTCGTCCGAGTGCGAGTGCATAGCTTCCGTCGAAAAGGGCGAGGAGCTTACACGTCCCGACGCGTCGGTGATCATTCACATAGCCAAAGCGGGCGAAACGCTGTGGCAGGCGGCAAAAGCTCTGTGCTGCTCGCCCGAACGCGTACAGCAGCAAAATTCGGCAACCGCACCGTATTCGGGCGGGGAGAAGCTGATTAATTTTTGTAACAAGTAACAAATCAATTCGGAATTCGGAATTATGAATTCGGAATTAAAATAAGGTTGAGATTCCTCGTGTTGCTCGGAATGACAAGAAAAATTTTGTCATTCTGAACGCAGTGAAGAATCTCAACCTTTTTTCATTTTGATTGACAAATATTTTTTGCGCGGTGTATAATCGTAATATGAGTAATACGATTAAATTAAAAGCTTTCGCAAAGGTCAATCTTTCGCTCAATATTACAGGTCGGGACGAGGCGCGCTCCATGCATTTGCTGGACAGCGTTATGATGTCCGTTGATTTGTTCGATACCGTTACCGTGACCGAGCGCGACGACAAGCAAATAAACGTTAAGTTTATCGGCGCCGACATCGGTGAAAATAACACTGCGTACAAGGCGGCAAAAGCCGTGCAGGATATAATAAATTGCAACGGCTTCGATATAACCGTCGAAAAACGCATACCCATAGGCGCGGGCTTGGGCGGGTCGTCGGCCGACGGCGCGGCGGTATTGCGCGCGCTGGACGTGTTGTATAAGCTTCCGTCGCTCGGCGTGGATATGCGCTCGGTCGCGCTTTCCGTAGGGTCGGACGTGCCTTTTATGCTGACGGGCGGACTGGCGCGCGTTCAAGGCTTGGGCGAACAGCTTTTCTTTATAGAAAATAAGCTTAAACTGTTTATGGTCGGGCTAATGGCAAACGGGGTTTCCACACCCGCCGCATACAAAAAATTCGACGAGCTTCACGCAGATTTCAAGTTTTGTCCGACGGACACGGACAAATTGTGCAATCTTTTGTTGGACGGCGATAACAAGGCGATTCAGCATTTGGGTAACGCACTTTATGAGCCCGCCGTATGCTTTTCGCCCGAAATAGCGAAAAACGCCGAGCTTTTGCGTTCGTACGGGGCGGCGGTCAACCTTACCGGTTCGGGCGGCATGACGCTCGGCTATTTTACCGATATCCAAAGCTTTTACGAGTGCTACACGGCGTTAAAGGGCAAGGGCGCGCGTGTTTTTGCGCCCGCGCCTACGGGCGTTCTGCACGAGCGGGTATAGCGGTCGTTCGCGCTCGATTTATGCGGTTTTTAGACTGAAAAATTCTTCAATCAAAAAATTCTCAAAAATAGGCGTTTTTTCGATATTTTAATTTGATAAATACAAAAAACGCTTTAATTCACTTGCATTTTGTTTTGCATGTTGTTATAATGAGAGTATGAAAAGTGTCGATTTAAACACGAATTGGAGTGTGACCGTCGGGGAGGAAACCGCCGTTTGCGATCTTCCGTACGACGTGACCGCACACGCCGTGCGCGATTACACGTGCGCTTTCGGAGCGCTTAACGGGTATATCCCCACCGAAAGGGCGACGTTTACCCGCGCTTTACCGCAAATCAAAAACGGTAACGGTTTGGTCGACGTCAAAATTACCGGCGTATGCGGTTACGGCGAGGTGTTCGTAAACGACAAAAGCGTCGGACGGCTTAACAACGGTTACGCGCCGCACGTGTTTACGGTAAACCTTGCGGGCGCGCACAACACTATAAAAATCGTGCTTATGACCTCGCCCGAAATGTCGGACAAGTATTTGGGCTTAGGTATTGCGGGCGGCGTGGAGCTTGTTTATGCCGAAAACGCAGCGCCGTACGGCATCGATTATCCTTTTGTCAAGACGGCTGTCGTAGGCGACAGGGTGTATGCCGATACCGAAGTTACGGTATTTAACGATTCGGACAAGCCGCAAAAGTTTGTTCTCGACTGCACTGTGCTCAACGCACGCGGCAAGCGCGCGGGCAAAAAGCAGCGCAAAATTTTTATACGTGCCGGACAGCACAAAACATTGGACGTGCGCGTGCGCATAAACAATGCGTACGAATGGTCTCCGTCCGACCCGTATATGTATACGATGACGGCCAAGCTTATCTCCGCCGAAGGCGAGGGTGAGCCGTGCACAGCCGTTACGCGGTTCGGCGTAGTGTCGCGCACGCTGTCGCAGACGCGTGGACTGTATATCAACAATCGCAAGACTTTGCTTATGGGCGCATACTTATCGCACGCCGATATTGCGCTCGGCGCCGTTTCGCTGTACTGCAACGAAAAGCGCAAGCTGGAAGCGCTAAAAGCTATCGGCTACAATGCCGTGCATTACGTAGGCTGTCCCACCGCCGCCACGCTTGACGCGTGCGACGACGTGGGCATGTACGTTTTTGTCGATCTTTTCCCTTGCCTTAACGAGCCTAAATCGCCGCTTGGCGGAGTGTTGGGCGACCGCAGGTATTACTCGGTATTTCCCAAAATCGCCGAGCTTCGCAACCATCCGTCGGTAACTGTTTACGGCGTGGCGGACGACGTTGCGGAATGCTACAACCGCTACGACGGTCACGAGCTTATAAAGGCGATTGCGGCGCGGATCAGGGAAATAGACTCCACAAGGCCCATAACCGTTTCCACGCGCGAGCAAGTGCCCACGCGCGGCGAGCTGGAACAGGCCGGCTGCCGCAAAACGGTGTTCGACAACGACGCCGCAGCTATAAATGCGGGCAGGGAAAAAGGCGTGTTTGACGAGCTTACGGCAGGCGCGTTCGACGCGGTTGACGTTTGCGGGTTCAACTATTTGTATCCGTTGTACGAAACGGAACGTGCTAAGCGCGACAGACTGGTACTCGGCGCGCGCACGGATAGCGCGCATGCGTTTGACAGCCTTGACGCCACCGAAAAGAACGACCGCGTAATAGGCGACTTTAACGACTGCGGTATGGATTATCCGGGCGGCGGCAAGCTTAACGAAAATATTACGACGTTCGGCGACCTCGACGCCATAGGCTGCGACAAGCCGCAAAGCATATACAAGCGGGTACTGCTTGGCGAACGCGGAATTGCGTACATCGTAGTGCGCGACCCCGACGGCGGCGAGCCTGTGCATATGTGGAACTGGCCGCGCTATCTCGGTCAAAAGGTGGACGTGGACGTTTACACGTCGGGCGACGTAGTTGCGCTGTACCTTGACGGACGGATAGTAGGGCGCAAGCTGGCGGGCAAGGTAAACAAGCACATAGCTTCGTTCAGCGTCGATTACTATCCCGGAACGCTGGAAGCCGTTGCCTACTTTAAGGGCACGGAGTGCGCTCGGTCGCGGTTGAAATCGGCGGCTTCGCCCAAAACGATTAAGCTTACGGCATATGCCAAAAACTTGTCGGTAGGGCGCAAGGACGTCGGCTTTGTGTACGTAGACGTTTGCGACCGCGACGGCGAGCTTGTTCCTTACGCAATGCGCGAGCTTAACGTAAGCGTGACGGGCGGCGAGCTTATAGCCTTTGTCAACGCCGACCCCATGCTCAGGAAAAATTCGTTTGACAGCTGCCCCGCGTACGGCGGTAGGGCGCTTGCGGTAATCAAGCCCGACCCCGCCGAGAATAAAGCGGTGGTCAAGGTCACCGGCGACGGACTGCTTGCAGCAAGAGTTTCGTTCAAAATCAAAAACTAAGCAAACTCGCTTTGCGAATTAATGTTTAATAAATCGGTAATAATTTAAATCGGTCATCACCTTTATTGGGAGTAAATATGAAAAAAACTCAACTTGTCACTTCGATAGCACTTGCCGCGGCGCTTGCAATAACGCCCGCAGCTATGCTCGGTTGCAGTGGCGACCATTACTCGGAAGTTAATTTTTCGGCGCAGGACACCGCTTATGCCGTAACCAGTCAGGGCGGCTCGGCAGTAGCGTACGGCAATAACATCTACTTTGTCAACGGCTATCGCGGCTATTCCGATTCGGACGGCACGGCCAACGTTTGGAATGACGTTGTGAAAGGCGCGCTGTACCGCGCCCAGCTCAACGGCGAACGCGACGCAAATAACAGTCTTGAATTTGTTGCGCAAGCCGACGGCGAGGGCATTGCGTTCAAGTACGAAAAGGGCAAGGACTACTTCGACAACGAGATTAACGTTGTCGGCACTACCAAGATAGCGCCCAAAACGATAGGTACGTCGGGATATAGCAGCGGCGGCTTGTTCATTTACGACAATTACGCATACTTTGCTTCGCCCAATAACGAAAAGAATAAGGGTGGTACCGTCCAAACAACGCGCACCGACTTCTTTATGATGCCTCTTTCGGGCGGCAAGCCCACCAAGCTTTACACCACTACCGAAAAGGTGGACACTTCGTCATCGCCGTATGCGTTCTATAAGTACGGCGGCAGCGTGTACTTGGTTGTTAAGGAAGACACCAATATCGTGTCGGTAAAGGTAAACACAAGCAAAGCAAAGGCCGACGACCCCGTAATATTTAAGGTGGGCGCGACCAGCGTGTACTTACCGGTAAAGGACACTTACTACAACGGTATAAGCACCAACGATGTCGAAGACTTTATCTACTTTGTACGCGAGGTCAAGGACAGCGATACGCAAAAGGCGGGCACCGTTATCGAGGCTATGCGCCCCGACGGCAGTGAAAACTTTGTCGTATCCATGACCAACGCTACCGAAACGATTGAGGCTGTGCGCGACGGACTTTTATTCTACCGCACTACCGAGGTAAACGAGACCAAGCTCAAATATACAAATCTTCACAATATGCTTATGGAGTATTCCGCGAGCTATAAAAACGCTCAGAACGCCATAACAGACGAGGATAAAAAGACTACCGACATAACCGGAACATTCCCTATTTCCGTCAGCAGCTCGATAACGTCCACCTACGCTTTCCGTGCCGACAAAAACAGCAACGACGTTTATTTTGTAGGCGTAACAAGCAGCGGCATGACCTTATACCAAAACGACGACAGCAATCCCGTAAAAACGCAAACTCTTTGCACTACTTCGGGTACGCCGCAGTTCATTAAGGACGGCTATCTCTACTTTGCAGGCAGCAGCTCCGACTACTACCGCACACCGCTGTTCGAGAGTGTAGACGGCGACAACTTCGGCGAGGCACAGCTGCTTGCCGAAAACACTTCCTCGGCTACCTTCGGTTGCGACTACGCGGCAGGGTACTTTACGTACTACGCCGAGGTCGATCAGTGGGCGAGCGGCTATGCGTATTTTGTCGACATGACCCACGAGGGCGCCGAACCTATCTTTGTCGGTCAGCGCGCCGCCAGCGATATCCCTTCGCAAGCGCAGATAGACGAAGCTAAAGGTAACGGTGAAACCGAATAATTAAATTAAGAATTAAGAATGCAGAATTAAAAATAAGGTTGAGATTACAGTAGTTGTAACCTCAACCTTTTTGATCTGAATAATTGTGCGGCTAACGCCTAGATTTCTCCGCTCCGCGCTATTGCGCTCCGGTCGAAATGATGTGGGGTTGATATTGCCATTTTTATGTGGGAATTGTCCATACCACCATCATCCCGAGCGTAGTCGAGGGATCTAGGCGAAGCCGCATAATTTTAATAAAATCTTTTCATTAATTCCGAATTCCTAATTCCGAATTCCGAATTGATTACAAGTCCGCTAAGGCGTGGTATTCCGTTCTGCCGAGCGATATTTCCAGATTGCCGTTGCGCACGCGCAGCTCGTCGATAAACGCTTTTTCCTGCGTGGGGTCTTTGAGCGTCAGGTTGTAGGTAAGGCGGAACACGCTGCCGAGGTCGGCGCTCTTTGTCTGTATAAGCTCGTGGCTTATCGTGTACTTACTAAACAAATCGTCGAATACCGTCGTATAGTCGAGGTCCTCGGGGATTGTGATGCGCAACGTCTTTTCCTTGGTGTTCGGCTTCCGCTCCCACAGCCTGAACCTTGTGCAAAGCATAAGGCACCCGCCTGCCACTACGGCGAATATCGCGCCGTAGGCGAGGTAACCCATACCGTACGCAAGCCCTGCTACCATCGATATGAATATTATGCAAATTTCCTTAGCCGTGCCTTGCGCCGAGCGGAAGCGTACTAAGGTGAACGCGCCCGCTACCGTTATGCCCGCGCCGATATTGCCGTTGATAAGTATGATTATTGTAGCTACCGCGGCGGGGAGTAGGGCGGTGGTAACAAAAAAGCTTTTGGACGAGCGCGAACCGTAGTAGGTCATAAACGCGAGCATAATGCCCGTAGCTATCGCCACGCCCAAGCACAAAAAGAACGTGCCTGCGTCCAGCTTACCCGTAAGTACCGTACTGAAAATTTTATCCAACTTGTTTTACCTCCGTCATTAAATTGTCGTGTTCTATTGTGTACGCCGTGCCGTACTTGGAAAAGGACGTTTTGCGTATGCCGAGCGAGCTGACAAGCCTACACAGCCACAGCGGAATGGACGCGCCCGCCTTTATTTCCATAAGGATTTTTCCGTCCGAGCGTACGGGTTTGCCGTCGGTGCCGCCGCACAAAGTCAGCCTGTCCGTCCTGTACCGTATATTCGTGTCAAAGGTTACGCGCAGACTGCTGTCGTCCTTGTCGAAGTATGCCGTGCGGTCGTAAAGCAGCAATATGCGCGGCGCCAGCGTTTTGTACAAATCTATTGCGTATGTAATTTCCTTGGCTATCTGGTCGGTTTGCTCGCGCACGTAGTCGAACAGTCCGCGTTCTGCGTCGGCAGCGGTGAGCGCTATCCGCCGTTTGAACACCACGCCGTCGTACTTCTTTTTCAGCTCCAAAAACACTTCGTCGTCGCCCTTGGCTTGACGGTAGCTGCGCATACGCAGCTTTTCCTTGTACTCGGGCTTATCCAGCGACCGCCTGGCAAGCAGGTAATCGTCGGTGTCGTAGTAAAGGCTTTGAATGGTGGACTTGCCGTATCTGTCCGCCGCCATGCGTTTTTCTATTTCGCTAAGCACGGCAAAATACTGCTCTGCGGTGAGCAAGTACTTGTATTCGTACCTTTTGAACACGCAATTGTTTTTCATCAAGCCCTCTACGCAAAAATGTAACATTGTCATAATAGCATAGTTTTGTGTGAAAATCAAGAGCATTGTCGGAAAATTTACCGTGCTTTATTGCTTGGTATATCATTTTACTTGACAATTTTTGCGGCATTGGAATATAATATTTTTAGCACAAGGACGTCATAAGCGTATGGCGTCCTTATGTTTATGAACATCCTATTTGCGGAGGTTTTTATGACGAACGTACCCGAATTATTCGGTTCTATGGTGTTTAACGAGCAGGTTATGCGCGAGCGGTTGCCTAAGGAAATTTTTAAGGCATTGCAAAACACCATTAATACGGGTGAACCGATTTCTTCCGAGGTGGCCGACGGAGTGGCAAGTGCCATGAAGGATTGGGCTATCGAAAAGGGTGCGACGCACTACACGCACTGGTTCCAGCCTATGACGGGCGTTACTGCGGAAAAGCACGACAGCTTTATCAGCCCCGCGGACGGGTGCGCGGTAATAATGAAGTTTTCGGGTAAGCAGCTTATTAAGGGCGAGCCCGACGCGTCAAGCTTTCCGTCGGGCGGTCTGCGTTCCACCTTCGAGGCGCGCGGGTACACGGCGTGGGATCCCACAAGCTACGCGTTCGTCAAGGACAGCGTGCTGTACATTCCCACCGCGTTCATAAGCTATTCGGGGCAGGTGCTTGACAAAAAGACGCCGCTGTTGCGGTCTATGGACGCGCTGAGCAAAGCGGCAAAGCGCATGCTTAAACTGTTCGGCAAAACGCCCGACCGCGTAACCGCGTCCGTCGGTCCCGAACAGGAATACTTTTTGATTCCGCGCGAGCTGTACAAAAAACGCCCCGATCTCATTATTACGGGCAGAACGCTGTTCGGCGCAAAGCCGCCCAAGGGTCAGGAATTGGACGACCATTACTTCGGTAGCATTAAGACGCGCGTACTCAGGTACATGGAGGATTTGGACAACGAGCTGTGGAAGCTGGGCGTAAACGCCAAGACCCGCCACAACGAGGTTGCGCCCGCGCAGCACGAGCTTGCACCGGTATATTCCACTGTCAATATCGCGACCGACCACAACCAGCTGACCATGGCTATAATGAAGCAGGTCGCGGAACGTCACGACCTTGTATGCTTACTGCACGAAAAGCCGTTTGCGGGCGTAAACGGTTCGGGCAAGCACAACAACTGGTCCATATCCACAAGCGACGGCGAAAACCTTTTGGAGCCCGGCAAGGATTTAAAAAACAATTTACAGTTTATGGTGTTTTTAACCGCCGTAATCAAGGCGGTGGACGATCATCAAGACCTTTTGCGCCTGTCCGTCGCGTCGGCGGGCAACGATCACCGTTTGGGTGCCAACGAGGCGCCGCCCGCCATTATTTCCATGTTCTTGGGCGACGAGATTACCGACTTACTCGAAACGCTCGCGTCGGGCAAGGAATACAGCAACCGCGTAGGCAACAAGCTGAGCACGGGCGTACAATCGGTACCCGAAATTTACGAGGACACGACCGACCGCAACCGTACTTCGCCGTTTGCGTTTACCGGCAACAAGTTCGAGTTCCGCTCGCTGGGCAGTGCGCTAAACATCGCTTGTCCCAACATAATGATAAACGCCGCTGTTGCCGACGTGCTTAATCAATTTTCCGACGAGCTTGAAAGAGTTAAACCCGCCGAATTCAAGGCGGCGGCGCTCGCTATTATCAAGCGCGAATATATTGCGCACAAAAGGATTGTATTCAACGGCGACAACTACTCCGACGCGTGGGTGGAGGAGGCGAGCCGCCGCGGACTGCTCAACCTGAAAAGCACGCCCGAAGCGCTGTCGTACTACGACCTTCCCAAAAACGTCGAGCTGTTTGACAGGCTCAAAATTTACACCGACAAGGAAGTGCATGCGCGCAAGGATATTTTGCTGGAAAACTACTGCAAGGTGATAAACATCGAGGCGGGCACAATGTCCGAGTTGGTGCTTAAACAAATACTGCCCGCAGCCATTCAGTTTTCCACAATGCTTGCCGACAACGTAGCTAAGCTTACCGCGCTCAAAGCGAATGCGGCTATGCAAACAAAAATGCTTACTGCCGTGTCCGAGCTTATACAAAACGCATACTCCGCCGTCCAAAAGCTTAACGACGCGCAGGCTGCTGTCAAGGCCGCGGTTGGGCTGCAAGCGGAAGCGGATGCAAGCTACAATCAAGTAGTGGCCGTAATGCAGGAGCTTAGGGGATATTGCGACAAACTGGAAACGATTACTCCCAAAGATCTTTGGCCGTTCCCGTCGTATTCCGATTTGCTGTTGTACGTATAATAATTAATTCGGAATTCGGAATGCTGAATTCGGAATTGTGGCGGCGAGCCGCATTAAGGTTGAGATTCTTCGCTGCGCTCAGAATGACAAAAGTAAATTTGTGCAAGTACTCTTTTTGTCATTCCGAGCAACGCGAGGAATCCCAGCCTTTTTATTTTGTTTTTAGCATAGCTTGTTTCCTTTACAAATGCATATTAAAAGTGTATAATTATACCACATTACCGAATATACCGTTAAGAGGTTTTGTATGTTAGAGCTTAGAAATATTACAAAAGACTATAAGGTAGCCGACGACAAGGTGCATGCGCTTAAAGGCGTGTCGTTGACATTTCGCGAAAGCGAGTTTGTGTCCATACTCGGTCCGTCGGGCTGCGGCAAAACCACGCTGCTCAATATTATAGGCGGGCTCGACCACTACACGACTGGCGATTTGCAAATCGACGGCGTCAGTACCGAAAACTATAACGACAGGGATTGGGACACATACCGCAATCACCGCATAGGCTTTGTATTCCAATCGTACAACCTTATACCGCACCAGACCATTCAGGCCAACGTTGAACTGGCGCTCAATATTTCGGGCGTGGAAAAGTCCGAACGCATACGCCGTGCGCGCGAGGCGCTCGACAAGGTGGGACTTGCGGGTTTATATAACAAAAAGCCCAATCAGCTTTCGGGCGGGCAAATGCAACGCGTGGCAATAGCGCGCGCGCTTGTAAACGACCCCGAAATTTTGCTTGCCGACGAACCGACGGGCGCACTGGACAGCGAAACGTCTGTACAGATTATGGACCTTATCCAAGAGATTGCGACGCACTGCTTGGTAATAATGGTCACGCACAATCCCGAGCTTGCCGAAAAGTATTCTACGCGTATTATCCGCTTGCTCGATGGCGAGGTGTTGTCGGACAGCAATCCGTTTACGCTGTCGGAAGAAGGTGAACAAAACGTTTCGGAGGATACGGTAGACACAGTCAAAGCCGCAGAGGACGACGAGCAGGAAAATGCGACGGACGACAATAAAAAAGCGAAAAAGTCGCGCGCCAAAAAATCGCGGTTGTCCATATGGAGCGCCTTTATGCTTTCGGCAAAAAATTTGCTGTCCAAGCTGAAACGCACCTTGCTTGTTTGCTTTGCCGGTTCGATAGGCATAATCGGCGTGGCGACGGTGCTTGCCGTATCGAGCGGCGTACAGGACTACATAGAGAATATGCAGGACGATATGCTGTCCGGCAATCCCGTAACCGTCAGTACGTCGTCGTTCGATTTCGGTTCGATTATGAAGAGCATGAGCGGTGTGGACGCGGCGAGCGCGTTGCACCAGTCCGCGACAAACGGATACGTCAACGTCGAACAAATGATTGAGTTCTTGGCGGACCGCGGCAAGGACATGGAAAGCGCCATGATAAGCAACAACATAACCAAGGAATACGTTGCTTACGTCAAGGCAATGCCCAAAAATTATTATGCGGACATCACCACCGATTTCGGCATAAATCTTTCCAACAACCTGTATACCGATTTCAAGTTGGAGGGCTTGGGTACAAAAAGAATGTCGCTGACTGCGGCGCTCGATATGTACACCGAGCTGCTCGGCAAAACCAAGTTTGCGCAATACTCGTCATACATAGCTATGGTTACGGAAAGCTTTAAGCAAGCGCCGAGCAACGTCGACTTTATTTTGTCGCAGTACGAGTACGTGTCCGACCCCAAGACGAGCAAGGTTGCTACGGCGGCGGACGAAATTATGATAGTGGTGGACGACGACGTGTCGCTTACCGACCTACTGCTTGCGCAGTTCGGATATTTTTCGCAAGATGAGTTTTTGAACCTTGCGTACAAAGCCGTCGACGACGAGGATTACGACGAGGCGCTGTGGAAGGATAAGTTCTCTTACGACGAGCTTATAGGCAAAGAGTTTGTATGGTATCCCAACAATACCGTGTTCACTCCCGTGGAAAATGCGGCGGCGGGGCAAAGCCCGTTTACGTACAACGCCGTCGCAAACAGCGATTGGACGACGGGCAAAAAGCTGAAAATTACGGCTATACTCAAGCCCAAAGATACCGTGTCGTACGGCAGTCTCAGCCGCGGCTTCTTTTACACAAGCGCGCTTACCGCGGAGATTTTGGCGGACAGTGCGTCCTCGCAGATAGTGCAGTACTTTACCGAGCATAACAATGCGGATATTGTCGGTATGCCGGGCAACACCATGTCGCCCGGTGTTACATACGACTACGAATATCAGCTTAACGACGTAAAGTACGACCGCCACGCCATATTGGGCAGCTCGTCGTCGCTTGGTGCGTTGTCCGCACTGTTCCCCGGAATGCCCACTATGCCGACGGTGTACACGCTGAGCAAGCGCGCGGTGGGCGGGGTGGATACGCCGCAAAAGATATCGATATATCCCACCAACTTCGAGATTAAGGACAGCGTTTGCGCGTACCTCGACAAATGGAACGGCAACGGCGATATAACGGTTGACGGCAATGTAATTTCGGCGGAAGACAGAGAGGACATAACCTATACCGACAACCTCGCTATCGTTATCGAAATGATAAGCAGCTTTATAGATATAATTACCGTAGCGCTTGTCGCGTTCACGTCGCTGTCGCTTGTCGTTTCCACGGTTATGATAGCTATAATCACTTACGTGTCGGTAATAGAGCGCATAAAGGAAATCGGCGTCATTCGCTCGCTGGGCGGAAGAAAGCGCGACGTGTCTGCGCTGTTCAATGCCGAAACGTTTATTATAGGCGCCGTATCGGGTATAATCGGTATTGCCGTTACCTACATCATTCAGGGCATACTCAACCTTATCGTGGGTAATGCAGTCGGCATATACGGCATTGCCGCATTGCCTATTCCGACCGCGCTCATTATGATCGCGCTGTCAATCGTTTTAACGCTCATTTCGGGACTTATTCCCGCTCGGTTAGCGGCTAAGAAAGACCCCGTTGTGGCGCTACGCACCGAATAGTGAATAGATAAGAGTGAATAGTGAATAGTGAATAGTGTCGGATTACTCGCTACGCTCGCCCCTTATTTAATTAAATTAAATAAATTTTTTCCATAATTCCGAATTCCGGTCGAATTCCGAATTGGTGGACAAGGATATAATTATGGCAAAGACAAAGAAAACGTTTTACATTACAACACCCATATATTACGCGAGCGGAAGCTTGCACATAGGGCATTGCTATACGACGGTCGCAAGCGACGCCATAGCGCGGTTTAAGCGCATGGACGGCTACGACGTTTATTACCTTACCGGCACGGACGAGCATGGTCAAAAGGTGCAAAAGGCGGCGGAGGAGCGCGGGCTTTCCCCGCAGGCGTTTGTGGACGGGCTTGCAGACAAGATACAAAAGCTGTGGGCGCTTATGGATATAAGCAACGACGGCTTTATCCGCACCACCGACAAGGATCACGAAAAGGCTGTTGCCGATATGTTTACCCGCCTGTACGAAAAGGGCGATATATACAAGTCCGAGTACACGGGCAAGTACTGCGAGCCGTGCGAATCGTTTTGGACGGCGTCGCAGCTTGTCGACGGCAAGTGCCCCGACTGCGGGCGCCCCGTGCGCGACGAAAAGCAAGAGTGCTACTTTTTTAGATTAAGTAAGTACGCCGACCGCGTGCGCAAGCTGCTCACCGAAACGGACTTTTTACAGCCCGATTCGCGCGTAAAGGAAATGGTAAACAACTTTATCGACAAGGGGCTTACCGACTTTGCCGTAACGCGTACGTCGTTCGACTGGGGCGTAAAAGTGCCCTTCGATCCCAAGCACGTTATTTACGTGTGGATTGACGCGCTGCCCAACTACCTAACCGCGCTCGGCTATTTGCAAAAGGACGACAGCCTTTACAAAAAATACTGGCCGTGCGACCTGCACATGATGGCAAAGGAAATCGTGCGCTTCCACTCGATAGTGTGGCCGGCAATCCTTATGGCGCTTGACGTGCCGCTGCCCAAACGCGTGTACGGTCACGGTTGGATAATGTTCGACGGCGACAAGATGAGCAAGAGCAAGGGCAACGTCGTAGACCCGTTTATTTTGTCCGAGCGTTACGGCGTGGACGCGCTCCGCTACTACTTGCTGTCCTCAATGCCGTTTGGCGACGACAGCAACTACACCAACGAACTGCTTGTAACGAGCATAAACAACAACCTCGTAAACGACCTCGGCAACCTTGTGCGCCGCACGTTCGCCATGAACCGTCAATACTTCGAGGGCAAGCTGACCCGCCCCGCAACCGTGGACAAGCGCGACGAGGAGTACGTGAACGCGATAAACGGACTGCTCGGCGAGGTGCGCCCGCTTATGGACAAGCCCGAGCTTCACTTGGCGCTTAGCAAGATATTCGGCGTGATAGATATGTCCAACAAGTATATCGACGCCAACAAGCCGTGGGAGCTTAACAAGCTCGGCGAAAAGGACAGACTCAACGCCGTTATGTACAACCTGACGGAAGCCATACGCGTTGTCGCAGGACTGCTGTTGCCTTTCCTTACCAAGTACCCCAAACGCATATTCGACGGATTGGGCTTGCCCGTGCCGACGGGCTTCGACGGTATGAAGTTCGGCGTTCAAGCACAGTACGCCACCACCGAAATCGAGCCCATATTGAACAGACTGGATATTAAAAAGGAGCTTAAAGAATTGGAAGAATTAGCCGAAAAAATGAATAAGACGGACAAGCCGACAGAGCAAAAGCCCGCGGCTGCCAAATCCGAAAAAGCGGAAACCGCCGCGCCCGAACAGATAGCCATTGACGATTTTTTTAAAACGCAGTTGTTGGTCGGCAAAATCGAGGAGTGCGAAAAGATAGAAAAAGCCAAAAAGCTGTTGAAGCTGACGGTGTTTGACGGCACACGCCGCCGCACGATAGTGTCCGGCATAGCAATGGTGTACACGCCCGAAAGCCTTGTGGGCAAAAAGGTTGCGCTCGTTGCCAACCTCAAACCCGCCAAGCTGTGCGGCGTTACCTCCGAGGGCATGCTGTTGTGCTCGGTAGGCGAGGACGGCTTGCCGCGGCTCGTTCATCCCGACGGCGAAGCGGGTGACAAAATATGCTAATCGACTCGCACGCGCACATATACGACGAGCAGTACGGCGAGGGCGGCGCGGACAAGATAATCTCCGCAATGGACGAGGACGGACTGGAATATATAGTCTGCGTGGGCTGTGATTTGCCTTCCTCGGAAGTCTGTGTGGATTTGGCAAAAGCCAACCCGCGCATATACGCGACGGTGGGCGTTCACCCTTACGACGCCGACACCGTTACCGACGACAATATACAAAAGCTGTGCGATATGGCAAAGAGCTGCGACAAGGTGCTTGCCATAGGCGAAATCGGCATGGACTTTCACCGTCCTGATTCGGATAGACAGTTGCAGCTACTCGCAATGCAAAAGCAGTACGATTTGGCGCGGGAGCTGCATCTGCCCATAGTGTTCCACCAACGCGATTCGTACGGGGAGTTTGTGGAGTTTAGTAAAACTCGCGACTATCCCGACGGCGCGATTATGCACTGCTTTTCGAGCTCCAAGGAGATTGCCGAATACTTTGTAAAAAAGAATTTTTACATTTCCTTTTCGGGCACGGTAACGTACAACAACGCCGTCAACCTCGTGCGCGCGGCGGAGGCTGTACCGCTCGACCGCTTGCTTGTGGAAACGGACAGTCCGTACCTTACGCCAATGCCCAAGCGCTACGGACTCAACTACCCGAAAAACGTCGCGCTCGTCGCCAAACGGCTTGCGGAAATCAAGGGCGTGCCGTACGAGCGGATGGTACAAATCACTAATGAAAATGCCAAGAAAGCTTTTAGGATGAAATAATGAACAACTACGCATATATGCTTGACGGAAAGGCATATATAAACTTGACAAACAAGTGCGGCAACGCCTGCACCTTTTGTATACGCAATACGGGCGACGGCGTTAAGGATACGCCGCTGTGGTTGGACGACGAACCGACGGACGAAAAAGCGGTGCTTGCTTCGTTCGACAAGCTAGGTTACGAAAGCGGCGAGGTGGTGTTTTGCGGGTACGGCGAGCCTACCGAAAACCTTAACGTGCTTACCGCTACGGCGCGGGAATTAAAACGGCGCGGGTACAAGACAAGACTTAACACCAACGGATTGGGCAATCTTGTAAACGGCAGGAACATCGCGCCCGAGCTTGATTGTATGGACGTCGTTTCTGTTTCGCTTAACAACTGCACCGCGGACAAGTACTTGGCGGTTACGCGTTCGGCGTACGGCATTAAGGCGTTCGACGGAGTGCTGGACTTTGCGCGTAGCTGTAAGGATATAGGTCTTGACGTCGTTTTTACGGTAGTTGACGTAATAGGCGAAAAAGATATTGCAAATTGCAAAAAACTGTGCGATAATATGGAAATACAGTTGCGCGTGCGGGAGTACGTTGCGGACAACTATAACGGAGACGAATAGAGGAGTCAATAGTGGACTGGTTGGTTTATATCGGATATATAGCGATGGTCGCGGTTATCGTTACGCTGTCTATCAAGCTGGGCAAGTACGTCGATATCATGGACGCCAAAAGCAATATTTCGGGAGCGTTTATAGGCGGCGTCATGCTTGCCGCCGTCACGAGCTTGCCCGAGCTGTTCACGTCGCTTTCCGCGGTGTGGATAGTCAAGGAAAACTCCATGATAATCGGCAACATATTAGGCTCCGATCTTATTAACCTCGCGTTTTTCGGCGTGATACTGCTCATATATTGGCGGGGCATGAAAAAAGCCAAGTTCAGTCCGTTCTACTACACGGCGCTCGGTGTGGCGTGCGGCATGTACGCGCTGACGGCGATAGGGCTGTACCTTGCCGAGTATATGCAGTTTACGTGGTTCTCGGTAATTTCACCCGCCATACTTTTGCTGTACGTGCTGTTTGTCAGCCGTATGCCAAAAACGTCGGAGAGCGACGACGAAAAGCCCGACGAGGGCATTACGCTGAAACAAGCGGTTATACGGTTTGTGCTTTGCGCGGTGGTGCTTATAGGTGCGTCGATTGCAATGACTTACCTTACCGACATGGTGGCGGACAGGCTGCACCTCGGCAAGACCTTTGCGGGCGCGCTGTTTCTCGGCGTTGCCACAAGCTTGCCCGAGCTTATATCGTCGGTAACGCTTTGCCACCGCGGCAACTTCAACGCCGCCGCGGGCAACATTATAGGCTCCAACGTGTTCAACTTTGCAATACTGTTCGTGGCGGACGTGTTCTCGTTTATTCCCAACAGCTCGGGCATATACATTTTGAACACCGATTCCAAGTGGCTGCTTATATTCGGCGCAATCGCCACGGCTACCACGCTTTGCATGATGCTTATAAAGAACAAGTGCAACAAAAAATACGCGCTGTACGGCGTGCAGGCAATCAACGCCGTGCCGCCAATACTGTACGTTATATACTTGCTGATCACCACGGGAATAATTATAGGGTAGGGAACAATGAGCGAAATCACCAATGACGAAAAACAAATTCTTGCCGAGCTCGGCGTGACGGACGTCGAACCCAAGGCCGAAAAAGAGGAAATTAAGTTTCAGCGCATAATGCAGTACAAGGCGTACCGCCGCGGTATGATTATGACAAGGCTGTCTATTGCCTTTGCGCTTGCCGTCGCGCTTGCGTTTACCGGCTTTATTTCCATATTCTTCGCCATAGTGCTGCCTGTGGTCGTGTTTATTTTTGCCACGATTTCCATTTTGTTTTCGGTAAACAACGAGCAATCGTACAACGTATACACCGAGCGCGTGGTGCTTAAACGCCGCGGCGACTACGGCAGAAAGTCGGTGCCGCTCGACAAAATCGAGTCGGTAAGCTATAAAAGCGCGTTTTACGAAAAGCGCGGTTGCACGGCGACGGTAACCATAAAAGCCAAGGACGACAAGGGCAAGATAAAAAAGTACAAGATGAAGCATATACTGGACTATAAGCCCATTGTGGAATACGTTAACGAAAGCATACGCGGGAGAAAAACAGATGGCGGTCAAGATTGAAAATAAAACGTTGGACGAGGAACGCGCACTGTACGGCTTAGAGTACGTTCAGGTGGAAAACTGCAAGTTTCAAGGCCCCGCCGACGGCGAAAGCGCACTGAAAGAATGCGGCGTGGTGGAAGCCAAGGACAGCTACTTCGATTTGCGTTATCCGCTTTGGCACGACCGAGTGGTTACGCTGGAAAACTGCGAGCTTACCGAAAACTGCCGTGCCGCGCTGTGGTACAGCCAAAATATAAATATAGTCAACTCCAAGCTGCATGGCATAAAGGCGCTTAGGGAGTGTAAAAACGCCGTAATGCGCGACTGCGATATAATATCGCCGGAGTTCGGCTGGTCGACGAGCGGCATAAGACTGACCGACAGCAAGGCGGTGGGCGAATACTTTATGATGCGCGCCAAAAACCTTGCAATCCGTCGACTGGACTTTAAGGGCAAGTATTCCTTTCAGTACGTGGACGACGCCATAATAATGGACAGCACGCTTCACACCAAGGACGCGTTTTGGCACAGCAAAAACGTTACGGTGGAAAACTGCGTGGTTATAGGCGAGTACCTCGGTTGGTACAGCAAAAACCTGACCTTTAAAAACTGCACGATTATCGGCACTCAACCGCTGTGCTATTGCAAAAACTTAAAGCTGATAGACTGCGTAATGCAAGACACCGACTTGTCGTTTGAGCGGTCGGAGGTGTACGCCGTACTGCGCGGCAAGATAGACAGCATAAAGAACCCGACAAAGGGCGTTATCAAAGCGCCCGAGGTGGGGCAGATAATCCGCGACGACCCTTGCGCCAAGGGCAAGATATTTATAGACCCCAATCTTATGCGCGGGTATCGCAATGACTGATAGAACAGTAACGCCGTTCGCCGCCGACGTGTATAAAGCGGTGACCGAAATACCCAAGGGCAAGGTTGCTACGTACGCGCAAATCGCGCTTATGAGCGGACACCGAGGCGCGGCGCGCGCTGTTGGTAACGCCTTGCACGTAAATCCGTTTTTCGGCAGCGTGCCTTGCCATAGAGTGGTAAATGCGAGCGGAGCCTTAGCACCAGACTTCGCCTTTGGCGGCGTGGACGCGCAAAAGCGGTTGTTACAGGACGAGGGCGTGGTTGTAGTTGACGGCAGGGTGGACTTGGAAGAGTATCAGTATAGGTGAGATGAATTCGGAATTCGGAATTAGGAATTCGGAATTATGGGTGGTAATTGCGGAACATGTATGCGGCGGGTCGCCTAGACCCCTCGGCGTTGCTCGGGGTGATGGGGGAACAGCATGGCTATTCGGAACGGGCAATTCCATAATCCCATCATTTCGACCGAAGCGCGTAAGCGCGAAGCGGAGAAATCTAGGCGAAGCCGCATAAAAATAAGGATGAGAATTAAGAATTGGCGGCGGGTCGCCTAGACCCCTCGACTGCGCTCGGGGTGATGGGAGTACGACAACGCTGTTTGGAAAAGGCAATTACTAATACCCATCATTTCGACCGAAGTGAGCGTAGCGAACGAAGCGGAGAAATCTAGGCGAAGCCGCATTAAGGATGAGATTCCTCGCGTTGCTCGGAATACCTTCGGTGCTTCGTAGGACAAAAGAAATTGGATTGCATGTTATAATTACTTTTGTCACTCTGAGCCGTCGGCGAAGAGTCTCAACCTTTTTATTTTATTTACCCGCCGCATAGCGGTATTTTTTTGCATAATTTTTTAATTATTTTCTTTATACCTATTGACTTGTACATACATGTATATGTTATAATACAAGTGGATTTGCTTGCTTGCAATGGCAAATCCACGCCGTATTTCAACAAAAAGTTGTTTTACGGAGTAAAACAGCGGCGACAGCCGCGAGTAGCGTAAGCTACAACTTTTATGTTATAATGTCGTTACAAGGGATAGTGTCCGATACGGAAATGCTTTTCCCCACAATAAAAAACACCAAAACACCTAAGAGGACGAATGATGTTTACTACATACAAAAAACGCGGTTTGATTTTGTTGTCCGTTATTATCGCGGCGCTGCTGTGCTTAGTCGGCGCGTTTATACTCACGCCCAAAACAACGGCGCAGGCTGACGAGGAAGAAGCTCACAACCACGGGGCAATGACGGCTTTGTCGGCTTATCCGACGGGCGGCGAGCTGAACGGCGAAGCGAGTGCAGTTTCGTATTACCTTACTGACGATATCAGCGGCAATATAACCGTCAAGGGTGAAGTAACGCTTTGCCTTAACGGTCATACTATCACGGGCGACGGAAACGGCTCGGTAATAACTGTAAGCAATAATGCAAATTTCACCCTTTGCGACTGCACGAGCGAGGGCGTTATTACAGGCGGTGACGCGGGTTTTGGCGGCGGTGTGGTCATTAATGACGGTTCACAGTTTATAATGAACGGCGGATTGATAACAGATAATACAGCGATTCGCGGCGGCGGTGTGTGCGTAGGTTACAATACCGGCAGCGGCACTTTCATAATGAACGGCGGCAAAATAACCGACAACAATGCAAATTTTGGCGGCGGCGTTTGCGTTATGAGCAACATGTTTGAGATGAAGGGAGGCGAGATAAGCGGCAATACTGCGAACAATGATGGCGGCGGCGTGTGGACTCAAACGACTTCTAAAATGTCGGGCGGCAAAATAGCGGGCAATCAAGCGACAAACGGCGGCGGCGTGTATATCAGCAGCTACACGTTTGAAATGACGGGCGGTGAGATAAGCGCAAATACGGCGAGCAATAACGGCAGCGGCGTGTGTGATTGCAGGTCTACGTTCAAAATGTCAGGCGGCGAGATAACCGGAAACAACAATGCTAAAAATGGTGGCGGCGTGTATTTTGAAATCAACCGCAACCAATACGGCAAGTATGAAGGCAAGTTTACAACGTCGGGCACAGCCGTGATAAGCGGCAACTCCGCAAGCGAGAACGGTGGCGGTGTATATGCCGAGCTTATCATTGGATCAAGTTCCATTATTGTGGTGCCTACTCCTTTACCTTTGAATGCCGATATTGCGGTGTTGTCCGCAGATGACGAGGAGCCTGATTACACAGGCACGTTTACCGTACTCGGCGGCGAAATCAAAAACAACACCGCAGCCAACGGCGGCGGTGTATATAGCAAAGGCGCTACTGTCAATATGCTCGGCGGCGCGATAAGTGAAAACGAAACGTATTGCGGCGGCGGTGTTTACGTCGAAGGCGTTGAAAATGACGGTACGTACTACGGTGAGCTTATTATGTCTGACGGCGCTTTAATAAGCAAAAACACTGCAACGTTTGACGCTGAAATTTACGAGAGCGGAGACGGCGGCGGTGTTTACGTCATAAACGGCGGCACACTGACGGTGAAAGGCGGCGAAATAAGCGGAAACAATACGCGTTTTGGCGGCGGAGTAAGCTTTGAAGGTGGCACGTTCACAATGACGGGCGGCAATATAATCAACAATCATGCAGACAATCAAGGTGGCGGAGTATTGATTTCATCAGGCACGTTCACAATGGAAAACGGTGAGATAAACAAAAATACTACGGGAATATTGGGTGGAGGTGTGGCTGTTGGACATAAAGGCACTTTCAAAATGACGGGCGGCACTATTAGTGAAAACACGGCGGCTACCTATGACGAAGAGGGGGCAATTAATTATGATTACGGTGGCGTTGGCGGAGGTATTCAAGTTGACGGAACATTCATAATGGAAGACGGTACCATATGCGGCAACATTGCAGTTGCACGCGGTGGCGTTTACGTTGATGAAGATGGCGCGTTTACAATGAACGGCGGCACAATAATCAATAATAAAGCTATTAGATTTTCAGGCGGCGGCGTTTACATTGACGAAGATGGCGCGTTCACAATGAACGGCGGCACGATATGTAAAAATACAGCTATTCGTGGCGGCGGCGTGTATGTTAACGATGACGCCGAGTTCACGATGACCGGCGGCACGATAAGCGAAAACACTGCAACGGCTGTTTACGACGAAGAATTGAATAGATCTGACGGCGGCTACGGCGGCGGTGTATACCAAAACGGCATGTTTACACTGACGGGCGGCAGGATAAGCAACAACACTGCGGCATATAGAGGCGGCGGTGTGTACGGTTACGAATCTTTCAATATTTCGGGCACGCCGATTATAACGGGCAACAAAGTAAACGACAGCGACAACAACATCGAATTGTTTGTAGGCGAGTTTGGTAATGGCGAAATGTCTCATTATACAATCACAGTTACGGGCGAGTTTGGTAATGGCGAAATGTCTCATTATACAATCACAGTTACGGGCGAGCTCAAAGATGGCGCGATAATCGGCGTTTACGGCACGGGTGAGCTTATCAGGGGCTTTACGAGTGAAAATAATCCCGCAGGAAAGAAGCCTTCCGCATATTTCATTCCCGACAGCCCCGCTGCGTGCATCGGCGTAAGTGACGCCGAGACGGGCACGGTTACTATCGGCGGCGAGCATACTGGCGGCACGGCTACCTGCACCGCCAAGGCGATCTGCACGGTCTGCAACTTGCTTTACGGCGAGATAGACCCCGCCAATCACGTTTTTGCAACCGATTATACTGTTGATAAAGAGCCCACCTGCACGGAGAAGGGAAGCAAGTCCAAGCATTGCACGCTTTGCGACAACGCAAAAACCGACGTGCAGGACATAGACATGCTCGCCCACAGCTTTGGCGAGTTTGTTGTAGACAAGCAGCCCACCTGCACTAAGGAAGGCAGTAAGTCCAAGCATTGCGCTAACTGCGACGAAAAGTCCGAGGTCACGGCTATACCGACTATTCCGCACACGCTCAACCACAATCCCGCGGCGCCCGCCACCAACGACCAAAACGGCAATATCGAGTTTTGGGATTGCGAGGACTGCAACAAGTTTTTTGCGGACGAGGACGGCAAAGAGGAGATAACGGACAGAATGAGCGTTATTATTCCCAAGCTTGTCGACCCGATCACGGGCGGCGGCATAAGCGGCACGGATATACTTTGGATAACGCTTATAGTAGTGCTTAGCACGGCTATACTTATCGAGATTACGATTATAGTCTACCGCGCCAAACGCAAAGCGAAGAACAAGAATAAAAATTAAGAATGCAGAATTAATTCGGAATTCGGAATGCTGAATTCGGAATTATGGATGGTAATAACAA
Organism: uncultured Clostridia bacterium; assembly: GCA_947175335.1. Lineage (GTDB taxonomy): Bacteria > Bacillota > Clostridia > Christensenellales > Pumilibacteraceae > Anaerocaecibacter. Next base: position 171,088 of record CAMWMF010000001.1, read on the forward strand.
AACATGTATGCGGCGGTTCGCCTATAAGAGGATGAGATTCCGAGTGTTTCGGAGTCTCATCCTTTTTGTTTGGGGTTAAGTATTGTGCGGCGGTTCGCCTAGATTTCTCCGCTCCGCTTCGCTTCGGTCGAAATGATGGGTGGTTGGAATAATCCTTTTTGTTTGGAGTTAAGTATTGTGCGGGGTAATAGCACAACAACTTTGCGGCGGGTCGCCTAGATTTCTCCGCTCCGCTCCGCTTCGGTCGAAATGATGGGTGGTTGGAATAATCCTTTTTGTTTGTAGTTAAGT
>CAMWMF010000002.1 GCA_947175335.1 uncultured Clostridia bacterium
GTTCAGCGACGAAAAGCAAAAAATAGAGCCTACTATTATCTACCCCGCAACGCTCGACGACAACGCAATGCAGGAGGAAATTTTCGGACCGGTTATGCCCGTACTCACCTATTCGACAGAAGCCGAGCTTAACGAGATACTGGCCGCGCACCCCACTCCGCTTGCATTCTATCTGTTCACACAAAAACGCAAAAACGAAAAGAAATTTATGCAGCGCGTTGCGTTCGGCGGCGGTTGCGTAAACGACGTAATCATGCACATTGCCACGACAAAAATGCCGTTCGGCGGCGTAGGCACTTCTGGCATAGGCAGCTACCACGGCAAGACGGGATTTATGACATTTTCACACTGCAAGTCCATACTCAAAAAATCCACCAAGCTGGACATGCCCATACGCTACTCGCCGTACTCGAAGTTCAAGGACAAGCTGGTGCGTTTCTTCCTGAAATAGTACATAAAACAAGTTGACTTAAAATAAAATAAGTGATATATTTAAACCGATAAGAATACTGCCACCGGGTAGAAAAAATGCTAGGCATTCGTTGCATATCGTTAGGTCTTAGAAGATGTGCTTGCGGATGCCTTTTTTGTGAGTACACAATGAAAAACGTTTTTAAAATCCTGAACAAATTCGACATATGCTTATGGACGGTATCGGTTGTGACGATAATACTCGCCTTTTCGCTGTCGCCCAGCCGCGATTATATGACGCTGGTATCGGCAATAACGGGCGTATCGGCGCTTGTGTTCATATCCAAGGGCAACGTCGTCGGGCAGTTTTTAGTCGTTATTTTTGCGGTGCTTTACGGCGTAGTATCGTACTTTTTCAAGTACTACGGCGAAATGATAACATACCTCGGCATGACCGCGCCCGCTGCCGTTTGCGCAATAGTGTCGTGGCTGCGCAATCCGTATAAGGACAGCGCACAGGTTGCAGTCGGCACACTAAACGCCAAAAAACTGACGATTGTCGGAGTTATATCCGCAGCCGTCACGGTAGCGTTCTACTTTATCCTGCGCGCGCTCGGCACGACTAACCTTATCATAAGCACCGTATCGGTCACCACAAGCATGGTCGCGTCATGCCTAATAATTTTGCGCAGTCCGCTGTACGGCTTGGCCTACGCCTGCAACGACGTAGTGCTTATAGTAATGTGGATATTGGCAACGGTGAACGATATGTCGTATCTGCCTATGATAATATGCTTTTCACTGTTTTTTGTTTACGACCTGTACGGCTTTATAAGCTGGACGAGAATGAAGAAAAAACAAACCGAAACCGAAACGTCGCCGCAAGAAACCGAAAATAATTAATTTACATAATTGCGTTAAAACGGTTGATTTTTAATTACACATATGCTATACTTACAAAGTAATGAGCCACTATAGTCTAGAGGTTAGGACGTTGGCCTCTCACGCCGAAGACCCGGGTTCGATTCCCGGTGGTGGTGCCACAAAAAAGACATATGCAGTCGCATATGTCTTTTTTGTTAGCACCACCCCGGGAATGAAGTGCGGCAGTTGCATTGCCCTAATACCGAATAATCTCACAATGAACATCAAAGCCATTATTATTGTTCCGCTTGTAGCCGCGCGGTAACTCGCGATACATTGCCTTCGGCAATAATTCGGCAAAGCCGAATGTTTTAACAAAACGTATCGCTCGTGAATACTGCGGCAAAAATGCACTTGCAAGCAAGCATTTTTGCCTTGTATTGACTGCTAGGCGCTCGGCGTAGCCGAAGCCCACGCGCCGTCTTGGCGCGTATTCCCGGTGGTATTACTGCAAATAATAAGGATGAGATTCTTCGCTTCGCTCAGAATGACAAAAAAATAATTAATGCCGTTACACTAAATATAAAAAACTCCCACCGATAAGTAGGAGTTTTATTTTTTGTTTTACGCCGCGTCTTTTATTACTTTGGGCGGAGCGGAATTCTTTATCGTGTCCGAAGTTACGATTATCTTTTTTATCGTCTTGTCGGACGGGACTTTGTACATAATGTCGAGCATTGCGTTTTCAACAATGGTACGCAATCCCCTTGCGCCGGTGTGTAGCGCTATCGCCTTGTCGGCTATTGCGGTGAGCGCGCTCTCGTCGAATTCCAGCTGAACGCCGTCCAAGTCCAACAGCTTGACGTACTGCTTGACTATTGCGTTTTTGGGCTCGGTAAGCACGCGAACAAGGTCTTCCGATTTAAGGTCTTTAAGCGCCACGGTAACAGGCACGCGCCCTACGAGCTCGGGTATAAGCCCGAATTTGATAAGGTCTTGCGGCTGAACCTGCGGCAGCATAGCGTCGGGATCGGTCGCTTCGCTGTGCAGCACGCCGCCGAAGCCGATACGCGACTTGCCCAGTCTGTCCGCCACAATCTTGTCCAGCCCGACAAACGCGCCGCCCAGTATGAACAGCACGTTGGTGGTGTCCATGTGAATAAATTCCTGCTGCGGGTGTTTGCGCCCGCCGTTAGGCGGAATACTGGAAATAGTGCTTTCTATAATTTTGAGCAAGGACTGCTGAACGCCCTCGCCAGACACGTCGCGCGTGATGGAAACGTTTTCGGACTTGCGCGCAATCTTATCAACCTCATCGATATATATTATGCCGCGCTCCGCAGCCGCTACGTCGTAGTCGGCGTTCTTTATAAGCCTGAGCAAAATGTTTTCCACGTCCTCGCCCACGTACCCCGCTTCGGTAAGCGTTGTGGCATCCACCATGGCGAACGGTACTTTAAGGATTTTGGACAGCGTTTGCGCAAGCAAGGTCTTGCCGCAGCCGGACGGGCCGAACATCAAGATATTGCTCTTGTTAAGCTCCACGCCGTCGCCTGTATTGCGCTCGGCAACCGTGCGCTCATCGTCACGGCGTCCCTTTTGCGAATTTCTAAGGTTGTAATTTACACGTTTATAGTGATTGTACACCGCTACCGACAGCACGCGCTTGGCCTCGTCCTGGCCGATAATATACTTATCCAGCTCGGTTTTAAGCTGTTCGGGCGGCAATAGCGCCACGGTATCGGGCGTACCGTGATTATTCTCCGCAAGTTGGTCGCGGCAAATTTCCACGCACTCCTCGCAAATATACACGCCGTCGCCGGGTGCGGCAATCAAATGCTCTACCTTGGATTCCGGTCTGCCGCAAAACGAGCAGCAAGGTTCGTCGTTATTCATGTTATTATTCTTTTTTGCCATATTTATGAACCTCCTCCGTCATTAGTTTTCTTTTGTGGCAGTTTGGTCGTTGTAATAAATATTGTCGTAACAAATCTATAAGAATCGTTCAGCACTCGGTGCGTAATCGCGCGTCAGGTGGGCAACAGGTGACAAGTCGACGACGGGAGTGTAGACCCACCTACATGACCAAGTCGACTTGGCACACGTAGCCCGCATCACGCGATGAGTACGCCGCCGAGTGTTAAACGCGTTTCTCTACGATACCGTCAATCAAGCCGTAAGCTTTGGCTTCCTCGGCGAACATATAGTTGTCGCGGTCTACGTCGCGCTCAATGCGTTCAAGCGGCTGATTGCAGTTTTTGGCAAGAATCATATTCATGCGCTTTTTTACGCGGAGAATGTGCTGCGCGGTGATAGCGATATCGCTCGCCTGACCCTGCGCGCCGCCCGAAGGCTGGTGAATCATTATCTCGCTGTTGGGAAGCGCAAACCGCTTGCCCTTGGCACCGCTGGACAGCAGGAACGCGCCCATACTCGCCGCCATACCGACGCAAATGGTTTCCACGTCGCACTTGATATAATTCATTGTGTCGTAGATTGCCATACCCGCCGTAACAGAGCCGCCGGGGCTGTTGATATACAACGAAATGTCCTTGTCCTCGCCCTTGCTTTCCAAATACATAAGCTGGGCTACGACAAGGTCGGCGGTCACGTCGGTGACCTCGCCCGTCAAGAACACAACGCGGTCTTCGAGCAGGCGCGAAAATATGTCGTACGAACGTTCGCCGCGGTTGGTCTGTTCGACAACCATAGGTACAAGATCGTTGGTGATAAACTTAAATTTGTTCATAATTGCTCCGTAATGGATTTAATATTACTCGCCGTCTTTTTTGTCTTCGGTAGCCTTTTTAGCAGTCGTCTTTTTAGCTGCGGGCTTCTTTGCCGCAGGCTTTTCCTCGGCCTTGGTTTCGCTTTCTTCCAACACAAACTCGTTGGCGGTAAGCAAAAGATCGAAGAACTTGTCGGTAAGCATGTCGTTGTAGGCGTATTCCTCAACAGTGCCGCCGTTGTGATGAACAACGTGTTCAAGCTCGGCACGGACAGCGGGGTCGCGCAGCTTTTGCTTGACCTCTTCCTCCGAAACGTCCAAGCCCTCGGCCTTGATGATGGCGCGCATTACCTGGCGCATCTTAACGTTGCGGATTGCGGGTTCCTTGCGCTCGGCGCGGAACTGTTCCACAGACGAATTGCTGTATTTGAGGTAGTCCTCCGGCTTGATGCCGTATGCAGCCATTTGATGCTCGAACTCGTGGTACATTCTGTCCACTTCGGCATTGACGATAACTTCGGGAATATCGCACTCGGCATTGTCGGTTACCTGGCGCATAACGGCGTCGATACGCGCATTGCGCTGACGGTCGGCCGCCGCGCTTTCAAGGTTGGAACGAATGCCCGCCTTGAACGCTTCCACGCTGTCGTATCTGCCGCGTTCCTTAACCCAGTCCTCGGTAAGCTCGGGAACTTCCTCTACCAAAACGTCGTTGACCTTTACGTGGAAAACGGCGTCCTTGCCTTTGAGGTTTTCCGCATGGTAGTCTTCGGGGAATTTGACTTTGACGTCGCGCTCCTCGCCCTTGACCGCGCCTACAAGTCCGTACTCGAATCCGGGGATGAACGCGCCGCTGCCCAGTTTAAGCTCGTGATTGTCGGCTTTGCCGCCTTCGAACTCCACGCCGTCCACAGTGCCGACGTAGTCGATAACCGTGATATTGCCAAGCTCGGCGGGCTTGTCCGTAGAAACGCTTCTTGCGCTCTGGGTAAGCTCTGCCTTGATGCGGTTTTCCACGTCTTCATCGGTTACATTATACTCAATCTTGGGCAATTTAATACCTTTATATTCACCGAGCTTTACTTCGGGGTAAAGCGTGACCTTAATGGTAAATGCAAACGCTTCGCCCTCGCCTGCCTTGTCGAACGTAACGTCGGGCTGACCGAACACTTCAAGCTCGGGATGCTTATTTATTTCCTCGCGGTAAACGCGGTTTAAGCAGTAGTCCACTGCCGCGTCGAAGAACACGCCCGCGCCGTAGTGCATCTCTATAAACTTGCGCGGCGCTTTGCCGGGGCGGAAGCCCGCCACTTTATATCTGCCCTTGGTGCGGTTGTAAGCGTTTTCGATTTCCGCTTCCCATTCCTCGGGAGTGAGCGCGATTTTAAAAGACGCTTCGTTCTTTTCCAGTTGTAAATTTGACTTCATATGTTCCTCCGAAATTAATACTCGATTGTGTCTGTTGGGCTGTAAACCCGTAACCATACTATTTTATCACGACTAACAAGATATGTCAAATGAATTCGGAATTCGGAATTCGGAATTCGGAATTATTCTTTACAAAAAAATGATTTTATGCTACACTATGGTTATGCCTAAGGACGCGCTTACGATTTTCCGCGCCGCCGAGGAGCTTAGTATCCTTGTCGGCGGCAGAATAGACAAAGTTACGATGCCCAATGCCGACACCGTTATTTTGCTGTTTCATACAAAAAACGGAAACCACCGTTTGCTGCTGTCCTGCAATCCGTCGCTGCCGCGCGCGCACATAACGACACTCGGCTACAAAAGCCCCGAAACGGCGACTGGCACGCTTATGTACTTTCGCAAACGCTTGACCGGCGCAGTGCTTACCGATATAGTAAAAGACAAATGCGAGCGCATGATAAGCTTTGAGTTTTCCGCACTGGACGAACTGAGAGAGCGCGTATCCTACAGCCTTAAAGTCGAGCTGACCGGCAAGTGCGCCAACATAGTTTTCGTCGAGCAGGACGGAATTATAGGCAATTCCCTGCGCAGGATTTCCGCCGAAGCAGACGGCAAACGCGCCGTTTTCGCTGGCTTAGAGTACCGCCCGCCCAACCCTACCGGCAGGGTCGGCGTATTTGACGAAGACGAGCTAAAAGCCCGTGTAATGCAAATGAGCGGGATGAGCACGCGCGCCACAGTAAACAAATGCGTAGCCGGGCTTGCTCTGTCCACCGTAGACGAGGTGTTTTTCAGACTGGGCATTAAAGACGAGGACAACCCGTCGCTTGACGCCGTTGACAAGTTTTGCAAATATGCGCAAAGCCTGTACAACTGCCCTGCTTCCCCCGCCGTCGTGTTTGACGGCAACGGCAAACCTGTCGATTACTTTGTAGTACCGTACCAAACGATAGCAGGCAACGTTAAGCGCTTTCCCACGCTCAACGAGGCTATGGACGAATATTATTCGGCGCTGTTCCAAACGGCTGACTTTAACGCGTACTCCAAGCCACTTCGCGCAGCGGTAAAAAACGCCACGGCAAAGAATAAAAAGCGACTTGCCGACGCCACGCAAAAAATTGCGGAAAGCGAGCATGCCGACGACGACAGGATATTGGGCGACCTTATAACCGCAAACATTTACAGGATAAAGCGCGGCGAACGCAGCGTGACGGTGGATAACTTTTACGACGACAACGGCGGGCAAATAACAATAGAGCTGGACGTAACAAAGAACGCACAGCAAAACGCCGCCGCTCACTATAAGGCGTACAACAAAAAGAAAAAGGCTGCCGTATACGCCGCCGACGCGCTTAAACAAGCGACCGACGCATTGGACGTATTGGAGCGCATTTCCACAGAATTGGATATGTGTACGGAAAAGACCGAGCTTGACGAGGTGCGCGCAGAGCTTATATCGCTTGGGTATATCAAGCCTGAAAAGAAACGCAAAAAAGAAAAGCCGATACAGTCCTGTCCGTACGCGTTCGATATAGAAGGCGTTACCCTGCTCGTGGGCAAGAACAGTGCACAAAACGACCGCATAACAAAATCCGCCGCCCGCTCCGACACATGGCTGCACGTTAAGAGCGCACACGGCTGCCACGCCGTACTGAAAACGCCGTCGCCTACCGACAGCCAACTCACCCGCGCCGCCGAAATATGCGCATATTACAGCAGCGTGCGTTCGTCGCAAAACGTTGCCGTAGATTACACGCTTATAAAGTACGTGTTCACCCACGGCGGCGGCAAGGTCGATTACAAGGAATACAAAACTCTATACGTCAATCCCAAACAATAAATCCACTTGGGCATCCAAGTGGATTTTTATTGTTATATTTTACAGATAGGATTTAGATATCGCTTACCACGCCCGAAAATAATGTTATATTTTGCCAATCGGTAATGATAAATCCGAAAGCCCTATCTACTATAAAATCTTCTTGGACGGTCACAATCGGCGCCGCGTCGGCTTCCATTCCGATTACCGTCACCGCCGCGCCCTCTATGCCCGTTTTATCGACGGTAAGGTCGGTTACGTGATGCACCTTGGAGCAATAACAAGACCTGTCGGAAAGAGTGGAAAAGTCACACGCCGGCGAATAGTTGACATGATTTTTAAAAAGCAAATCTATATCGAACTTGTCACGCAAAATACCTTTAATGTCCTCGTCGTACCGGCATTTGTATTCGGGGAACAATACGCGCGTTTTATACCGCACGTCTTCCGACGCATCATAATCGCCGTAATCGGTTATCGAATTGACCGCGGCGATATTGTCCGCCGTAAACACTTGACCCACAGTGCAATTATCTTTGGGCACAATAAACTTGATTTTGTAGCCGTCATGCGTTCTCGTATAAAATGTATTAAACGTATCGAACTCTACAACCCTGCCGCCGATATATTCGCCTTGCAACAGCTTTGTGTTTTTGACAGAACCGTTTTTTGCCGTAAATGAATAACTGTCGTTTGTAAGTGACAAATCGTTGCCGTCGGTGTTCCATATTGTTTTTAGATACACCGTATTGATAAGCGCAAAAAGCGTTGCCTCGGACAGCTGAAAATCCTTGTCGATAAGCCCTCTGGTTTGCTTGTTTACAAAGTCGCGTATCGCCTTGTTCGCTTCGGCGTTGTTATGCTCGAAATCCGCCGAATACGAATATGCGTAGTAGTCGTCGGACAAAGCTTTTATGCACGGCTGCTTTACTTCCGTACCCTTGTTTACCCAAATGGAATTGCTCAAATCGAGCAATCCGGTCACTTTATCTTCCGCCTTATGCTCTACTTCGAGCGAACGGTACAGCGTGGAAAAATGCGTAGTCAGCTGCGCATGCGTAACACCCAAAGCGCTTAGTATTTCGTTACGCGTATCGCCCGCGGCGCATTCCGAAGCAAGCGCAAGCGCCATATATACCGATATGGGCGACACGGCAAAGTTGTCCTGCGCCTTGTAATCCTCGTACGTGTATGCCGCGAAATCGGCCGCAAAAGCTTCTACGCTTTGTTTAAACGCTTTGTAGCCGTCCGTATTGAGCGCAGAATAATCGACACGCGCAACCGCCTTAGGCGCGCCCAAAAGCGCGCTTACGCCGACGGGATCTCCGCCTATAGGTTCACCGCCTGTCGATTGTCCGCCGTTAGGCGTCATGCTACCGCCCGTAGTTCCGCCGCCGCAAGCCGTAAATGATAATGCGCAAGCAGCCGCACAAATAACGGAAGCAATACTTTTGAATTTATTTTTCACGATACTACCCTCCTATAAATATAACGTTGCAAATCGCTTGTTTACTCACTATTTTATAAATAAAAGTTGACAGCTTTAACTCACGTACAGCTTGTACAGCGCTACGGACACCGCGACGGAAAGGTTTAAGCTGTCCACCTTATCAGACTGTTCTATGCGCACAGCGCTGTACTTTGCGTAATCCTCGGGCAAGCCCGTCGCTTCGTTGCCGAATACGAGCGAATATTTTTTACCGGCGTCAAAGCTCGTTTTTCCAAACGGACTGCCGTTAAGCATAAACGGCATTACCACCCTATCGGCGTACTTAGCTATGTACTGCTCAAAGCTGTCGAACACTTCCACGTTTATTCCGAACACCGCGCCCATGCTTGCGCGCACCGTTTTGGGATCGAAGTTGTCCACGGCCGGTCTTATTATAATCAAGTCGGCGCAGTCGAATGCCGCTACGTCGCGCATAATCGTGCCGAGGTTACCACTGTTGGACGGGTTTACAAGCACCACGTGGTGGCGGTCGCTTTGCGCCTTGCAAGCGAACTTGCTAAACTCGCCTATCACGTAGCAGTTCTCTTTGGGGCTCAGTATGTTGAACGCCTTTTCGCTTTCCACAACGGGAATACCGAGCGACTTGGCCTTATCGACCACCGCCGTAACATCGGACTTAGGCGAAACGTATACGCACCGCGCACAAGTCCCGCGGCGGTTAAGTAATTCCATTGTTACGGTAGCGCCCAATGCGTAAGATATATCGTCGCTTTTTTTGTATTTTTTTACTGCCATAAAGCATCCCTTTTTAAAAAATAAAAATGCCGCGCATTTTGCGCGGCACATTAACGTTAATTTACGCTACTATTACCCAAACCAATCCGAACACCGCCAGCGCGAACAGCACGCCCATGATTACGGCGTTTATTATTGCCGCCTTGTACGCGGGGTCGCGGTGGTTGATATTTTTTGAGAACAGCACCATACAGCAACGCGCAATGGATATTCCCGAGCCTATCACGTAGCAGATAAAGCCCGCAATCAGTACGCCGTCTACAGTGGGAAGTCCGACTATAATCAATATCGCGCCAACCAGCATAAGAATGTCGCAAACCTGACGCAAGCCGAACGGTGTGAAGTATCTTACAAATATGTTTTTCTTTCTCTTGATAGCCATTGTTAAATCCTTTTTACTGTAAAGAGTGATAACGGTTTATATTGCCCGTATTAATCCTATTATGGTCGAAACAAGTCCGAATACTACAAGCACGACAAAGATTATCCAAAGTATAAACCATGCCGTACTCTTGTTGCGAGCCGTTCTGTACGAAAGTATGCAAGGCACAAACATACCGAGCGCAAAGCACAAAGTTTGTACCCACGAGCATACCTTGTTTACCCACGCCCAATCAAAGAAATTCAAAAAGCCGGATACCGCCATTGCGATACCTATTGCGACTACCACCCAAAACGAGAACTTATTGAGCGAAATGCCGTTGCCGCCGCTTGAAGTCCTTTTTGTTCTTTTTGCCATGATTATTATTACCTCTTGTAGTTATTTTAAACCCTTAGAACCCGGTTTGACCGCCGTAGTGCCTTGCTTGCACATAGGACACCCTTCGGGCTGATAGGTCTTTACGTCTATTGTGAGTAGCGACTCGTTTGGTACTCCGAAGTCCACCTTGCCGCCGCTACGGTCCACAACCTCGACTACCGCGACGACTGTGCTCCCCAGCTTGCCGATAAGGTCTATTACCTCTTGCACCGAGCCGCCTGTTGTGACCACGTTTTCCGCGACTATAACTCTGCTACCCTTTTTAAGCTCGAAGCCGCGACGGAGTGCAAAATTGCCGTCCTTTTCGCGTTCTGCAAACATATTTGGAAGTCCTAACTGTTTGCCTAACTCGTAACCGAATATGATTGCGCCCACTGCCGGGCTGACAACAACGTCGGCGTTGTACTTTTTCACCTTGTCCGCCGCCATAGCGCAAAGCTTTTGGGCTATCTCGGCGTTTTCAAAGAGCTTGGCGCACTGCATATACGTATCGCTGTGCAATCCCGAAGTGAGAATAAAATGCCCTTTAAGCACCGCTCCCGACTCCTCAAACAACTGCATTACGTTATCAGTCAACCCTGAGCCCTCCGACAAATGATTGTACATTGGCTATATTATCATGTTCGCAAAGATTTGTCAACTCATTTAGTATATTTATAGCAGCAAGCGGCTCGAAAATATTTGCCGTGCCCACCTGCACCGCCGCCGCACCGCATAGCATAAATTCGGCTGCGTCCGTGCCGCTTACTATACCGCCCATACCGATTATGGGAATGTTCACTGCTTTATAGCACTGATAAACCATTCTTAGCGCAATGGGCTTGACCGCAGGCCCCGACAATCCGCCCGTAACCGCATTGAGCACGGGCCGCCTTGTCTTGTAATCGACAGCCATCGCCGCGACGGTGTTTATAAGGCTGATTGCGTCCGCGCCCGCGTTTTGCGCCGCAAACGCGTTTTTGGATATGTCGGCAACGTTGGGCGTAAGCTTGACTATAAGCGGCTTTTTGCACACTTTTCTTACAGCCTTTACAATATGCTCCACTCCCTCTGGGTCTACGCCGAACGCCATGCCGCCTTTTTTAACGTTGGGGCAAGAAATATTCAGTTCAATCATATCGACGTCGGTGTCGCTTAGCATTTGCACTATGCGCACATAGTCAGCCTCGCAGCTTCCCGCGGCGTTTGCAATAACAACCGCGCCCGTGCTTTTCATAAACGGCAATTCGTTTTGAATAAAGTATTCCACGCCCGGGTTTTGCAAGCCCACGCTGTTGAGCATCCCCGACGGAGTTTCCGCAATCCTTACGGGCTGATTACCCTGCCGCGGCTCCAACGTCAAACCTTTGGAGCATATTCCGCCAAGCAGTCCCACGTCGTAAAAGTTGTTATATTCCCTGCCGAACCCGAATGTGCCAGAAGCGGTTATTATCGGGTTTTTAAACTGCACGCCCGCAATCGTTGTTTTCATGTTCATAGCACGATATCCTCCAACGGAAATACCGGACCGTCCGCGCAAGCGCGAAGCAGCTTTTGTTCGCCGTCAACCATTACGTTGACCGAACACACAAGGCAAGCGCCTACGCCGCAACCCATGCGCTGTTCCATGCTAGCATAACCTGTTACGCCGTGCTTTTTGCAATACTCTTGCGCCGTTTTCATCATGCCGTATGCGCCGCAAACGTACAGCACGTCGGGCGAAGCCTCGTCAAGCAAATCGGTGGGAAAGCCGTGGTGACCGTAGCTGCCGTCGTCCGTGCAGTAGTATACGCGCTTACACACCTTGTCGAAGTCGTTTTTGTATGCGCCCATTGCTGCGGCGTTTCTAAAACCCAATAGCGCCGTAACGTTGAGCGACGGATTTTGTTCGGCTATTTTGATTAGCGGCGCGCAGCCCGTGCCGCCGCCGAGCAGTACGATATTTTTCTTGTCTTGCAAAATCGGAAAGCCGTTGCCGAGTGGCAATATCGCGTCGAACTCATATCCGGCTTTTTGCGTTACAAATGCGTGTGTTCCTTCGCCTACGTCGGCTACTATAAACGTTATCGCATGCTCGTCGCTTTTGTATACGCAAATAGGACGGCGCAAGGACTTACCGGGCACCTTTATGTGCGCAAACTGCCCCGCGGCAATATTCGGCAACGCCGTATCGCTTGCCGCCTCCACGCGGTAAACGCTTCCGTCAAAGCACTCTATTTTAGATATTGTAAGACCAGCCACAACAGGTTTCATTTGCTGTATTCCTTTTACTTTCCGAGCGCGTTACGCAAATCGGCACGCATTGCCAAAGCCGCTTCCCGCGCCGCCTTGTAATACGGCAAACCTTTGTACTTGTCCGTCTTGTATGCGGCGATTATTCCACGCGAATTGTTGACTATCGCGCCCCTGCCGTTTTCGTCGAACGCCGCCGCGGCGTCCTTACCCTTGCCGCCCTGAGCGCCGTAACCGGGAACGAGGAAGAACACCGATTTCAATTGCCTTCTGAGTGCGCGCGCTTCGTCGGGATTTGTAGCGCCCACAACTGCGCCGACAGCGCTGTAACCGTACTTGCCTATAGTGCTTTGTCCCCATTCGGTAATAAGCTCGCCTACACGGATATACAGCGGTTGGCCGTCGGTATCGACTATATTTTGTAGCTGTGCCGCCGACGGATTGGACATACGCGCCAGCACGAATATGCCTTTGCCGTCAGCTTTGCAAACGTCGGTGAACGGTTTAATTCCGTCATAACCGGGATACGGATTGACTGTTATATAGTCGTACAATCCGCTTTTAAGATACGCCGCAGCATACGCTTCGGCAGTGCTGCCTATGTCGTTGCGTTTGACGTCCGCCATTACTATAAGCCCGTTCTTTTTGGCGTAAGCGGCAGTTTGTTCCATTGCGCGAACGCCGTAATACGAATACAATTCGTAAAACGCCGATTGGATTTTAACGGCGGGAACGACGTCCTTTATTTCGTCTATAATGCGGCAGTTGAATTCGGTAATAGCGCCTGCCGCGCTCTCGGGGCTTGTGGCGCACTTAGTAAGCTGTTCGGGTAAATATTCAAGCCGCGGATCAAGCCCTGCAACCGTCGGATTAGACGTCTGTTCTATGCTGTCTATAAGTGTATCGGTAATGTTATTCACAGCGATTTAAGCTCTCCTTTTACTATTACCTGCGTTATTTTTCCGTTGAGTCGCCAACCGTCGAACAGCGAGTTTTTGCCCTTGGATTTGAACTCGGCGGCGTCGACCACATACTCCGCGTCGGGGTCGATAATAACTATATCGGCACGCGCGCCCTGCTCTATCCTGCCACGGTCGTTAAGCCCCAAAATGCGCGACGGCTCGTAGCTCATAAGCCGACAAAGGTCGGACGGCTTGATTGTATCCGTAAGCACAAGATATGTGTACGCCATAGAAAACGCCGTTTCCAATCCCACGGTGCCAAACGGCGCGTAGTCGAATTCCACGTTCTTTTCGTCGAAGCTGTGCGGCGCGTGGTCGGTGGCTATAACGTCTATCGTGCCGTCCTTAATGCCCTCGATAATCGCCTGCACGTCGGCCTCCTCGCGGAGCGGCGGGTTGATTTTCGCATTGGTGTTATACGATAAAATTTCGTCGTCGGTTGCACCGAAATAGTGCGGACATGTTTCACATGTAACCTGCACGCCGCGCGCCTTTGCCGCGCGTATTATATCCACCGATTCGGCGGTAGACACGTGGCAGATATGTATGCGCGCGCCCGCTTCCTCGGCAAGCAGTACGTCGCGCGCCACGGCCGCGCTTTCCGCCGAGCGCGGAATACCGCGCAGTCCGCATATAGTGGCGTTGTCGCCGTCGTTTACAACGCCGCCCGCAGATATACTCTTGTCCTCACTGTGCGACAGCAGCGGAATATTAAACGTTTTTGCGTATTTGAGCGCGTTAAGCATAACCGCGCCGCTTGATACAGGCACGCCGTCGTCGGACACCGCAATAGCGCCCGCTTCCTTCATCTTGCCGTATTCGCAAAGCTCTACACCCTTTTGACCGACCGTTATGCACCCTACCGGGAACACGTCGGCGTTGCCCGCTTTGCCGCTCTTTTGTCGCACATATCCCACCATTGCGGGATTGTCGAGCGGCGGCACTGTGTTTGGCATACAGCAAATCGTGGTAAACCCGCCCGCAAGCGCTGCGGCCGACCCGCTTTCTATATCCTCTTTGTGTGTTTGCCCGGGGTCGCGCAAATGACAGTGCATGTCTATAAAACCCGGAAAGACAAGCTTGCCGTCGCAGTCTATCACTTCGGCGCTCGGATATTCTATATTGGGCGCAAGCAGCTTGATTATGCCTTCGTCTATCAGGACGTCGGACTGCTGCATACCGTCCTTGTTAACTACCGTTGCGTGTTTAAGTAATATCATAATCTATCATCTCCATTGACAAGCAAGTCCAGCATAGCCATTCGCACCGCAACTCCGTTGGTCACTTGCTCTACTATCATGCTGTTGCTTCCGTCGGCTACGTCGCCCGCAATTTCCAACCCGCGGTTGATAGGACCGGGGTGCATTACTATGCAGTTATCGGCGCAAAGCTCCAACCGCTTTTGCGTAACGCCGTAGTATTCGTGGTATTCGCATTGCGTGGAAAAATACGCGCCGTCCATGCGCTCGCGCTGCACGCGTAGCGGCACTACGATATCGGCGCCGATTATAGCCTTGTCGAAGTTTGTTTCCACGTCGCAGCCCAAGCCGTCTATACCGCACGGAAGCAGCGAGTACGGCGCGCAAACGGTGACCTTTGCGCCAAGCATACCGAAAAGTATCGCGTCGCTGCGCGCAACGCGCGAATGCTTGATATCGCCTACTATAACAACCTTTTT
This sequence comes from uncultured Clostridia bacterium, assembly GCA_947175335.1. Taxonomy (GTDB): domain Bacteria; phylum Bacillota; class Clostridia; order Christensenellales; family Pumilibacteraceae; genus Anaerocaecibacter. Next base: position 15,107 of record CAMWMF010000002.1, read on the forward strand.
GCCGTCGACGTTGCCGAAATGCCTACGTGCCGTAAGTCCGTCGAGCAGTGCCTGCGACGGGTGTTCGTTTAAGCCGTCGCCGGCGTTGATAACCGAAGCGTTTACGCATTCGGCAATAAGCTTACAGCTGCCCGCCACCGAATGTCGAATTACGATTACGTCAGTACCCAGCGCGCCCAGCGTCCGACCCGTGTCCACAAGCGATTCGCCCTTTTGCACGGACGAGGTGGCAACCGATATGCCGCTGACCGAAGCGCCCAAATTTTTTGCCGCAGTCTCGAACGAATTGCGCGTGCGCGTGGAATTTTCATAAAACAACGTAGTAACGTTTTTTCCACGCAACGCGTTGCTCTTTTCCCCGCGGTCAATCATGTCGCGCATGACGTTAGCGGTGGAAAGTATTTCGTTTATCTCCGCGCGCGTCAGGTCCTTGATGCCTAAGATGTCCTTACGTTTCATTATATTTCCTAACCTCTATTCCGAAGTTTTTCCAATATTTGCGCAAAGTCCGACGGCTCGGGCGCGGTAAACGTCATTTGCTCGCCGCTGCGAGGGTGCGAAAAAGTCAGCACCGCAGAATGCAGAAGCTGCCCGCTTACGCCGAGGAAGCTTCCGCCGTACAGTGGGTCGCATGACACGGGATGGTGCAGGTACGCCGAGTGTACGCGTATCTGGTGCGTCCTGCCCGTGCAAAGCTCGAACTCTACGTAGCAGTTGTTTTTGAACCGCTCTATTACTCTGTATTTTGTCACGGCGCGCCTGCCGTCCGGCACGACCGCCATTTTAAGCCTGTTCTTTTTGTCTCTGCCGATAGGCGCGTCCACCGTGCCGGTATCGCTTTTTAAGTTGCCGTCAAGCACGGCGTGGTACAGCTTTTTTACGGTGTGCGCCGCAAACTGCTGACCGAGCGACGCGTGCGCGTAATCGGTTTTAGCTATCACGATAAGCCCCGTGGTGTCCTTGTCCAGCCTATGTACTATTCCTGCGCGGACTGCGCCGTACGCAGAAGAAAGCTTGTCGCCGTACTTATACACAAGCGCGTTTACGAGCGTGCCGTTTTTGTTGCCCGCACCGGGATGAACGACGAGATTGCGCTGCTTGTTTATTACAGCTATATCGTCGTCCTCGTACACGATATCGAGCGGAATGTCCTGCGGGATAATATCCGTCACATCCGCTTCGTCCTCGAACGACACGCTGTCGCCCGTTTTGACTATCTGTCCCGCCTTGAACGCCGGTACCCCGCCGATCAAAACACTGCCGCCGTCAATCAACTTTTTTATATGCGACCGCGAAATATCCGTTTCGTCGGACAGGAATACGTCCAATCGCGCGCCGCCCTCGGTGCAGTAAACAGTAGTCATCAGTCGGCCTCACCTCCGCCGCTCGCTTCGCTTTCCGTAGCAATATCGTCGGCGCCGTCGCCTATTTCTTCGGAACCGTCGGTTACCGTATTTTCAGTATTTTCCGTATTATCAGTATTTTCCGTTGCCACATCGTCGGCTATGGTATCTTTATTAACGTCGCCCTCTTGGCTATCTACCGCAGCCCCGCCGTCGCTTTCCGTCGGCTCGGAATCGATTGTAAACTCGATTTTTTTCTTGTCGTGATCGCGGTACAAAACCAAAAAGTAGAACACTATAAGCAGCACGCCCGTTACAAGCGCAACGTCGGCTATATTAAAAATATACGCCCACGTCTTGCTGCCCGCGATAGTCAGCCCAAAGTATTCAAACTCAATAAAGTCGCGTACGTATCCAAGCGCCATACGGTCTATGCAGTTGCCCATAGCGCCCGCCACAAACAGCGCCACCGCTATGCGGAAAACTTTGCTTTTGCCCTTGTTGCGTATGAGTACGAGTATAAACGCTACCGACGCCGCTACGGCAAAAACACAAAAGAATATTCGCGCGCCGATATTGCCCATCCAGCTGCGCAGCCAGCTCGACCCGAACGCCGCCGCATAGTTGTGCACCTTGTGCGCATTCAAAAAGTAAGGAATCAACGGCACTGTCGCGTCGAATTCCAAAAAGTTTTCCACAAGCGATTTGGCAACAAGATCGAGTATAAAAACGGATATCATCACTATCCATTCCATTTTGGCTACTTTTAAGTATTCGAAGACCTTGATTGCCGTACGCTTTATAAAAGCCCAAACAGCTTGGACTTTGTTTTTAAAACCGCTTGCCACTAGCTGTCGCTCTCCGGTTTAAGCACGTCCATGGTATCGGGTGTAATCAAAAACAGGTTTCGGCGCACGGTTATGACCCTGTCGCCCAGCGCGTACGCCGCGCCCGAGGTAAAGTCCATAAGCCGCTGCGCGTCCGGCTTGTCGGAAATGGGATCCAAGTCCACAAGCGCAGGCTCGCCGCGCCGAAGGTATGCTATAAGCTGCTCTACGTCCGCAGTGGTGCGCGGGCGGTAAATAACGAATTTTTTATTAAGCTGCGCCGCAATTCCGTCCGCAGTCGTGGGAAGCGGCTTTGCTTTGGACTGCTTGACCGTACTGTTTTGGGGCGCAGTGCTGTAAATCTGAGTGGGGTTATTAAGGCTTTGCTCGGTGCGCTGCGCAGCGTCCGACGTACCTTGTACAGGCGTTGTATACTGAGGCGCACCGCCGTTTTGCGCGGGGCGCGACCCAATGTAATTTCCGTACGCGTCGTGCGTATCCTCGTAGTATTCGAGCCCGCCGTTGTAGTTGCTCGAATTACGCAAAAAGTTTTCAAAAAAATCGTCGTTTGCCATGTTACACCCCTACATGTATTGCCGCGCTCCGAACAGTGCGGAGCCTATCCTTACCATATTACTGCCGAAGCGGATAGCGCGCTCGTAGTCGCCGCTCATGCCGACTGACAGTACGTTAAAGTCATCTTTGCCGCGCGCAAGCGTTTCGTACAGATTGCGCAGCTTGCGGTAAACCTCGTCGCTCGCGTCCTTAGGCGGCACCGTCATAAGCCCACGAACGCGTATGCCGTTCAAGCCTTGCGCGTACTCGGTAAGCGCTTGCGCCGTGTCGAAATCGGCGCCCGTTTTGGTGCTTTCGCCCGCCGCGTTGACCTCGATTAAAACGTCTTGCGTTACACCGCGCTTTACCGCCAGCCGCGAAATTTCGTCCGCCAAAACCTGCGAATTTATCGACTGAATAAGCGAAACGCTTCCCACAAGGTATTTTGCCTTGTTGGTCTGTAACGTGCCGATAAAGTGCCATTTAGCGGGTTTTACGGCGTCGCGCTTGTTCAAATACTCTTGAACGCGGTTTTCGCCGATGTCAGTAATGCCGCAATCGAGCGCGATATTGATGACTTCGGGCAAGACGGTTTTGGTTGCTCCGACAATAGTGACAGGCACGCCCGCCGCGGCACGCGCGACGTTGCTTTGCACCGTCTGTATATTGCGTTTTATATCTACCGAAACCATGCTATAACCCGCCATAGTAATTATACCATAAAGCTACTGTTAAAGCAACTGTTTCCCTACTTCTTTTGGAAAAGAAGTAGGCAAGAAAACTTTACGTTTTTTGCTTTACATCTATTACGACAAACTCCGACACGCAGCCGATTTTGAACTTGAACGCCCAGTCGGCTATACCCGAAGTTACGATAAAATTTGTATTACCTCGCTTTTCCCAGCCATACACTCTGTCGTTAAGTCCGAATATATCGCTTATTAATCCAATAGGTATCATTTGCCCGCCATGCGTATGACCCGACAAAACCAAGTCAACGTTCGCCTTGCTTTCCGCAGCGTAGTCAGTGGGCTGATGATTGATTACAATGGAATATTTGTCGTTATCGATATCGCTAACCAAATCGCCTATGTCTTCCCTACCGCCGCCGCGTTCAACCTCGGATTTATCGTTGCGCCCAATAACGTAAAAATCGCCGCAGTCGACTATGTCGTCAGTCAATACGGTAACGCCGTTTTTTGTAAGCTCGGCAATAAGGTCGTCGCCCGTGTAGCCCCGCCCCGAATTGTCGTAGTAACCCTTGTCGTGATTGCCGAACGCATAATATACGCCGTACGTAGTCTTTAACGTGCCGAGCGCCTTACACGCGTCAATCATATCCTTGCGCGAAGTGTCGTCGTCCACGTAGTCGCCCGCTATAACGACGATATCGGGATTATAGCGCTGCATTTGCTTTACGTATTCTTTGAACTCCTCGCCGCTGAAAGTTGTGCCTACGTGTGAGTCGGCAAACATGACAACGCGAAGGTTTACGTTCTTGTCGGTATAAACGGTGTAGCGCGCCACCCACACGTTGTTGGCAAGCGCGAATCCTACGACCAAATATATAAACGACGTCACAACCGCCACACAGCTTGACAGCCTGAATAAACGCTTGCCCGAAAGCTTTTTTACTATGTAAAAAATCAAGTCGGCAATAAGCCAAAACACGGTCAAGTGAATAACCACTATCGCCGCATTTACGTAGCCGAGCAGTGCACAAAAAAACAGCACGAAAATAAGCACCGCACACACGGCGGTAAATATGCGCAACCACTTTTTATACTTGGGCGCAAGCCGATTTTCCGCAGGCAAAAGACGGTAAACGCGGTTGCACAAGTACGCAAACCCCGCCGCAAAAGCTATTATCGCAATGCCGAAAATCAGTACCCACATATTGATAATATAATATCAAATATACGTAAAATTGTCAACGCAAAAGCGGCAAGCGTTTCGCCCACCGCCCATTGCATAGTAAGTAATTATAATTCTATCGTTCCGTCCGTACATACAACGGCTTTGACTGAGTCGAAGCGATCATTCCACATTAAAGCTTTCGCAACCCTTCGTTGCCAGTGTTCCATAGTTCCGCCAAACGTTATACTTGATAAGCTGCATTTTAAAAATACATAATCCCCGACACTCACAATGCTATCAGGTATATATACGTTGGTTAAGCTGCTGCATTCATAGAATGCTCCGCCCGCAATCGTAAGCGTACCTTGCCTTATAGTATATTCACCCGATATTGTGGTTTTAGCCGATATCAAATGCTTGCCTATATACAAAACCCCGTCAATCCAATTACTGTCGTTTTTAAAATATTCGGTGTTATTGAATGGCTCTATTCCCATCAGCATAACCGAGTCAGGTATTTCTATGTTCGTTAAACTGCTGCAATCTCGGAATGCATAGTCGCCAATACTCAAGACAGAGTTAGGTATCTCTATGCCGGATAAGCTACTGCAACCGTGAAATGCATAGTCCTCGATAAACATGACCGAAGTAGGTATCTCTATGCTCGTCAAGTTGGCGCAATTATAAAATACCTTTCGTCCGACGCTTGTTATGCCGTCGGGCATTTTTGCGCTCTCCAAACTGCCGCAACCGCGGAATGCACCTTCCCCAATACTTGTAACCGAGTCAGGCATATTTACACTCGTTAAGCTATTGCAATCATAGAACGCATATTCTGCAATCGTAAGCGTATCATGCTTTACCGTACATTCGCCTGATATTGTATCTTTTGCCGATATCAAATGATTGCCTATATACAATACTCCGTTTTCCCAGTTGCTTTCGTCATTGTAGTAAGCCGAATTCTCGAACGCGCCATTCTCGATACTCGTGACCGAGTCGGGTATTTCTATGCTCGTTAGGCTGACACAGTCTCGAAATGCATTCGCACAGATATGCTTTACATTGTTACCTATCTTAACACTCGTTATACGGCCGTAACCGCGGAAAGCACTCTCCGAAATCCTCGTCACTGGCTTCCCTTTGTAATTAGACGGGATAACTATATCCAAGCCCGTTTCCGAACCTATTCCGTCAACGCGATAAGATATTATATTCCTTTTATCATCATGCATCACAGAATACTTTAACCTTGATCCACTGTTTTTATCGTCACCGTCACACGCAACAAGACACACGGTGCATAAAACCGAAATAATTATTGCAAAAATAACAAACAATAGTCTTTTTGTTCTAAACGCTTTTTCCATTTTTTCTCCCAAACAAAAGCATATAACATTAATATAATATCAAAAATCGGCATAATTGTCAATATAAAAAGCGCACAGCTCGCCGAACGGACTGCACGCTTAATAATTATTAATATTCGAATTACAGCAAATGCTTGCGCATGTCGTCGAGAGTGCCGACAAACAGTGCGGACGGAGGAACGTCAAACACCGTAATGCAACCGCGAGCGCCGTTATCGAACAAACGCTTTACGGCACGGGCATACGCAAGCAGCACGCCGGACGTAAAGTGCGGATTGCTGTCCAGCTTGATATTGAGTTCAAGCAAGCTCTTGTATTCTTCGGTATTGTTGCCGCTGCGCAATACAAATCCGCCGTGCGGCATTTGTTTGTGGTCGCGCTCGAATTCCTTTTCGGAGATGAAGTGTACCACCGTATCGTAATCGGAAAAATAGTTGGGCATATTCTTTATTTCCGTCTCGATTTTAGCACAATCCGCCCCGTTTTCCGCCACTACAAAGCATTCGCGCAAGTGTTTTTCGCGCGTAGATAACGCAGGCTGTTCGCCGCTGCGCACGCGTTCGATAGCCGTATCGCGCGGCACGGTATATTGCACGCCGCGCTTAACGCCCGCCACTCTGCGGATCGCGTCGCTGTGGCCTTGGCTCACGCCCTTGCCCCAAAACGTGTAGTCAACGCCGTTGGGCAAAAACGCGTTAAACAGCGCGCGGCTCAAACTGAACAGACCGGGGTCCCACCCCGCCGAAATCAACCCCAAATGGGAGCTCGCCTTTGCCGCCTTATCTACTGCCGCAAAGTGCGTAGGAATGTTTGCATGCGTGTCAAAGCTGTCCACTACGTTGAATAACTTTACCGCCGCCGGCGTCTGCTCGGGCAAATCTGTTGCCGATCCCGAACACAGTAGCAAAACGTCAATTTTGTCCGTCCACTTTTCCATGTCGGACACACTCGCCACCGCGACGCCTTTTGGAGCCTGCGCAACCACTACCTGCGGACGGCGCGAAAAAATTACTTTCAACTGCATGTCGGGAAAGTTGGGCAGATTGTCCGCCACCGCTTTGCCTAAGTTACCCCAACCGTAAATACCGATACGTGTCATTATGTACTCTCCTGATTTTTACTCGGCTACATTATCTTATTTTTGCTTGCCGACGATTGCTTAAATTATATATGATTTGCTCTCGTTTGTAAAGCAGCACGCGATATGTTTTGTCAATCATTTTTTGTCGGCAAATAATACAAAAAGCGGCGAGCCTTTCGCCCTCCGCCTATTGTTAAGTTATTAATTATACACCGAATTCCCAAGCGTCATAACGACTTAAATCTATTTGGTCATTCCGCACAATGCCCATTCCGCCTATATCCACTTTTACAGCATTGAACAGCGCAGCGTTTTTCAACTGTGCAAACGGCGCAAATTCTGCTATATACGGTTTTATATCCAACCGTTTAACTATGCCGCCGTCGAACGTTATTTCCAAGCCGTAATCAGCTTGCGGAACAACCCCTATTATTTTAGGTACTTGCATAATTCAAATCGCATAATGCTACGCGGATATCGTCCATAGCCTCTCCTAACGGCCGAATTCTGCCGTTTATGATATCGTCTTGTGCACAAGCTAAATGACTGTACACTTCCAACTTAGCTTTCAAATCGGCTATTGTTTGTTGCTGCATATTTTCCATTCTCAATCATTTGACAATGTTATTGTGCCGTCTGTGCATTCGATTGTTTCGATGTACTTGGTTCGATTAGCTCCTGTATTCCAATGAACCATATCTACATCCCAACCATCCTCTGCTATAGCTTCCCATTGCTCCATTGTGCCGTTGTACTTAATATTCTTTAAATTAGTGCAATAAGCGAACGCTTCCATGCTGATAAGCGTTACACTGTTCGGTATCGTTACACTTGTTAAACTAACACAACCATAGAATGCTCCACTATCGATAATCGTCACACCTTTATCTATAATTACGCTTGTTAAACTACCGCAAAAACGGAATGAATTAATCCCTATACTAATCACGCTGTTTGGTATTGTTACGCTTGTTAAGCCTCTGCAACCGTAGAATGCATCTCGCCCGATACTTGTCACACTGTTTGGTATCGTTATACTTGTTAAGCTACTGCTGCAATCCATGAATGCACTATCCGCTATTACACGTGTGCCTTGTTTTATAGCATACGAGCCGGAAAGCGTATCCTTTGCTTGTATTAAATAATTACCTATATATAATACATCATCTTTCCAATTACTTTCATTGTTGTAATATGCGGTATTATAGAATGCAACTGGATAGATTCTTGTCACACTGTTCGGTATTACTATGTTTGATAAGCTACTACGATTATAGAATGCATAATCTCCAATACACATCACAGGCTTGTCATTATATGACTTCGGTATAAATATTTCCGTTATATCATTATCAATCGATTCACCTATTCCAACAACAGCATATCCGACTACTACACGCTCGTCTTTTTCCTCATCATATTCTTCTAGTTCGACATACGATAGTCCTTCTGTAACGGGCGCGTCGGGAGCGTATTCGCCGCAAACAGTACATACATAGTTTTCATATTTATGTACGGTATGCGTTCCGCTATCCCCGCTCGATTCGTCATCCCCGCACGCAACAAGACACATTGCGCAAATAACCGCGATTACTATTGTGGCTATAACAAGCCACAGTCTTTTTGTCCTAAACGCTTTTTCCATTTTTATCCTCCTAAATTAAAAATGCGTTCCAATTACGGAACGCACCCCAACAGTACGTTCCATAATTGTTACCACACAACTCCAACTAACAGGAAAAATGGAAGTACTATTTGGCATATAGCATTCCTGATAGTTTATTAAGTTGTGTGGTAATAATACAATACCAAACAATCGCGGAAAAGTCAATAATATTTCAAAGAAAAAGGTTGAGATTCCTCGCGTTGCTCGGAATGACAAAAGTAAATAATCTTTTTTGTCATTCCGAACGCAGTGAAGAATCTCAACCTTAATGCGGCGGAGCCGCCTTTAATTCTGCATTCTTAATTCTGAATTCTGAATTAATACCTGTCGCGCTTGACGTACGTGGTGTGGAGCACTTCGTGTGCCTTGTGGCTGTTGGGTTCGCCGAAATATTCCTTGTACAAGGTCTTTACAATCGGGTTTTCGTGGGACTTTCTAAGCACGTCCTTTTTGTCCTTTTTGTAAAGCACGCCTGCACGAGTCTTGGCTACGTCAACGATATTGCGGGTCTGCGAATCGACTATCGGCTGACCGCCGCCGTTTACACAGCCGCCGGGGCACGCCATGATTTCTATAAAGTGGTATTTGCTCTTGCCCGCTTTAATCTCGTCCATAAGCTTACGAGCGTTGCCAAGTCCGCTTGCTACGGCAATGTTGATTTGCTTGCCGTTGAGCGTTACCGTCGCTTCCTTTATGCCCTTGGTGCCGCGAACGGCCTTGAAGTCTATATTGTCGAGCGTCTTGCCCGTTGCAACCTCGGCGACCGTACGCAATGCAGCTTCCATAACGCCGCCCGTTGCGCCGAATATAAGACCTGCGGTACTGCCCTTTCCAATCGGGTTGTCAAACTCGGTTTTGGGGTCGAGCTTAGCGAAGTTGATGCCGTAGTTTTTAATCATACGCGCAAGCTCTCTGGTGGTGAGCGACGCGTCGATATCGGGCACGCCCGCCGCGCTTTGGTCGTCGCGGGTAAGCTCGAACTTTTTGGCAATGCACGGCATGATCGTAACGACAGCCACGTTTTTGGGATCGAGTCCCATCTTTTCGGCGTAGTATGTTTTCATTATCGCGCCGAACATTTGCTGCGGCGATTTGCACGAGGAAAGATTGGGCAACAGCTCGGGATAGTTGTACTCGATAAACCGTATCCAGCCCGCGCTGCACGACGTAATCATCGGCATAACGGCATTCGGATTATTAAGTCTGCCGAGGAACTCGGTGCCCTCTTCCATAATGGTCATATCCGCAGCCATATCCACGTCGAACACCTTGTCAAAGCCGATAGCCTTTAACGCGGCAACCATTTTGCCCTCGGTGTCCGTGCCGATGGGATAGCCGAACTCCTCGCCGAGCGCGGCGCGTACCGACGGCGCGGTGCCGACGATAACGGTCTTGCTCGGGTCGGCAAGAAGCTTTTCGACCTCGGAAATGCTGTCCTTTTCACGCAGAGCGCCCGTAGGACAAACGTTGATGCACTGACCGCACGCTACGCACGGCACGTCATTCAAAGACTTGCCAAACGGGCTTGCAATCTTGGTGGCGAAGCCGCGGTTGCCCGCGTCGATAACACCTACCGTCTGAACCTTGTTACATACCGCGACGCAACGACGGCAAAGTATGCACTTGTTGTTGTCGCGTACAAGATACGGCGTGGCGTCGTCTACGTTGTAATCGTTCATTTCGCCGCTGTACTTGGCATAGTCGCAGCCGTACTCGGTGGCGAGGGTTTGAAGCTCGCACTTGCCGCTACGCACGCAGCTGAGGCATTCCTTGTGGTGGTTGCTGAGCATAAGCTCGAGCGTGATTTTGCGCGAAGCTCTTACCTTAGGCGTATTGGTTAATACTTCCATGCCCTCGGCAACAACGGTGGAGCACGCCGTCATAAGCTTACGGTTGTTCTTTATTTCTACTACGCAAACGCGGCAGCTGCTCTCGTTGCAAAGGTCTTTCATGTAGCACAGCGTGGGAATATTAAATCCCGCTTTGATCGCCGCGTCCAATATGCGTGTGCCCTCGGGAACGGTTACGGGCACGCCGTTAACTTTTAAATTTACGTTTTTCATATATCTATTATCTCCTATTTCCCCAAATTATTTGCTTATAGCGCCCTTAGGACACTTGGAAGCACATACGCCGCACTTAATGCACTTTTTGGGATCGATAGTGTGCGTTTGCTTGACGGTGCCGGAAATAGCCTTGACGGGACAGTTGCGCGCGCAGATTGTGCAGCCGATACATTTGTCGGGATCGACCTTGTAGCTGACAAGTGCTTTGCAAACGCCCGCGGGGCATTTGCCGTTGCAGTGCGCTTCGTATTCGTCGCGGAAATAACGGAGCGTGGACAGCACGGGGTTGGGAGCGGTTTGACCGAGTCCGCACAGCGAGTTGTCTTTTATGTAATAGCAAAGCTCTTCCATCTTGTCGAGGTCTTCGAGCGTCGCCTCGCCTTTCGTGACCTTGTCGAGCATTTCCAAAAGGCGCTTGTTGCCGATACGGCAAGGCGTGCATTTTCCGCACGATTCGTCGACGGTGAATTCAAGGAAGAATTTGGCGATGTCGACCATGCAGTTGTCCTCGTCCATGACGATAAGACCGCCGCTGCCCATCATCGAGCCGATAGCCATAAGGTTGTCGTAGTCGATGGGCGTGTCGATAAGCGAGGACGGAATGCAGCCGCCGGACGGGCCGCCGGTCTGCGCGGCTTTGAACTTTTTGCCGTTGGGGCAGCCGCCGCCGATATCCTCGACTATGGTGCGAAGCGTGGTGCCCATGGGAATTTCCACAAGACCGACGTTTTCCAGCTTGCCGCCGAGCGCGAACACCTTGGTGCCCTTGCTCTTTTCGGTGCCGACCGAAGCGAACCAGTCCGCACCGTTGAGTATAATTTGAGTAATGTTGCCGTACGTTTCCACGTTGTTGATAAGCGTGGGTTTGCCAAACAATCCCTTAACCGCGGGGAACGGAGGACGCTGACGGGGCTCGCCGCGCTTGCCTTCCGCAGAGTTAAGAAGCGCCGTTTCCTCGCCGCAAACAAACGCGCCTGCGCCCAAACGAAGCTCGAGGTCGAACTTCTTGCCAAGGCCCATAACGTTGTCGCCGAGTATGCCGTACTCGCGCGCCTGCCCTATTGCAACTTCCAAACGGTGAACGGCTATCGGGTACTCGGCACGCACGTAAATAACGCCGTGCTCCGCGCCTACCGCATAGCCCGCAATCATCATTGCTTCGATAACCGCGTGCGGATCGCCTTCCAAAAGCGAGCGGTCCATGAACGCGCCGGGGTCGCCCTCGTCGGCGTTACATGCTACGTACTTTTCGGTGCCGGGTGCGTCGTGGGTAAACTGCCACTTCATACCGGTAGAGAAGCCCGCGCCGCCACGGCCGCGCAATCCGCTCTTTTTGATCTCGTCGATAACCTGCTGTTGGGTCATTGTGGTTACCGCTTTTTCGTAAGCCTTGTAGCCGTCGGTAGCAAGGTACTCGTCGATGTTTTCGGGATCGATAACGCCGCAGTTGCGCAGCACTACGCGGCGCTGGCTGCGGTAAAAGTCTGTATCGTTAATGGATTTAAGCTGGCCGTGAATATCCTTCTCCGCGTGAAGAAGCCTTTCGACGGGCGTGCCGCCGATAATGTGCTGCTCGACGATTTCCTTTGCATCGTCCGGCTTTAAGTGCGTATAGAACGAACCGTCGGGATATACGACCGCGATGGGGCCCTTGGAGCAAAGTCCGAAGCAGCCGGTCATAATAACCTTGACTTCGTCTTGAAGTCCATGCTCTTTCAAAAGCGCAATAAAGTTATCGTGCAAAATTTTGCTGTTGCCCGACGTGCAGCCTGTGCCGCCGCAAACAAGTATAGACTTACGCGGCTGACCTGCCGAAACCTTTGCGCCTTCCGCGCGCTCGGTAATCATCGGTTTAAGACGATCGCGAATTTCCTGTAATTGCTGTAAAGTTTTCATATATCTATGTAACTCCTTATTCCCTTATCGTTAGGCCTCGTTATACTTGGCAAGTATCTCGTCGACACTGTCTTCCGTAACCTTGCCGTAAACTTCGCCGTTGACGGTAAGCACCGGCGCCAAACCGCAGCAGCCTATGCAACGCGTCGCTTCCAGCGTGAATCTGCCGTCGGACGTGGTGTGTCCGGGCTCTACGCTCAAAAGCCGGCTGAACTTGTCGATAACGCCGCCGCTACCCTTGACGTAGCACGCCGTACCCAAGCACACGGCAATCTTGATTTGTCCCGGCTGCTCCAAACGGAACTGCGAATAGAACGTGGCTATTCCGTACACCGTGGAAAGCGGTACGCCGAAGTAATCGGCAATCTTGAGCTGGACTTCGAGCGGCAAATAGCCGTAAATGTCCTGCGCTTTTTGCATCGCCATCATAACGGGACCGGGAACGTCTTTAAGACTTTCCAGCACCGCGGCGAACTGCATATCTTTTTCGTCGGTCATTATTTATGCTCCTTTCGTAAGAATTTAACGATTTTTTGTCGGGCGAAGAATTTTCGGCACAAAAGCCGCACGGGTTCGCCCACCCGCACTGTTAAAGTATAGCATACACAAATTATATTTTCAAGTATTAAAAGATATTTTTTGTCAAAGTTCGCCACTGCTAACCACATTATATTGTGCCGAAAGATTATATGCCGCCTTAGCGCTAAACAAAACTACCGAGGTAATTTATACCACGGTAGTTTTCAGAGTTATTAAAGTGTTTAGTTCGAGCTACATATTCGTTTTGTCATTGACTACGGTATAACCGTCAGGAGTACTGCCCTTTTTAACAAGAGCAAATGTATTTCCATTGTCGGTAGCCTTCCACATATTGCCGTCTTTGGTAAAATCCTGCGATTTGCCGTCGTACGTGATGGTAAGGGTATCGCCGCTGACCTTATATGTGCCGGACTGCTTGCCGTACGTTATCTTGCCGTCTTTGAGCTCCATCTCCCCTGCCGCCACGGCAACCTTTTGTCCGTCGCTTTCCTGCAAACCGTACATAACGTACGTGCCTTCGTCAAGGCTGCCACCGCAAGCGACAAGTCCGAGCACGCAAGCACAAACCATTACAAGCGCGGTGATTAAAACCAAAAGTCTCTTTTTCATGTTATCCTCCGTACATAATAATTTTTTCTGCGCCATGCGAATATATTTAGCGCAAAGATATGTACTAACTCATTATATCAACCCTTATACGGGTTGTCAAGTCATTTTTGACTTGAATTGTGTAAAATTATAATATGAAATATCCGCAAAGAATACGCGAACTGCGCGAGCAGGCAAATTTAAGCCAAATGGGATTGGCAAACGCTACGGGCATCAGCCAGTCGTCGATAGCTCGTTGGGAACTCGGCAAAGCCGAACCGAGCGCTTCAAACATTATTACGCTTGCCGAATTTTTCGGCGAGTCCGCAGATTATATACTCGGACTAAAAGATTAAATTTAATCACAACAAAAAAGCGCACAGTCAAGTTCGATTGTGCGCTTTTATTTTTGCTTTATCAATCCAGCGGCTCGTCGTCGTCTTCAAGCTCGGACAGCTGTTCCAGTTTGTCCTCGTCCATTATCGAAGCGAGGTGCTTGCCTATTTTGCAAAACTTGATTTTTTCTCCCCTGTCGTAATAATCTTCCGTATATGCAACGTACTCGTTTTCGCCCGCCGTTATCGTAACCTTGTACACCACCTTGTTTATTCTTACCGTTCGACTGCCCGTGCTAGTTGTGCTCGATACCGAGCACAGCTTGACGACGCCGTCCAGCATATCGCGGTTTTTGTGCTTGCGCCCGACGCTCATAGATATTTTTTGGCGTATTACGGTCACTAACAGCCCAATCAAAATCGTGCCGCTGAATAGGCAAAAGCACACTATTGCCCCCGCAAAAATCCCGATAAAGGCAAACACCATTATCATAAAGAAATCGGTAATCAAAAATCCGAAAAACAGCCAGCCGAAAACCTTTTCCTTACCCGAAGAGTTTTTGTACGCGTCAGCCGAGTTACGCGCAATATATTCCGCTTGCTTTATTTTGCTTGCGTAGCCGCGCGAAGTATTGATATCGGCAAGCTGCTTGTACTCTTTTTGCCTTGCGCCGCTAATACTGTCCTCACCGCCCCCGACGTCTTTTTGTTCGTCATAGTCGTCTATATCCTCCCAGTCGTCCTCGTCGTCGCTTATATCATCCATAGCGTTGCTTGTTTTTACGCCCACCGACTCGTCGTCATTTACGTCTTCCCAGTCGTCCTCGTCGTCAGTTGACTGTTGCTCATTGCTTACGGCAGAACCGCCGCCCGAAGACTTCTTGTCGTCGGACAAGTCGATCTTGCCGGTTATCAAAAGCACAAGCCCGACTACGACAAGCACAAACATCGTTACCGGTATGCCCGCCGAAAGCACCAAGCCACCGATACTCGCCGCAGTCGGATTGTCGGTAAAGCTGCCGCCGATAAGCAATCCTATACCGAGCACAATCGGCACAAAAACTATCATACTCATTAATCGAAGTTTTTTCATAAACACATTATATAATATTTTTATACAAATTGCAACGAATTTGCGCATGTGCCCTGTCAATGCTTGCATTTCTATATTACATGGTCTATTATAGTAACGGTAAAACAAATGCAATACTTGGCGATTATTATAATTACTTTTATATCGGGCGTAATCGGTACGGGCTTGGGCGGCGTTATCGGCGCGATACTCAAACGCGACAGCAACAAAATCGTTAGCCTGTTGCTATCCTTTGCTGCGGGCATAATGCTTGCCGTAGTGTGCTTCGACCTTATGAGCGAGCCCATAGAAATGATGCGCGAGGGCAAGCTTGATTGGTCTACGCCGCTGATTGTCGTTGCCGCGGTAATAGTCGGCTACGGCGTGGTGTACCTACTCAACTACGCCATAGACAAGCGCACCAATCACGAAATAAAGCATATCGACGAGAACCACCCGTCGACCGCCGACGACCTTGACGAGCTTATCCATTCCAATCACTACGAATCACACAAAAACAACAAGTCCAACCTGTTCGTGGCGGGGCTTGTAATGATGACCGCTATCGCCCTGCACAACCTACCCGAGGGCATGGTTATCGGCGCGTCGTACGCGATAACGCCCAATATCGTTGCCAATCTGTTTTCCGGCAGCGGGTTCATTATGGCTATCGTAATAGGACTGCACAATATCCCCGAGGGCATGGCTGTTTCCGTTCCGCTTATTTCGGGCGGCATGAGCAAGACCAAAGCGATACTGCTTACCGCGCTGAGCGGACTGCCTACCGTGTTCGGTGCGCTTATAGGTTTCGCGCTGGGCGGCATAAACGAAATAATGCTTACGCTGTCGCTCGGCTTTGCTAGCGGTGCAATGCTGTATGTCGTATTCGGCGAGCTGCTGCCCGAATCCATACTGATGTGGAAAAGCAAGCTGCCCGCCCTGTCGCTGTTTATAGGCGTGCTTGCGGGATTTTTGCTTGTAATGTTTTAACCTACTTCTTTGAAAAGAAGTAGGCAAGAAACTTTATATGCGTGTGTTTGCATAGTGTTTTGTTTGGTCGTGCACCCGCAAATATCGTGTCGTTAGAAAGTATTATACGCCACTATTATCAAAGTTATATGTATGTAATAATTACTTTGCCGCCATGCGGCATCCTCTCCCAAAGATAGGGCTTTTATTATACATTCAATGCAGAGATTGCGCTTACTATAAATTCCACATTGACGTATCTAATGTACGACAGCACAGTTTGCGACTGAGGAGGCTCATACCGACATGACAGAATAGCCGCTTTCAGTTTTGTGGAATTTGCATTTTCAGCTAATCCTCGTAGTTTATCGCACGCGCTCGATACGGCGTACTCGGCGGCCGACTCCGTTATGTTGCCCCTGTCCAGCTCGGTGGACGCGGCGGACACGACGGAAAACCATTCACCGGTGAGGTATTCTATTACCGCTTTATCCCCGCTTGCGTAATCGCCGCCTTGTAATGTAAGCGAAAAGTAAAACGAATCGGCGTTGACCGTTACCAACGTTTTTACGTCCGATTCCTTTGCGTATACTGCGGCGATTATTCGGTACTTACCGTCGTTGTAAACGTAGCCCGCTCCGCCGCGGTCGGAAGCGTTTTTGGCGAACAACAAGCATTGCGTTTTGTCCTCCGTTTCCGCCGTGCACAAAAAATAGTACGTTTTGCCGTCGACGGACGCCGAAGCACCGACGCTTTTACCGCCGCCCATACGAGGCAAAAACACGACTAATAGGCATATAGCCGCAGTCAACAACAGCAGCACGGTTATGAGTATACCGGCGGAACGCCTCGGCCCGCCACGCTTGCGGCTCGAGCTCCTTCGCCCGCCGCGCTGTATTATGTATGCGTCGTTTTCGCTGTATCTCATACCCTTGCCTTTTTGCGCGAATTGTGATATAATAAAACCAATCGCAAATATTGAAAGAAATTTTCGATACCGATTGCGGTAGAGAAATCGAAAAATCAATCTGTGATTGTGCTATACTTACAAGTAACAGTTACGGTATTCGTAATACTATATTATATCGACGGGGAATATATGCAATACCAAATTCAGACACTGCCCATTTGGGACGCGTACAAAACACAAGACGGTTGCCCGCTGTGCGCAATATTCAATGACCGCGAAAAGCGTATCGTCGGGCAATACCTTGCCGAAAACGTTATGGATCCCGATTTTCGCTCGGCGTCAAACAGCATAGGGTTTTGCCCCGACCACATACGGCAAATGTACGCAGGCCAAAACAAGCTGGGGCTGGCGTTACAGCTGGAAACACGCGCCGCGCAAATGGCAAAGCTTATTAACAAAGCGCCCGTAGACAAAAAATCGGCAAAAAAGACGGCGGCCATGATAGAAGACCACCGCGGCTGCGTTATTTGCAACGCGCTTGCCGAACCTATGGAACGCTACTACATGACGATAGCGGCAATGTACGCGAACGAGTCCGAATTCCCCGAACTTTTCCGCGAAGCGCACCACTGCCTTAAACATACGGCAAAGCTTTACGACGCGGCTGCGTACGCAGGCAAAAGCGTAAAAGAGTACTTGTCCGATTTGACCGCAGGCATACAGCGCGACCTTAAACGCACGGAAAGCGAAATGCGCGCCTTTGCCGACTGCTTCGATTTTCGCAACAGCGGCACTAAGCCCGACGCGCAAGCGATTCCCCGCGCTATCGGCGTGTTGATTACAGATAAGCTGTAATCCGCAATCCAAATCTTTTTGCGGCGCGTACCACAAAACGGCGATAATGTCAATAGGTTTTACAAAAATATTGTTGTAAAAATTTTCGGTTTGCCATTGATATTACCCCGCTATTCGTATATAATATAAGTACATCCTGCGGTGTACGAGATGACGCCTAATTTATAACCTCAACTACTAAAAGGGATGGCGGAGTATGCTTGTATTATGTCAGGCCTCAGTAATTTTACTTCGGTAAGCAGGGGAAGACAGACGACGGCATCAGCCAACCCACCTGCCATAAGGCGGGTTTGAATTCGGCTATATCTGCGGCACAGGCGGGATTTTTTATTGAATTATGAATTCGGAATTGAAGGACTGCGCTTCGCGCCATTATTAAAATGATGGACGAGCGCTTTTTATATTCTTACAATCTCAACATTTTTCTTAATTCCTAATTCCGCTTTCCGAATTCCGAATTATTTGCGTATTTCCCTAAGCCACGAGCGGTGTGACGATTTGACTATAAAGCTTTCGGCTATTGCCATGCGCTCGTCTATTGTTGCCACCGGGCTGATAAAGTTGTTTATATAATATTCCAAGAATGACAGAAAGTGCTTTTTGTCACCTATCCTTTCCGCCGCGCGGATATGCTGGGCAACCGCCTCGAACGGTAAGTTATCGTCCTTATACAGCGTGTCCAATACGCGCATAGAGTGTACTACGTCGCCCGTTTGATACAAGAACACCGCGAGCGTGAGCAAAAAGTCGTCATCCTCGCCCAGCTTGTACACGTCGCGTTCGAGCGCCACGTTGCGGGCGCGGGATTTGGTTATATACATACCGTACCTTGCGCCGCTGTAATAGGCGCTTTTTTTGCGCCTTAGCTTTTTCAGCAGCCCGTTACTGCGCTTTGATTCCCCCGCCACAGTGCCGACAATAGCAGTAAGCGCGGCGTATTTATCGTCGTTTTTAATAGCCTGATATATGTGGTAATAGTTGCGCGTACACTCCGAAAAGTTGCCTAGCAGCAGATGCGCTTCCGCACAAACGCTGTAACCGTACTCGTTGTCCGGACGAAGCTTTTTATACTCCTCGGCATACCGCGCGACAGCGTAGTATTCGTTCAACAGCGAATGGATTTCTATAAGCAACAACAGCGCAGGCATATACGTATTGTCCAGCTCGCGCGACTTTTCCGCGTACTTCCGTGCTTGCCAAAGCCTGTGCAAATTGTATTCTATATGCGCAAGGTAATACCAATACTGCTCGTAATTCTCCTTTGCGGGATGAGCGTTAAGCGCCGCAATAGCCTTGTCGTATTCGCCCAGTTCGATATGACATGACGCCTCGTCAAAAAAGTTTTCGTACAGTTCAAACTTCGTAGCCAATACGTTATACGCTTCCGCAGCTTGGACGTAGTCCATTACCGCCACACAGCACTCGGCGTACTTGATATGCGCCACGGGATCGTCGGGACGTAACGCGCGCATACGCGTCGCAACATCAAGCGCCTTGTCCGCTTGCTTAACCAGCAAGTACAGATCGATAAGCCGCACGTACGGCCCGGCGTAAAATGCGTCCTTCACTTCCAATGCGTCGGTCATCAGCTTAATAGCCGAATCGTAATCGCTGCGCGCGCAAAATATTTCGGCGGCATTATCGTACACCGACCAAGCCCTGGACAGTTCGCCGCGGTCGGTTACCGCCTTGACTTCTTCCACCGCCGCCAAATAGTCGCTTAGCGCACGGTCGGTATCGCTCATACAGTGATACGCATACCCGCGCCGTGAATACGCGCGAAGCTTTTCCGTAGGATCGGAAGAATTTTCTATTATCATTGTTTGGCGGGCAATGTTGTTTTCCTCCGCCGTTTTGTTAGGATCGTATACGTACATATCGCCGCACGATTCCACCTCGAGCTCTATCGGCGTATCGTCGGCCTTGCCGTAGTCTATCATGCCGAAATCGGCTATAATGGCGGTAACCGCGCCGTCCGCAGTCAAGCCCGCATAGCAATTATACCTACCGTCGCCCCAGCCTGTGGAAAACACCGCGTAACGGCTGTCGTACAATTCCACCGAGGCGTGCGTTTGTCCGTCAAGCACGATAAGCCCCGCAAGCGGCGGCACCTCGTCATTAATATGCGCGCTGTACTTTTTGTACCCGGCCTCGTCCGAAAAGCAACACACGCCCGACGGTATAGGTACACCGCCGGCGGTAGCGTCCGTCACAAGCCGCACAAGCGACGTTTTGCTTATAAGCGGCTTCCACTCGGTTGCCTGCTCCTCGCTGAACCTGAGCCCGGCGTACGCCACGCGCTCCCCGCCGTCAGTCATACATCCGCAAAAAAACGGGAATGCGATTAAACCGCATTCCACGTCAAAGGGCGCGTACGTATGCGCGCCCGAATATCCGTCGAACATTAAGATTTTGCCGCTGACCTGCATAAAATCGTATTCGGTGTACGACAGTTTAACACCGCACGCGCTGTGCGCGGACATAACCGTGCCGAAATCGATGGGCGCGGTTATACGGCTTTTGGGAATTTTTATCGTTATTTTCACTTTACGATTTTAAAGTTGAGTTTGTTTTTTACTTCGGAAAATTCTTTCCAGAACACTTCGAACCGCCTGATTGCTTCCTCGGTGCGCTCCTTGGTGTTGAATGAAGTAAGCCTTATCCAGCCGTCGCCGTTTTTGCCGAACCCACTGCCCGGAGTGCAAACAAGCCGCGCCTTCTTTAACAAATAGTCGAAAAACTCCCACGAATCGATACCGCAGTAGAACCAAATATACGGCGCGTTTTTGCCGCCGGTATATTCAATTTTGAGCTCGTCGAACTTTCTGGTGATTATTTTGGCATTGCTCTTGTATGTAGCGACCATGCGCTTGCTGTCTTCGTACCCACCGCGAAGCATGCTCTCCGCCATACGCTGAACAACGTATGACGTGCCGTTAAACTTAATGGCCTGACGGTGCAACCACATACGGTTGAGCGGCGAGCTCATAGGTATTACAGTCCAGCCGCACCTAACGCCGGTAAAGCCCGCCATCTTGGAGAACGAGCAAAACTCCACAGCACAGTCGCGTGCTCCCACAACCTCGAATATAGACCGAGCAACGCCGTTGCCTTCTATATACGCCTCGTAAGCCGCGTCGTAAAGTATGACCGCTTTATTTTCCAAAGCGTAGTCCACCCACGCCTTTAACTGCTCCACCGTGTATGCCGCGCCCGTCGGGTTGTTTGGCGAACACAAGTATATGATATCCGCCTTAACCTTTTTGGGCGGCATTGCCAAGAACCCGTTTTCGCGCGTCGCGTCGCAGTACACTATTTTGCGCCCGTCCAGCACGTTGGCGTCCACGTACGCGGGATACACGGGATCGGGAATAAGCACAACGTTGTCCTCGTCGAACAAGTCCAAAAAATTGCCTATGCCGTTTTTGGCACCGTCGGTAACAAAAACCTCGTCGGGATTAATGCTGACCTTGCGCATTTGATAGTAGTCGACTATTGCGTTTTTTAAAAACGGATAGCCGTCGTACGGACCGTAGCCGCGAAAGCCTGTCGTAGTGCTGAGATCGACGCCCGCCGCCTTGCACGCGTCCACAGCCTTGGGCGAAAGCGGCAGCGTTACGTCGCCTATACCGAGGCTTATAACGTCGGAATTAGGAAAATCGGCGTTGTACTTTTCAACACGCCGCGCCACCTCGGCGAACAAATAATTCTCTTTAAGGTTTTTGAAATTTTTGTTGATTTTCATTTTTTCCCTCTTTATTTACGATTGGACTTGTACGTCTTAGCCGCCGCTATAAACTCGCGGAATATAGGCTGCGGTTTGGCGGGACGGGATTTGAATTCGGGATGATACTGCACGCCCAAGTGGAAAAGATTGCTTGTAATTTCCACCGCTTCCACAAGGTTGCCGTCGGGAGATATGCCGCACAGCGTAAGCCCCGCGTTTTGCATTTGCTCGCGCATAGCGTTGCTGAACTCGTATCTGTGGCGGTGCCGTTCCATTACCGACTGCACGCCCGCGCCGTAGCATTTTTCCAGCGTCGTGCCCTGCTGAATGACGCACTCGTACGCGCCCAGCCGCATTGTGCCGCCCGTGTTTTCGCAACCGATTTGATCTTCCATAATGTCTATGACCTTGTGCGGCGACGCGGGATCGAACTCGCGCGAATTGGCGTCGGCAAGCCCGAGAACGTTGCGCGCGTACTCTATAACCGCAATCTGCATACCCAAGCAAATACCGAAATAAGGCTTGTTGTTCTCGCGACAATACTTGGCAGCCGTTATCATTCCTTCTATGCCGCGGTCGCCGAAGCCGCCGGGGACGATTATGCCGTCCGCGCCGTCAAGATAGTCGGCTACCGTCGTGTCGGTAAGCTTTTCCGCGTCCACCCATTTCAGGTCGATTTTTACGCCGTTATGTATTCCGGCATGAGTAAGAGCCTCCGCAACGGACAAATACGCGTCGTACATTTGCACGTATTTGCCGACTAACATGATAGTAACAGAACCGTTGCGCGACTTTGCCATCTCTACCATGGCGCGCCATTCGTCAAGCTGCGGCGCGTTATCGGCAAGATCGAGCTCGCGCGTAACTATATCGCCTATGCCGCTGTCGAGCAGCTGCAACGGCACTTCGTAAAGCAAATCGGCGTCGCGGTTTTCTATTACGCAATCGGGCTCGACGTTGCAAGACAGCGCAAGCTTTTCTTTTAGTTTTTGGTCTATCGGCTTGCTGGTGCGCAGCACTACGATATTGGGCGAAATGCCGAGCGAGCGCAGAGTTTTGACAGAGTGTTGCGTGGGCTTGGTTTTGACCTCGCCGCTGGAAGTAATGGTGGGTGCAAGCGTTACGTGAACGAACAAGCAGTTCTCTCTGCCGACGTCGTTGCTAACCTGACGAATAGCCTCGATAAACGGCAGACTTTCTATATCGCCCACAGTGCCGCCGATTTCGGTTATAACGACGTCTGCGTCGATTTTTTTGCCCACCGAATAGATAAACTTTTTTATTTGATTGGTAACGTGCGGAATGACCTGAACGGTTTCGCCGTTGTACACTCCGTCGCGCTCGTTTTGCAGCACCGTGCTGTATACCTTGCCCGTGGTGAGGTTGGAAAACTTGTTAAGGTTTTCGTCTATAAACCGCTCGTAATGGCCGAGGTCGAGGTCGGTTTCCGCGCCGTCCTCCGTTACGAACACCTCGCCGTGCTGAAACGGACTCATCGTTCCGGGGTCGACGTTAATATACGGATCGAGCTTTTGCGCAATCACCTTTAAGCCTTTGGATTTGAGTATCAATCCAAGGCTTGCCGCCGTTATGCCCTTTCCCAGTCCGGACACCACACCGCCCGTGACAAAAATATACTTTTCCATTGCTTTCTCCGATTGTGATTATGATATCCTATAACGCGTAAGTTGTCAACACCTAACTGCTATTACAATCTTACAGTTCCTCTAAATACCTCGCAAGCCTCGCCCGTCAAGTACACCGCTTCGTCGGTGTAGCGGATGATTAGTTCGCCGCCGGGCAAGCGCACCGATATGTCGGTATCCTTGTCGCATTTGCCGTTAAGCACTGCCGCAACCGCCGCCGCACACGCGCCGCTGCCGCACGCCATTGTTTCGCCCGTGCCACGCTCGTATACGCGAAGTTTAAGGTGCGTCCTGTCTATAACCTGCATAAACCCTACGTTTACGCCCTCGGGGAACAGCGAGGTGTTTTGCCCTATCGCTATGCCTATGCCCTCTACGTCCGTATTTTGCACGTCGGGAACGATAAGCGTGCAGTGCGGATTGCCCATGGACGTACACGTAATATTGAACTTGCCGAGCGGCGTTTCTATTTCTCTGTCGATAATCTTGTCGCCTTGTAAGCGCACGGGCACGGCTTTGGGATTTAGCTTAACCGCACCCATATCGACCTTGACCGAATTGACCTTGCCGTCACGTGCGAACAGCTTTAACTTTTTAACGCCCGACAGCGTGTCTACCGTAATGTCCAGCTTGTCGGTTTTGCCGTTGTCGTAAAGGTACTTGCCCACGCAACGTATGCCGTTGCCGCACATTTTGCCCTCGGAACCGTCGGAGTTGAACATGCGCATTGTGGCGTCGCATGTGTCGGACGGATAGATGAATATCACGCCGTCGCCGCCCACGCTGAAATGCCTGTCCGAAAGATTGACCGCAACCGATTCCATATTGCTTATGGGCTTTGTCAAGCAGTCCACGTAAATATAATCGTTGCCGCAGCCGTGCATCTTGACAAAGTTGAGCCGCTGGCGCTCGGTGCGCATATCGTTTATGTCCACAAGCTCGGTGTTGTACTGGCTGTAACGGCTCTTTAACGCTCGCGCCAAGGCGTTTGCTGTGTCGATAGCCGTAAGGCACGGTATGCCGCGCGTAACAGATCTGCGGCGTAAACGCACGTCGTCATGCGTGGGAATACGCCCGCGCGTAGACGTTGACACAAGATAGTCTATCTTGCCCGAATTGAGCATTGACATCGTGTTTTCGCGCGGCGCTTCACTAAGCTTGTCCACTACCGTCACGTTCATTCCCGAACGGCGTATGACCTCGGCAGTGCCCGCCGTGGCGTACAAATCAAAACCGAGCTCGTAATAGTTTTTGGCGACGCCCACGATTTCCGCCTTGTCGGAATCGCGCACCGTCATAAGTATGCCGCCACGCCGCTTCATCTTGTAGTTTGCCGCCACAAGCCCTTTGTAAAGCGCCTCGTCCAGCGTTTTGCCTATGCCCAGCACCTCGCCCGTCGATTTCATTTCGGGGCCCAAGTGCGTGTCGAGGTCGGTCAGCTTTTCAAACGAGAATATGGGCACCTTGACGGCAACGTACGGCGCGGACGGATACAGTCCGGTGCCGTAGCCAAGCTTTTTGAGCTTTTTGCCCACCATACATTGCGTGGCAAGCTTTATCATAGGCACGCCCGTAACCTTAGATATGTACGGTATGGTGCGCGACGAGCGCGGATTGACCTCTATTACGTAAATCTTGCCGTTGCTTATTATGTACTGAATATTGACAAGCCCCTTGGTGTTGAGCGCCGTTGCAAGCTTGCGCGTGTAGTCGATAATTTCTTCCTTGTTCTTGTCCGATATATTTTGCGACGGGTACACGGCTATCGAATCGCCGCTGTGTATGCCCGCACGCTCTATGTGCTCCATTATGCCGGGTATGAGTATATCCTCGCCGTCGCAAATGGCGTCTACCTCGATTTCGGTGCCCATAACGTACTTATCTATAAGCACTATGTTATCGGGATTGCCGTCAAGGATTATTTTCATGTATTCCTTTACGTCGTCGTCCGAAAAGGCAATTATCATGTTCTGCCCGCCCAAAACGTACGACGGACGAAGCAGCACCGGATAGCCCAACGCATTACCCGCCGCGAGCGCCTGCTCGGTCGTCTTGACGGTGTGACCCTCGGGGCGCGCTATGCCCAGCTGTTCGAGCAATGCGTCAAACCGCTCCCTGTCCTCTGCGGCGTCTATCGCGTCGGCGGGCGTGCCCAGTATTCGCACACCCTTTTCGGACAAGTGCTTGGTCAGCTTGATAGCCGTCTGTCCGCCGAACGCCACCACAACGCCGTAAGGGCGCTCGGTCGCTATAACGTTGTCCACGTCCTCGTCGGTGAGCGGCTCGAAGTACAGCCTGTCCGCAGTGTCGAAGTCGGTGGAAACAGTTTCGGGATTGTTGTTTACTATCGCGACGTCGTAGCCCAGTTCTTTAAGCTCCCACACGCAATGTACGGACGCGTAGTCGAATTCTATGCCCTGGCCTATGCGTATAGGACCCGAGCCGAAAACTATTACGCGCTTGCGCCCCGTATTGCGCTCGTCTATAAATTCCTTGGCTTCGTTTTCGTCGTCGTAGGTGGAATAGAAGTACGGCGTTTCGGCCTTAAACTCGGCGGCGCAGGTGTCCACCGTTTTGAACACCGCGCGGCGGTGCATGGGCAAGTCGTTGCCGCATATGTCTTTTAGTGCGCTGTCGGGATAGCCCAACCGCTTGCCCAACATATATTCCTTTTTTGTAATCTGTCTGTTCGCTATATTGCGTTCGAAGTCGACAAGGTTTTGTATCTTGCACAAAAACCACTTGTCGATTTTGGTTATTTCGGAAATTCTGTCTACGCCTATACCGCGCTTTAACGCCTCATAAATGATGAACAAGCGGAAGTCGGTAGCGGGCATAAGCTTATCTGAAATTTGCTCGTCTGTCATCGATGCATAGTGCGGATTGTTTAGCGTGGTTTGCCCTATCGCGCCGCGCACCGCCTTTAATAAGCCCGCCTCGAATGACGGCGCTATCGCCATAACCTCGCCCGTAGCCTTCATCTGCGTGCCCAGCGTACGCTTGGCGTACACAAACTTATCGAACGGCCACTTAGGCAATTTGACAACGCAGTAGTCTATTGCAGGCTCGAAGCACGCGCAAGTCTTGCCCGTAACTGCGTTTTGTATTTCGTCCAGCGTATAGCCGAGCGCAATGAGCGTAGCCACCTTGGCAATGGGATAACCGGTCGCCTTGGACGCGAGCGCAGACGAACGCGATACCCTGGGATTGACCTCTATAACGGCGTACTCGCCAGTCGTGGGGTGAAGAGCAAACTGGCAGTTGCACCCGCCCTCTATCTGCAAATGCGTAATAATGTCGAGCGCGGCCGTGCGCAGCATTTGGTAGTCCTTGTCGGACAGAGTCATTGTGGGCGCAACCACTATGCTGTCGCCCGTGTGTATACCTACGGGGTCGAAGTTTTCCATCGAGCAAACGGTAATGACGTTACCCAGCCGATCGCGCATAACCTCGAACTCTATTTCCTTCCAGCCGTAAATGCTCTTTTCGATAAGCGTTTGGTGTATGGGCGAAAGTTCAAGCCCGCCGCGCGCTATCTCGCGCAGCTCCTTTTCGTTCTCTGCAATGCCGCCGCCCGCGCCGCCCAGCGTGAACGCAGGACGGACTATAACGGGATAGCCTATACTGTTTGCAAACTCCACCGCCGCGTCAACGTCGGTAACAACGTCGGACGGAACGCACGGCTGGTTGATTTCCAGCATAGCCTGTTTGAACAACTCTCTGTCCTCGGCACGGTCGATAGTGTCCGGTTTAACTCCGAGTAAGCGCACGCCGTGCTCGCGCAAAAAGCCCGATTTTGCAAGCTCCATGGAAAGCGTAAGGCCTGTCTGACCGCCCAGCCCGGGAAGAATACTGTCCGGCTTTTCTTTGAGAATAATGCGCTCCAACGTGGGAATGGTAAGCGGCTCTATGTAAATGGAATCGGCCATTGCCTTGTCGGTCATTATAGTCGCGGGGTTGGAATTGACAAGCACGACCTCTATCTTGCGGCTTTTAAGGGTGCGGCATGCCTGCGTACCCGCATAGTCGAACTCCGCCGCCTGACCTATCGTTATAGGTCCCGATCCAATGACCAAAACCTTTTTAATGCTTTTATCTCTCGGCATGGTTTTCCTCCATCATCTTAACAAACCGCTCGAACAAGAATTCGGTGTCCTTGGGCCCGCCGCAAGCTTCGGGATGAAACTGCACGGAAAACGCGGGAGCGCATTTATAATCGATGCCCTCCACCGTTTTGTCGTTGGCGTTGATAAACCGCACTTCGGCTATTTCGCTGTTCACGCTGTCCGCCTTGACGGCGTAGCCGTGGTTCTGACTGGTGACGTACGTCTTGCCGATTACCAAGTCCTTGACGGGCTGGTTCGTGCCACGGTGGCCGTATTTAAGCTTTGTAGTGGCAAATCCGTAGCTCAGTGCAAGCAACTGGTGCCCCAAACATATGCCGAACGTGGGGATTTTGTATGTATTAAGTTTTTTAAGTTCCTCTATTATTCCTACGTTGTCCGCAGGGTCGCCGCCGCCGTTAGACAGCATTATGCCGTCGGGCTTATACGCCAAAGCTTGCTCGGCGGTAGTGTTGTACGGCACGCGCACGACACTGCATCCGTACTTAACGAGCATGCGCTCTATGTTCTTTTTTGCGCCGAAGTCGTACAGCACCACGCGGTACTTATGCGTATCGTCTATCGGGTTGATTTCGGTAGCCGCTTTGCACGAGGTATTCTCGACGGCTGACTTTACCTTGTATTTACGGAGCATAGCAAGCTTTTGCGGAAGGTCTTTTATGCTGTCCGTTATCATAGCGTTCATAACGCCTTGGCTGCGAATCTTCCTTGTAAGTGCCCGTGTGTCCACGCCCGCTATGCCTACGATATTGTTCTTTTTAAGATACTCGTTAAGCTCGCTCTCCTTGCGGAAGTTGCTGCCCACCTCGCACAGCTCGCGCACGACGTAACCGGTAAGGTACGGCTTGTCGCTTTCGGCGTCGGTCTCTATCGCGCCGTAGTTGCCTATCATCGGAAAGGTTTGCGTAATGATTTGACCGTAATAGCTGGGGTCGGTTATGGAAAGCAGGTAGCCGCACATGGCGGTTGTAAACACTGCTTCGCCTATAACGGTGCCGTCGGCGCCTATCGCCGTGCCGGTATACACCGTGCCGTCTTTCATAATCAAGTATCTGTCCATTTTTACCTCTGATGTTTAAAATGGCGAGCGGAAAACAAATCAGTTTGTTTCGTAAAGACTGAGTATTTCCATTGCTACCTTGCGGCGGGTTGCGCGCATTTCCATTGCGCGTTTTTCTATATACTTGTGCGCCTGCTCCTCGGAATATCCGAGCGTGCGCATAAGCGCGATTTTTGCGCGGGAAACGTACTTGACGTCCTCTAACTTGGACGCAAGCTCCTCGTTTTTCGCCTTTAACAGCCTTACGCGAGCGTTGGATACAAGTATCAGCCGCACTGCTTCCAAAAGCTGTGATTTGGTTATGGGCAGTGCCAATGTAATTATGCCGCAGTCGTTAAGCTCGGCTTCTATCTGCTCGGTGCTTATGCTGTTGCCGATATATATGCCGCCGCAGTCGTTGCCGTCGGCTATTGCAACGGCAAGCTCATTGCCCTGCTCATCAATAAGCCCGCTGTAAACTACAAACAAATCAAAAGGACGGCAAAGCGACGCACGCCGCGCTTCCGCGGCAGTCGAGCAAACCACGCAATTAATCTTTTCGTGGTGTAACACGTCCGTCAACGCGTGTTGGCGGGAAGGTGTGCTTGCGACTATCAGTGCGTCCAAAATGCCTCCTTGTAAATTTTATCTTGTGTTAATTGTCAATTATAATTCGAATTGTCAACGCCTCGACGGCGAAGGCGCGCGTCAGGCGTGCAACAGGCAATGCGCCGCGACGGGAGTTTAGAACCATCTAAATGACCGAGCGGCGAATTGCACGTAGCGCGCATCACGCGATGCATGCGTCGTCGAATTAGATGTCTGCGTGGAACTCGAACAACTCCCAGTCTGTCTTTAACGCCTGTTCGGCGACCGCACGGCGCTTGATCGAACCCAAAACGTCGTCGAACACGCCCGGAATATACTTGCGCAGCCATTCGCTCTTTTCCGCAAAGTCCAGCGATTTATCTATGGAGCTGAACATACAGTCGGTATACTCGCGCTCCTTGCGCAATGTGTAGTTATTTTCTATGCCCTCTCTGCCTGCCGCGAATATAAGCGCAAGCACGGTAAAGATATTGCAAGTGGAATCGGGAGTGCGCAACATAATATCGTCGTTGTCGAAAATGCGCATTGCCGAGCCGCGGTCGGCGCTGTATGAAATTTGGAAGCCCGAACGCAAGCGGCGGTAGCTGTTTTGCGTGGGGTTGGCAAAGCACGATATTTCGCGGTAGCGTTTGAGTACGCCCTCGGCAAACGCCTTGGACGCGGCTTTTGAATTTTTGCCGCTTAGCGTAATCGTCAAATGCAGTCCGCTGCCCGGCTGACTACCGACGGGGCGAGGCATGAACGACGCGTAAGTGCCGTTTATTGCGCACACGTTCTTTACAGCCGTCTTGAACATTATAAAGTTGCGTGCCGCCGACGTGGGGTCTGCGCTTTCAAAGTCCACTTCGTTTTGACCCCAGCCGCGCTCGTGATGAGAGGAAATGGGTTTGAGCCCCATGTCTTCCAAGCTGACAATAACGTCGCGCCGCAGGTTTTCGCACTTATCAAACGGCGCGCACGCGCAGTAGTCGGCATTGTCAAACGGAACAAGACTGTTGCCCACGTCGTCCTTGAACACGTAAAACTCGCATTCGGTAGCAACCTTTGCCTTGTAGCCGAGCGCGGAAAGCTTGTCCACCTCGTTTTGCAACAACGCCATAGGATCGCACACGTACGGCGTACCGTCGGGATTGGCTATGCGGCAAAACACACTGACCACCCTGCCAGCATGCGGCCGCCACGGCACTGCCGAAAGCAACGACCCGACAGGGATTATCTTTAAGTCCTTACCGCCTACGCCCGTTATTGCGCCGCTGTCTATTGCTACGCCGTTTTCGAACGCGTCTTCAAGCTGCGACGACAGTACCGAAATGTTGCGCTGCCTGCCAAGCAAATCGCAAAACGTAAGCTTGACAAACTTGACGTCGTTTTCCATAACGTATTCGAATAAATCGGTTTTCGAATTCATAACCCCTCCTTTTCGGGCAATACATAAACTTTTTGGCTTGACTGATTTTATAAACTACATAAACTTCTTTGCCTGGGCAAGTATAGCGTCGATACGCCCTTCCCCACCCGTTGCGGCTGTGATATATACCTTGATAAGCGGCTCGGTGCCCGACGGGCGTATTATCAGCTTGCTTCCGTCCTCCGCCTTGAAAGACAGCACGTCGGATTTGGGCAAGTCGAATTCGGTCTGCGTCATATAGTCGATAGCTTTTACTACCGGCGAGCCGTCAATGTTCTCGGGCGGATTGTTTCTTACGCCCGCAAGCACTTCCTTCATCTTTTGCGCGCCCGAAATACCCTCGTAGGTAAACGAAACCGTGCGGTGGTAATATCTGCCGTATTTGGCGTAAATACCGTCCAGCACGTCACCCAAGGTTTTGCCTTCGGCTTTGTATTCCGCAGCCATTTCCGCAACAAGCATGCTCGCAAGCACGGCGTCCTTGTCGCGCACGTACGTGCCCGACAGATAGCCGCAGCTCTCCTCGTAACCGAACACAAACCTGTCGCCCTCGCCTTTTTGTTCAAGCTTCTTTATTACCTCGCCGATATACTTAAAGCCTGTAAGCACTTCGCGTACTTCAGCTCCGTAGCTTTCCGCAACGCGCGCCGCAAGGTCGGTTGTAACAATGGTTTTGACAACCACAGGATGCTGCGGCAGCGCCTTACTGTGCGAAAAAATATAGTCTATAAGCAGTACGCCCATCTCGTTGCCGGTGATGAGCCTATACTCGCCGTCGCCGTTTCTTACCGCCGCGCCCAGTCTGTCCGCGTCGGGATCGGTGCCGATAACGATATCGGCTTTCGTCTTTTTTGCAAGCTCTATAGCAAGCTTTAACGCTTCCGCCTTTTCGGGATTGGGATACGGCGTTGTGGGAAAATCGCCGTCGGGCATTGCCTGCTCTCCGACGATTTGCACGTTTTTAAACCCGCGCTCACCGAACATTTGCGGCACGATATACGCGCCGGTGCCGTTAAGCGGCGTGTACACTATGGAAACGTCGCGGTTCTTGCTCACCGACCGAGCGTACACGTCGTCCAAATATTCGCGGGTAACGTCGGCAAAAACAATTTTGCCGGCGTTGACTGCGGCATCGAAATTAGCCGCTTTTACGTCGAATATATTCACCTTTTGGATATACGAAAAAATCGCGCCGGCCGCGGCGTCCGTCACTTGGCAGCCGTCGGGACCGTAAACCTTGTAGCCGTTGAACTTGGCAGGGTTATGACTGGCGGTTATCATTATTCCCGCGTCACAGCCGTAATGCCGCACCATGTACGAAAGATACGGCGTGGGCTGTAATGCTTCGGTTATGTACGCCTTTATGCCGTTTTGTGCAAGCACTGCAGCGGCATAGCGGGCAAACTCCTCGGAACAGTTTCGTGAATCGTAGCTGATAGCGACCGTGGCGTCCTTTTTTTGCGACACGAGATAGTCGGCAAGGCCCTGCGTTGCGCCGCCTATGGTGTAAATGTTAAGCCTGTTGGTGCCTGCGCCCAAAATGCCGCGCAAGCCCGCCGTGCCAAACTCCAAATCCTTATAAAACGCTTCCTTTTTGCCGTCGGCGTCCATAGCTTCCAGCTCGGCACGGTACTCCACTGCGCGTTTTAACCATTCATTGTACTTTGCTTCGATTACGTCCATAAAAGCTCCTTCCCTTTTAAAAAAAAGAAATGTATAACATACATACACTTCTCATTGTGAATTTGCTATCGCGGTAAGTTTTCATCAAAATCATTCTACCAAATTTTGCATTGTATGTCAAGCATCTTACTTCTTTTGATAAAAGAAGTAAGCAAGAAAATTTTACACGATTTATTGTGTAGGAATAAGTATCACACCATTCTTTTTATAGTACTATGCAAAACAATACTCTTTTGATAAAAGATGTAAGCAAGAAAATTTTACGTGGAATTAGTTATATTTATTATTAATTTTTATCTCTTATTTCTTATCTCTTATCTTAAATAACAAAAACCCCACCGTAGTGGGGTTTTTGTTATTGCTTAGAAGTTGTCGGGATCGAATCCGTCATTGCTCGGCGGGGTTTGCGGCCGTGCATTGGGTGCGGATCCCGGGATGTTGTTTATAGTGGGCTGTTGCGGAGGCGGAGCGCCCGTGCCTGCATTGAGCTGCAAGCTGTTTTGCTGAGGTGCCGTTGCACCGCCGCCAAGCATCATGCCGGGATTGACCATGCCTTGCGGCGTGGGAGGCAGATAGCCGAACGACTGATACTGCACACCCGACGACAAACGCATCATCTCTTGCTCAAGCTCGGTTTCGGATTCAAGCAGCGCCTCGATTTCTCTGCGCATCTTGCGCTTTTTGTGGACGACCACGATTATGACTATGAGCAGGATTATGAGCAGCAATGCACCGCCGACGATAACCCAGAACCACAGCCAGTTCGCTTCCACCCAAGACATTGCGTTATCCCACCAGGACAGCTCGGGAGCGTCCGTGCACTCGACTGTAATGTCGTAGGAGTAGCTTCTGCCCGAAAGGTCTACAAGGTTGACGGTAATTACCGATTCGCCGCGACGGAGGAATTTAAGCAGGATATACGGCTGACCGCCTTCCTCGGCGCTTTCGAACGACCTATGTGCCTCTACCTTGACGGACTGCGAGGACGTGACCGGCGATATAAACGTCATAACATCTTCGGGGTCTGTATCCTCAAACCAGTCGGTCGGCTTAATCTTGATAGTAAGGTTGCCGGCTTCCTTGGTGTCGAGCATGCTGACCGTGTAGCGGTACGAATCCTTACCGTTTTTAAGCTGAGGCTTGTTGTTGGCAACGACGCTGATGGGAAGCGTGCGCTCGCGCGTCAAGTCGCCCGTGCTGAACGTTACCTTAACGTTTGTGGTAACGTTTTCCATAGAAGCATAGATGCGCCAGTTGCCGGAAGGATCGTCCTCCGGTCTAACGATTTTAAGGTAATTGTTGTTGCCTACCTCTTGGATATCGGAAATTTCATAGCCCCTGGCGTTTTCTTCGCCCAACAGGTCTTGCGCAAGGATAGTGCGCGTTACGCCGAATACCATGGGCTTGGCAGGAAGCTCCTCTGCCACGTCGTCAAGCGGGTTGGCAATCGTTATGGTCAACGTCAATCTGAGATCCATACCGTCCAGGATATTGGCCGTCAAGCCATCTTCATAGCCCTTATCCCAAATGATGAGCGTAACCTGCTGAACGCCGTAGATACCCTTTAACGGCTGGATACGGAATTTTTGGTGTGCATTGTCGTCGTCTACCCAGCTGACCATACATGCCGTGTCGGTAGTATACGACATTTCCACCTCGCCCGTTTCCTCGTTGGTCGTTTCACCCATCAAATTGGGTCCGTACATATTGGGACGGTTAACTGCCAGTTCGGACAAACGGTCGTAAACGACGATATCGTCTATATAGGTGTATGTGGGAGTGCGGTTTGCATTGTTGGCTGCCGCAGGATCGTAGTTGTCGCCGTTGGCGTCGGCAATGAAGTCGAGAATGCTGTATTCGACATACGCCGCCGCTACATCCTCCTCAGTGGCAGTGGGGCCGATACCCATGACGACAAGATTGGTCTTGGCGCCCTGTTTAACGGTAGGCCTGATATTGCCGACGGTAAGGCGGATAGTGAGCACGCTCGTTTCCGAACCGATGTAAGAATCGCGGAACTTGATGTCGCACACAGCAATCGCGCCACGGGTGTACGAAACGCAAGTAAACGTTAAGTACGACAGCGTGGATACCTTGTACCTGTTGGTAGCCGACTGGTACGACACCCTGAACGCGCCTTCGTCGCCCGCACGTACCGTACCGACGGTATTGCCGTCCACGCTCATAAGGCTTCTGTCGCTACTGCCGGTAAAGAGCATTACGTAAGCGTCCATCTCTATATCGGCGTCATCGATGATATCGGAGATATACACGTTGAGCGGGGCGTCGGTTGCGGCAAGCGTAACGTTCATTACGTAGCCCGCTTCCTCGTCGAGCGACAAGGTGTAGCCGAGCATATCTGGATCAAGGCTCTTGAACGATTTGTTGCAATCGCTGCACAGCGCGGAACGCTCGTTAACCTGACGTACATTGTCGCTCTTGCCGCAGTACGGGCATCTGCTTACCTTGCCGGTTTGTGCGATTTCGGGACGGTCGTTGCAAACGTTGACTATAATCTTGGTAACGGTTACCCTATCCCTGTCGTTGATGGTTACGCCGGCAACGTTGTTTACGGCGTCAACGGCAAAGATGGATACTTCTATCTGAGTGGGTCTGTTGACAAGTCCGTTTGCAGGAGGTTGACCGGTGGTTACGTTGCGCTGGATTGTGATAGTAAGCTCTTGCTTATCACCCATACCGACGCAGCTTACGCTGAGTACCGGATCGCTGGTAAGATTGCCTGTTTCGTTAGGCACCGAATACGAATAACCGACGTATTTGATTATTTCTTTGCTGTCGGTGTCGCCCGCCATATTGAGCATATCGTAGTCGTAGTAAAGACCGTGATTAAAGTTTTCCAAGTCGTAAAGCTTCCAGGTAAGCGAATCACCCTTGGAGCCCGTAAAGCTGAGGAACTCGGAATCGCGGAGATCGGTGGTGTTTTTGACCAACGGATAACCCATATTGAGCGACGAGTTTTCGGTAGCGGTAAGCTTGGAGTTGGCAACCGATACGTCAATTTGCGAACCCTTGGCCGGCATGAAGTTATTGTTGTCGTAAAGCTTTTTGACGATAACGTACAGCGGGATGGAAGAAATGGTCGTTCCCGAACGGATGGTTATCGCATTAGGCGTAAACAGCAACGACTTGCCGTCTGCGGACGCGGTAACGTCGAAGAACTTTTGCGCGTAATCCGCTTCGGGATCGCCGTTGGGATTGGTTCTCTCCTCCGAACCGTTACGGCTATACAACAGGATATTGTTGCCGTTGGGGTTGTACGCAACGGTGTTCATAACGCCCGTTTCGGCGTTTTGTTTAAGCAATACGTAAACTTCTACGCTGTATCTTGCCGACGGCGCGGAAACATCGCGGTCCTTAAACAGCTTGGCGCCTTCATTTTCGATTATGACAACCTCTTGCGCCTCACCCTTGTTGACTTCCGCGTCGATGTACTGCGCGTAACTCATGACGTTAACCTTCAACGAGTTGTTGGCAGGAATGACGGTAGTGACCTCGGCGGGCAATATCTTAACCCTAATGTTGACGGTGTCGGACACTGCACCATGCGCGTCTTTTACGCGGAAGCTGACCATAGCGCGAGGATTGGACGACTTGTTGATAAAGTCGATAGCGGTGATGGTGACTTGATTATTTTGGTTTTTGTCCTGCGTTACCGCCGCAGTGACAACAGCGTTTTCGCCGGGGTTCTCGATGCTGAATCTGCTTCCACCCATATCGGCATATACGTCAAGCGCGTTTACGTCGCCTTCGTCGACATCGCTCATAAGCTGGCTGAGGTAAATGGACTTAGAATCGCCGTATGCCAGCTCGATAGCGTAATCGCCGTTGCTTTCGCGCGTGACGCCAGAAGGCAAGCCGGTTGTCTTGGCCGTAGGCGCGGACGAAATTACGTTGACGCGCACGGCAACTACAACGGTAATGCCCTTGCCGTCTTCGAGCGTGATGTTGATTTGTGTATTGACAACGCCGTAAGCCGATACAGCCAAACGCAAGTACGCTTGCTTGCGTCCGTTTCCGTAGTCCTCGGTCAATGCCGACAACTGTCTCGTAACTACTACGCGTCCGTTGACGTCGTTGGGAACGTCCACACTTGCAATGCGGAGCGTTGTGGGCGCGTCGTCCGAACCGAGTATAAGGGAATCGCCGTTGTAAGCGTCGCTGCCGTATCTGGACGAGAAGAACTTAAAGGTATTGCTCATCTCCGTAGCGCTAAGCTGAGTAAGCGTCGTTTCGGACGAGTACGGGAACTTATATCTTGTACCCACCTCGGTGTACGACGTAAAGCCGCCTTGCGCGTCTTTGGCAAACTCTTTGGAATCGGATGCGTACAGATAGAACGTTTCGTTTGTCTTCATCGAAACATCTATCACGTTGCTTGCACCGAATGTAGCCGTGTTGGGAGTGGGCGCGTCGTTGCTGTATGCGCAGTCGAATACGACTTGTACCGCCGAACCGTTGGAATCTTTAAACGTAAAGCCCAGCTGACGCGTCTCCTTGAACGCACAATTTGCCTTGAATATGATTGTAGTGTGCGGCAATGCGTTGTAATTGATATTTTCGCCGTAATTGGCGCCGCCTACGTATATATCGAAGGGCAGTGTTGCATCGGTGGCCGGGTACAATGCCTTGGTAATGTCCGTATATTCCACTGTCTTGCCGTCTGCTTTAACGGGCATAATCAAATAGTCTTTGATGTACGTTTGCTCGACGTCGGAGCTTAGCAAATTAGTCCACACCGTGTCGGACGCAGTAGCATAGTTGGTGCCCGAAAGGATGATGTCGTCGTCCTTCAACAGCGACGTCATATCAATGTAGTACGTAGAACTGGTGGACAAATTGACCGTGTACTTAGGTATGGCCTTGTTTCTAAACGCTTCCGGCAAATTGACATTGCTGTTACGGTTGAAGTCCGTAGCGTCCATAGCTGACCTATTTACCTTGACCGTATCGTTTTCAATGTACACCCTTATGACAGCCGCGAATATAAAGCCGTCGGTAAACGCCGAGCCCTTGTATTCGTCGTAGAACAACACACGGAACGGATAGTATACCTTGCCGGCATTATCGACCTTCAAGTTATACTTATTGTAGTACGCAGTCTTTTCTGCATCCGTCATAGTTTCGGGGAAGTTGGGCTGCGTCTTTGCTTTGGGTATAAACTGCAAGGACTCGGACGAGCCGGACGAAGGCGATACGTCAAAGAACCTGCTGTAATTGGGGTTGGGATCGAATGTATACGGATTGACGTTGCCCTCACCCGCAGCTTCCGTCACCTTGTCGGCAGTTGCTACGCCGTAGAACTTAGCGGTAGCATTGGTCGTTTTAAAGTAATCGACCTCCGCTCTGGTAAGCCCTTCTTTCATAGCGGACGGCAAATAGAACCGCATCGTATCCCCGTCGTCGGGATCTGTGTAGAATATTACGCCCTTATTGCCATTGTTAGTTTCCGTGACGTTTTGATTGGTAAGAGTCATTGTGGAAACATAGCTGTTGGTGTTATCCGTGGCGCTACCCGTATTGCCTATGGTCATAACAACGCGAGGCTCGATGTAGTTGCTGTCCTTGGAAGCCGAATCCGACTTGTCTTCGTGGAAGTTGTAATACTTGACGGTCGGGCTGTAATCGAGCAATTTGATTTCCACGTCGACCGATTCGACAGCGCTTTCGGAACTGCCGGTGGTAGCACCGCTTATTACCGTTTTAAGCGAAAGGGTGAGCTTTAACAAGCCGGTGGCGCGTTTGCCGCCCGTCTTTTTGGAAATCTCAAAGCCGTATTTATCCTCTCGGTAATTAAAATTGTCAAACGGCGCAGGACTAATGCCGGTACCCGAGCTCGAAAGCTTGAATCTGACATTATTTACATACTCGGCAGCAAAAGCGACCGGAGCAGTCTGGGTACTGGCTACGTATTTGATAGTGAGATACGGGTTGTTATCGACGGGATAGCTGTTTACGCCGTCGGACAACGTCATATTCTTATAGATAAGGGCAAGCTTACTATTGTCATTTGCCCAAGAAGCATAGTCTCTGTCTATAAGCTCATTACCGCCGGTAAGAGTATTACCCGCATTTGCAAAGGTAACGTGCGCGCCGTCCTCGGTATTCTCACCTACACCCTTAGGCAGAGCGATAAAGCTCATAGGCACCTTTACGGCGGAAAGTCCTTCCGTAACAGTTATGGGCGCATATCCTCTTATATTAAATGTGTTATTTGTTTTATCCGAATATCTCTTGGAGGTAATATAAGTGCTTGTAGTGCCGTTTTCAACCTTCTCGTAAGTACGCTCGAAGTACTTGTACTTAAAGTCGTCTTTGAATTTGACAACACCCAAAATAGCTTGCTTGCGTTCGGCGGTAGTCGCGGGAGCATTATACTCGGCAATTAAATCTGCTTCGCTCTCGTCAAATACGTCGGAGGTTATTATGCTTTGGTCTATCAAGTATGTGCCCGGTTGACCTTCGATTTCCACCTTGGATTCGGCGTTACCGTCAGTGCGGTAATAGGTGTGCATAGCAAGTATGCCGGGCTTTCTGTAATCGTAATAGAAGTTGAGCAACTTGCGCTCGGACGTATGAGCAGTAGTGGACAGATTAGCTTTGTCGGGCGCGGTGTACAGCATCTTGCCGTGATGGCTGTCCTTTACCGACAATGCAAACTGAATTTCGCGACGTGCGCCGTCTGCATGTCTATCCTCTATCTCGATTGCCCAATATTCGCAAGTCTCGATATTGGCGTTTGCCTCTACCTCTTTAAAGATGCCGTTTTCCTTTTGGAAGAACCTTACGGTAACCGTAACGTATGCGTTGGCAGCCGCATCGTTAAAGTACATAGGAGTATACAGCACTGCCGCATTCTTATACGCGTCCTGCGTAAAATCGTCGGCAGTAATATCCCTGACGGATGTCTCATTGCCGTTGTTGTCGAATGTTCTGTTTTCAAATTTAGCTACCAAGCTCGCACGGTCGGTAAACTGTGCGGGGTTGAGTA
This sequence comes from uncultured Clostridia bacterium, assembly GCA_947175335.1. Classification (GTDB taxonomy): domain Bacteria; phylum Bacillota; class Clostridia; order Christensenellales; family Pumilibacteraceae; genus Anaerocaecibacter. The sequence goes on from CAMWMF010000002.1 coordinate 54,282, forward strand.
TTACGCGCTGCTGAGCGTCGTAATCGTCAAACAAGTACACCTTGTTGGTTTCGGGTATGGATATAGGCGTGCCGGTGCCCGTTTGAAGACTGCCCTCATACAGCTCCTTGCTGTTGAACAGGTAACGCTTTTGCGCTATTTCCGAGCTTACCTCGTAGCCGATGAGCCACGTGTATCTTTCCGGCGATTGCGGAGTTGCATCCGATTTAAGCAAGCCGTCACCTACAAAAATAGGCGTGGAGTTGACTACGTTTATAAGCAGGTGCAGAGTAGCCTCTTTCGGCTGAGCTCTGTACCCGTCGCGCATAAGGAACTCTGCGTAAATAGGCAGATTAAACAACTCCGTAGACGACAAGCCTGTCAGCCTAAGAACGTCGGCGCCGCCTGTGCCCTTGGTAACGGTAACACCAACGTAATCGGACAGATTAATGCTAGGAGTTTTGCCGTTGGGATTTTCGGGGTCGTAGCCATGATATGCGCCGTTCTCATAGTACATCTGCGCGTAGTAGTTATCGCCGTCTTTGGCAACAATACGCACACTGCCTGCATCGAACGTAGGAGTATCGCCGTCCTTATCGTAGGAAATTTGAGCGGCGGTAAAGTCTTTTACGTTGGGAGTAATCGACGTTGCGCCCGCGTCGGGGTACGCCGAAAGGTTGTAATAGTCGTTCAATTCGGGATTAAGCACAGGCGCGGAGTTAAGTACCGTTACTGTGAACATGCAGTTGACAGTTTCCACACCGTCGGTTACGGTAAAGTGCAGCTGCACTATCGCCGAGGTTGTACGCGACACGCCCTTTATCTTAATGCTCGGAATAGTATAGGAAGTGGTTGTTCCGTTGGCGTTCTTTACAACGCTGTAATCATCGACGCTTACGTTGATGTAATTGCCGTACTGTGCGTCGTACGCCGATATCGCAGTACGGTTGGCAAAGTCGAGCTTTTGCGCCTGCACGTTGGTCTTGCTCTTTTGCGAAGCGCTTGTCGCGGGAGCGGCAGTATGCGCAATGCTGTAATTCTTTAATATATGGTTGTTAACAACATTGCCGAAGCCTGCGTCGCTAGGGTTGGAGTTGAAAGAATTGCCTGTGTTGATCTTGTCGGAATCGGGATCGATATCGAAGTCGTACGCATAGTCGTACGGAGTGATCTGCACTTCGTCATTAACCTCGATAGTGTAGTTGACTACCTTTTCGCCACCGAGACCGGAGTTTGCCGCGTACTCGCCGTACGGCGTTTTGCCCAACGCCTTATTTGCGGAGATTGTATTTATCTTTTGAGTTCCGCCGTCGGGATCGAGACGGGGCGACAAAGCGCGGTTATCTACCTTTACGCAAATGCTGATAGGCACCACGGTTGCGGAGTGAGTATCCTTTACGTTTACTCTAAACTGGTAATACTCCCCGTTTGTCGAACGCAAAGCGGTGACCTTTAAGCCGTCGAACGAACAAACGCTGTCGTTTACCTTGGTAATGCCGTACGTGGAAAGCGCACTGTCGGGTATCATCTTGAACACCGACCGCGCGGCGTACAGCGTTGTTATTTCAACCTTAAAGAACGAACCCGTTTCGTTGGCGCCGTTGTCCAATATCGCACTGTTGCCACCTGAGATAAACACAAAATCGTTTAGCGCACGCGCGCGCTCATATTCGTTATTATTGGCAGCGGCGTACATAAATCCGTCTCTGTCAAGCGCAAACGGTATGGCATGATTGTTATTGTCTACAACCTGAGTAGTTTGGCCTATACCCTGCAATGCGCCGGACGCATTTACGTAGCTGATAGGCGTAAAGAACGCGGAGTTTCCGGTGCCCTTTGTGCCCACATCGGTAGCCGTACCCGGGGTTACGCCGCTGAATCCGAGCGTAACGTTGGCAAACGTCGCCGGTTCGGTAGGAGCTTGCGAGGTGACCGTTATAGCAATGGGGAACCAAATGCCGTTATCTGCGGTATCGGAAGGATCGACTACGCGCACAAGCACGTAGAAGTCGCCTTTTCTGGTTGCTCTGTCTGTACCGGCCGCATTTCTATATTGGTTTTGAGTGGCGGCGCGGCCTGTAAACTCTATGGTTTGGCTGTCGACGTAACGGTATGTAACGTTTGCCGTTGCCGCACCGTTGCTGCCGTTTGCAGCTATTGACGTTTTATTAAAGCGCGTGGCAACAGTACCCTCGCCCGTAAGGTAGGTATTGGCAACGGTCGTATTGTTTGCCACAATATAGTTACTGTTTACATTGGTTGCAAGCGGTACAACTATATTGGACGTATCGACCTGAATGTATTCGTTGGTCGGTACTTTAAGGTCGTTGGCACCCTGTGCAAAGGTTGCACGAAGGTTGGCGCCGTCGTCCATATCGTAGATAAAGTTTTTAAGGTTAAGCCTTGCCGTAGTTCCGGGTGCGACTGTCACAAGCGGCTCGGCAAGCTTGGTAGCGAGCGCGGCGGTCGAACCGAGGTACGGACGGGTATTGGAAATTTGGAATACTAAGTATACCGTGTTTACCGTATTGCCCACCTGCGCCTTGGACGCAGCCTCGCTGGACTGCGCGGTAAGCTGCAATACAACAAACGGCGAGCCGACAGGACGAGTACCGGTAGGCTTAATGGTAATCGAAGGGTACAAACCTGTGGCGTACGCGCTGTTAGAGTTTAGCGTAGCTGTGTAGTACGGCGACGCGTTTACGTATGCGGGCGCACCACTTGCGTATGACGAAACAACGGCATAGCTCTTGAACGCAACGTTATCGAACGCAGTATCCGCGTCGGCAAAGAATTCGGTAGCGTTTAACGTAATGCCTGCTGTATCGGTCGGAGAAATAGGCTTGGGAATATATATGGTTGTTTTGCCTGAGCCGGCGGGGTTGAATATCTTTCCGTCGGAATAGCTTTCCACAAAGTTGTTTGCTGTTTTGTGTTGAGCCGTATAATAATTGGACGAACCGAATTTATACTTGCCGTTAACGTTGCTTGCGCCCTTGACCGTAAGGTTTTGGTTGGTTACGGTAAGAGTGAATGACGCAACGCCCACGCCGCGCGACGTGTTGCTGCCGAAGTTGTCGCGTACCTTGGTGTACAGCGTAAACTTGCCGTCCGCCTGGCCGTCCACACCAGCACGAGGCAGCTTTTTGATAGCTGTTATATTTAACGTCGTTCTGCTCGTCGCCGAACCGCCGGACCAAGTGTATGTCAGGTACGAACTGGCGTTCGTCGTGCAAGCCGAGTTGAGGTACAAACCGTTATTGTCCGAGGGCGAAGTATCTTGGTTGGAGGAATTGCCCAAGGTGAAGTATACGTTGTTGATGTTGCCGCCGCTTATATTGGCGTAGTCGTTATCCTTTGCAAGCGTGGAAGCGGCAATGGAAACGCCTGCACCGCTGCTGCAGCGCAGCTTTGCAGTGGGATAGTTGTAGCCTTGATTTACAGGGGCTTGGTTGATGCTGACCGCAGTTACCCTTACCCTGCCGTTGCCGGACGCGCCCGAATTACCCAGGCTGTTGGATTGAGAGGTAAATCCACCGCCTACGTAGTTGGAACCGCTGTATCCGTTTTTAGCGTCGTCCGAGTGAAGGTTGTTGCCGCCGTAATAACCGCCGCCGCCGCCACCTTCGTCGTTGGGGTAGCTGGAGCTGTGACGAGACGTACAACCGGTACGACCTGCATAGATGGCATACTGTTGGTGAGATTGCGTATAGCTGGTGCTGTTACCGCCGCCGCCGCCCGCCGCAACAAGTACGCGAGTATTATAGCTGGACGCAGTAGCAGCAGAACCTGCCGCCGTTCTTATATCGGTAGCGCCGCCGCCGCCCGAGCCTGCAGAACCTATGCCGTAGCCGCCGCCGTTGTAGCCGCCGGGTCTGTTATAGTGACCGCCGTCGATACTTCCCGTACCGCCTGCGCCTGTGCCGCCGCAGTATATGTAATAAGTCCTTGCCGCGGTAAGGTTGATCTCGGCTTTAACGTATCCACCCAAGCCGCCGTTGGCCGAGCCCGTATTGGCGTTGCCGTTGCCTGTCCAACCGCCGCGCGCGCCCCAAAGCTCGAAACGCCACTTACCTTGCGGGAAAGTAACAGTATAATAACTACCGTTATACGTATAATCAATATAGTTACCGTTGGTGAACGTACCGTTATTGATATACGTCTGTATACTTGTGCCGGTAATATTTGTGTAGTTTTGCGAAGTAGTTGCCTCCGCCGACTGCACACTGTCCACACTCACCGTTTTGGACGAGTCCAAAGTGAGCGCACAAGTGACGGCTACCGCAAGCGCGGTTATAACCGTCGCAAGCAGCAACAGTACGCGCCGCCCTATCTTGATTCTGCTTTCACTCGTATGATTGTTCATACTTCTACCTCTCTGGTATTGACGTTGGGGTTGAATTTGTTAACAATTTGTTCACAATTTTATATATATACAGCTAAATGTTAACATATTGTTCATAATTTGTCAATACTTTTTATGATTTTTGCCGACAAATATTATAATTTTGATACAATATTTTTTATTATCGGGCAATGTTGGTATAATAATATGGCTCAACTTGCTTGACTTAGCGCAAAAACTATTGTATAATCGCAGTGTAATATGACTGCGGGGGTGGCGAAATTGGCAGACGCGCAGGTCTCAGAAGCCTGTGGGTAACTCCGTACGAGTTCAAGTCTCGTCCTCCGCACCAAAGCGGCGCTGTCGCGCCTAATAGAATAAATAAGAGATAAGAAATAATAGATAATAAAGCTGTGGTAAGGCTTTACACGCCGCTTTGTACTATTAAATCTTATCTCTTATTTTTTATTTATTATTTAATTCTTAATTCTTAATTCTTAATTATCTAAACTTCTTCAAACAAATCCTTTCCTACGCCGCATATCGGACACATGTAGTCGTCGGGAACCTCGTCGCCCTCGTACACGTAGCCGCATATTGTGCAACGGTACTTTTTGCCGCCCTGCGGTTTTTCGGTCTGTTCTTCCGCAACGTATGTGGGTGCGGTCCTGGGCGCACCGCCCTTGATTACCTTGTGGTAGTAGTCGTAGGTCATAGGCGTTTTGCTGCCAAAGCTGTCCGCCGCGACAAGCTTACCCAAAAACACGGTGTGCGTGTCCGTTTCCATTGTATCTATCACGTCGCACACTATATAGCCGCAGCTGTCGTTAAGCACGGGCAGGCGCGACTGTACCGAGTAGTCAACGCCGTCGAACTTATCCACTTCCCTACTCGACTTGAAGCCGAACGTGCCGATAAGCTTGGGGTCGGAGCTTTCGGCAAGCACCGATATTGCAAACTTTTTAATATCCTTTATGCACGCGTTGGTAAAGTTGTCGCGGTTTATGCTCACCGCAAACGTGGCGGGCTCGGCGGTCACTTGCATTATGCTGTTGGCTACGCAGCCGACGGGGCGACCCTCCGACCAAGTTGTTACGATATACACGCCGTACGACAGCTTTGTTATAATGTTGTTGTTCATAACGATTTTCCTTTTTTCTTTATTCGAGGAGTATTTTTGCCCGCTTGCGGGAGCAAAAATGCGACGACGACAAATTAGGTTAATACCCGCTGCTTGCAGCGGAAGTGCGCATAGCGCACTGACCAGTGCTTGCACTGGAGTATAATACCTAATTTATATTATATATATTGTGTGTCAATTTGTAAAGTCATATCACCATGTTTTCATTGACTTTTTAGGCATAATCGTGTACAATTATATGCGTAAAAATTTTGTATTTTGTAGGGTTATAGACAATGTATCGCATAGGATTGGACATAGGTTCTACCACAATAAAAACGGCCGTGCTTGACGAGGACGGAACGCTCGTTCGCTCCAACTACCAACGGCATAATTCGGACGTTCGCGCCACTATGTACGGCGAGCTGAAAGAGCTGTTAAAGCTGTACGACGAATTTACCATTACGGTAACCGGCTCGGGCGGTATTTCGGTGTCGGAATGGCTAGGCATACCGTTTGTGCAGGAAGTTATTGCGGGCGTGGAAGCAATCAAACGGCTCATACCCGAAACGGACGTTGCAATCGAGCTTGGCGGCGAGGACGCAAAAATAACGTACCTCGGCGATAACCTGGACCAGCGCATGAACGGCACCTGCGCGGGCGGAACGGGCGCGTTTATCGACCAAATGGCGGTGCTATTGAACACCGACGCGTCGGGACTGAACGAGCTTGCCAAGTCGGCAACCATTATCTACCCTATCGCGTCGCGGTGCGGCGTTTTTGCCAAGTCGGATATTCAACCGCTCATCAACGACGGCGCGCAAAAGTCGGACATTGCCGCTTCGGTGTTCCAGTCTGTTGTCAATCAGACCATATCGGGCTTAGCTTGCGGCAAGCCGATACGCGGTAACGTGGCGTTCCTCGGAGGTCCGCTCCACTTTTTGAGCGAGCTGGGCGCGCGGTTCGTAGCAACAATCCACCCGACCAAGGCGATATTCCCCGAAAACTCTCAGGTATTTAACGCTATCGGCGCGGCGTACAAGTCGGACAAGGTTTTCACCGCCGCCGAGCTTTCCAAAAAACTCGAACAGGTAAAGGACATAGCGGAAAGCGAGGTCACCCGCCTCGACCCGCTGTTTAAGGACAAGCAGGAGCTTACCGATTTCCGCTTGCGGCACAGCAAGGTGTCCATTCCGTTTGCCGACGTCAAAAACCACAAGGGCCCGACCTTTCTCGGCATAGACGCGGGATCCACCACAACCAAGGTCGCGCTTATCGACTCCGACGGCGGGCTGTTATATTCTTGGTACGGCTCCAACTCGGGCGACCCGCTGGCGTCCGTCACCGAAATAATCAAGCAAATTTACGACATACTCCCCGAGGACGCGTATATAGGCTACGGCACTATTACCGGCTACGGCGAAAGCCTGATAAAGACGGCGCTCAACCTCGACAACGGCGAAATAGAAACAATGGCGCACCTTACCGCCTCGCAAACCATTCTACCGGGCGTGGACTTTTTGCTGGACATCGGCGGTCAGGACATGAAGTGCCTGCGCATAAAGGACGGCGTTATAACCGACATACTGCTAAACGAGGCTTGCTCGTCGGGCTGCGGCAGCTTTATAGAAACGTTTGCCCGCGCAATCGGAATGAACGCCGAACGCTTCGCCAAAGTGGGCTTGGACTCCGCGGCACCCGTCGATCTCGGCTCGCGCTGCACTGTGTTTATGAACTCGCGCGTAAAGCAGGCGCAAAAGGAAGGCGCGTCCGTAGCGGATATTTCCGCAGGCCTCGCCTATTCGGTAGTCAAAAACGCGCTGTTCAAGGTTATCAAGCTGCGCGACGCCGCCGAAATGGGCGAAAAAATCATCGTTCAGGGCGGTACCTTCCTCAACGAATCGGTGCTGCGCGCGTTCGAGCTGGTGTCGGGGCGCGAAGTAATCCGTCCCAACCAAGCGGGACTTATGGGCGCTTACGGGGCGGCGCTTATCAGCCGCAACAACTACACCGGCGGCAAAAGCACTATCAAGACCAAAGCGGAGCTTGAAAAATTCCGCGTTATCAAATCGTCGCGGCGTTGCGAAAAATGCGGCAATCACTGTCTGCTCACCGTTTCCGAATTCGACGACGGCAGGACTTTCATATCCAACAACCGCTGCGAGCGCGGCGGCAACGCGCCCGAAAAGACTGTGGAAAAGCTGCCCAATCTTTTTGACGAAAAGTACAAGCGCTTATTTGCGTACTACCGCCCCCTGCCCGAGGACAAAGCGCCGCGCGGCGTGGTCGGTATTCCGCGCGTGCTTAACATTTACGAAAACTATCCGTTCTGGTTCACGTTCTTTACCGAGCTCGGATATTCCGTCAAACTGTCCCCTCGCTCCTCGCGCGACGTGTATTCGCGCGGCATAGAAACTATGCCGTCCGAATCGGTGTGCTATCCCGCAAAGATAGCACACGGGCATATTCAATCGCTTATCGACGCGGGCGTAAAATTCATATTCTACCCCTGCCTTCCGTACGAGCGCAAAGAGGACGAACATGCGGACAACCACTACAACTGCCCCGTCGTCGGCTCATACCCCGAAGTTATTCGGCTGAATATGCGCGACGAGTTCAAGGCGAACGACGTGCAGTTTGCCGCGCCATTCCTGCCGATTGCCACGCCATCGCGCATGACGGCTCGACTAAAACAGGAATTCCCGAATATTTCGGGACGGCTTATTGCCCGCGCGGTCAAAAAGGCGTACATAGAGCAAACCGAATTCAACGACTGGTCACGGCGGCGCGGCGAGGAAATAGTTAAGCTCCTCGACGAGAACGGCGGGCATGGCATAGTGCTTGCGGGTCGCCCGTATCACCTCGATCCCGAAATAAACCACGGCGTGCCGCAGATGATAAACTCCTACGGCTTTGCCGTACTCACCGAGGACTGTGTGGCACACCTGCACAAAGCGCCCCGCCCGCTGCGCGTGGTAGACCAGTGGACTTACCACTCGCGACTGTACAGCGCGGCAAACTTTGTGCGCACGCGCAACAATATCGACCTTGTTCAGCTCAACTCGTTCGGGTGCGGACTGGACGCCGTTACCACCGACCAGGTTCAAGAACTATTGGAAGCGGCTAACAAGGTTTATACCCTACTCAAAATAGACGAGGTGTCCAACCTCGGCGCGGCGCGTATACGCATACGCTCGCTTATGGCGGTCATCAAGGACAGGCAGGTCAAGGCTATCCAAGCCCAAACCCCGCCGCCGCAAACGGAGCGCGTGCAGTTTACCAAAACAATGCGCGAAAACTATACAATTCTCGCGCCGCAGATTTCGCCCTACCATCTCAACCTCGTACAGCCCGCAATGCGCGCATGCGGCTACAACGTGGAAGTGCTGCCCGACGAAAAAGCGTCGGTCGCAACCGGACTGAAATACGTAAATAACGACGCGTGCTACCCTACAATTATAGTCGTGGGGCAAATTATGAGCGCGCTGCTTTCCGGCAAGTACGACCTTAACCGCACCGCAGTCATAATGACGCAAACGGGCGGAGGCTGCCGCGCGACCAACTACATAGCGCTTATACGCCGCGCACTGAAAAGCGCGGGCATGCCGCAAATCCCCGTCGTGTCGCTTTCGGCGCAGGGCTTGGAAAAGAACCCCGGATTCAAAATCGGGCTTAAAGAGCTTATTCCGCTTGTCAACGCGCTTATATACGGCGACCTGCTTATGCGCTGTCTGTATCGCGTGCGCCCGTATGAACAAAACAGCGGCGAAACGTGGAATACGTACCAAAAATGGGACAAACTGTTGCAGGACGAATTTACGCTCGGCAACGTTCCCACCAAAAAGTACTGTAAGCAAATAGTAGACGAATTTAACGCGATTCCTACGCGCGATATAGTCAAGCCGCGCGTCGGCATAGTCGGCGAGATTTTGGTCAAGTTCCATCCCCTCGCCAACAATTACGCCGTCGACCTTGTGGAACGCGAGGGCGGCGAAGCAGTTTGCCCCGACCTGCTCGACTTCTTTATGTACTCGTCGTACGATTCGACGGTAAAACACGACCTTTTGGACGGCAAGTATTCGAGCAAGTTTATATCCAATATCGCAATCGCCTTCCTCGAACATATGCGCAAGCCGATGATAGACGCGCTTCGCGGCACCAAGTTCGGCACGCCCACGCATATAAAGAAGCTTGCGGCAAGCGCAAAAACGGTCACCTCGCTCGGCACTATGGTGGGCGAAGGGTGGTTCCTTACCGCGGAAATGTTGGAGCTTATCCATGAGGGCGCGCCCAACATAATCTGCATGCAACCGTTTGCATGTCTACCCAACCACGTTACCGGCAAGGGCGTTATGAAAGAGCTTAAACGGCTGTACCCGCAAGCGAATATCGTAGCTGTCGACTACGACCCCGGCGCCAGCGAGGTCAACCAAGTAAACCGCATCAAGCTTATGATGTCCGTCGCGCACGAAAACGCGAACAAAACAAATAACGGCGACAACGCCGACACAGACGAAACACCGATGAAGGAAGCTGCCGCCATGAGCGACGACGATAACGATTAAAACAACTAACTGTTCCCATAGTAAATTTCGGAGGTTAGAATTATGAACACGATTGCGCTTATAGGCGCCCAGTGGGGCGACGAGGGTAAGGGCAAGTATATAGACATACTCGCGAGCTCGGCGGACTACGTGGTACGTGCAACGGGCGGAAGCAACGCCGGACACACCGTTGTGCGCGGCGGCAAAACGTACAAGCTTCACCTTATACCCAGCGGCATACTCTACCCCGAAACCGTTAATATAATCGGCAACGGCGTAGTGCTCGACCCCAAAGTAGTTTTGGAGGAAATGGACGAGCTGGCTAAGCAAGGCGTTAAGTTTGACAATCTGCGCATGGATTTGCGCGCGCATATCGTCCTGCCCTACCACAAGGAGTTTGACGAGCTTGCGGAAATCGCCAAGGGCGCAAACGCAATAGGCACGACTAAGCGCGGCATAGGTCCGTGCTATGCCGACAAGTGCGACCGCATAGGCATTCGGCTTGTCGACCTTTTGGACAAAAACACTTTTGCGCAAAAGCTTAAACAAAACCTGCAACTTAAAAACAAAATCATCACGGCCGTGTACGGAGGAAAGCCGCTCGACTACGACGAGATATATACCGAATACTGCGGCTATGCAAAACGCTTACAGCCGTATGCCTGCGATACCGGCGCAATAGTATACGACGCCGTCAAAGCGGATAAGCGCGTGGTATTCGAGGGCGCGCAAGGCACGCTTCTCGACCTCGACAGCGGCACCTATCCGTTCGTCACAAGCTCTCACCCCATAACGGGCGGTTTTTGCGCGGGCGCTGGCGTAGGTCCCACCGCAATAAAGGAATGCCTCGGCATTGCCAAATCGTACACCACGCGCGTGGGTGCAGGGCCTTTCCCCACCGAGCTGGACGACGAAGTGGGCGCACACCTACGTGACGTCGGGCACGAGTACGGCGTTACCACAGGCAGAGCGCGGCGGTGCGGTTGGTTGGACGCAGTTATACTTCGGCTTGCCGTGCGCATAAACGGACTGACTGCGCTTGCCATAAACAAGCTCGATCCGCTTAGCGGACTTAAAACGATTAAAGTCGCAGTCGGCTACGAGCTGAACGGCAAAACGGTAAAGGATTTTCCGGCAGATATAAGCATACTGGAAAAATGCACGCCCGTATACGAGGAGTTCGAGGGCTGGACGGAATACATAACCGCCTGCCGCACATTTGAAGAGCTCCCCAAGGCGGCGCAAAAGTACATACTGGCAATAGAAAAGTTTGTCGACTGCCCCGTCACTATGATAGGCGTCGGTCCCGACAAAGAACAAAATATCGTAAGGTAGTATGAAAAAGAAAAGCATGCTCGCGCGGTTTGCACGGTACTACAAACCGCACAAAACGTTGTTTATAATAGATATGATATGCGCGTTTACCATATCGGCGTTCAACCTTGTGTATCCGTATATCACCAAGGAAATAATAAACAACTACGTACCCAATAAGCTAATGACCATGCTGCTCGGCGCGGCAGGGTTTTTGCTGGGCTTTTATATAATCAAGGCGGGGCTCAATTACTTTTTGCATTGCTGGGGTCACATTGTAGGCGTACGCATACAATCGGATATGCGGCGCGAGCTGTTTATACACCTCGAAAAGCTGCCCTTCACCTACTTTGACGACAACAAGACGGGCGTAATTATGAGCCGCATGACCAACGACCTGTTTCAAGTGTCCGAGCTTGCTCACCACGGCCCCGAGGACGTATTTTTATCATTAATAACGCTCGTGGGCGCGTTTATAATGCTCGCTATAATGAACGTATACCTCGCGCTTATCGTGTTTGCATTTATACCGTTCTTTGCGCTGTTCATAATTCTCATCCGCAAAAATATGAAAAAGGTGTACAAAGAGACGCGTGAAGCGCAAGGCGAGGTAAACGCCGATATCGAAAGCGCAATCTCCGGCATGCGCGTATCCCGCGCGTACACCGCAAGCGAGCATGAGCTATCTAAATTCGACAAGGGCAACGACCGTTTTGTGCAAAGCCGTTACAAGCAGTTCAAGCTGCTCGGCAAGTTCCACTCGACAATGACCTTCTTTATGGACTTTTTGTACTTTGCCGTGCTGCTGGCGGGCGGACTGTTCTTTTACTACGGAATAATCGACGTGGGCGACTTTACGGCGTTTGTGCTATACATATCCACGCTTATCACGCCTATACGCACGCTCGTCACTATTTACGACCAAATCCAAGAGGGCGCGAGCGGCTTCAAGCGGTTTTGCGATATTATGGACGAGCCGACCGAAGCCGAAAGCGACAACGCGCTTTGCCCCGAAAAACTTAACGGCGATATAGAATTTAGTAACGTAACGTTCGGCTATACCGAGGGCGACGACGCCGCCAAAGTCATAAAAGACTTTTCGCTCAAAATACCCGCGGGTAAAACCGTCGCGCTTGTCGGCCCGTCGGGTGGCGGCAAGACAACGCTGTGCCACCTTATCCCCCGCTTTTACGAGATCGACAGCGGCTCGATAACGGTTGACGGCTATGACGTAAAGGAGCTGTCGCGCAACTGCTTACGCAAAAGCATAGGCATTGTACAGCAAGACGTGTTTCTGTTCAACGGCACGGTCAAGGAGAATATAGCATACGGCGACTTTACCGCAAGCGACGATATGATTGTAGAAGCGGCAAAGCGCGCCAATATTCACGACTACATTATGAGCCTAGAGGGCGGCTACGACACCGAGGTCGGCGAGCGCGGCGTCAAGCTTTCGGGCGGACAAAAGCAACGCATATCCATTGCGCGCGCCTTCCTTAAAAACCCGCCTATACTAATTCTTGACGAAGCGACGTCGGCGCTTGACAACGCCACCGAAATGCTTATTCAATCGGCGTTGGAGGAGCTGCAAGGCGGCAGAACGACGCTCGTCGTCGCCCACCGCCTGTCTACAATAAAGAACGCCGACGAGATTATAGTAATAACCTCTAACGGCGTGGAAGAGCGCGGCAATCACGCTCAACTTATCGCCAAAAACGGCATATACAAAGAGCTATACGACTACCAGTTTAAAAATTTGTAATAGATTAGAAAAACAAAAGCACCGCGGCAATTACGCTACGGTGCTTTTTTGTTCGTTCAATTATTTGCAGGTGCGTGCGACATACGCAGCAATGCGGCGCGAAAGAAGTCGGTGCAATAATGTCGCAGCGCAACTATCAATACGGTACCACACGCCAGCACTGCGGTGATTTCGTACGCCAAGTATTCGTAAAAATTTTGTCCTCTGACTATGCCGTCGTTTGTTATGTCCAAAACGCTTGGCATTATAAGCAGCATTCCGCAAAACATAAGCGCACCAAAGCTGTATGCCAAAACGTTTTGGGTATGGCGCTTATTTGTTATTGCGACCAACAGCGCGATAACAACGGACAAAAACAGTCCTGCCGAAAAAATCAAAATACCTATATCGTAATAGAATTCGACTGTATGTATTATAAGCGGATACAGGCAAAGTCCGAACATTACCGTTGCAATCGCCAAACATATGTACAGTTTGCGCTGTGCGGGCTTATCTACTTCGCCGCGAAACTCGCCCACTTTATATACTCGCCTTACGATAAGCTGCATAAACTCGTTTACCGCAATCAGCGCGACGGGCGCGCACAAGCAAAAGCTTCCGTACTTTACAAAGCCGAGATATGACTCGGCAAAATAGCAAGAGAACAATACGCCCACACCTACACCTATACCGTAGGACAAAAACCGCGCACTAAGACTTTGCCCTCTTTTTAATTGTGCAACGGTCATAACAATGCCGACGATAATCAACGCCATTGTTATTCCTTCCGTCAAAACCGATAACCCGCCGTCAAAGTGGTCTTGCGATACAATAAATGCGGAAATGATCGCGGCGTAAACAAACAGCAAAACCGAAACAACAAAAGAGCAAACCCGCGCCGCTTGCGGCATTGTGCTACTCGATGTTTTTGCGGAAACCTCTTCCGCCGAGTTATCCTCTACGCCGTCCGCATAAAAATAATCCTTGCTTACAGAAAAGTATTCGGCAATTCTATCGAGCGACTGCCGACAAGGCACGCCCAAGCCGTTTTCCCACTTGGCAACGGCACTGCGGCTTACGTACAAAACGGCGGCTAATTCCGATTGCGAAATGCCGTTGTCGATGCGTAGTTTTTTCAGTTTTTCGCCTAATTGCATAAACTCACCTCAATCGGTTGTTACGTACATTTTATCACAACACATATGTTTTTGCAATATTCTACCCCGTTACTTTTTCTGTCAAATCCGTTACTTTTTATCATGCAACAAAAAACGCACTGCCTTTACGGACAGTGCACTTTTATTTATTTTTAATTTTTGGGTGTTCCCCATCTCGTCCAGATTGCCGTATCGTTGAAATTGGCAAAAACCAACAGCACTACTATAAGTACGACGGCAAGGCTACATGATATTATAAGGTACACATTTATACCCAAATAAATATAAACGAGCGCCGTTGCCAAGATTGCGATAAAGTCCGCGATAGCCGCAACCGCACACCAAAGCACCCTACGCGCAATCGTGCTATGCTCGCATAATACCGAAATCACAAAATACCTTGCAAGCTTCATGTCGTAAAACTTGATTGGCTTTATTTGTAAAAGGCTTCTTTGCTGCACTTTTGCATTGCAATAATAATTAGCCTTTGCACACAAAATTCGGAAAACGACAAGCGCGATTATCGGAACTATCAAAACTACTGATTTGTCCACCGTTATACCCCTACCGATTAATCGTTTTGCAAGCTGATGACCTTGATAAATTCTGCAAACAGCGGGTGCGTGGTGAGCAGTCTCGATTTATATTCGGGGTGGAAAATCGCGCCGATATAAAACTTATTCGTAGGTATCTCGAACGCTTCGGGAACGCCCGTCGGCGAGTGTGCCGAAAAGATTAATCCGTTTCTTAGGAAAAGCTGTTCATGCGTGCTTGAAAAATCAAACCTGTGGCGGTGACGCTCGGCTGCCATCGGCGCGCCGTATATCTTGCTCAAATACGTACCAGGCGTTATCGTTGTGGGGAAAGTGCCTTTTTTGAGCATGGGCGGCTCTACGCTCGCCACAACACTGTACGGCGTGTCGGGCGTAAACTCCTGCGAGTCGGCGCCCGTCATCGAGCAAACATTCCTTGCAAACTCGATTATGCCCGCCTGCGCGCCCAGCCCTATCATAAGGCAAGGAATGTCATTCTCGCGCGCGTACTTTGCCGCCGCTATCTTGCCGTCAAACCCACGCACGCCGAACCCGGGGGCTATCACTATTCCGTCGTAGCCGTCAAGCACATTCGGGTTGTTTTGCACGTCCGCACTGTAAACGAGCGTAATATCCACCGCTTCGTCCCTAAGCAGTCCCGCCGTGGTAATGGCGTCGGTTATGGACTGATACGCCGTAGCTTTTTCGACGTACTTACCCACTACCGCTACCTTGATGCGGCTTTCCGCTTTCCTAACTTCCTGCGCCTTGTTGCACATATCGGTCCATGCTTCGAGCTGCGGCTCGCGCTCATCCAATTTCAGCTTTCTCAAAGCTACGCCCTCAAAGCCCTGTTCGTGCAATTTTAGCGGTACTTGATAAATATTGTCGGTGGTAACGCTTTCTATTATGCCGCTCTTGTCGACGTTGCAAAACTGAGAAATCTTTTTCTTTGCGCCGTCGTCAAGCGGCAAGTCGCTGCGGCACACAATAATGTCGGGCTGAATGCCTATGTTTTGCAATTCCTTTACCGAGTTTTGCGTCGGCTTGGTTTTATGCTCGCCGCTCATTTCTATAATAGGCACGTATGTAATGTGAATATACACAGCGTTGCCCTTGCCCAATTCGCCGCGGCATTGACGTATGGCTTCCAAGTACGGATGGTTTTCTATATCGCCTACTACGCCGCCTATCTCGCACACAACAACGTCCGTTTCGGGACGGTTAAGGGTGTACAGCGTGCGCTTTATCTCGTCGGTAATGTGCGGCACGACCTGTACGGACTCGCCGTCGTACGCGCCCTCGCGCTCCTTGCGTATTACTGCGGAATAAATCTTGCCGCTGGTGATATTGCTGTTTTCGGTAAGGTTTTGATCCAAAAACCGCTCGTAGTGACCGAGCACCAAATCGCCCTCGCCGCCGTCGTCGGTTACAAACACTTCGCCATGCTGGTACGGACTTAAATACAGCGAGTCCACGTTGAAGTACGGATCGAACTTGATAATATCGACCGAATAGCCCTGTGCCTTGATGAGCATTGCTATGCTCGCCGCCGTTATTCCCTTACCTAAGCCCGACACTACTCCGCCGGTAACAAAAATATATTTAGACATAATCTGTAAGCTTAACGCTTGTCCTCCTATATGCTTAATCTAATTACTGCTTATTCGGAAAACCGATTTCTATCAGCTTTTTCGCGTTGTATTCCACAACGTCCAACAAATGCTCGAATATCCTTTGCGCCGTCGCACGTTCGGGGATAGACCGCGACGTATTGCTGTCCGTGTTGTCCGAGTGCGCAAAAAAGTTGCGCTGTGCAAAGTATTCGGAATATAACGCCACCAGCACTTCGGCATAAACCACGCTGTTTATGCGCTGGGTGTACCCGCTTTTAAGAATATACTTGCCGCTGTCGTCCTTGTCGAACGCCTGACCTATCATCTTGACCTTGATGTCCTTGGCGCATTGCAGGTCGAATACAAACCGCTCCAAACCCCTAAACGCCGGCACCAACAGCACCGAGTAGTCGGACAAGTGTAACGCGCTTTGCGAAAAGTCGTGTATGCCGAACGAAAAGTCTATGCGCGATTGCTCTGACAACAATCTATACGCCGTGGGCAACCGCTTTTTCAGCTTGTTCTGTAAGTCCGAAACCTTTTTGCCGTCACCCGATTCCTCCACGTAGTTTTCGAGCGCCGACGAATAGTCGCTGTAATTGCCTATCTGCGACATGACCTCGCCGAACAAGTTGCTGCGCTTGCCTTGAAGCTGAATGGTCATACGCTTGGTTGCGTACCTAAGCAGCACCTTTTGTCCTTGCGCGTCCGATACGGTGAAATTCTTTACCTCTTGCACCGTGCCGCCAAACTCCGTTTCGCCCGTCGTCACATTCTTGCCGTACGACTTTAACCGATTTAGCGCGCCGTCAAGCGCGTCAAGCGGAAAGTTCTTAACCGAATAACCGTTTTTATATTCGGGCAGTTGCACTATGTCCGCCGTGGGCTCGTCCTTTTTTGCCTTGGGCGGACGGCCGCGCTTGCGCTTTTCCGTCGGCTGCGCCTGCGGTGCGGGTTCCGTGCTGTTTTTGGGCGGCCTGCCGCGTTTGCGTTTTTCGGGCGCTTGCGCCTGTTCTGTTTGCACCTGCGGCTGTTGCGGCCTTGTGTTGATTTTGAACACCGCGCCGTCGTCCTTGTCGCTATCTTCCGAACCGAATGAGATTTTGGGCGAATCAGTACGCGAGCGATGCCCTACCGATATTGACATGCCGACGCGATTGGAAGCGCCATTATCCTCACGCTTTTCGGCGCGAACAGTGCTTGGCGTATACTCATAAGTACGTACCGATTGCGGCATTGCTTGCACGCGCGTACCGTTAAACGGTGTACCTTGCTCCAAGCGCGTTTCGCCGTACGACGGCAATACGCGTTTTTTCGCGGTCTGCGGCGGATATATAACGTCACCGTCGTACGCGACCGATTTGTCTTGCATAGGCGGCCTTTTCTTTATCGTTTGCGGCGGGTAAATTTCGTCGGTAGAAATTTCAGCGCCCTTGGAAGAAACAAACAGCGTAGGGACAGGCGTAAACTCCTTGCGGCGCCGTATGCTGTCCGGCGAAACAAACAGCTTGGATCTGGTTGTGCTGTCGCTCACTTCCCTTACCAGCGTCTTAGGCATAGGCTGACTGCCCTGCGCCGGCACCGTCGAGCGTTTGACCGATTTGCCGACGGGCGCGTACAAGTCCAGTAGTCCCTGTGCCAAATCGCTCCTACCCGTTATGGACAGTATGTTTGCCGACGTGTCGTAAACCACAGCTACTTTATTTTCGCCAACAAGATAGGAATACCTATCGTAATGCGATCTTTCGGTAGCGCTAACCGTGCCGTTTGGCGTATAGGTTTTGGTGTCTATTTTGCGTATAAACTCCTTAACCTCGTCAAACGAGCACGGAGAAATATTGTATCTTACATTCTCCATTATAACTCCGTAATAATAATCCGATATTTTTATCCGCAGTAAATATTAAGTAATAATATTTAATCTAAAAATAACCGATTATTCTTTTGTTTTGCGCATCTCAATTATATTGAACGACGGAATACAACCGAATATATCTATTGTATTCCGTCGTTAGCAGTCAAATGCTGCAAGATGCTTTGTAAATACTCATTCGAGAGAACAAAATTATTGCTGTTTTATCTGTGTTTGTGCGGGTCTGTAAATTTGTTCCCCGAATAAATATAAGCGACTTAATCGTCGCTTATACTTTGATTTTTATTTCTTTACTTTGCGGAAGCGCACAACGTAGATGATAACGCCCGCAAGCAACACTATTGCCACTATGATGAGTACGGTAGAGAGCGTAGTCCAAGTGGTGGGAGTGCTGGAACCCTGGCTGGTAACGGTAAGCGTTTCGGTAATCTTGTAGTCGTTGCCGACGGCGTCCTTAGCCGTATAAACGATGGTGTACTCGCCTACCTTGTTAAGCTTGATTTCCGAGCCGTTGTTGCCCTTTGTGGCATAGCTGGTGTAGGTGCCGTCAACGGTGCTACCCGAAATAAGCTCGTGCGAAGGGTCGTAAATCTGTTTTGTAATCGTTACGCCGTCCGTGCTTTCGCCCTCGGCAAGCTCAATGTTCTTGAACGTGAAGGTGTCGCCTTCCTTCTTAGCCGAAGCGGTGGATGTGCCGCCGCTGACGGTGAACTTGGGAGCAAATACGTCGCCAACACTAATCGTTTCGATAAGCTCCTCTTGGTTGCCGTTTTCGTAGACTGCAGTAAACGTTACTTTGTAAGCGCCGTCTTTGTCGGCTTTGAACTGATTGTTTTCGTCCAAAGTAACAGGCTGACCGTCGGGATCTTTAACGTCGATGGTAACTGTGCCCATGCCGTATTGAGTATAAGCAACTGCTGTGGGAAGCTTGACAAGACCGTTGGTTTCGGAATATTCGCCCTTTTCGGCATCGTACTTAGCCTTGTAGCTGGGCATTGTGCCTTGCAGCTCGATTACAGGCGTAGCGTCATCTATTACTTGTACGCTGTAAGGAATATCAACCTGAGTAACGTCATCATAGTTGAAGCTACCTGCTTCACGATTGATGTTATCGGCGTTGATATAGCCGTCCCAAACGCGGTAGGACTGAGCGGTCTTAGCGGTGAACTCGTTGCCCATAAGGCTGAATATACCGCCCGTTATCTTGCGAACTACGCGGAAATCGCCTTGCTCGCTGATATGCTTGATGACCGAGTTTTTAAGATTGTACTTGACGTTGACTTCGCCCTTGGTATCGACGTTAGCGATAGCCGAGGTTTGGTTGTTGCCGTGCGTCGACGGATTTACGCCCGTTAACTTATAGCCGTACACGTCGTTGTTGCCGTTCACGTCGAACACGCGAATGGTCATAGTATATGCGGGTTCTTCTTCCTCGCCTTCGGCTGCCTTAGCTGCACTCGTAGCGGTGAAGATGATGTTTTGCACGTAAATCTTGGCTACGTCGTCCTTTACGTCGGACAGCGTTTCAAGCGTAACGTCAACGTGGTTGCCTTCCGGATCGTACACAGCTACTTCGAAGCCGGTGTAGTTGCGCATATCCTTGTTGGCAGCGGTAATAACAAACGAACCTGCGTTTACCGTGTCGCCCACTTTGATAGGAGTAGTATCGGTGCTGTCCTTGGCGGTGTTGACAAACTTAATCTTGGTGCCGTCAAACGCGAACTTTCCTTCCGTTTCGGCTTCCTTGATAATTTTGGTGACAGCGGCAATCTTGGTGTAGTCCGCAGGAGTAGCGGCTACGTCGATATAGCTCTTGTCGTCAGCCACGGCGTTGCTGCGGAAGTTGCCCGCTTTGTCGGTTACGCCGATATAGTAGTAAAGGTTGTCGCCCAGTTCAAGCTCGGCCTCGTCGTCCTTGCCCTCGTTGATTACAAGGTAGCCGGGCTTTGCCGTAAGGGACGCGACTTCGCCACCCTTGACGGGGATGGATTTGTCTTCTGCGGTATACAGTCTGTAATCGACAAGAAGTCTGGTGTCTTCCTTGTCGGCATACACGGGGTACGGAACGGTGAACGTTTCGTCAGCGGCCGAAATGTAATCGGGAGCGGTTACTTCCGCCGTGTTGGGGATGTTCTTGTCCTCGTAAGTGTCGGTAAGCGTGATGGTATACGTTTTGGACGAAGTGTTGTTGTCCTTGTCGCGGGCGCGGAACAATACCGTATAAGTGCCCGCCTTGGACTTGACTGCTTCACCCTTGGAATTTTTCTTAACGTACTTGGAGAAGTCGAACACAAAAGCTTTGTCGTCGTTGTTGAACGTAGCGTCTTCGGTGTACACGTCGTTTTTGGTGAACTTGCCGTCGTCGCCGGTCGACAAAATGTTGGTGATGGAAAGAACTGTCTTGGAGTTTTCCGAATCGGTTATACGGAAGTACAGGGAAATAAGGTCGTCCTTGTCGTCCGCATCCTTAGGCATATGGCACTTGTTGTCCACAAGCTCGGGAATGAGGAACTTAACTTTGCCCTGCATATCTACCGATTTGCCGGCTTCGTCCTTAACGTCCATGCCCCATTTTTCGGGAATGAGATACTCGTACTTGTCGGTATTTTTAAACACAGGTGCAACGTGGTCGGCAACTTTGATTATACCCTCGTTGGTGCCGGACTTGCCGCCTGCCGACGGATTAGCCTCGTCGTAGAAATCGTTATAAGCGGTGTAACGTACCTTGTAATCGCCCGTTTTGGTCGGGTAGAAGGTCATCGTTTTGTCGTTGTCGAACTGGACGGGATCGTCCGCTATAGTTTCGTAAGCGTAGCCGTCGTCGTTGACCTTGACGTTGTTTACTTTATTATTGTCCGGATCGAGAACCTCGATAACAACTTTAACGTTGTCGTCGCTCTTGTCGGAGACCTTAGCCACAGGAAGCGTGACAGGACGGTTGACCGACGCGGTTTGCGTCATGCCGGACACGGCGAGCGACGGATTGCCGCTCTTGTTAACCTTGGACTGAACGTTAACGGTGAACGTTTTGGTAAGGCGCTTGGTGCCGCCCTCTTTGCCGAGCGTAGCGGTATAAGTAATGAACACTTTGCCGTCGTCTTCGGCCTTGAAAGTTTTGTCTTCGCCGTAGGTATGATTCTTAGAGTCCGCGATTTCGATTGTGTAATCCTTGTCGGGATAATCTCTGAGAATGTTGTTTTCGTCGTAGTATTTGACGGAAGCTTCGGGAAGCGTGAACTGAGTACCCTTTTCCACATACGTGGGGATATCCGCGCCGTTATACTTAATAAAAAGGAAATAATCCTCTTTAAGCGATACGCTTACCTTGAAGTTGTACGAAATGCCCTCTTCGGTATAGCTGACCTTGTATACGCCGAGCTGCGTAGCCGTAACCTTGCCACCCGTAGCGGTAACTTCGTCGCCGTTGGGTGCGGTAACGGTTGCGTCTGCGGGAACGGTAAATTCATCGCCGTAGTCGCATTTGTCCTTTACTTTTACGCCTTTGGCAACGTCGACCTTTTCAGAAGTGGTGGGCGTTACCAAATTTTCATCGCCCTCAGCACGAGCGGCGCGAGGCGCGACAAAAGTAAAGCAAGTGATCAGCATTGCCAGACATACAAACAGCGTCGTGGCAGTCAATCCGATTCTTTTGATTAGTCCGAGTTTTTTCATTTAGTCGATAATCTCCTAATATGCTTTTGTACACATATACTGTTCAATTATACAATTACGAGCAGTATTTGTCAAACATTTTTAATACCAAATCAAAAAAGATTTAATTTTGTTGTAAGGTATTTTGGGGCGCGGACGGGCCGCCGTTTCCTATATTATGAGAAAGGCAGGAAAAAATTATGTAAGATACGCATTCCCCTTTTGCCTATAATATGAACTGGCGGGCGCTCAATGGTGAACGCCCGCTCGATTCGGCAATGTTTTCCAAGCTTATTTCTTATTTAACTGATAAATTATATTCAGTCCTCTAAGGGTGAGCGTTCTGTCCACAACGTCTATTACGGACACGCACTTGTTCACTATATCGGATATGCCGCCGGTGGCTATTACCTTGGCGTCAAGTAGCCCGCTCTCCTTTTTGAGCCGCGCCACCATCGATTCTATCATGCCGGAATAGCCGAAGATTATGCCCGACTGCATATTGGTTATGGTGGTTCTGCCTATCGCGCTTTTAGGCACGGATAGCTCCACCTTGGGAAGCCGCGCCGCCGCGTCGGACAACGACTCGGACGCCGCTTTCAGTCCGAACGAAATCGCGCCGCCCAAAAGCTCGCCTTTTGCCGATATCACGTTGAACGTGGTTGCCGTGCCGCAGTCTATAACTATGCACGGCGCGCCGTACAGCTTGTACGCGCCCACGCAACCCGCCACCCTATCGGCGCCCAGCTCTTTGGGATTGTCGTACTTGATGTCCAGCCCGCACTTTAACCCGGCGCCGACCGTGAGCGGCTTTATGCCGAAATAGGTCTTGACCATATGCTCGAAGGTGTAGTTAAGATTGGGATTGACCGAGCTTATGATAACGCCCTCGACGTCGCGCGGCGAAATATCCTTGACGGCAAGCATGTCCTTGATGAGTAGCCAGTACTCGTCGCCCGTCTTGTTTGCCGACGCCATACGCAACGTATGCAACAGCTCGTCGCCGTCGAACACGCCCATTTTTATGTTGGTGTTTCCTATGTCGAATACTATAACCATTATATATTACCGTTTTGTTGTCCGTTGTCTGTTACAGTTGTTTTGGGTACGTGCAGCTTGTCCTTACCGCGTAGCACCACGCGGTTGAGCGTAACGCTTATGGGCGGAACTATCGCCGCCATGCACGCGCATTCTATCGCGCCGCTAATCAGCATTTCGGGCGCGGCAACAAGCATTGTCACGCCGCCCAGCGAAAGATTGGGAAGTATCAGCACGAACATCGTAACTACAAGCGCGGTATTGAAAAGGCTCCCTATCGCCGCAGATATCGATACCGCCGCGATTTGCCCCACCTTCTTTTTGGGCTTTGCCAAATGCTCTATCAGCTTGTACGCGCCGAATGCGCCGAGCGCTGCGAGTATGCGCGGAAAGATAGCAATGTACGGCGCTTGCATAAACCCGAGCGCGGCGAACGACGGCGTGGGCGCGATAAAGCAATACGCAAAGCTTATGCACCCGAACGCCAGCCCGACAAAAGCAGTCATGCCGACGGTAAGCGTAGTAGCCGCCACCATCACCGGCAAAAAGAACACGAACGGCAAAAGTCCGGTAACGGCGCACAGCGCGGCAAGCGTTGCGGCAAGCGTAATAGAACGCGTGCTTATTTTCATTTGATTCCTCCTGTTGAACCCTCGCCTATACGCGAGTAGCCCACAGTCATATTTAGGTAGTATAAACTACCGCTCATAGTGTAGCACAGCGACAAAAAATACGCAAACAATATTTGAAAGTTTTTTGCACACAACGCCGAAAATTCCATACACTGAAATTAGATAGGCGCTTATCGCACAAAAGAAAAACCGTACCGCCCTCGCGTAACCGCGGACGCGAGGCGCGACTACGGCAAACAAATCTATGGAAGGAGGAACGCAAAATGTTCAACGGTGGCGGATGCTGCGATATACTTTGGCTCTTGTTGCTTTGCAGCTGCTGCGGCGGCAACAACTGCGGCTGTGACTGCGGCTGCAAAAAGGGCTGCGACTGCAACGATTTACTGTTATTCTACATTCTTATGTGCTGCTGCGGCGGCAAAGATAAATGCTGCTGCTAATCCGACAAAGCACTGCGGCAAGACCGTAAGCATGCTATTGCCGCGTAAAAATACTGTACATAAGTTAAAAACCCACCGTCCGATCGCGACGGTGGGTTTTTAATAATTCGGAATGCGGAATTATGAATTCGGAATTGAAAATAAGGATTATTTTTAGTGATTGTGCGGCTAACGCCTAGATTTCTCCGCTACGCGCTTACGCGCTTCGGTCGAAATAATGGGATTAGACTTTACTCTCATCACCCCGAGCGCAGTCGAGGGGTCTAGGCGAACCGCCGCATAGTGGTTACACTATTATTACCTTTAATTCCGAATTCATAATTCCGAATTCCGAATTAAATTAGTCCATTTTGCAAGCATCTAATATATAGTCGGCGACCTTGCTTTCGTCCATACGGATTTGGCTCATGCTGTCGCGGTCGCGAACGGTTACGGTGCCTGTCGGCTCGGTGTCGAAGTCCACCGTAATGCAGAACGGAGTGCCTATTTCGTCCTGACGGCGGTAGCGCTTGCCTATTGAACCGGGCAGGTCGTACGTGCAGGCTATGCCCTTTTTGCGAAGTCCGCGGTACAGGTTGTCGGCACGCTCGGACAACGCTTTTTGCAGCGGCAGTACCGCCGCCTTGTACGGCGCGATAGCGGGCGCAAAGCGCATAACGGTGCGCGTTTCCTTTTCCAGCTGCTCCTCGTCGTACGCGTCGCAAAGTACGGCAAGCATTGCCCTACCAGTACCGAGCGACGGCTCTATAACGTACGGCACGTACGTTTCGTTGGTGACGGGGTCGGTGTATTCCAGCTTCTCGCCCGAAAACTCGGCGTGTTTTTTAAGGTCGTAATCGGTGCGGTCGGCTATGCCCCACAGCTCGCCCCAGCCGAACGGGAACAAGTATTCGAAGTCGCTCGTCGCTTTGGAATAGAAGCTGAGCTCGGCCTTGTCGTGGTCGCGTATGCGCAGGTTTTCCTTTTTGATACCAAGCTTTTGCAAGAACTCGAAGCAGTAGTTTTTCCAGTAGTCGAACCATTCGAGGTCGGTGTCGGGCTTGCAGAAAAATTCCATTTCCATCTGCTCGAACTCGCGCAGGCGGAAAATAAAGTTGCCGGGCGTAATCTCGTTGCGGAAGCTCTTGCCTATCTGGCAAATGCCGAACGGCACGCGCGCACGCGCCGAACGCGTTACGTTTTTGAAGTTGACGAATATACCCTGCGCCGTTTCCGGGCGAAGATAGCACGTGGACACCGTGTCCTCGGTAACGCCCTGGAAGGTCTTGAACATAAGATTGAATTTCTTTACAGGCGTAAAGTCGGACTTGCCGCAAACGGGGCAAGGAATTTTATGCTCGGCAACGAACGCCGACAGCGCGTCGTTGTCCATTGACGCGACGGGCACGGAAAGCTTGTGCTTGTTGGCGTAATTTTCCACAAGGTCATCGGCGCGGCAACGACTTTTGCACGCGCGGCAGTCCATAAGCGGGTCTGAAAATCCGGCAAGGTGTCCGGACGCTTCCCAAACCTTGGGGTTCATAAGTATGGCGCAGTCAAGACCGAAGTTGTTTTCGCTTTCGGTAACAAACTTTTGCCACCACGCCTTTTTAATATTGTTGTAAAGCTCGACGCCCACCGGACCGTAGTCCCACGTGTTGGCAAACCCGCCGTAAATCTCGCTGCCCGCAAAGATGATTCCGCGCGACTTGCACAGCGCAACCAGCTTATCCATTGTAACCTTCATAACCGCACCTCGGTAATATTATCGTAAAGATTATATGATATAATCGGCGTGTTGTCAAGCCGATTTGTTTAATTCGGAATTATGAATTCGGAATTCGGAATTGAAGGAAAATGTTTTATTTAAATTATTATGCGGCTACGCCTAGATTTCTCCGCTACGCGCTACGCGCTTCGGTCGAAATGATGGGATTATTGAATTGCCTTTTCCGAAAAGCAATGCTGTTGCCCCATCACCCCGAGCGCAGCCGAGCGAGGTCTCACGCGAACCGCCGCAAACGTGTTTGTTATTACCACCCATAATTCCGAATTCAGCATTCCGAATTCCGAATTATTCGCTACATCATCGGCGCAATTAGTCGCAATACGCTCCTCGCCAAGCGGGTCGTGGGCAGGACGTCATTTACTTGTTCGGCGGTCATTTGCTCGCTGACTTCGAGCGTGTTCATGTAATCGGTTTTCATATCGGCAATGGTATCTACGTTATACAGTATCGCGCCGTCCTCGAAGTGCAGGTAGAACGAGCGGTAATCCATATTGCACGTGCCTATAAACGCACGCTCGTCGTCGACAATCATCATTTTGGCGTGAATGAACCCCGGCGAATATTTGTACACCTTTACCCCAGCCTTGACGAGCACGGGCACAAACGACTTGGTAGTTTGGTACACTATTTTTTTGTCCGGCTTTTTGGGAATGATTATCCTAACGTCCACGCCCGCAAGCGCGGCGCCGACGAGAGCGGTTTGGATTTCGTTGTCGAGTATAAGATACGGCGTGGTAATATACACATACCGCTTGGCGGTGGATATCATATTAATAAACGCGCTTTGTATAAGATGCTCGTCCCGTCCCGACGGTCCCGACGACAGCGGTTGCACAAACCCGACGGCTTCCGCTCTCTTTGTCGCGGTCAAATACGATTGATAGTCGAGCATACCCTTGTTGGAAATAATGCTCCAAAACGACAAGAACATTATCGTAAAGCTGAGCACGGCGTCGCCGACAAAGCGCATATGCGTGTCCTTCCAGTGCCCGAACCGCTCCACTTTGTTAGCGTACTCGTCGGCTATATTGTTGCCGCCCGTGTACGCTATTTCGCCGTCGATTACGGTGATTTTTCTGTGCGAACGGCTGTTGAGCCGCATATCGAAGGACAGCGTTATCTTGTTGAACGGCAAAACCTCTACGCCGCCCGCACGCAAGCGCTTTATCCCCTTTTTGGGCAAAGTGAACATACTGCCCACGTCGTCGTACATGACCTTAACTTCCACGCCCGCCGCAGCGCGCTCGATTAGCGCGGCTTCTATCTCGCTCCAAACCTGTCCGTGCTCGTAGATGAAATACTCCATAAGTATGAACTTTTTTGCAGCCTTGATGTCGGCGAGCATTGCGGGGAAAAACTCGTCGCCCAGCGGATAGTACGTAGTGGTCGTGCCGCCATATACCGGATACGATCCCGAATTAAGCACCAAGTCGGCGCACGTCGTGCCGGTAGGATTGGCAACGCCGCGCTCGCTTAGAAGTGTACCGTTTGTCATATTGAGCAGCACCTGCGACACGTCGGACGCGCGGGCTAAACGCTTGCGCACCCGCCTAGGCGTATGTTGCCTGCCTATAAACAAATACACAAGCCACCCGAACGCCGGCGCAAGCAGTATCAAAACGCACCAGCTCAATTTGTATGCGGGGTTGATGTCCCGCGACACAATGTACAAGCATATCAAAAAACTGACAAACTCGAATACCAGCCACACCCACCAAATTTGCGCGGCGGCATACAATACGCCCACCACTATGAGCGTTATTTGTACAAAAAACGACAGTACGGTAATCGCCGCTTTTTGGGATAGAAGTTTGATTAGTTTTCTGAACACTTTATCACCTGTATGTAGTATTTAACTTAATCATTGTACCATACAAAGATTGATTAGTCAATTATGAATTCGGCATTAAAAAAGCCCTGTCATAAGACAAGGCTTTTTGATTGTGGTTGTTGTTTTATGCCGGAGTGACCGTGACTTTTTCTCCGTCAAACGAGAATGTGTATGTGCCCGATTCAATTACCCAGAAGTTATCGTCACCCGGATACTTGGTGTAACCGGCGTCGGCATTAGCTACCCAGCTTGTGCCGCTACCGTCGCTTGTTCCGCCGTTACGAATTTTCAACCAACCTGTATTGGTTACGTACACAGTAGCTGTCCAAACACTGCCGTTTTGGATAAGCTCTACGCCGTTACCCCAACCGCCGCCGGGAATACCTTCGCCTACGAGCCAAACGCCGGACGACCCGATTGGTTTCACATCGTCGCTTACATCACCGCCGCCACCGCCGCCGGGAATGCCTGCCCAAATTTGCCACTTGTTGCTGCCGTTGGTGGAATCTTCTTCAGACTGCTTAATGGATACCGTGTACGTGCCGGCTTCGGTTACGGTGACTTCCGGCAGATTGCCGGTTACGTCGATATTCGTACCTTTTTCTTCAAGCTTAGCGCCTGCGTCTACCCATACAACAGCTATGGTTACGCCTTCAAGACTGAACTTAAGTTTATCACCGGCCGAAAGCGTAATGTTCTCGGCGTAATAATCGTAAGCCAAGCCTTCCGTAGAACCCACAGAAAGAGTAGCAACTACGTTGTTGCCAACATAAACTTTGTTGCCGCCTTCCTGTTGTACGCCACCCGTGTACTGTGCGTACAGCGTAGTATTCTTATCGAATACCGTTTCCAAAGTTACGGCAGTGCCGCCGGTTGACTCAGTGTACCAGCCGTTGAACGTGTAACCGCTATTTGCCGTAACGCGGGGCAGGCTTGTAAGCTTGCCGTTTGTCGTTTGCACGTAGTTGGGCGTTAGCGACATTGTGCCGTCAGTGCCTACCATAAACGTTATGGTGTATTCCGTGCCCGGCGTCGTGCCGTTATCGGTATAACGTGCATAAATCGAGCTGTTTTTGGTGAACGTCGTGGCGGTAGTTACTTTGGTGCCGCCAGTAGCAGCGTCGTACCATGCGTCAAACTTTTTGCCGTTGGGCGCCGTAGGCGTGGGCAAAGTGGAAAGCTTGCCGTTTGTCGTCTGCGCCGTAGCAGGCGTGCCGGTGCCCTCACCGTACACGAACGTTATGGTGTATTTGCCTGTGGTTGTGGTCGGGTCGTTGCCGCCGCCACCACCCAGAATGTCACCGGCGTCTTTGTCGCACGCGACAAAACCGAATGCCGCAAGTACGAACATTGTTGCGGCAAGTACCGCGATCAGGAGTCTTGATTTCTTCATATTTCCCTCATGAAAAAAATTTTTTTAGCAAACACTCAAAAAGAAAACATCTATCCCTTTTTATGCGTTTACTACTGTATTTGTTATTATATCACTACTTGTATAATATGTCAATACCCAAAAAGAAAAATTTCGACTAAATTTTTACCTACTTCTTTTGGAAAAGAAGTAGGCAAGAAAACTTTTAGTGTTGTGTATTTACTTAGTTATTTGTTTTACTTTTCGCCCAATCAATTACGTGACAATACATATTGCTTGACGCCTCTATGTAATTATGAATGCAGAATGCAGAATTATGGATGGTAATAACAAAACATGTTTGCGGCGGTTCGCCTAGATTTCTCGACAAGCTCGAAATACCTTCGTTGCTTCGTAGGATGGCATTATGGCTTTGTCTTTTCGAATAGCTATGCTGTTTACCCATCACCCCGACCAACGCGGAGGGGTCTAGGCGTAGCCGCACAATTCTTAATCTTATCCTTATTTTTAATTCCGAATCCCGAATTCATAATTCCGAATTAAAAAAGCCCTGTCATAAGACAGAGCTTTTTGTATCGATTACTTATACTATTTATTCAAAAAAATGTCGCCTGTGGTCGGGTTGAAGAAAATGTTGTAAACATTCCCTTCCTTGAACACAATGTTGCCGTCGGCGTCCGTTTCCACCCAATCCTTATTGCCCCATTCGGCATGGACGTTGGCATAACCGTACGACTGGCCGCCGAAAACGATTTTTACCTTGCCGCCCGCTTCGACGGTAAAGCCTTTAACTATGTATTCTTCGGTCGGTTTCTCGGGGTTTGGTATCATCTCGTAGCCGTTGTCGCCGTCAAACTCCTCGCCGATAAACCCGCCGACAAGATAATACTTGCTGCTGTCCACCGCGCCGTAGGTGTAGCCGTCTATATCCTTGGTAGGCTCGGGCTCTTCTACGTCGGAGATTATTTCAATCTTGCCGTTAACAAGCTTTATCTTATAAGTGCCTGCGATATTGAGTACGAAATTACCGTCGCCGTCGGTGGTAACGTAACCCTTGCCCTCAACAATATCACTCCTGCCGAGCGCGCTGTCCCAATCTATACCGCCCGTTATATTAGCGCATTTAACCAACTTAAATTTAACGGGCTCCTCGCCGACAGTCAAATCTTTTTCGCCAGAGGTCTCGCCCATATATCCGTCCTCGGTACAGCTCCCCCACTGAAGGAATTCTGCACCCTCGCCGACAATATAGTAGTGATTTTTAAAAATCTTGATATCGGGCTCTTCCAATTCTGAGGTTATTTCGATCTTGCCGTTTTTAAGCGTTATCGTATAGGTACCGGCAGTTTTGAGTATAACGTTATTGTCGCCGTCTGAAGAAATGTATCCGAGGCCGGCGGCTACACTGTTCACGTCGAGTACGCTGTCGTCCCACAATATAGCGCCACTCTTGCCGTTTGCGCACTTGGCAAGCTTGAACGACACAGCGGCACTGCCGACAGTCAGTTCGATACTGCCCGAGGTCGCGCCTATATACCCGTCTGCCGAGCATTCGTTCCAACCGAAGCCTGCGCCTACAAGATAGAAGTGGTTTGCTTGGAAAGGTATCGTACCGTCGTCGGCTTCTATTTTCCAATCGCCGCCTTCGGCATAGTACGCAAGCGTAAAATCAAACGTGCCCTGCTTTGCCGCGGTAAACTCGCCTGTTTTTTCGGTAACAGCCTCCATGCCAAGCCAAATGGCGCCGCGCTGCGCTTCTATCAATTCTACGTCGACGTAGAACGAAATAGCGTTGCCTTCGTTTAGCTCGACGTGTACGGTATACGCCTGTTCCGCACCTTCAACCGTTGTCGCCGTAAGCATATGCTTGGTGCTGCCGACATAACAGTAGTTATTGCGCTCGGCTATAGTGGACTTATAACGCGCGTAAATAGTGCACGATTGATTGAACGTTGTATTGGTGGTGATATACTCGCCGCCCGCTTCCGCCGTGTACCAGCCGTTAAACACGCAGTCTTGCGGCACTGTCGGAGTAGGCAAGGAAGTGAGCTTGCCGTTTACCGTTTGCGCAGATGCGGGCGTGCCCGATCCGTCGCCGTAATCGAACGTAACAGTAACCTCGCCGGCGCCGGGCGTATACACGGCATACACGACTTTGTCGTCCGTAAACTTTTGCGACTTGAAATTTATAATAGTGTCATCGCCCTTAGAAAGCGACCAGCCTTGAAAGGTATAGTCGGCTTTGCTTGCAGCAGGGATATCGCCTTGAACGAACCCGCTTGCGTCGGTCGTTAAAGTTTTGCTGCCGCTGATCGAACCGCCGTCGGCGTCGAACGTAACCGTGTACGTGTTGCCCGTTGAATCGTCGTCGCCGCACGCTACAAGAGCGCAAGCCGCAGTCGTAAACATTGTTGCGGCAAGCGCCGCGACTAAGAGCTTAGATTTCTTCATTGTTTTCCTCGATAAAAATTATTTGTTGTTAATTATTATACCACTGTAATTTGAATATGTCAATACAATTCCGAATTCCGAATTCATAATTCCGAATTAAAAAAGCCCTGTCATAAGACAGAGCTTTTTGTGTTGATTAGCTGTTACATGTTAGGCCTGAACAACGCCGGGCGCAACACTGCCGCCGCCGACGGCATATGTTATAACCCATACATTTCCACTAATTCCGCTCAAATCTGCGGTTTTAGAAGAATCGCCGCCCTTGTTGATAAGGAACTTAACGTTCGACAACGTACCCGTTAGCGTCATTTCCGACGTGATAACCGTACCGGGGTAACCCGCAGTGGCTATACCAGACCATGCATATATACGGAAAGTAGAGTTATTAGCAAGGTCTACTATATTATCGCCTTCTTTAATATAGAGCTTAATTGATTGCCCATTGACAGTAATGGTTGCGCACTTACCGGCGTCCGCCGCGGAAATAACTATTGCGTCGCCTATTTCGATTTCCTTTGATATATCTAATTCAACCCAACCGTCTTTGTAAACCTTGTAGTGAATTTCGTAGTTGCCCGCTTCGAGATCGTAATGGTCGGTACCAGTTTGACCATACTGATTATAACCAAACTTCTCAACGCCGTTAATCTTAAGCGCATTTATATTCCTCACTGCGCCACCGG
This sequence comes from uncultured Clostridia bacterium, assembly GCA_947175335.1. Taxonomy (GTDB): domain Bacteria; phylum Bacillota; class Clostridia; order Christensenellales; family Pumilibacteraceae; genus Anaerocaecibacter. The sequence goes on from CAMWMF010000002.1 coordinate 86,370, forward strand.
TTGCGTTTTGAGCCCAAAGCTTGATTGTGGTAGTTTTTGTAAGCTCTAACTTCACATTGTAATACTCGGCTTCATTTTTTGTGGCATCGGGCGTACCTGCTGTGAGCTTCGTGAACTCATCGCCGACTTTGATGTACTGTCCGACATCCAAATCGTCAGGATCCTCGGGGCTAGGTCCGGGTTGCTCGCTCGCCGCGAAGTTAATCCAAACGCTGCTACCGCCGTCCGTACCTATTTTAAGGTAGAACGTGAACGTGCCAGCTTTTAAAGCTTCCAAATTGCTGCCCTTCCAGTCGATATTCTCGCCTAAGCAACCTTCCTCAACGTTATTGAAGCTCCATTCGTTTTCTTGGTCGTTGGTTTTGAAGATTTTAACTTGATCGCCGACAGCCAACGGAACTTCCACTTTGTACTTTTTCGCAAGTGTTTCATTTGCGTCGGGATCTATTTCTCCGAACTCGTAGCCTTTTTCGGCACTCCACTTGTTATCGCCGCCTACGGTGCCGTACAAATAGAACTTGGATTCACCCGGTTGCGGAGGAGGCGTAGGCTCGGTTTCGGTCGTGCCTTCTACCCAAACACGCCAGCCACCTTGCTGGTCTGCACCGCCGTCGGTGTAATACTGCAAATAGAAGTCGTACGTGCCGTCTTTCGTTATCGTGAACGATGTCGCTCTGGTGTTCGCGCCGCTTATCGCAACGTTCTCTTTCTTTTCAAGCCATACTTCGACTGCCGTGCCATTTATCTTGAAGCTTACCGTATCGTCCTTGGAAAGCGCCATGTCTTTGAGCATGTACTCTTTCGTCATGGTTTCGTTGATGGGTTCGCCTTGCTCGTTTTCGTGCGAGATGTTGGCAGTGTTATCCGTCATCGTCGTGTCGTTGACTTTCGCTACTTCGGTTGTAGGTCCGGGAGGAGGCGTAGGCTCGGTTGACGTTGTGCCTTCTACCCAAACACGCCAGCCGCCTTGCTGATCTGCGCCGCCGTCGGTGTAATACTGCAAATAGAAGTCGTACGTGCCGTCTTTCGTTATCGTGAACGATGTCGCTCTGGTGTTCGCGCCGCTTATCGCAACGTTCTCTTTCTTTTCAAGCCATACTTCGACTGCCGTGCCATTTATCTTGAAGCTTACCGTATCGTCCTTGGAAAGCGCCATGTCTTTGAGCATGTACTCTTTCGTCATGGTTTCGTTGATGGGTTCGCCTTGCTCGTTTTCGTGCGAGATGTTGGCAGTGTTATCCGTCATCGTCGTGTCGTTGACTTTCGCTACTTCGGTCGTAGGTCCGGGAGGAGGGTTCGGGATGTCGCCGCCCTGCTTTACAAGGTCAACGCGTACCCAGCCGTCGTTATAAACCTTGATGTACGCAATGTACGTTCCCACGGTGGGTACTTTAAGGTTGCCATTTTCTTCGACAGGCAACGCCACATCGGGAGTGCCGGCAAGGAATGCTTGGTCGAAACCTATCCACGCGCCATCATCCGTGTTATCGTCTTCCCAAACCTTAATTTCTTGGTCGGCTTCGGTCGTAGTAAACTCTACCGAATACTGCTCTTTCATATTGTTTGCGGTATCGGCGTCTATTTCAGTAAGCTTAATACCGTCGCCCCAATTGTTCATGCCACCTTTCAAGTAAAGGTTGCGGTCACCCTGAGGAGGATCGATAGGGCCGGGGCCGGGTTCGCCGGGTACGCCTATCCATACGCAGTACTCGCCGTTTGCGACTTGGTTGTCGTACTGGCATACAGTTACTTGATATACACCACCGAGTTTGACAGTAATGGTATTGGGTGTGCCTTGCGTTAATTCAAGCGTATCGCTGCTTCCACCGTCAAGCCACATTTGAACGTTAGCGTTGTTCTCAACGGTAAACGTAAGTACCTGACCGGTAGTGAACGTAATATTGTACGCCGCCCATTCTTTTTCGCGCGTGGGGAATTCTTGCTTGTTAGGCGTAACTTGTTCCAAATTGGTAAGAAGCGTGCCGTCGGCATAGACATCGTTGCCCGTTGCTTCAAGCGTAGGTCCGGGGCCGGGTGTTACTTTTTCGACATACTGTGCCGTGACCGAAGTCGATTTTGTGAACGTGGTGTATGACGTGACCTGATTGCCGTCGGCGTCTTTCCAGCCCGTCCATTCCCAACCGTCATTGGCGGTGACCGTAGGGAACGTTTTTACTTTTCCGTTTTCCGTCTTTACGGACGTTTCGCCGCTGAGCGTGCCGTTCTCGCCCGCAAGGAACGTGATGTCGTATTCATCGGTGACAATGGGTCCGGGAGGCGTAGGGGTATCATTTTCTTTGAATACCGCGTAAACGGAAATACTTGCGTCAAACTTATGATTGTTGAAAGTATTTGACGTAATAGTCGGAACGGTTTGACCCGCCGCAAGTCCCCAGCCCAAGAACGTATAGTCGTCCTTGTTCTCTTTCTTTTCCGCCTCGGGCATTGTGCCCTCCAGCTTGCCGTCCTTGTTGGTTGTCAACGAGTTGCCCTGGATTTTGGTGAGCTGAGCGTCGGCGCCCGGTACAAACGTAATAGTATACGACGTGTCCGTAGGCGTGTTGCCCGGTTGTACACCACCGGTCGGCAATTCAACACCGTCGCCGCACGCTACCAATGCGCCCGCCGACGTTGCAAACACCGCTGCTGCCAATGTCGACAACAATAATTTGCGTCTTTTCATTTTTTCCCTCTCTATGAAAATAATTTGTTAGGTACAGTACTCCTAAGTGTATTAATTATACCACCAAGAAGTACTGTTGTCAATACATTATATGAAAAAAATTTACATAGTTTTACTGTATAATTCGGAATTCGGAATGCAGAATGCGGAATTAAAGCCCTAATCCGACTGCGCCATAGGCGCAGCCACCACCCCATACCCCCAAGGGAAGGTTATCAGTGGTACAGCTTATCCACGTGATGACCTTCCCCGTGGGGGAAGGGTGACCACGAAGTGGTGGATGAGGGGCGACCTTTTTGATAATTCCGAATTCATAATTCCGAATTCCGAATTAAAAAAGCCCTATCTCTTTTGAGATAAGGCTTTTTGATTGTTTGTTTTTATGCGAAACGTTTATGCTTGTTTTGCTATAAAGGGCAAATCCCAGGAGTATCCTTCGCCGTTTTCATCGCCATTCCAGTTGATATCTTTTTCTTCACCATTTACAATTTCTTTTGTCCAAGTATCAAAAGTAAATGTGTAGTTGTTTCCTCCGGTGAAGTTGCCGGTAATGTCATTGCACTTAGCTACTTGTTCTTGCTTCCAGCCGTCTTGCCTGAATGTAATTACAATACCCTTGACAGGACCCCTACTATCCAAAGTGAGAGTGTAGGTAAACGTTCTGCCGTCACCTGTCATAAGCTCACCACCGTTGACACCGTTATCACGGTCAGTGTTCCACGTTGTGTAGCTTGTGTTATCATCAACAAACAAGTGAATGCGCACGTCTTTGATATTACTTTCGTAATTGTCCCCGAGACTGAACGTAAACGTTATTTGAGATGATTGCTGTTCGCCACCGCCGCCGCCTTGGTTTTCGCCGTTCGGTTTGGTTGCGGAGTAATCGACCCATAACCAGTCGCTACCCCAATCCGGCTTAAAGTGGAACCTGTAATATCCGTTTGTGTTGATTAAGATACTGCCCTCGTCGGCGCCTGTCTTTGCGGAAATATGACCGCCCTCGATTGCAGGAGCAACGCCGTTATATCCGCCGTTGGGAATTGCGTTAAAGTCGCCCTTGTCGTCACTTCCGCCATAACGAACTTTAACGGTGTCACCCGCTTTGAGGTAGATATAATTCAGCTCGTACTGTCCGTCGTTGAGAGTCATGTAATAGCCGTTTTGCCAATCGAACGACGCCATTTGTCTGCCCGTAAACTTACCGGTAAGGATTGCTATTCCGCGTTCGGTGCCCGAAGTTCCATTCTCATAAATAGAACCGTAGGTGAAGCCGTCGTTAACGGTGTCGGGAGTGGGCGGAGGCGTGGGATTGTCGAGCGTACCGTTAATCCATACCTTCCAGCCTTCGCCGATATAGTACTTCAAATGGAACTCAAACGTACCTGCCTTAGGCATGGTGAACTCGATGCCCATTGTGTTATCGCCGCTTACGCCGCCGTTTATCAGCTGGCTACTCACCCTGAACAAGCACGAAACTTCCTGATCGTTTACGTAGAATTTGATTTTGGAATTGTCCGCAAGCTGAACGTTTTGTGCAACGTACCACTTGACCAATTTATCCTTATCCTTGTCGTTGTCGATTTTTGTTTGATCATTAGGCATTGCCGTGTTGTTCATTCTGGCCGTAGCAGTGGCTGCGGGCTGCGGCGCGACGTAGAATACGCGAACACTGTTGCTGCCGTCTTTATGCATCCTGAGATACACGGTGTAATTACCTGCTCTCTTGATCTTGATATTGCCGTCGGGAGTCTTTTCGCAGTTTACGCCGACCGAGCCTTCCTCGAAATTGCTGTAATTCCAAGCGTTACCGTCGTTCGATTTGAATATTTTGACCTCGTCGTTAACACTCAAAGTGGCTTCCGCTTTGTATTTTACTTCTACCTGACCGTCCTCGTAGGGATTGAGCTCGGTCTCGACGAATTTAATGCCGCCCGCCGATATGCTCCACTTGTTAACTCCGCCGATTTTGCCGAACAGATAGAAGTTGGAGCCTTCGTCGTCGTTGTTACCGCCGCCGCCGACCTTGGAAATCCAAATGTCGTGCGAGCCTGCACCGTTGCCCTCGCCGTATATTTTCAGGTAGAAGTTATACGTACCTTCTTCGACGATAGTAATATTGCCTGCGTCGTTGGTGTATCCGCCGCCGGTTGCGACGTCTTCAGGCACTGCGGGCTCTTCTTGAAGGTGCGCGTAATACGTACCGTTGAGCCAGAATTTAATTTGCTCGCCTGCGGACACCGTTACGTTTTCCGCCGCATATTCGGTGCAATAATCATTATCCGGGTTAATCACAAGCGGATGCTCGCCGTCCGCCGGATCCCAGTGTCCTTCGCCGCCGATGCCCAATACGTACGCGCCGGTAACTTCCTCGCCGCCACCGCCGCCGCCTTTCTTGGCAACGTAGACGGAAGTATCGTTGGGATCCTCTTTATTTACTTTGAGGTAAATTTCGTACGTGCCGTCTTGCGTTATCGTAAGGTTGCCTTTGTTCGCGGTTTCGGAAGTGTCTATATCGGCAAAGTCCCAGTTCTCTTCCCAAGAGCTGATATATTGCGTCTTGTTGCCTTTTACGATTTTAATCGTATCGTTTGCTTTAAGCTCGGCGGTGAGCAAGTATTGATCCTTGCCGTAGCTGTCCTCTGTCTTTGTAAACACATACTTCGCGTCGGTATCTACACCCCACTCTGTTATGGACCCGATAAGGTAGTATGTATCGGCGTCAATGTTGGGATTGTAGTTTTCGTCTTCCTTGTAGTGCGCCGTGACGGAAGTGATTTGCGTGAACGTATAATTTTCGTCCACGTGCGTCGTTTCGTCGTCGGTAAGCGCCCAATAATCAAGCTTCCAACCGTTGTCTTCCTTAACGGTGGGGAACTTCGATATTTTTTTGCTTGACGTTTGTATTTCGTTTTGGCCGCTTATGGTGCCGTGCAAACCCGCATAGAACGTAATCTTGTATTCATCGCCGAGAATGGGACCGGGAGGCGTGGGTGTGTCCTTCGGCTTGAATACGGCGTAAACAGGCGTGTTGCCCGAAAACTCGTGCGCATTGAAGTTGGTTGCAGTGAGCGTCGGCGACGTTGCTCCCGCAGTAAGACCCCAGCCCAAGAACGTATAATCGTCCTTGTTCTCGTTCTTTTCCGCAGTGGGCATTGTTATTGCCGTCAGCTTGCCGTTTTTGTCTGTAGTCAACGTGGTGCCGCCGCTGGCAATGCCTTTTACCGTGGCGCCCTGCCCCGCAACAAACGTGACGGTATACGTTTTGTCAACGGTGCTCGACGGCGGATTTTTGTCGCTGCCCTTCGGCAATTCGACATCGCTGCACGCGGCTAACGCGCCCGCAGCCGTTGCAAATACCGCTGCTGCCACTACCGACAACAATAATTTGCGTTTTTTCATTTTTCCCTCTCTATTAATGTTTTAATCGGGCATAATATCCCTATCATATTAAGTATAGCACCATTAAAAATGGTTGTCAATACAGTATATGATATTTTTCGGCACAAATTTCCCTACTTCTTTTGTAAAAGAAGTAGGCAAGAAAACTTTTAATGTTGTGTGTTTGCGTGGTGATTGATTTTGCATTACGCCCAATCAATATCGTTACTGTATAAATTTCTCGACGCCACTTAACAAATTCGGAATTACCTAAAATATTATTAAATGAGGGCGCGAAGCGCAGTCCGACATTATTCACTATTATCTATTCACTAACAAAAAAACCGCCGAAGCGGATTTTTTGTTCACATTATTCGAATAAATCGGCATGACTGCCTGTTCTTATCAGCTTTAAAATCAAGCATTCACTATAAATCTTATAGATAAGCAACCAGTCGGGCTGTATATGACATTCGCGCACGTCTTTGTAATCTTTGGAATTAGACAAAGCATGGTCACGGTATTTATCGGGCAAAGGCTGCTCATTTGCAAGCAGCGTTATAACCTTTTGCAATTCGGCTATATTGCATCCACGTTTAACGGCAAGCTTAAAATCCTTTTTGAATTGTCCTTGGTATTCGATTTTAAGCATACAAATTCTCCATAAGTGCTTCTACGCTATCAAACGGCCCGTATACGTCGTCGCCGTTTTCCGAATCGGCAATCGCTTGTGCCGTAACTTTATTCGGTACGCTACGCGTTACCTCAAACGGAATACCCTGCTCCGCCAACGCCTTTTTAAGATAAATATTAATCGCCGTAGATAAATCCATCCCCAAATCCGCAAACAATGCCTGCGCTTGCTTTTTTACATCCGCGTCAATACTGATATTGGTAGAAACCTTAGCCATAATACACCTCTCATGTTTATTTATGTTGCTATTCTAACATATTATATTCAGTTTGTCAATACGTTATGCACATAAAATGCGCAGAAACAATTCGGAATTATTTAGAAAAATCATTCAATGAGGGTGCGAAGCGCAGTCCGACATTATTCACTATTATCTATTCACTAACAAAAAAACCCGCTATTGCGGGATTTTTTGTTATACCAAATCGTCTTTAAGCGTTCTGTCAAACAACTGTTCCATTACCTCGCGGGGAGGAACCTTGTCCAGTATCATAGTGTTCACTGCGGTGGTTATAGGCATGTCTACGCCGTACTTGTCCGCAAGTATGGACATAGCTCGCGCGGTGTGAACGCCCTCGGCAAGCTTGTCGTACTTTTTGCCTTTTACGTAATTTTCGCCCCACATCCGATTGTGGCTATGCTCGGAAAACAGCGTTGTTTCGTAATCGCCGATATGGCACAAGCCGTACGCCGAAAGCGGATTGCCGCCAAGCGCCTTTATAAGCCGAGCTACTTCCCTGCTGCCGCGTGCCATAAGCGCGCCTTTTAGCGTGGTAAGGTTCATTCCGTCCAGCACGCCCGCGACGATACCCATAACGTTTTTTGCCGCCGCGCCGATTTCCGTGCCTATTACGTCGCTGCCGTAGTAGAATCTGATAAGCGGGCTTTTGAAGTATTCCACTATGCGCTCTATCGTCGTGCGCTCGTATCCGTCTATAATCATGCAGTTGGGATTGCCCTGCGTAAATTCCTGCACGTGTCCGGGACCAGCCCATACAGCTATTTGCCAGCTTTCCAGTCCGAATTCCAGCGCGACCTCGCTAAGGCGCTTGCCCGTGCTTATTTCGATACCCTTCATATTGGTTACAAGGTATTTGCCCGTCATATCGCATTGGCTTCGTATATCGCCCATTACGCTGCGGAACGCCTGCGACGGCACGCTTACAAGCAGCACGTTTGCACTGCGCACGGCACGCTGTAAATCGTTTGTGAGTTCAATCGATTTGGGAAACGTTACGTACTCGTTTTTGTGCGTCATGACAAGCTGCTCGTACGATATTTCGCCGGCCTTGCCGTACACCGTTACTTTGTGTCCGAGCTGGTTGGCGTACCACGCCAAAAACGATCCCCATCTGCCGCAGCCGATAACGGTGACCTTTATCTTTTGACGCGTATAGTCCATTGGAATGGTGTATTCAGGCATTTTATTCTCCTTCGGAGATTAATTCGGAATTCGGGATTATGAATTCGGAATTAATGATAAGGTTGAATTTTATTAGTTGTTGCCGCCGATATAGTTTGCGAGCTTATCGGCATATACTTCCAAAAGCTGGCACGACGTCATGCTTGACATATTAGTAAGCTTGTAGTTGACAAACATATAGCTTTGGCATGTGCCGTATGCTTGATTTATAGCGTCGTGGTTATTTCCGAGGTTGACGCTGTTGTAGTATAACAGCATTTCCATATACCACAGCTTTCTCGACACGTCGGACAACGTTCGCAACCAGTACAGCTGGTGCAGCTTGCCGTTTTCTTCCGGCGGTATCGCTTCATCCGTCACCGCCCACTGCGCATAGCGCGAAAAACTGCCGAGCTGGCTGTACAACCGAGTAAAGCCGTTGGACGTTTCCGTAACCTCTTTAAGCGGCATTATAAACAACGAAAATTCGTCGCCGTCCAGCTTGTCGCCGTAGTTTTGGCGTATATATGTTTCGCTGAGCACGGGAATTTTGGATTCGCTGTCGCGCTTGCTCAAATCGGTTTCTACGCCGATACGCATAAACTCGATATCCAAGTACGCGCCGAGCTGCGCTATATAATCCACGTATTCGTCCATTCTTTGCACGGTCGGTGTGTCCAACGCGCTATCGCTATACGTATTGGAAAGCGTGCTGAGATCTATCATTACGCCGTCGGTATATCTATGATTGTTGTGTGTAATTCTATTTGTAATGCCAAGCACCGCACGAGCGCGGTAATTAAGCACGTGCATGTCATGCTCATAGCTGTATACGGCAGGTCGCACCGCCGCCGGCACACTGGCTATGTTCTCACTGTCCTTTACGAGCGTAACGGCGCTAAGTCCGCTTAACGACAGGTACATCCTTGTGTACTTTTCCAGCCGCTCGGCGTAATACTTAGTGCGTACGTCGTCGCCCGCTTTCAGGCTTTCGATCATCAGCTTGTCCGAAAGATTGTTGCATACATACAGCGCTTCCATAAAGTCGTCGTTGGTAAGCGCCGGCGTAGACGTAAGCACCGGCATATTACCGTCGCTATCCACGTAGTCCGCCGTGTGCGTGCCGTCCGTCGATTTGTGGCTTTTCAGCTCGCGCGAAATATACTTTTCGCCAAAATCCACAGCACGTTCGCTAAGCCCCATCGAATTGAATAACCGCATGGAAGTAAGCGGAAGCGCGAACGCGATAATACACGCTAACATCGCTATCAACGAAAGCGCGATAAATGTTGTTTTGAATATTGCGGAAATTAAATCGTCGGCAAACGAGTTTCCGACTTCCTCCGCAGGCTCGACAACGGGCTTAGGCGCAGGCTCGCGCGCAGGCACGATTTTAGGCATAACTTCATTATCGGCGTCGGTATTGGCGCCTGTTCTGCCATTTATGCTGTCACCGTTTTTCAGTTGTTCATCCGAGTAATTCATTACAAAATAGTATAACACAAAAAACTTAGTCACACAAGTATTTTGGAGCATAATTCGGAATTCAGAATGCGGAATTCGGAATTATTGCAAAAATTTATATTACTCTAATAAGGGCGCGTCAGCGCAGTCCGACAATTCCTAATTCATAATTCAGCATTCCGAATTACTTCTTTGCTATCACCTTTGCCGAAACAGGGTCGAGCAACACACCGGTACTGCCGCCGTCCGACGTTAAAAACGACACGTGCCAGCACAAGCCGTCCGCTCCCAGCGGATTTTTGATTATGCGCGCGCGCGTTTCGTACTCACCTTTGGGATGAATTGCCGTTTTTGCCGCCGATATTGCGCGGTCGTAGGTAATCATATCGCCTGTGATTTGGCTTTGCACACTGAGCGCGGTCGTTTTGCCGCCGCATTTGATTGTTACTGTAAATTCCTTAGCCGTCGTTTCATGCTCGAATTCGGCAGAGAAGCTTGCCGCAAACGGGTGGACAATCATAGTGCCGCCGAACGTACAGCCGTCAACCTCGGCGGTGAAAGTGATAACGGCGTCGATATCGAAAGTAGTCGGCACGAGCGTGATAAGCGTATACGGCTTTAACTTGCCGTCGCTCCCCACTTTGCCGTCCGCCTTAAAGGTATGCTCGCGCACGCCCGACACGGCTGTAAGCGCGTATCCGTCGCCGTCGGCGGAATAAAATCCGCTGCGCCGTTCGCTTACGCTTTCCATCGGATCTGTTCCGCACGAACAAAGTATAATCGTCACCACGGTCATTATCGCCGCAAAAAGCATACACAATTTTTTCATATTACAAAATATGAAAACCGCACGGCGAATATTCGTCGTGCGGTCTATACCGTGTATAATCAGTCGTTTTTAACCTTCATTAATCGGACAATTGAGGCGCGCTCGTTTTCGTCCAGCTTCATCAAGATATACTTAATAGTTTCTTGAAGCTGCGGAATCATTACGTATTCAAGCGCGTTTACTCGGCGTCTGTTCTTTTCTATCTCGTCGGCGAGCATGTTGCACGTTTTTTCAACTTCGGCAAGGTGCAACAGCTTGTCGGTGAGCGCCGTTAGTTTGAGCACCGCGTCGTCAAGCTCGGCGGGCGCCGAGCACAGTGCATACGGCAGGCTGACCTCGCCCACTCGCTTTGTTTCCATAAACGGCACGTCAACGCCCATTATATTTTTTGTTCCGATAGTGACCGACGCGGAAAGCGACGGCAAAGCTATCGCCTGCACAACGTCTAACGGCGACGAAGCGGACAGCGAAAAGCTTTTGAGCGCCTCGCCTATCTCGCCCTCGATTTCCTCTCTTAGCCGCTTGTTCTCTTTTATGAGCGCCAAAAACTGACGGACAATTTCGTCCGACTTGTCTTTTAACAGCTTGTGGCCGCGCTCTGCGGTTTTGAGCCTATCTTTTAGCCTACGCAATTCCATGCGCGTAGGGTTTACGTTAAGTCTTGCCATAAAACTCCGTTAAATTCGGAATTCAGAATGCGGAATTCGGAATTGTGGAAAAGGTTTTATTTAATTAATTGTGCGGCTGCGCCTAGATTTCTCGACTTCGCTCGAAATGATGGGATTAGAGGTTACTATTCTGTATAAAAAATGGCAACGTTTACACCACCCATCACCCCGACCAACGCGGAGGGGTCTAGGCGAACCGCCGCATTGGTGTTGTGCTATTATCGTCGATAATTCCGAATTCATAATTCCGAATTCCGAATTATTTTGTTGTTTACATCTTATCGAAAAACTCTTCGAGGTTCTCGTCGCGGATACGTTTAAGTTCGGAACGCGGCAGTATCTTTAACAATCGCCAGCCTATGTCCAGCGTTTCCTCGATAGTGCGGTTGACGGTAAACGTTTGGTTGATATACTGCTTTTCGAACTCCTCGGCAAACCGTGCGTACAATCTATCCACGTCGGACAGCGCCGCTTCGCCCAATATCGAGCTAAGCTCTTTTGCGTCCTTGCCGCGCGCGTACGCCGAGAACAGCTGATTCATCGTGTCGGCGTGGTCTTTGCGCGTCTTGCCCTTGCCTATACCCTTATCCTTCAAACGGGATAGCGACGGCAATACGTCGATGGGCGGGTTCAAGCCCTTTTTGTACAGCTCGCGCGACAGTATGATCTGTCCTTCCGTAATGTATCCCGTAAGGTCGGGAATGGGATGCGTTTTGTCGTCCTCGGGCATTGTCAGTATGGGAATAAGCGTAATCGAGCCCTTTTTGCCGCGTATGCGCCCAGCGCGTTCATATATGGTTGCAAGGTCGGTATACAAATACCCGGGATAGCCGCGACGACCGGGCACCTCGCGCCGCGCCGCCGAAATCTCGCGCAAAGCTTCGGCGTAGTTGGTTATATCGGTCATTATTACGAGCACATGCATATCACACTCGAACGCCAGATATTCGGCCGCCGTCATTGCCATGCGCGGCGTGTTTATGCGTTCTACCGCGGGGTCGTTGGCGAGGTTGAGGAACATTACCGTTCTGTCAATCGCGCCTGTCCTGCGGAAGTCGGCGGTAAAGAACTCGCTTTCCTCGTACGTGATACCCATTGCCGCAAACACGACTGCGAATTTATCGTCGGTGTTCTTGACCTGCGCTTGCCTTGCTATCTGCGCCGCAAGGTCGGCGTGCGGCAAGCCGGACGCCGAAAACACGGGCAGCTTTTGGCCGCGGACAAGCGTGTTAAGTCCGTCTATCGCGCTGACGCCCGTCTGTATAAACTCGTTGGGATAGTCGCGCGCCACGGGGTTGATGGGGCTGCCGTTTACGTCCAGACTGGCTTCGGGCAGTATTTCCGCGCCGCCGTCGATGGGATTGCCCATACCGTCGAACACTCTGCCAAGCATATCGTGCGAAACTTTAAGCTCAATCGCCTTGCCCGTGAACGCCGCCTTAGCCGCCGCGATCTTCAAGCCTCTGCTCGGCGCGAAAAGCTGAACAAGCGCTTTGTCGCCGTCGACCTCGAGCACGCGCCCGAGCCGCTGTTCGCCGTCATTGCCTTGCGCAATCTTGACAAGCTCGTTGTACTTGACGCCCTCTACCTGCTCGACAAGCATAAGCGGGCCGACTACTTCTTTTATTGTACGGTATTCTTTACGCATTATTCTGCCTCTCTAAGTTCGGAGAACTGCTTATTCATTTCGTCGTGCAATTCATCAAGCTGTGCGATATCTTCTTCCTTGACGTACTTTGCTCTGCCTATGCGCTCGCGGCAAGGAATATTCAACACGTCGTTTATATCCACGCCGCGGTCGAGCGCGCGCCGAGCCGCGTAGTAAAAGTCAACAATAAGCTTGAGCATTTTGAACTGCTTTTTGGGCGAAGTGTAGGTGTCTACCTCGTGGAAGGAGTTTTGGTGCAGGTAGTCCTCGCGCACCGACTTTGCAGCTTCCATAGTGAGCCTATCCGCGGGCGAAAGCGCGTCCATACCGACAAGCCTTACTATCTCGTCCAGTCGCGCTTCCTCTTGCAAAAGCCTGCTTATTTCCAGTCTGTATGCGCCGAACTGTTCGTCGACATTGCGACCGAACCAGTCCGCAAGTCTGTCGCTGTACAGCGAGTAGCTGACAAGCCAGTCGATTGCGGGGAAATGCCGCTTGTACGCAAGCGCGCTCGAAAGTCCCCAGTAAACCTTGACTATACGCAGCGTCGCTTGGCTGACGGGCTCAGACATATCGCCGCCCGGAGGCGACACCGCGCCGATAGCCGTAACCGAGCCCGTGCGCTCGGTAGAGCCCAACAATTTTACTTGACCGGCACGCTCGTAGAACTCGGCAAGGCGGCTACTCAAATATGCGGGATAGCCTTCCTCGCCCGGCATCTCTTGAAGTCTGCCGCTCATCTCGCGCAAAGCTTCCGCCCAACGCGAAGTGGAGTCCGCCATTATAGCTACCGAATAGCCCATGTCGCGGTAGTATTCCGCTATGGTTATGCCCGTGTAAATGCTCGCCTCGCGCGCCGCAACGGGCATATCCGAGGTGTTGGCGATGAGCACGGTGCGCTTCATAAGCGGTTGATTGGTCTTAGGGTCTATAAGCTCGGGGAACTCGTTTAGAACGTCGGTCATCTCGTTACCGCGCTCGCCGCAGCCCACGTACACTATTAAGTCCGCGTCGCTCCACTTAGCCAAAGCGTGCTGCAAAACGGTCTTGCCCGAGCCGAACGGGCCGGGTACCGCCGCCACGCCGCCGCGCGCTATGGGGAACAGCGTATCGACTACGCGCTGACCTGTAACAAGCGGTTCCTCGGGCGGGAGTTTTTCCGCATACGGTCTGCCCTTTCGCACCGGCCAGCGTTGAAGCATAGTCACATTGTGCTTTTGCTTGCCGTCCGATACGACGGCAACCGTTTCGTCGATTGTAAAATCGCCCGAATTGATTTTTTCTATCTTGCCGCTGACGCCGTAAGGCACCATAATGCGGTGCGTGATAACCTCGTTTTCCTGCACCGTGCCGATTACGTCGCCCGCGGTAACGATATCGCCCTTTTTGGCGACGGGCGTAAACTTCCACTTCTTTTCGTGGTCGAGCGCGGGCGCGCTTACGCCGCGGTCTATCCTATCACCCGACAGTGCGTAAAGCTTTTCCAGCGGGCGCTGAATACCGTCGTAAATGCTGCCGATAAGTCCGGGGCCGAGTTCGACGGACAACGGCTGCTCGGTAGATACCACGGGCTCGCCCGTGCCGAGCATACTCGTTTCCTCGTATACCTGCACCGACGCCTTGTCGCCGCGCAATTCTATGACCTCGCCGATAAGTCCTTTTTCGGACACCTTGACGACATCGTACATCTTTACGTCTTGCATACCGTCCGCAACAATCAGCGGTCCGCTTATTTTGATGATTTTACCCATAAAAACTCCGTTTTTAATTCGAAATTCGGTCGCCCATCATCCACCACTTCGTGGTCCCCCTTCCCCCCACGGGGAAGGTTGGATTACGGTCGTAATTCTGCATTCTTAATTCTTAATTAAACAATATGTCTACGCCGACAGCCTTCTCGACATCCTTTTTTACTCCCGCCATACCGAAGCCGTTGGAGCCTGTCGAGCCGGGAATACTAAGCACTACTGGGAAGGCTTGCTGTTTTAGCTTTTGCATAAGCCCTTCCATTTTGGCGGCGTAGTTTTCGGTGACGAGTATTACGGCGTATTCGTCCGACTTGGCTATCTCGCGCAAAGTTTCCGCCGCCTTAACCTCGTCGTCCACCTTGTACACAGCCGCGCCGATCGCCAAAAACGCCGTTGCGCTTTCGCTGTCGCCTATTACCGCTATCTTTCCGATTTTTTCCAATTTTTTTACCCCTTGCTCTACCTGTATATTTCGGGTATACGTTTATAGAACATATCGCGCGAATCGGTTTTGACGCACACAAGCGCGGTCTTGACCGTTTTAAGCTCAATCAGCGTTTCCGTATAGTAGTTTAAAAAGGGCGTATTCGATACGTACGACACTACTTCCCTATACGAAAGCCAGTACAAAAAGTCGTCCGCTTCCAATTCCGATTTCCACAAATCGGCAAAGTCGTTTTCCGCTATGCGCTCGGCGTACTCTGCGTAAGGCGTGTGTTCGAAGCAAGACGCAAAGTCATCCTCTGCAAGCGCTTCGGTAAGCGTTTCCGCACTTATCTTTCCGCCCGATATAAACTGCTCGCCGCTCAAGCCCAGCTTTTTCATACGCGCGGCGGTGAGAATGTTTTTCATATCGATTTCGGCACGCGCGTACTTTTTTACAAGCGGCACGCCGCACGACAATATATATGCGTACATGGCGCGGGTAAGCGCAAGGTCGATAGCCTGCGGATGAGTTTCGTTACTCTCGTCCAACGCTTCAAACGCTTTTGCCATAAACGGGTCGGCGTCCGAATAATCGCCGTCGGCAATCTTTTTGCTGTCGAAGTCCACCGCGTAATATCCGTCGTCGGGAACAGTCGTAAACCGCGATTTGTACGCCAGCTTTGCGTTGTTGTACTTGAACCGCGCAAGAAGCGCGTTAGCCAATTTTTCGCTCGCCGAGTTTTCCGATACGAACTGTATAAGCTTGTTGGTTTCGCCCACGATAAAGCCGTCCACGCTCACTCCTTCCGAGTAAGCGTAGCCGTAATCGCCCAGCACCTTAAACGCCTCCGCAACCGTCTTGCATTCGACGACGCGGCGGAGCCGCTCGGTATTCAGTCGACCGGAATTAAATACCGCCGACATATTGGCAAAAACCTTGGTCGTGTTCATTTATAGTCCCAATTTTGCAACCGTGTCGTACACGGTGCGTTCTTTAAGCTCGTCCACTATCGCGTCCACGGTAAGGTCGCGGTCGTACTTAGCGTTGCGCAAAATAACGCCGCCCGAAAAGTCGCCCTTTTCACTCGACAGCGTAAGCTTCTTTTTGGCGGCTGTCGCCACCTTTTTGACCCACGCCGCCGTTACGCGTTTGCCGTCGCTTGCCGCTGCAATAACCTCGTCGCCGTCCTCGCAGTACTGCAATATAACGGCTTGAATGATTTTCAGATACGTTTCGTCGGGCGCCACGAGAAGCTTTTTCTTTACTCCGTCGTACACCGCCGCAACGCACTGCTGCTTTGCGCGAAGCAACGCCTTACCCGCTTCCAGCTCGCCCAGCTTGACTTGACCGGCAAACAACTCCTGTGCCGCAAGCTCCGCCTTTTCGAGAGCCTGCTTTTGCGCGGCGTCAAGCTCCGCCCTAAGCTCGTCTAATTCGGCTTGGGTTGCCGCTTGCGCTTCCGCCACAATGGACGATGCGGTGGATTTGGCCGACGACAATATATCGTCGATTATCTTTTCTTTGCCCTGCATGATTTTACGCGACAGTCAAAAGCATTACGCCGAGAATGGAAACGATAAACGCGAATATAGCGAAGATCTCGACAAGAACGAGCATGGGAATGGCGTGACCGATTTGATTTTCCTGCTTGCCCACGAGGTTGATGCAGCCGATTGCGACGTTGCCCTGCATAATTGCGGACACCAAGCCGACGATTGCGATAGGCATGCAGTAAGCGAACATGATCCAGCCCTGCGCTTCGGTAAGCGATACCATTTCGCCGAACGCGTTAAGCTTGATGAGCATCATGAACGCAACGACGAAGCCGTACAGACCCTGCGTGGACGGCATAACCTGCAAAATCATTGTCGTGCCGAACTTTTCGGGTTGCTTGCTGAGCAAAGCGGACGACGCTTGTCCCGCGCGACCTACACCGATTGCCGAGCCGATGCCCGACACGATAACGGCGAGCGCCGCACCGATTATAGCGTAAACATTACCCATAGACATATTTTATCCTTCTCCTTTTGAGAAATATTTTTTATGGTAGACCTAAAAAGGCAAAACCCGTATTAATTGTACCTGATGTACTTTGTTTTTTGACCGAGCGGCGCGAACAATCTGCCGCCGCCGTCGTAGAACTTGCCGTAGAATTCCAAGAATTGAAGGCGGGCGTCGTGAACGTATGCGCTGAGCACGCCCAGTCCGAGGTTGAACAAATGCAGTACCACAAGCACTATGGCACCGATTACGTATCCCGCAATCGGAATATCCATTATTATTCCGCCCAAGCTGTTGAATGCAAGACCTATGGCGCAGCTTGCAAGGCAAAGACCGAACAAGCGGCAGTACGACAAAAGGTCGGACAAAAGATTGACAAGCCCGTACAAGCCCTTAAAGCCGCCGACGATTTTACCGAAAACGTTTTTGCTGTTGCGGCCGCCGAATAACAGTATAAGCGCAACGCCGACAAGTGCAAACGCCATAGCGGTGGTTTTGAGCGCCGCGGGCGGCACAAAGCCTATAGTTATGCCGAGCATCGGCGCAAGCGACGGCAGCATGCCTATAACAAGCAGTATAAGCGCGACAAACAACAGCAGTATCGACCCGCAGTCGAATATGGCCGAGAACGGCTTACCCTCTTTACACAGCGCAACGAACTTGATTATAAAGCCGGTCATTATTTGAATAACGCCCATGCCTATGCTTAGCACAAGCAACATAAGCGGCTTATCCAACGGATTGAGAAGTATTGCGACGTTTACGCCTTCGCCGAAGTCGATGGAAAAATACCCGCCGAACAGTACGCCCCAGATTATACCCGATATACCGCCCATACCGACGAGCAAAGCAAGCCGCTTAATGCCAACGTCAAACTTTTTGGACGTTCCGATTACCAATCCCGCAATCGCGAGTATAAGTCCATAGCCGGCGTCGCCTATCATTATTCCGAAGAATAAGAAGTAGAACACCGCCATTATCGGGTTGGGATCGATTTCCCTATACCGCGGCGAGCTGTACATATCTGTAATTTGCTCGTACGCCTTGACTACGCGGTTGTTTTCCACAAGCGTGGGCGGCGCGTCCTTTTCCTCGGGCGCTAGCAGCTGTATAAACGCCTTGGGCGCGGCTGCTTGAACCTCGTCCACGGTAGTTTGCGCTATGCGCTCGGGCAACCACCCTTCCAGCACAAACGTACTGTCGGACTTTAAAAACTTTTGTTCGGCTTCCGACCGCTCTATGTCTAACTCTATTACGTCGTACAGTATGCGCAGGTCGTTAACGTGCTTTTCGTAGTCGAGCGCCGTTTTGGTAAGCTCGAAAATTTCGCGTTGCACGTCCTCGCTTTCGCTTTTTAGCGCTTCGACTTTTTGTGCAGCCGTGCAGTCATCGCTGTATTCGCACTTGGTATACCCTGCCGCACCTAATTGCTTATCTATTTCCGCAATGTTGTTCTTTCTTGCGACAATCAAAACAACTGTAACGCCGTCGCTGTTACGAACCTCGTACGCGCACGGCAAGCCGTTAAGCAATTCGTTAGGCTTTGCGCTCGTGCGGCTATTATACATAGCTATCGCTATATCGCCGTCGCGGTGCAATTCCGAAAGCTTGATAGGCATAACGGAATACGGTTTGTAATTCTCCGCCGCCGAATTCAATTCAGCACAACGCTGCGAACAATCCACCAGTTTAAACGACAGCCGTTTAAGGTCGTCGCAAACGTGCATGAGCTCGTACTCGCGCGCCGCCGCGTCCGAAAAATCGGCTTTGGTTATAAGCCTACGCGCCGACGAATACTTCTCGCCCGACAGCGTGTACCCGATAGGCTGTGCATTGTTCTTTTGTACGTCGCGCTTGTTCTTTTCAAGCTCCGCCGCCATCGCCGCGTGCCGCGCTTTTAGGAAATCGAGCGCAAACGATATTTCGCTTTGTTTAAGTTTAAGCTCGCGGTAGCGGTTCGTTTCGCCCGAAGACAAATCAAAAGGCAGCGCGTCGGTTGCACGCGCTTCAAACAATCCTCTGCTTACAAGGACGTCCATTATTTTGTTTTGATCGCTCCTAAGGCCGACAAGCCGAAGGTGCGACATTTTGGCTATCGCCATTACGCCTTGCCTCCGAGCATCTTAAACAATACGTCTATCTGCTTAGCTATTTCCTTTTCTTTTTCCTTGACCAGCTTTTCGCCGTTAGCCACGGCCTTTTCCACGCGCTTTTCGCGTTCGGCGGCGGCGCGCTTAACGGCGTCCTCCGTCTTTTGCGCCTTGGCTTCGGCAATGGTGCGCGCGCTTACCTCGCGCATATTCCGCGCACGCGTAGCGCCGTCAAGCTGAATGGCCTTGGCGTTTTCCTCCGCCTTGGCTATTATGTGCTTGGCTTCGCGCTCGGCGGAAAGTATATCCGCAATCACGCCCGAAAGCTGAGCGTCAAGCGCTTCGCGGTCCTCGTATACGATTTCCGATTGATTATTCTTTTTTACTGTCGTATCACTCATGAGAACCCTCGTAAGCGGTTATTTTTTCTACGCGGTTAGCGTGGCGACCGCCCGAAAAGTCGGTGGTCAAAAATGCTTGCGTTATTTGCAGCGCTGTTTCCATATCGGTGTTGCCCGCGCCTAGCGCCAAGCAGTTGGCGTTGTTGTGTTCGCGGCACAGCTTTGCCATTTCGGTATTTAAGCACAGCGCGCACCTGACGCCCTTTACCTTGTTGGCGGCAATGCTCATGCCGACGCCCGTCTTGCATATGACTATTCCGCGGTCGGCACTGTCGTTTGCCACAGCCTCCGCCACCTTGAACGCATAATCGGGATAGTCGCACGACGTTTCCGTATCCGTACCGACGTTGCACACAGCTATGCCCTGCGCCGTCAATTTGTCTATTATGGCACTTTTAAGCGCTATTCCGCCGTGATCGCTGCCGATATATACCGTCATACAACACCTCTATGAGTAGTAGTATACCATTTAAAAACAAATTTGTCACGCGAATTTAATTCGGAATTATGAATTCGGAATTCGGAATTATCGATTATCCTTGTTTTTCTTTCAATTTTCGGTCGGCAAGCTCCAAAATCGCGTCGAAACCCGTTTGCATTTGCTGTGCGCACATTAGGTACGCTTGCGTGTTGTAACCGTACGGGTCGGGAATGCGAGTGCCTATCAAATCTACGTACGATACGGCGTTGTCGCTGTCACACCGCATTGCGTGCTCGTCGGTCATTCCTACAATCAAATCGCCGTCCAGCGACATCTGTACAGTGAACACTTTGGCTTTGCGGTCGGGGTTGTGCTTTACGCCGAGTATTGTCAGCGCTTCCACCGCCTGCGGCATTATTTTATCGCCCTTGCCCGCTTCCAGCCCCGCGCTTGACACGGTAAAATCGCCGCTGCGCTTTTTTTGGCGCAGGTAGTCCTTGAACAAAAACTCCGCCATAGGCGACCGACACGTGTTGCCCGTGCAAACAAATATTATGCTTACTTTTACTTTCTTATTATCCGTCATATGATTAGTCCGCCACTTAATTTGATCAATCGCGCAATGAGCGACTCGCCCAAGCCTACGGGGTTGACGCCCTCGGCTATTACCGCGTCGTAATGCTCGCCGTCCGCTTTTCTAAGCACCGCAAACAAATTGTGCGCATACGCCTCGTAGCTGTCGCCTACCGTAAACACCTCTCTGTCGCCGTACGCGTTACGGTTGCCGTCGAGGCAAAGCACCGCTACCTTTTTTTGCTGTGCAGTCAGTTCGTCGTAGCGCTTGCAAATATTGTCCGTCATTCCGTCGTAGTACGCCGAAAACAGCACTTCGGCGTTGGGCATATATCCGCTTAGTTTCGCGTCCTCGCGTTTCGAATTCACATCTCCGATAGCCTGCCTTAACTGCTCTACCGTAACTCCGCCCGCGCGCAAAACGGTGGGCGGCTCGGTGCGCATATCAACTATTGTCGACTCTATGCCTATCTTGGACGCGCCACCGTCCAGTATGTATTCTATCTTGCCGTCAAGGTCGTCCTTTACGTGCTGCGCAAGCGTGGGGCTTGCCTTGTCCGAAGTGTTTGCGCTGGGCACCACAACCGGCGCGCCGGCAAGCTCGATAAGCTTTTGCGCAACGGCGTTATCCGGTATACGTACCGCAACCGAATCGGAACCCGCCGTCACCTCGTCGGGAATAACGTCGGCGCGGTCAAACACCAATGTGAGCGCCCCGGGCATAAACTTGTCGATAAGTATTTGCGCCTTTTCGGGAATGGACTTAACCACCTTTTTTATGTCCGACTTTTTGGCCACCGCGACGATGAGCGGCTTGTCCATAGGGCGTTTTTTTACCTCGAACACCTTTTTTACCGCCTGTCCGTCGGTGGCCACCGCGCCCAAAGCATACACCGTTTCGGTGGGAAACGCCACAAGCTCCCCTGCCTTTAACCGTGAAGCACAGCGCATAATATTCAAATCGGTTGGTTTTAAAATTTCCGTTTGCACAATTCTGTCCTTGGTAGCAAAGATATCACGTGTAATTTTAGCATATTTCGTCAACAATTACAAGCATGAAAAGCAAGTTTGCAAAATTTATAGACGGAACGATCGGCGCACTGCTGATATTTTTTGCCGCGTTTGCGGTGCTGCGGTACTTTATCCCTACGACGGACACGGCGGTATTTTGCGCGCTGACGGTGACCGCGGGACTGTGCATGCTGACAAGGCTGCGAGGAAAGAAAAAGGGCGAAGCTTATAAAATATCCAAGGCCGCCGACGATATGTTTTTCGAGTTTATGTTTTTGTCCGACAACGCGCCCGCTATGCAGCTTACAAACGCACTAAAAGCTAAGGGCGAAAACGCGATAAGGCACGGCAACGGCGTATACCTGAACTCTACCGCCGCGTACTGCTGCTTTGGCTCGCTCGACGAAAAGGATTGCGCAAGGCTTATAGCAAAAGCAAAGCACTACGGCGCGGATAAGCTGGTTATATTGTGCAAAACCCCGCCGCCCGTGCCGCAGGTGGAAGACATGGAAATAGCTTCTGTGTACGGCGACGACGTTTACAAGCTGTTTGCCTCGCTTAACGCCCTGCCGCCGCGCAAGTATGCGGATAGCGGCAAGCGACAAAACGCGTTTAAAAACGCATTTTCGCGCGACAAGATTTTTCGCTATTCCGTTCTTGCATTTTCGTTTTTCTTTGCGGCGTGGATAAGCCGCTCGATAATAACCTTTGCCTGCTCGGTGATTTGCGTCGTGCTTGCTATAATAAGCGTGACAATGACAGCCGTACGCGCTGCAAAAAAGCATAAAGAAAAATCGGTGTAATACGTAACATTACACCGATTATATTTTAGAAATTCTCATACTCTTTTAGCAGTTCGGCGGGAATGCTGGGGCGAAGCTTTTTGAACGCCGCGTCGAACATATCGCGCCTAAGCGGTATGGGTTTTGTAAGTCCCTTGGCTTGCATTTCCTCGAGAGCAAGTCGGCACGCTTCCTCTATTATACCGCAAAGGTCGGCTGCCGAATAGTACATAGTAGTCACCTTTACGCTTGTGCCGGGTACAGTGGTTTTGGTGTACGTTTCGCTAAGCTCCACCAAGTCCTCGGTGGTAACGCCGTCGAGCGCAATGCCTTTCAGCTTGCCCTCTATAATGGCGCGCTTTGCCGTGATGTCGGGAGGCGGCACGTGCACGCGGTGCGAGAACCGCTTGAACCTCAAATACGCGGGGTCTATTACGTCGGGGCGGTTGGTAGCCGCTATAATTATTCGCTTTGACCCGTCCACGCCGAAACCGTTTATGCGCTGCAAAAGCTCGGTGGTAACGGCGGCTTTGTAGTCCTTGGTGTCCGAAGTACGCTTGCTGAATATGGATTCGCACTCGTCGACGAAAAGTATCGCGCCGTCAGCGCAAGCGTCCATTTCGTCAAACAGCTGGCGCACGGCCTGCTCGGATTCGCCCACGTACGACTTGAATATATCGGCGGGCGTAATTACGAACAGCGGCAGTTGAAGCTTGTTGGCTATCGCCTCGGCAAACATTGTTTTGCCCGTGCCGGGCGCGCCGTACATAAGCATGCCCAAGCCGCCCTCTATCTTGTAATACTTGATTACGTCGGGATTTTGCGCGATATAGATAAAGCTTTCCACCAGCTTTTTTACGTCGTCCAAACCCTTAACGTCGTCGAACGTGGTTTTAGGCACGGTGTGGCTGACCGATGAGCCGTATTCGGTCGCTTTCTTTCCAAGCTTCTTTGCCTTGTCGGCGTACTCCTCCGCCTTGACCGCGTCGGTGTGACGCTCGGACAATTTTTGCGCGTACTGCGACGCGCGCAAGTACTCGGTGCAAAGCCGCTGCTTGTCCTCGGTGCGCAAGTCGCGCTTATCCTTTACCCCGCCCAAAATAGTGCGGATATTTTCCACAGCCTCGCTGTAATTTTTTTCCAGCTGTTCGAGCGACGAACCGTCCGCCGCCGCCGATTTCTTTCCGAATCCGGACATATGGTTTTATCCTCCGCTTAAAGAATATCGCTTATGTCGTCCGAGCCGCTCGTAGGTGCTGCGGCGGGAGTATCCACACTGCCTGCACTGCCGCCTGCGCCCGAAGCACCGCCGTCGCCGCCGCTGCGCTCGCTGATAATCTTGTCCACCATTTTTTCGGCATTGGTGGGCGGAAGCGGCGAACCGCCGTTTGCCTTAACCTCGTACTTTTTGCGGCGCTCGGCGCTTTTGGCGAGTCGCTTTTGCGTTTTGACGTTAGACTTTTGCAAGCCCTCGGTAATGGAGAACGCAAGATCCTGACTGCTTTCCAGCATGAACATTATTTCCTTAATCCTGCCGAGGTTGTTGGTAATGGTCTTTTGCATGCGCTTTTTGGCTTTGCGGCGCGCCCAAAATCCGTGATTTACTTTTTGCGTGGAATCGAGCGCCGACGAATTGAGCTGCAAAATATTGTCCATGCAAAGCATAGCGTCGGTAATGCACGACACAGCCATGCTGACGTCGGTAAGCACGTCGATAGTGTCCTCCATTTGGATAGCAACGTCCAAAAAGGTCAGCAGCGTTTGCGACATAAAGTAGTCCTTGCCGTACTTTTGAATCATATCGGCGGCGCGGGTTGCAAGCATATCCTTGCGCTTGCCGAAATTCTTTTTGGAGCTTTCCAGCTTGCGCTCCTGCTCGGCGCGGACGTATTCGTTGTCCAGCTCCTCCGCCTGCTTGCGAATGCGCGCGCGGCGCTCCTCGCTTTCGGACATTTCCTCTCTTTGCCGTTCTCTTGCCATAATATAAATTCTCCTTGTGAGTTTTTACTTGGTTGTTTATTTTGTAACGTACTTTTGTACTGCGGTGCAAATAGCCGCTTGTTCGGCCTTAACGTTGTCGAAGTAGTCGTGGATATATACTTTGTGCAACGTCCACCCCCTACCCGTAAGCGAAGTGACGTACCGCGCGTTATAGTCGAAGTAATCGTACTTCTTTTGCACGGGCAGCTCGCACCACAACCCCAGCTCGGCTCTTGTTAAATCCTCAGACAGCACCGCGATCGGTATGCGCACCGAACCGTCGGTTACGCCGTAGTCGGTTACTATGCGTTCCTTGGCTATGCCCAAGCTTTCGATATAGCTTGCCACTGCGGAAATAAAATGCTCGCCTTTTTCGGGTACCGCCGACACGAATTGAGAGGCTTTTTCGGCAAACCGTTCCACGCCCGCCAGATAACTGCGGATAAAGGCTATGCGCGCATTGCCAGCCATTTGCCGAGACGTAAGCGTGTGGATAACCGTAACCTTGTTCTTGGCGCGAGTTACCGCCACGTTGAATATATTTTTACCCGTATCGTCGCGGTTGAGCTCGCCGAATGCAAGCTTTATCTTTCCGTTCTTGTCCTTGCCGTAAGTGAGCGATAAAATAAGGTTGTCCGTTTCCTGTCCCTGCACGCTCTCAATAGTGCGGAAAAACACCAGCTTGTCGGGCACGTCGTCAAAGTTATGCCACGCGTTTTCTATCATAGCGTTTAGCTTTTTGTCGGCGTGCACAAGGCTAAGCACGTACTTTAACTGCGCCTCGCCGAACGTTACAACGCCCACCGACGTAGACAGCGTACCCTTGCTTTTGTCGTAGTACTTATCGAAATGCCCTTTGAGTGCGGCGATAACGGCGTTGGCCTCGGGCATGTTTACGCCGTCCTCGCAATATCCGTCCTCGACGAGAATATCGGTAAAACCGAGGTCGGGCGTAGCGGGCACCGTCGCGGGGAAGGTGCGCATGTACGGATAGAACTCGCGTTGCGAAAACTCGATAAGGCTTTCGGTCTTGCTGCGGTAGTGGCAAACAAGCTCCTCCGCGTCGAACGCAAGATTACCTAGCGCAAGGCTGAGCGCAGATATATCTGTGTCCAGCGTAAGCTCGGTCGCTTCGTCGCTTATGCGTTTGCGGTTTTTCGCCTTGAAGTGCGTAAGCGGCGGCATTTGGTATTCGTCGCCAACAAGCACGCACTGCTTGCTCCTAAACAGCACTGGCAGCAAATCGACAGGCTCCATTTGGCTGGCCTCGTCCACTATTACGACGTCGAAGTTTTCGTACGCTTCGCCGCGGAAAAGCACGCTCGCCGTGGACGGCGACAAGATGAAACACTTTTTCAGTTTGAGTATAGCCTTTGCGTAGTTGCGGAACATAACGCGCAACGACATGTTTATGCCCTTGTCCACCGCCAAAAAATCAAAATCGTCGTCATCGGCGTCGATACGCGCCATGCACAGGCTTTCGGCGCGAACGGCGTTGCAATCGTATATCTCGTTTTCCGCGTCGATAAAATTCTTGATAGCAAGCTCGGCAGCCTTGCCCAGTCCGTTGCGAGCGTTGCCCATAGTCGATATTTTGCGGTCTATAACGAGCGCAAGATAGGAATGGACAAACAGATCGACAAACCTTTCGGGCCCAACCTCTACCCTGCCGTCCTCTATGGGCGTGAAAAACATATCAAGCGGCAAAGCGTTTTTGCCATGAATAATATTGTCGTAGCCGAGCGCGGCGGCCGCCATCGATCTGTCCGTCGCTTGCGCTATTAATATCTTGCTGTTGTCGGGCGTGACATGCCACGGCGCTGCGGCATAGGCGTTTACAAAATACTTGCCACCGAAGTCTTTCAGCTTGCTTACCGCCGTCGCCACGTTGGCGACAAGCGTTTTTTCGCCCTGTAATACCGACACAAATTTTTCGGTCTTTTGCGCGTCGCAATTAAACTGCGGCGAATGGTAAATGCGAAGCAGCGCCGACAGCGAATGAACCTGCAATAACATGTTGGGCGCTTCCGCTATACCGCACCTACCGCACATTGCGGACAGCGCAACGTTCAGCTCGGACTGCGCGCGCACAAGCTCGACCGCCGACACAAAGCTGTCTATTACGTAATCGTCTGGCGTTTTTACAAAGCCTTTGGTATCGGCGATAATAGCGGCGGCGGTCTTGCATTCCGACACAAACTCGCGCATATCCACGCCGAGCGCCGCGCTATATTTTGCGACAGCGAGTATACATTCAGTTTGCTCGGCGGTCAATGCGTTAAGCCCGACAACGTGCGCAAGCACGCCGCTGAGCCCGTCTATCCTGCCGTCGCATTCGGCTATACGGCTGTAAGATACTGCCGTAGCCGCCAATTCTTTTAAAGTAATATCGGTGCGTGAACACGCGGCGCGTAATTTCTTTTCCGCCGATTTCGCCTTAAAGTCAAACAGCCCGACGGAAGGCTTATCCCCACTCGCGTACGGCATTAGCGCGGCGCATGCTTTTAACAGCTGCATATCGTTAAGCTTGGCTTTGTCGAACACAAAAAGCACTTCGGCGGCAAGCGTATCGCGCTCGGTTTTGAGCTCGTAAACGTTGTTTACCGTTTGAGTAAACTTTGCCGCCGCTTGATCGGTCATTCCGCCGACCAAAAACAACTCGCTGTTATTTGCCACCGTATTCACTACGGAAAGCTGTAAGCCACGCACCGTCTTTATATCTGACAGGCGCGTAAAGCAGTCGCTTACGGCGCTGCCCGTAAATATAAACTTATCGGCATCCGTCGCCGAAAGCTTGGCCTTTTCATAATTATCGGCAAGCATTGTCAGCAGCTCGCCGTCGCTCTTTTTAAGCCCTGTAACCGCCTTGACTATATCCTCGCCCGCAATAGCGTTCGGAAGCGCCGCGTCGTGCAAATCTCCGTACGTGCAGTCGCTCCACGAAATATCGGGATATTGCTTTTCCAGCCGTTCCGTTACTCCGTTTATTTCCGCCATAACTGCGGCGACAGATTTTAGCGCGACAATAGCGCCCTCGATATCCGATTTGTCACTGACCCCGTACCACGGACTGAGCGACACCTTGCCGCCCTGCATCAGCCGCTCGTAGTATGCAGCGCACTCCTTTACGCCAAGCAAAAGCTTGTTGTAGTCCTCGCGGGAAATCGAAGCCGCAGCCCCGCCGTCGGTAAATTCTATCACCGGCAAATCGGCGTCCTTGTAGTACGTATCGAGCGCGTCGTAGTACGAGCCCCACGCTACGTCGTCGCCGAATACCTCAGCTTGATAATCGCCCAGCGCTATCATAGCCTCGGCCTTGGCGCGGTCGGCACGGCTGTATTTTAGGTCGTACTTGCCGTCGTAAACGTATTCTTTTTTGTTCTTGATAAGCCGCTTAAACTCGGCACGCACCTCGGCGGGATTGACAGCGGCGGCTTTTTGCTCCGTTTCGTAATCGAGCAGCATTACGAATTTACGCAAGCGTTCGGGCAGCTTTGCATACACCTCGGCAAGCGCCGAAAGCTTTTCGGAAGCGACAAGCACGCTTTTGCCCTGCGCAAGCAAGGTGGAAAGCATGTTGGCTATGGTGAGCGTTTTTCCCGTCCCGGGCGGGCCCTTTATTATAAGCGACCGTCCCGCCGCAACCTTGCTTATAATCTTATCCTGCACGCTGTCGGTGGGAAGCACCGGGCGGGTAGCGACCTCGCCGTCGTCCTCGCGCGGAAGCGGTGCACCGCCTCCGAACACGCTCTGTACAAGCGGGTGCGCGTAAATCTTTTGCTTGTTGCGCCGCACGTCGTAGTACATGCAAATATCGCTGTGGTTGTACTGCGCAATCGTAAGTATATCCTTGTCAAACGACATACTGCCGCCGAGCGCCGAAACAAATTCGCTTACGCGTTCCATATATTCCGAGCCGTCGCCTAATTTTTCCAAATCTATGGCGTCGTCAAAGTTTTGGCCCACACCGTTGGGGTGCGGAAAGTTTGCACAAACACTTTCGGAAAGCTCGTCCCGCATACGCGCAATTAGGCACGGATTAAAGTACGCGTCATCATCCACAAACTCTATTTCCACATTGCTTGTGTTGGTGCCGCGCACCAGGCGTATGGGGAAAATGAGCAGCGGCGAATTTACGTTGCGAACTCCGTCGCCGTGCGCCACCGACCACGACAAAAGGCCCACGCCCAAAAACAGCGGGTTGTTGCCCTTTAAGTCGAGCGCGTTGTATGCGGCGGTTATAAACTTATCAAGTGCGTCGGCTTTTTTTACGCCCGCCAAATCCGCCCAATCCCACTTTTCGGTGAGCGAGCCGCTGACGGTAGCCTTTAACAATGCGCTGTCACCGAGAACAGTCTTGTTGGACGGCTTGCCGCGGCGGGCGCGGATAACGTTAAGCATAGAGGCGCTGTTATTTCCGCTATCGCAAAACAGGCGGTACGCCTTGTCCGATCCGCCCTCGCCCATCACGCCCACGTCGATCAGCCTGTTGCCGCGAACGTCGTCGGTGTGAAGAAGTCCCTTGATAAATTCGTCCAAAAATTCCATTACAATACCTTATGTTAATATATCACAAATCTTAAGTAAAGTCAATACCGTTCCAGTATTCCTCAAGACCTCTGCGACAGTCTATCTCGAATGCGTAAGCGTCGGCCTCGTAGATGTGCACCTTGTAAATATCCGAGCGGGTGTTGTGGTTGTAAGCCTTCTCTCGCGTTTCCCGCCACTTGCACGCCCTGCCGTACGTAATGCCCATATTATCGTAATACCACGGCGCCCAATGCCCGCTCATCAGCCGAGCCTGCAACGCGTGAAAGCTTTCGTGCACTATCGCGTCACGCATCCACGCCACGTCCTGCGCCGAGCTGTACTTGAACACAACGCGCTTGCCGCCGTCGTAGCACAGCCCGCCCGCCGTACTGTTTTCCGCTTCGTCCACTATTTCCACTAACGGGTCGATAGGCACGCCGAGTACGCGGTATACAAGCCTTACCGCAAACGCCGCACGGCTTTGCATTTCCGCGCGGTCGAGCCTGCTCCAAACGGAATAATCGTCCGTGCCCGTGGTGCAATACCGCGCTATCATTCCGCACTTGCCGAATACGGTGGCGTTGCTTTCCGCAATCCTTTTTACGTTGTCTATATCTATCGCGGGAATACCGTCGTAGTCGAATTCACCCGCGTTAGAAGCGTTTTGCCCGCCGCCGCGGAAATCGCCCCAGCCGTCGTCAATAAACAGCATCGAGTCTTTGATACGCGCCAAATACTTTTTAGCGACGTCGGCGTTGCCCATTGAAATCTTTTTGCCGCGCGTCATCCAGTTAGAGTGATGCTCGGGGCGAACTATTTCGTTAAGCCCGGCAAAGCCCAAAAACGGCATATCCCTGAGCGCCGCACGCGCCGTGGTGCCGTCCGCCATTTTCAGGGCGACCAGCTCGTCCGCCGCAGCGTCGAAGGACGGCATTGTTATGTATGATTCACTTATATCCAATGCGCTGAGCTCGTCGTACTGCACCGCCGCCGTCATTCCGTCGTCGTACAGCGCACCGCCCTGCACGTCCGATATAAATACGCGCGTGCCCGCCTTGCCGGCAAGCATTGCCGCACGCAAAAGATACGTACGGTTGTCGTCGGGCATCATGTCGACGCCCGCTATAAACACAGCGCACTTTTTGTATTCGGCATAGCAAAATATTTTGTCTATGTTCTCCCGCGACCCGCCGTCGGCGTTCATGCCAAACTCGTAAATTTCCGTATCGCGCGGCACGGCGTTAGCTGCGTACAGCCGCGCTTCGTCAACAAACGGCGTGTTAAGTATAAGCGCGTTGGCCTTGCCGCCCTCGTCGCACTCGGGCGTTGGGAAGTAGTCGCAGTCGCGTAAATTCAACGGCTTTGCGGCGACAGAGCGTTCCAGCGCTTTGGCGTACGCGCCGCACAAACCCGCCTTCCAGCTTTGCATACTATCCGCTATTTCGTCCGAAAGTGTGGGAAAAACCACGCCGTCCTCAAACGGCGAGGTTACGCCCGCGCTCATCAATTCATCTATAAGCTCGGTCGCGTTTTGAATAATTTTTTTACCGTTGCACGCAAGCGTATGCTCGCTACTTGCCTGCGCCGAAATTTCATTTTTGGCGGCTACGTACTTTGAAAACAGCGTTACAAACCTTAACGTGTTTTCCATTGCTGCCGCGCTCTTGTTGTAGCCTTTCTCTTTTGCTATCGGCAAATTTTGCTCGACGTAGGCGTTTAGCTTGTCTACCAACGAAAGCGAAAAATCGGGCTGTAATGCTTTGAGCCCGAAAATTTTGCACGCCAACCGCATGCCCAGCGCCTCGGCGTTTGCGCGGTTGCTATCGTTTAGCGCGGGATTTTGCAATAGCTCCTCTATTGCCGCAAGTGCGCCGTCCAGCGCCGTTATATCCGTCGAGTAAATGTACTCGGTGTTTGCGTCGGTAATAACCTGTTTAAAGCTCTTCATCTATCGTCGTCCGAAAACAGCGTACTGCGCTTGACCTTGACCTCGGGCTTTACCTCCTCGGTTTTTTGCGGCTGCTGCTGTGCTTGCAAAATTGCCGCAAGCTCGGGCGAAAGCTCGGAAGACACCTGCTCGCGGCTGTTACGCTCGCGCTCTATAATAGCCTGTCTGTCCGTTTCGGGTATAGCCGCACGGCGCCCGCGCACAAGCCCGTCCATTTTGAGCCTGTCGCCCGACACCGAAAGATTGGTTATACTGTCGTTAATGCCTGCGATAATGCTGTGAATGCTCTCTATGGCGATAGACTGATTTTTGTCGCTAAGCCTTCCGCCCATCATGTCTATAAGCGCGTTGAAGTCCACGCCGTAAATGATGTCGGACAAAAGCACAAGATCGTTTTTGAACTGACCGAGCACGCCGATAACGCTTTCCAGCTCGTTGTATATCGCTTCGCGCTGTTCGAGGCTGGCCTTTAAGTAATCGGGTCCGTTGACCTCGCGCAGAGTGGATACAGTGTAAAGTAAGTCGTCCTCTTTGGGTTTGAGGCTCTTTATTTTGCGGTCGGCGGTTGCAAGGTCGAACTCGCCGTTTTGGAATGCCGCAACGATATCCGCCTTTTGCTTTTTAATATCGTCAAGGCCTTTTTCGCACTCGTCTATCTTGTCTTGACGGGCTTTGTCGCGCTCGTCTATCTGCTTACGTATTGCGGCAATGTCCGCCTGTTCGGTGGCCATCCTGTTCAAAAAGGTGTCCAGCATTTCCAGCGACGCCCTGCCCTCGACAACCGCCGCGAGTGCGTCGTTGCTTTTGAATGCGTGCTGTTCCTTTACACGCTCCTTGCGCGTTACGCCTACGTTGAGCGCACCCCACGCTTCCACCGCTTCCAGCGCTTTTTTAAGCTTGGCTATCGAGCCCGATTGAAGATTGTTGCGCGAGCAGTCCTCTCGCCACACCTTGATTGCGGCAATAGCCTCGTCCGAACGGGCTTGCGCCGTGCGGCTGCTGGTATCGCCTATGTTGTCCATAGCCGTCAGCATTTGCTCCAACAACGTGCGGCTTTGCTCCAACAGCTCGAACTGCCGCTCGTTTACGTTGAGTAGGCCCTGTCCGCTACTGCGCAGCTCGGTCATTGTGTTTACAGCGACAATGCTGGTGTTTATACATTCTTTAAGCGGCTCGGTAACGTTTATCACCGCCTTACGCGCCTGCAATTCCTTTTGAAGCAAGCCGTCCGCCTTGACCGAATATTTGGTGAGCTTGCCTATTTGCTCGTTACCCAGCTCGGTGAGCGCCACCACTATATCGGAAAGCCCGTCCAGCGCGCTTTTGCACGATCCGTCAAAGCCGTTGTTTATGCCGTGCACGCACATATCCCACATACCGTTTACTATGCGGTCGCCGAGCTCCTTGGGCCCGTCGAACATGGAATGGCCTGTCAAATAGCTGTCAGTAAACTTTTTGTTTAACGACAAGCCGTTTTTGCGCGCTACGTCTTGGATGGATTTTACTTTTTCGATAGTGGTCATGGTAACTCCTATTAGAGATGATGATTAAGTGACGCGAGTAAGATTGCGTTAGCGATTTGTGGGAGACGAACACAATAGGTTGCGCTCGTAGCAGCGCTACGTGCGCGTTCTATTGTGGCACGTATCGCACAAATCGACAGCAAGATTACCGCACGAACATAATCAGCATCTCTTACTGTTTTGCTACTTTATTGATAAGATCGTCGGTAGCGTGAGCGAACGATTCCAACCGCGAGTTTTTGTACATAAGCACGTCGTCCTCGCTGAACACATAGTCCGTTTGAACGGCCGCCCCGCTCATGGCGTCGATAATGCGCTTTACGCCGCTGTACTCGCCGAAGCCGGTGTTTTTGCGCAAGGTCTTGCCTATGCGCTTGCACTTGCTTTCCGATATGCCGTGTTCGCCGCCGCCGTTAAAGAAGTACAGGTAGTAGGCGCTGTCCGGCTCGATGTCGCCCACGTCCTCCGCCGTCTTGATAGTGCGGAACTCACCGTTGTCGGCATCAAATAATACTATAAGCAATTTTCGCGCAAAAGTCAATAGTTTGCTCTCCCCGTTTTTTGCGCCGGTGCGAATTGCACTGAGCTCGGCGTAGTCGCCGCGCTCCAAACGCATAATGCCGAACAGCGGCGAACGCTCCTTGGTAAGGCACGACTGCAATACAGACAGCACGTGCAAGGCGCGGCTTTCGCCGACAACGCGCTCGGCGCCGTCGTCGTCGGGTACTGTTAAACCCTTGGCGATTATCTTTTCGCGCTCGTCGTGGTAGTTAAGATCGCCCACTCGCCTAAACGATTCGGGAAGCTTTTTGAGTAGCTCCAAGTAATGCTTGGCGGCTGCGCAGCGCAGCTTGATACAGCTTTCGGCGTAGTCGCGGTCGGCAGGGCGCTCCTCCATCTCCGGCATACTGCTCCACACCAGCTTGTAATATTCGTACGCTATGCGGAAGCTTTCCGTAACGTCGGCGGTGATATAGCCGTGCTCGTAGTAGAACCCCAGCCTAATAAGCGCCTTGGGATTGCCCATGCGCGCAGCCGTGCGGCAGTATTCTATAGCTACGGCAAGATTGCGCTCGTACTCCGATAAAGCCTGTTGGCTTTTAAGCGCACGCAAATAGCACAGCTCGGACAGCTTAAACGTTTCGTCGTTTTCCTTGTTTACCTTGACGGCTATAGACTTTATTCCCACAACCGTCTTGCACGACGGGCACGCCCAGTCGCCGTTGTACAGCTCGAGCGGCTTGACTATATTTCTGTTGCAATTGGTACAAATCATAATCTATTCCTCCGTCGACTCGGCGGCTGCGGTAACGGTTAGCTTGCCGCTTTGCACGATATTCAGCGAATAGCTGGTGCTGTCCGATATGCTTAATGTGGCGGTTATTGTGTATTCGCCTACCGGAATATTTCCGTTTGAGTCGGCAAGATAATTTACTTTCAAAGTTACCGTAACGTACTCGCCGTCGACAACGCCCGTAATACTGTACGTGTAGTTGGGTTTTTGACCGTATTCCACCGTAACGTTATCTATACTTATATTTAACACCTTTCGTTGTATCGTAAAGGTTCGCTTTGCGTCAGTAAGCGTGTAGTTGTTTTGTTTTGCGGTAAATTCCGCATTTGCGGTACCGTTGCCGATTTTAAGAGCGCCGGTTACGGTAAGCGGCAAATCTTCGCCGTTAACGCCTTTTGCGGTAGCCGAAGGAACCTGCCATTCGCCGTTGTACGTGAGCGTAGTATTACCCCATTGCGCGCGCACTTCCATAGGTAGGATATAAAACTGCCACTGCGCGGCGGTCAACGTGCTTTGTATTTCGTCATCCAGCGCAAATAACGGGCCGTCATATATTGTATAGTTGGGGTCGGCAACCGTAGCGGTAGCAATATACTGTCCCGCGTCTACCGCGCCCAACGGATGGTCCTCGATGATAACGGTTAATGGTACGTTCTGGTTTTTAGCGCCGGTAACCGTCGCGGTGGGTAATTGACTTTGACCGTTGTACGTGACCACGGAGTTTGCCCATTGGATATAAACAAGCACGTACGGCGAGATTGTAAATTCCGTGCTTGTCGTGGTCGGATCCAACGTATAGTTTTTGTTTGCCGAAGCCGCGGTGGCGGTGTAAGTGGTTGTCACATCGTCTT
Organism: uncultured Clostridia bacterium; assembly: GCA_947175335.1. Classification (GTDB taxonomy): domain Bacteria; phylum Bacillota; class Clostridia; order Christensenellales; family Pumilibacteraceae; genus Anaerocaecibacter. The sequence goes on from CAMWMF010000002.1 coordinate 120,716, forward strand.
CACCAAACTTATTGGCGTTCGTTTGCTTGCCGCTTATGTCGAGATTGACCTTGACGCCGCCCACGCCTAACGCGGTTGCCTCAGGCGCTTGGGGATCGCCGTTGTAGGTAAGCGTAGTGCGGCCCCACGTTACGCTAACCTGCGTGGGTGTAATTTTAAAGCCCTTGCTTTTTACGCTCGACTCGTTAATGGTATAATCGGCGTTTGCCAATATAGCCGTTGCGGTATAGTTTTCGCCCGCGTCGGTTTGTCTGCCTGAATACAGAATTTCAAGCTCCTCGCCCGACAAATCCAACGCATGCGCAGTAGGGCCATGCACGTTGCCGTCGTACTCGAATTCGGTATCGTTGTCCCAAGTGAGCTGAACAGGATAAGGGTGGATTGTGTACGTATACGTTTCGCCCTCGGCTATATAATATTTTGCGGCAATGACGTTGTTAGTAAGCGTTGCCTTTTCGGTAAACGTGCCCGCGTGTCCTCCGGTATAACCCATTAAGAATATATAATCATTATTGACAACGTTTTGCGCCTTGGGTTGGATTCCCCTTTGATTGCCGTCGTACACACTTTCCGTGCCGTAGACTTGCGCTTCACCGCCCATTGTTTCAATGCTCTTATGTTCCCACGTTATCGTGAGCGGGCGTTTATTCACGTTCACCTTGATTTCCGCGGCATTGCCCGAGATACACGATGTAACTTCGGGCGCGCTAACCTTGACTATTGCGGTGTACGTATGCATGCCCGTCGATTCGGCATTGGCTTGCAAAATACGGTCATAGCCGATGCGTTGAGTGTCGTCGTACCATTCGTATTCTATTTGAACGTCGCCGATCGGGTGCGTAACGGCAGCGTCCAGTATAAAGTCGTCGCCGTAAATAATGTCGTCGGCGGCGGTTACGGACGTCAAAGTTACTTGCGGCTTTGTAAGCTCCCAGTCCGGCGCGATCGTCACCTGGCTGTACCCCTCGCGGAGCAGCGCCGAAAGCGAAGTAAATTCACGGGGTACATTGCCGTTGAACAACGTGTAATGCATAGTGCGGGTAAACGCTTCGCCTCGGTCGAAGGAATCTAACAGTTCGTCCGCTTTGTCCATTACCGTCAGCTTGTAATCTTGCTTGACGCCGTTTACGGTGGCGAACGGAAAATACTCGTCGGTTTTGTACTTAGTGTCGTTGCTTTCGCCCGCAAACACCTTGTAAATCTTTTGGAAGCTTACCGCAATTCCACGGCTTTGGTCTACCGTTATACCGTCCAACGCCTTGTCGCCGTCTTTCAGCTCGGACATCATATATCCGCCGCCGTTGCCTACGTGATTGTAGCAGTAGTACAAGTCGTCGTCCGAATCGGCGTCCGAATGTTCGGCGTAGTCCACGCCGTCGATATCGGACAGCCTGAACGTATCGCCCTTTTTGCCGAACCACGTCGGGATGATTTTTCCACGCGCGGTATCGTACGCGTCGCGGTCGTAATTGAACGTTATGTACACCTCGTCGTTATCGAGGCCTATGGGCTGTACACGATTGCCCAGCTCATGCCGATAGCGGGAATAGTTGCCGCTGTCTCTTGTATACAGCTTTTGCTTTATCGTATCGACGTCTTTTTTGTCTACGTAGATATTTACGTTTGTGTTGAATGCCTCCGAGTGCATATCGGCGCAAAGCTCGACGTCGGGGTCGCAGTTGAGCGTTACGTTCTTAACGTAAGCATACGTAAAGATATTGGCGGATACCCCGGTCACCTTTCGTCCGTTGAACTCGTACGGAATGACCACGCTGTCCCCCCTGCCGTAAACTATGTCCGTGACCGTGCACTCGTTGTTTTCGGTGTACGCATACACTAGCGGAAGGTTGCCGTGCCCCTGGCCGAAAAAGCCGTCGCTTATTACGAACACGCCGTAAGTTACTACGAAAGCGAGCAGCACGACCGCCGAAAAGATTATAGCAAAGACAAGCTGAATGTGCCGTCCCAAGCGCAAACGCCGCGACGCGTACAAGTACGATATTCCTACCGCCAGTATGCCTGCAACGTGCAGCAGTCCGCAATACGCTTCCACGGTGTCGGTAAGTACTACCGCACTACCGTCGACAAATTTTACAAGCCAAACTATCAGCAATACTATTGTTACTGCTATATATACAAAAAACAACTTTTGCGCGTACTTAAACCGTTGGTTGGACAGTATAACACCGACTAAGTACAGTACGTCTACTGCTGTCATAAAAAACGGTAGCCACCAGTACGAGCTTGCCGCGCCGAACACCCACAGCGCAACGCACGCCGCAAAATCGGCTATCGGCAGTAGCGCCAATCCGATTATCAACCATATTTTATGCCTGCCCGAAAGCATTTCCGTTACGGGCGAATGTGAAACGTTTTTCATTGCCGCTTTTTACCCTCCCTCACTTTACCTTTTTGGGCGGTCTGATATAGCCGTAATCGCGCGCGTCCAGCTTGTTGAACACAAATCTCTCGTTGCCCAGCTCGAAGATGATAATATTGCTGTCTTCCTTACAGCATTTTTTGTCCTTGATATGCTTGAACCTTGTATGCAGGGACAGCATTTTGCCGTACTTGCGGTACAGCTTTTTGCCCTCGTCGGTGACCTCGGTGTCGCCGCAAAGCCTGCAATAACCGTTTTTGCCGGTATGCTCGCCGTAAGTCCTGCCGCAGCACTTGCACTTTTTCACCTTGCCGTCGGTGAGCACAAACGCTTGCTCGTCCAGGTTGAGCGCCGAAGTCAAGCTGCCGCCGTCCGTGCCCGAAAATATATTGTAGTACACTACTTCGGGATAAGGACAGCCCTTGCACTTGCGGTAAACCTTGCCGTCGCCGTCCGTGTACTCCACGGCCTGGCTCGAACATATAAGCCGCGAGCAATCGCTGTTGCGCATATTGTCCTTGCACGCTATCTTAAACAAGTGCCGCGATAATAGCGCCGAATTCTTGATCATTGCTATATCCTCGTCGGCGAGGCCGAGATTGCGCTCCGAAAAATCCAGCTCGTAGCCGCCGTCAAACTCGTCTTGATCGAACAGCACGTTGTTGTTTTCCACCAAAAGCACGCCGTCCTTACTGCAATTTGTGCAGTATAGGCTTATGCTGTTATTGAGCCCGACAACCAGCTTTAACACGTTTTTGCCGCCTACGCTTACCGCATAGGAAAAGTTTTGCCATTCCACGTGCGATATGCCAAGCACCGTTACGTGCGTACATTCCAGCTCCTTTTCCTCGCTTGTCGCAAGTAGCTTTAACATTTTTTCTATCTTGGGCAAGTAAGCGGGATTGAACATTATGTAATCGGCGCATGCCGCGTCCTCGAAAAGACTGCCGGCACGGTTGAGTACCGAATTTACAAGCTGACCGTCAACAAGCTCCCCGCCGTCGCTCTGTCCGTCGTCGGACGGCACCGCAGCGTTTATATAATCGTCTATGCCCTTGGCTTCTTCGCGTTTTATAGGAACAAACTTGCCGTCGCGCCCTACTCGAAAGTACAGCTTGCCCAAGAGCGGCTCGGACTCGGCGCCGCCGTTTATTTCCAAACGCATCGATACGGCATAATAGTTTTCGGCCTCGGGCGTATACCTTTCGGACACGGCAAACGGCGCGTCGATAACACGCTTTAAAAACAAGTCCGAAAATTTTTTGATAACGCTTTCCACCGCGCCGCCGACGGCCGCCGCACGGCTGTCCGCGCTTTGGCGGAATTCTATAAGCGAGTAGTATTTGTGGTAGTCCGCGCCGACGTCTGCGATAAGCTGCTCCCAGTCCGCGCTGCTGCTGTCAAAGCTTTTGCCGCGAAGTCCCGCAAACCAGCTTGCGCCGTCCTTGTCGAACCTGAGCTCGTTTTCCTCGCCGCCCCTTGCGCCGTTTAAGCCGTGCTCGTCCTCGCAGTACACAAATACATTGGTCGCCGTTACTATTTCGGTATCGGTGACCCGCTTAATATTAACCTTGTCGGACAAAAATCCTTTTTTATACAGACTGCAAATGCTTTTGAATTCCTTTTCGTATTCGCAGCCTACGTTAATTCTTGCCATGGTCTACTCCTTTTCGCCGTCGTCGCGTTCGAGAATGCGTCTTACGTCGGTGACGATTTCCGCTTGCTCGCCGAGGTTTTGGCAAAATCCCTCGCCGCCGTCATGATCGAACTTCCACAGCTCGGATATGAATGTGGCAAAGGTGCGCGCTACGACAGGCCTAAGCTTGCCGTGGTTGCGGCGGGTCGAACAGCCGGGCATCGGGCAGTCCGCCTCCCACTTGTCGTTAAACTCCAATGCGTACGGCTTGGGGCTGCATCCTGCGTAATCGCAGTCCGAGCACCGTCCGCCCTCGCCCGCTTCGCCGATAATTTGCTCCTTGGGCAAGCCTGCGATTTTACATTTGTCCCAGCAATCCTCGTTGTCGCACATTGCGCAAATGCGCATAAGCTCGACGTCCGACACGTTGCTGACGTCTTTGAAACGTTTAAGCGCCGGGCACTTGCCGTACATATGCCCGCCCTTGTTGAACCGCTTGCAGTGCGATATTGCGCAAATCTTGCGGCAGTATATCGACCTGTCGCCCTTTTCGCCCGAATTGCACATCCTGCCGCGTTCGCCGTTTTCCACGTTGGAAAAACACATATATCCGTCGGACACCGAGCGCGTCAGCACCGTGCCGCAGCTGTCGCACTTAAAGTCGTATACTGTTATCTCGCACATTTCCGTGCCGTTGCCGTAGGCGTCTATGCACTGCGTTTCGGCGCGGCATACAAGCGCGTCCTTCTTTTTGCGCTTTTCGTCGTATGCCTCCTTGGACATCAAAACGACCCTGCCGCACGCGTTGCACCTTAGCGCCACCATTTGGTCGGAGTTGCTGCCCGCAAGTATTGTCGCGTCACCCGTGTTGCCCGAAAGCAAGCCTATCTCGGCAAAGTACGCAAGCGCAAAGCCTTCCAGCTTGCTCATGTCAGCAAGCGAGTACACCGTTACGTCGTTCTTTTGCCCGAGGCGGAATATACGGCCGATACGCTGATCCATAGCAAGCGGATCGTACGTTACTTGGTAGTTTATTATTATGCTCGATTCTTGCAGGTTGGCGCCCTCGGTGTACTTGGCGTCCTTTACTATAAGTATGGCGTCCGACCGCTTTTCCGAATTGAATTCGCGTTCCACCGCGTGCACGTCTGCGGCGTCGTCGCCCACTATTATCCTGTCTTTAAGCTCGGGGTCGCGCAACAGTGCATCGCACACCTCGTCGTATATGCGTTCTGATTTTCCGAGGTTGTAATCGAAAAACACCAGTACGCGTTTGTCCTTGTGCTGCTTTAATATGCGCACCGCGGTTTGGAACTTGCTGTCCTTTACGCTTTCGCTTTGTAGCACTGGCAAAAAATACGTTTGCTTGGCGACCGCGCCGTGCGTGTTGCGTAGGCGGTCGGCATAGTACGTTATATAACCGCTTTTTGTGTGTATGGATTTTGTTTGCGGGTCGCTTGCCGCCAGCTTGTTGAGTATACTGTTGAGCACGTGCGAATACGCCTGCTCCACCGAAAGATTGCCGCGCAGGTTCTTTACGTAGTCTATAAGCGACAGCTCCTCCGACCCCACCTTGACAACCGGTTGCCCGCCTTCCGCCACGTGCGAAAAGTCGACAGTAACCTTCTTTTCGTTAAGTCCGGTTATGCTTACCGTTTCGGGTATGCTCGACATCGGATAGAAAAAGTAGTTATGTACCGATTTGCGTTTGGAAAGCTTGTTAGGCTGGCGTATCATTATCGAGCGCAGCACGCCGTTGTGATAGGCGTCCGATATGCGCTTTAACACGTCGTCTTTAAGCGTGACGGTGAGTCCGGTAATTTTGTCCGTCGACACCTTTTTGCCGCCGTACTTTGCGGCGTTTAAAAAGTCGTCTATATACTGCGCCCTGTCGTACGGCGATTTGTCGTTAAAGTCACTCACCTTGCCCGTTTCGCGCAGGTATGAGCCAAGCTCGTCTAAGTACCGCTCCATAACCACCGAATACTTTACCCTGCGGATAAAGTCGGTAATATTGGTCGCGCCGTAGCACACCGTGTCCTTGTAATATTGCTTTTCCTCTATGTACTGCGTAGTGCGCTCGCTGTCGTCCTTTTCGTCGAAGTCGGACGGATTGCCGCCCTTGCAACGCACAAAGTACCACAAGCGAAACATGTTTTCGAGATTGCCCGAGTGCGGCGTTGCGGTAAGCAGCAGGCAGTACGTTGCGCCCGCACGCTTTTTGGTCTGCATCATCTCGGACAGCATGCGCATTGCGCCGGCATACTTGCCCGCGTCCTCGCTGAAATGGTGCGCCTCGTCAACTACAACCACGTCCACCAAAAAGTCGGGGCTGTACCGCCACTGCGCAAATATGTCTACGTCCACAATTATGGGACGCTTGGGGCGAATAAACTTGCCCTGCTTGCTAACGCCGACAGCAGCCAGCACGTCTTGAAGCGTGGGATATTCTCCGTCGGACTTTTGCACCTTGTACAGGACGTCCTTGCCCATGCCGAACTTGTTTTCCAGCACGTCCACCCAACTGTTAAGCACTTGGTCGGGCGTGACGACAATAAGCGATTTCATTTTGCCGCGCACGGCCAGCTCGCTGAGTATTACGCCCGCTTCAAACGTTTTGCCACTGCCCACGACGTCGGCAAGCAAGCCGAACCCGCGCAGGTCGCGCAAAAACTTTTCAGCCGCCGATTGCTGGTGCGACAGTATTACGCTGCCGCCGGTGCCGTGTATATCCGCGTCCACGCCTATGCCGTACTCCGCCTTGCCCTTGCGCCTTTTGTAGTGAGAGCAGTCTATTAAAAGCTCGTGAAAATCGTCGTGGCTGTCCAACGCCTCCACGCTTTGCTGGGCCTCCGCAACCTGCTTTGTAAACTTCTTTTTGTATTGCAGGTTGCTGCGCTGTATGTCGGCGGAAAACGCCGTGTCTGTAAATGTAAGCTTATAATTTTCGTCCATTTCTCACTCTCCTTATCCGCTTCTCTCACTAAGTCAACTGCGTTTCTATGTTGAATGCAAAGTCGATTTCACGCTTTTGCACCGTTTCGCGTCCGCTGTATTTGCTATCGCCCAGATACTCTATTACCGTAAACTCGCCGCCGTTGCGCTTTTTGTCGTTGCGTGCGTACGCTTTGGCGTAGCCGTCGCCGTCGATTTCCACGCCCAGCTGCAAATACACTTCTTTGATTATGCGCACCCGCTTGCCGTTGTAGTAGTATTTGGCACGGCTGCCGTTATTCATATTGTCTATGCTGCCGTTAAGTACGCGCAAGCCTATTTCGCGTTGAAGCTTGTTAAGCATAGTCTTGTTATCGGTGTCCACAACCAACAGGTTTTCGCCGCCCGACCGTGCGTACGTTATAAGCGGCGCTTTGCGCGAATGCTCTATATCCTGCGCCGAGTAGAACGTGCTCATAATGTGCATTGCCGCCGACTGCTCGGAATCGTCGCCCGTCGTTATACCGCCCTTGTCGCCGTCCTTGGGTGTGTAGTACGTAGCGCCGCTTTGCGGGATCCTCGTGCCCTTGTTTACAAGCACGCGGAAAAACGGTATTACGTTATTGCCGTTGCCTACAACGCGGAACAGTCGCACGCCGTACGTAAGCGCGAGCACCATGTCGATAGTCATGCCGCACATCGACGCTACCGCGCAACCGAGCGACGGCGCGTACAGCGCATCCTCATGCCCCAGAATGTTGAATCCGTCGTTCTTAACGCCAACGTATTCGCTGTCGTCCTTTTCAAATGTGCATACCTTTACGCCGAGCGGTTCTATAAACCTACGTATATACTTCATAAGACCGTACGTTTCCACCGGCCCGCCGGTAATGAAAATCCTTTTCACGTCGGTGTTTATAGGTCTTATAAGCTCGTCGGTTATGTAGTTGACTATCTTGCGCGCAACGCCGTTGTTGTCCGTAATGCCCACGCACTTTTCAAACTGCTCGCGCGTTATCGTCCGCTGTATCAGCAAATCCCGCGACGCCGAAATGGGCACGCCGTAACGGAATGCACGACTGTCGTATATGGGCATGCCAAGCACCATTTTTGCCGACTTGATGTCTTTGACAAACAAATACTGCTTGGTGTTCAGCGCCGATTCGGAAAGGTGTCCTTCCTGCCCGCTGGACGGTCTGCCCATCGTTTCACGCCCCGACATTTGACCTTCTATGTACTGTGCCACCGCGTCATCTATGTCCTTGCCGCCTATGGGCGCGGGCTCATTGTGGCCGTCGACGCCGTCCACCGATATGCCGCTGCCCGAAAAGGTAACCTTAACAAGCGAAATGCGCTCCTCGCCGATATTGAATATTATCGACTTATCGTCCTTTGCCATTCGCCCCGAATACTTGGCGTACGCGCACAACGCCTTTGCCATACTCATTACCGATTGCGGCTTGGTGTCGAACGCAAGCGTTACCAGCCGTTTCAGCTCGTTTATGTACGCGTTGTCCGAGAACATGGGATACACAAGGCTGGGCGTTATTTCCGCCGTAGCATTCGACTTTTTTAACAGCTTTTCCAGCCGATTTTCCACCACGCCATGCACGTACTTGAAAAACATTTCGCATACCTCGGACGGAGTTTGCGGCGCGGTGAATGTTCTGTCCATGCGCACCGCCTCGTCCATATCGTCGGTCAAACGAACACGCTGCGGAAAGTAGAATTTGGGAAACCTGGTCTTTTTAAAGTAGTAATTGCGGTTGCTCTTTTGCGTTGCGGTGTTTGCCGCCGGCTGCAACAACCGAAGCAAATCGCAAATTTTGACAACGGTAATAAACGGCTTGTCGCCGACCGAGTTCACCTCGTCGCCGAACAGCCACTTTTGTTCATCGACGTCGTAGTACGCCACCGACGGCACGGCAGTCATAGTAAGCGGGTCGCCCACTATCTTGCCCGTGTGTTCGTCGCCGTCGTTAAACGCATACGCGATTTTGATTGTGTCGCTCCCGAGATCGAGAGCTATGTGTACCGATTGTTTTGACATTGCCGCTTATATTTCCCTTGTCGTCAGACTATAATACGTCTACTTAAATTATATCACCGCTATACTTGTATGTCAATTTGAGAAAGATTAGATTTACATTAGAAAAGCTCACCGAAAATTCTAAGAATTGAAAAATAATTCGGAATTCGGAATGCTGAATTCGGAATTATCGCGATAATTGCTTACAGTTTCTTACCGTATACAACCGTGAAAATAGATTACATAAACTTAAAAAGGATGAGACTCTTCGCGTTGCTCAGAGTGACAAGAAAAGCTTAGTCGAATACGCGACCAACACACCACTTTTGTCATTCTGAACGCAGTGAAGAATCTCATCCTTAATGCGGCGAAGCCGCCTAATTCTTAATTCTGCATTTTGAATTCTTAATTTATTTCTCGTCCTTGTTTTCCGATTCTGCATTCTGCATTCTTAATTCTGCATTCGATTGCTCCGTTTTTTCGTCCTCGGGAGTATCTGCCTTTTCCTTTTCGGCTTCGGCTGCGGCAAGCTGCGCTTCGTTCTCCTTGCGGATTTTTTCCATTTCTATTTCGTTGTTAATTTGTGTAACGGAATAGCCCCTGCCGCTTATCTTGATGAGCATAAACAACGCCAATGCCACCGCGCCGCCGCCGATTGCGACGTACGTAAATATATTGCTATACACGCCCGCGAGCGACAACGTGAGCGATACCACAAACACCGCCATAAATACCAGCGCGATTATTGCTATTATCCTTGCCGTCTTATCTTTCATAACTGTATTATACATTACCACGCCGCAAAACGCAAGCGTATACGCGAATTAAAAAAGACCCTCATCGCTCACGCGGCAAAGGGTCTTTTATTATTAATTCTTATTTGTCATTAAGGCAAGCAATGCCGGGAAGAACCTTGCCTTCCAGCAATTCGAGCGAAGCGCCGCCGCCCGTGCTGATGTGGCTCATCTTGTCGGCAAAGCCGAGCTGTTCAACCGCCGCCGCGCTGTCGCCGCCGCCGATAATCGTTGTGCATTTGCCGTAAACGTCGGCAAGCGCCTGTGCCACAGCGATAGTGCCCTTTGCGAGCGTCGGGTTTTCAAACACGCCCATAGGTCCGTTCCATACAACCGCTTTGGCGTTTGCTACCTTGCTGGCGTAAAGCGCGCGGGTCTTTTCGCCGATATCCATACCCATCATGTCGGCAGGGATAGCGTTGCTCGGTACGGTCTTGACTTCTATCGGTCCGTCGATAGGCTCGGGGAAATGCGTGGTTACAACGGTGTCGATGGGCAGTACAAGCTCTTTGCCGAGCTTAGCCGCCTTGTCTATCATATCCTTGCAGTAACCGATTTTTTCCTCGTCGAGTAGCGAGGTGCCGACCTCGTAGCCCTTGGCTTTGAGGAAGGTGTAGGACATGCCGCCGCCGATGATGAGCGTGTCGCACTTGTCCAAAAGGTTGGAAATAACGTTGAGCTTGTCGGCTACCTTTGCGCCGCCGAGTATGGCTACGAACGGGTGCGGCGGGTTGTCGATAGTCGCGCCCATGACCGACAATTCTTTTTCGATAAGAGTGCCGCATACAGCTGTCTTGATAATGCCGTATTCTACGATAGCCGCAGTGGACGCGTGCGAGCGGTGCGCAGTGCCGAACGCGTCGTTTACGTACACTTCGGCGTCAAACGCGAGCGCTTTGCAGAACGCCTCGTCCTTGCCCTCTTCCTCCCAGTGGAAGCGAAGGTTTTCAAGAAGCACTGCCTCGCCGGGCTTTAACGCTTTGCGCTTGGCTTGGGCGTCGGGGCCGATTACGTCGGTCGCAAACGTCACTTTGCCGTCCAAGAGCTCGTTAAGCTTTTTGGCGACGGGCGCGAGCGTAAGCTTTTTAGGCTCGTCCTTTTTGGCTTTTTCTATAATGGCTTCGGCGGTGGTTTCGCCCGCTTCGACCTTCTTTTTGTCCTTTTTGTTAAGCTTGACTTCGGCGGAGAATATGGAGTGCGGCTTGCCCATGTGCGAGCAAAGCGTGACCATAGCGCCCTGACCGAGCAAGTACTTTATGGTGGGCAACGCGCCCATAATGCGCGTTTCGTCGGTTATTACGCCGTCCTTCATGGGTACGTTAAAGTCGCAACGCACAAGCACGCGCTTGCCTTTTACGTCAACGTCCCGAACAGTCTTTTTATTCATGGTTATGTTATCTCCTTATTTGGATTATTAACAGCTTTATGTGTTTTTACTACTGAACAGTACTTCTGTACTGTGCAATCAAAAATTCAAACGCGTCGCGCACCTGCAAAAAGTCGGTGTACGTATCGCTGCTTGCGGCAAGAAGCACGGGCGCGGTTATCTTGCGCCTGTCGAGGTCGGCAAACAGCTTGTCAAACCGATACTTACCCTTTCCGGGCAAGCACCACTCGGACTTGTTAAAGTCCTGCACGTCTATAAGGCTTACGCGCTGCGGCGGACACGAATCCAAAAACTCGCGTATGTCATACCCCGCGTTTTCGGCCTGGCGAAGACTGAACGACGCGAAAAGCCTCGGGCAGCGCTCCATTATCTTTTTGAAAAACTCGGGCGTGGCCGCGTACGACCAACGCATATTTTTAAGCGAAAGACTGACGCCGTAGGTCGCCGCAATATCGGACAACTGGCTGAACCGCTGCGCCAAACGCTGATAGTCGAACTCCTTGGTGTCGGTCAGGTTAATCGGGCCGCGGAATGTGTAGAACTTGGCGCCGAACGCAAAGCACGCGTAACACACCTTGCGGAAAATAAGCTCCGCATCGGCACGCACGCGCAAATTCGGCGAAAACAACTGCGGCTCAAACTGCGTGGACAACGGCGAAACCGCCGCCACTTCTACCCCCATCCTAAGCTGAGCGAGCTTATCCACGTACGCTTTTTCATAATCGGAAAAGGTATGCAGACACATCTCGGCGGTGTCGACGCGCATCTTGCGCATTAGGTCGAACACATTCTCGGCCGGTGCGGTATTGAAAAATGTTGATGTGGATAAACCAATCTTCATACGGTATAATTATACCATATATGGTAAAAAAAGGCAAGCGTTTGTAATTCGGAATTCGGAATTATGAATTCGGAATTAAAAGATAAATTTTATTAAATTTTGCGGCTATCGCAGCACACATGTTGTGCAATTATTATTGATAATTCCGCATTCCGCATTCCTAATTCAATTTAAATTCCATTAATACGGGGTTATGGTCGCTGAACGCATAGTCGGTGTCGATAGTGTTTTCGCGCACAACGGTAATATTATCGGATACAATAAACCCGTCCACAACCGTGCTGTAATTAATGCCCTTCGTATACGGCATTTCGGCGCCACGGCATGTGGCAACGTCGGCGCTTGCGGCAATGGAAAATCCCTGCGCCAACTCGGCATTATGCAGCACAGAATTTTTGACCCAGTCGGGCGTTTTTTGATCGCTCGGGAAATGCTGCAACGCCACCTCGTCGCTGTCAAACTTGTCCGCTATCAAACAATGGTTAAAGTCCCCGCCCGCTACTACGTAATTGCCTTTTGCGTATTCCTCGGCAAGCACGCCGTTTAACATTTTAAGTTGCGCGGCGCGAATGGTGCCGCCCTCGTCGTAAGCCGACATGTGCAGGTTGATAAGCACCAGCTGTTTTTCACTGCCCTCGATAGGCAGATAATGCACGGCGAAGCACCGATCGAGGTCGAACAGCTTGTCTATAAGCGCCGTGGTAACGGGGAAAGACCGCCGCACCGCACTATCGATTTTGTAGTTGGAAAGCGTCAGTATACCCGCGTTTATCGTGCCGATAGGATCGTTAAACGGGTATTGCAAGTATGCCGTGTGAAAGTTTTCGGCATACGTCGAGCAATGCGACGGAAGCGCGCTCTGCATCGCTTTAATCATGTTAATGTCGTAGCTGCGATCGGCGCGCTCGTCCACCTCTTGCAACAAGCAGAAGTCGGGGTTATTGTCTTTAAGTAATTGCGCCTGACCGTCCACGTTCTTTTGCACGTCATTTTTGTTCAAGCCCTTGGCATACGTGCCGGTTATCTCCCTACCGTCGTTCATGACGCCGGTATCCATAAAGAACGAATACTCGGGCGAATACGCGCCGAACCCGACGTTGTACGACAACACGGTGTAAGAGGTATCAAGCTGTACTTGCTCGGCTACACTCCCCGACACAGACAGCTTGTAGTTGTCCTCTATGCGGTAATACTGCGCTATTACGTAAATAACGTACCCGCCAATAAGCAGTATCATCACCGCGATAAGCGACAGTATGGCGATTGCAAATATTTTCATCAGCCATACTTTTTTCGAATTAAATGTAAAATCTATGTTACTCATAACACAACCATTGTACAATATTATTTAAAGAATTTCAATACCAGAGCGAAAAAATTTTTTGCAACAAAAAAGGCGTTCGGTAATTTTTGCTATTACCGCAACGCCTTTAAATGCCGTAATTTGCGTTGTACACGGAATTTTGCCCGCAATGCTTGTTTATACCGCCCTGCTAGCTTTACTCGCATACACACACTGTAAATGTATTTATTCGGGCTTTAACAATATCACTTCACGGAATCTGGACGAATACAAAATATCTATCTCTTTATCGCAAAATTTGCCCCAGCAATTATCGACGCTGCTTTTGTACTTATAGTGAACACCGTTATACTTAAATCCAATGCTTATCCTATATTCCGGCGCATCACCGAATAACCTTTCGTATACGGCGGTATTTGTTTCTTTTATCTTAGTCGAGTACGCTGTTATCATAACCGCGTCTTTCAGCCACATTTCCATTTCCTTTTTAATGCTAATGGATTTGCGCACCCATTTCACAAAGTAATACCATATAAGCGACAAGGCAACACATATTGCCAAAATGCCTATTGCACATATGCCCCAATTAACACTGCCGAGCGCGGTATATATCGCCAATAAGATAATGCCTATTACGCCGCCCACCGAACAAAAGCAACCGCGACTATCGCCAAAGTCACCAACGACTTATACGAGTCTACTATAAGTCCGTATTTTAACGAACCGGCTATTCTTTTTTCATTGAAGTCTTTGTCCATTTCTCGACGTTTCAACAATGCAAAAAATTTTAATTATTTTTTAGATTGTTAAGCGCTTGGGCGTTGTTGGATATAACCATGCCGACGGTTTGGCATTTTTCCATTTCCGCGCAAGAGCCGCAAGTTTCGTGCTTTTTGCCGAGCGCGCATTGTCTTATTGGGCACAAGCTATCGCAAAACGGTGTCTTTACTCCGTCCATACGGCAGCCCTCGCAATTTATCATTTCGGGCGTGATTTCCACCCCGTTCATTTGTGACCAAAGCTTTGCGGTCTTTTTCCGCAGCTCGTCGTCGTTGTTGAGCGTTGCAATACGCGCGTCGCACGTTTCGCAATCCAATCCGCAGTATGCAATAAGTTTTTTCATATGTATTGTTCTCCTCCTATTTTTAAGATTGTACCACAATATAAAGCGCTTTTCAAGAGGTAATTACAATTAAAGTTGATTTTTGCCTAAGACTGTGATATAGTCAAGCCGTACAAGATATGTTATCGATATAAATTAAGATTGTACAAAGGAAAACTATGAAAGAAAAGTTAGCACAATTGAAAAAGTTTAATTGGCGATTGTTTGCCGCATTATGCGCTTTGGCGCTCATTCCCGCGATTTACCAAACAGTCAAAACGTTTATCATTTCGGCAAACAATCAAAGCGCTGTATTTAACATTATCGGTCAAATGGAATGGTTTGACCTAATCAACGAAACGTTGCAAGCATTTTTAATCATTCCGCTGTATTCCATACTTAATAAAATTTTTAAAAACGATAAAGAAAATTTTGCTAATCACACCTTTAAAACCGGATTACTGACATTTATTATCTATACTTTATTTTCGGTCGGCGTGCTTATTTACGGCGTTGTTCTAATAAAAGCAATGAATCCCAAAGAAATCGACGTAGGCGCTGTAAACGCATACCTGCAACTTGAAACGGTTGCATTTATGATCGGTATAATCGTAAGCTTTGTAAACGTTGTGTTTGTCGTAATCGGAAAAGACAAAAACGTCTACATATTTTTGGCAATAAATACCGTACTTTCCGTAATTGCCGATTTTGCGCTTATACCGAACTTCGGCGTGTGCGGCATTGCTATATCGAATATAATCGTAAATACCATCCTTGCAATATCCTGCTTTATGTTACTTTATCTTCAAAAGCACATTAAGTTTTGTTGGTTTCACAAAAGCGATTTGCCCATACTTAAAGAATGGTGCAAGGTCGGCGTTTTTTCGGGCGTACAACAATTTATCGACAATCTTATTTATGCCGTGATGATATGTAAAATGGTCAACATGGTCGCCGAGCAAGGCAATTACTGGATTGCAAACAATTTTATTTGGGGTTGGATGCTTATTCCTATATCCGCCCTATCGGAAGTTATACGACGAGATTGCAAGGACGGATACGCGCAGTTAAGCCAATTCAACTATTACTTTATTGCCACAGCAGTTATTGCAATTTGGGCAATAACTATTCCCTTGTGGACGCCGTTCTATCGATACGCTGAAAACTTGCAAAACGCAAACGAAATTTTTTCTATCACAATTAAGCTTGCACCGTTCTATATCGCATACACGGGCTGCGCAATAATAGACAATATATTTGTAGGTCTCGGTAAAACAATATACAATGCCATAAATTCACTGATAATCAATTTGGTTTATTACGGCATTTTCTATATTCTTTACATTACAAACGCCATAACCTTCGATATGAATACTATTATTCTAATGTTCGGATTTGGCATGGTCGTGCACTTAGCTGTATCACTGATTGAAGAAAAATTATTCTTACGTAGATTTGAAATAAAAAAGCAGTTAGCTGATAATTCCGAAACTGCTGAAATGAAATGTACCATAGATGATTAAAACTCTTCATTCTGCGAACAGTAATATCAAAAGACGCTTAGATGATTCCAAGCGTCTTTTTGCTTACTATTTTTTAATATTCCGATTCGGGCAACTTGTCACTGTTTACACCGCCGCGCATATCCCCTACACCCGTAGGACAAATGCTGTTATAAGCGCCGTTATATCCGCTTACCTCAAGCTTTCCTTCATTTTTACAGCTCTTATATGAGCTCTCGTAGCTTTTAACCTCTTGACCTATCATTCCGCCGGCATAGCAATAGCCGCCGATATAATGGTAACCGTGCAAATTTCCGTGATTGTTGCAATCGCTAAACTTTACCTTGGCGCCTTCTCCTACCATTCCGCCCACGCTGGCGGCATATCTGCGACTGACAAGCGGAATATAATTTTCGCATTGATTGATTTTAGCGTCATACGCATATCCCGCTATACCGCCGACATGCGCGTTGCCGTTGGTGTCGGTATCATAGCTAAACGTGCCCGACGATATTTTTACTTTTTCCACCGTGCCGTAGAGCGTTCCCGCAACGACGCCGAAATACACGCGCGTTTTGGAATTATTAACCTTCGGACCGTTGACCTTTACTTGTATATCCTTGAACTCGAGATTCTTTACCACACCCTTGGCGCCTATGTAACCGAACAAACCGAAGTAAATCCTGCTGTCCTTTTCGGCAATTTCGGTGCGGCGCTTCATGTTCGTTATAGCATGTTTGTCGCCGTCAAGCTCACCGTTAAACGGCTTTTCGCGATAGTGTCCGCCTATTGCCTGCCAATCGGCATATGAGCTCAAATCGATATCGTTTTTCAATCTGAAATAGGCGTCCATATTAAGACTTATATTCGCCAAATGTTCTGCCTTCGATATAATAAACGGATCGTCCTTTGTTCCACTGCCGCTTTCATAATCAACCTTATTTGAAAATTGAAATAGTTCTATAATTCCTTTATACGCGTTTTCGTAATACTTGTTAAATGCGTTTTCCATTTCGCCTGCCATAGACGCATATTCTTGGGGCAGCATTTGCCACAGCGGAATAAGTCCGTCGTCGGAATAGCGTATAAGCGCGGCACTGCAATCCTTTTGATTAAACGAGTCCCACCACGTTTTGTAGTTTTCCTTAAAATTATCGATTGAGCTGGCGCCGAACGAATTGCCGCCATATGCAATTGCGGTAAAAGACATTTCAACATCCGTCGCCTCTTTACCGAGTACCGACTTGACGGTATTCATAGCGTCTACTCCGGCTTGTACGCCCTCTACGCCGAACTTAAGCTTTCTCGACAGCTCGGATACTTTTTCGGAGTTTATTGTGACCTTGTTTGTGACGGTGCTGAAATATGTGTTTAACCGCCCGCCAAAAATAGCCGAGCCTATTAAGTGAGTTCCGTAAGTACGGAAAAACTTAAAAAACTCTTGATCATTCCGATTGTTGTATAAATGTTTAAGGCTATCTTTATATGTGCTTGACAGATAATCGATATATTGTCCGCTCTCGGCATAATCAACAAGCGACAGACTGAATCGTTCTATATAATGGTCAAGCACGCTGTAATACTTTTCGGAATAATTCTTATATTCGAAGCTTACGCTCGAAGTCAACCCCAGCTCAATGCCCATGCTCATGCCCGACGCTTCACCGCCGACATTAGTATTGACCTTATAAGCGAGCGACGAATTTGTCATTAAATCGGCGATGGAATTTGTGGAATACGTCTTGACATAATTATATTGCCACATGTTAATGTCAAACATAGCTTTGCTGAGTTTGGATCTGTCCAAAACCGATACGCCCTTTTTGTAGTCGTTGTAATTATTTGCAAACACAACATCGACCGTTCGACCGACGCCCGTTTTCAAATATTCTTCGCTGAAATCATTTGTTATGTCCATGTCATTGCTGATTGGAATACAATAAATATCCTCATCAACAAGTTCTTTGAGTTCCATCATCTTACCCTCCCAATATTGAATTTTTTTTCAGCCGTATCGGAAAATCGACACGACTGATTACAAAATTATTATACAATAAAATATACCTGATTTTCCGAATTTGTCTGTTACGAAATTTAGCTATTTTGTCGGTAAAATGCAGCATTAAAAAGAATTATGTTGTTTTGATTTTCGCCATACGGAAGTGAGCTATGATATTGTGAAATGTTGTTGATAAACTTAGTCACGTTTATACGAACAGCTTGCAAATCGGAGGAAATTGTACTATAATATCTGCGATATGGGCAAGAAAAAGAAACGTATCCCAACGGAAAAAGAAACGCTCCTTCACGAAGAAGCTGTCCGCAAGAAGCAAGAAAAAGCCGAGGCGAAACGCATAAAGCGCATAAAGGAAGCTTGGTGGTTTATCGGCGTTGCGTGTATTATGGTTGCCGTTGCGCTGGGCTTTACCGTGTGGACAGTCGCACGGATGTACGACTACGAAACAAGCTATGTAACCGTAAACGGCACCGTCAGCAGTTATAACGTTAATCACGGTTCTATAAGCTCGCGCAGCAGCAGAAATACGTACAGTCTTGTTATCACTTACGTCTTTAACGACCATGAGTATAAGTTTTCGGACACGACTTCATACCACAAACGCCCGACGGACATGATAGGTACGACGACTGAAATCTACGTTAATCCTAAAAATCCCGAAAATGCAAAAAAGGTAACGACGGCCGACGATCCCTCTATTGTAAGCGCAATAATCTTTCCGTTCGCTGCGATAGTTTTTACGCTAGGTATGCTTCTTCTGTTACAGGAAAAGGGCGGCTCCTTAATTAAACGTTTACTGCTAATCTGGCTACCCGTCTTTTTATTGTGCATAACAAATGTTTTGCTCTTTTGGATAGGACTACCGCACGACGGATTTAGCGCGGTGTTTGCTCGTGTGGAAGGTGCAATCGGTTACACCGTTGTCGGTGGCGTTGCGGTGTTTGCGGCTTTGATTGACGTGATTATAAGTAATAGGAAGTAGACGGTAGGCGCACTTAATAAACACTTATGACATTTTGTAACGTAAATGATAAAAAGCGCTTAGAGTGATAAAAGAAAAATACACTGCGGAGGGAGCAATTTCCCACTCCGATTTTTTAACGATTGGTCTTATTATGAGATAGTCTATCTTTTAATTTATCAGGCATTCCTACAATCGGCTGCTGCAAATATTGTGAAATGACCTCATACCGCTTTTTGCTAAATCCCACAAATATTATATCTTTTTCTTTATACCATTTACTCATTGGAATTGCACCCAATTCTTTTGTTTTCGAAAAAACCATTTGATTGGAAACAGCTGTATAAAACCGAGCTTCCGCCATATCATCCCAAGATATATGTAATTTCCAAAATTTTCCCAAAAACGCCCTTGATATTCCGGTTTCATCTATATGAATTATAGACAATAGCGGTTTTGCCATCAAAACCAATGTGGCAATAGTTAGTCCATAAGTAAAAATTATCCAACAAATAAACATAGGAATGTGCTCTACGAATGCCATTCGACTTGGTTCAAAAACAAGCAAAAAAACATTTAATGCTATCATAAAAACAACCAAACATAACACACAAACAGTTATAAATGGAAAGGCTAAACACCCTATTCTACGCTTTTCCACGACTCGCCTCCTTTGTATTAGATGACATAAACATAATATCATATATTTCTTATAAGTTACTGTAAATAAGATTAAAATTACATTAGAAAAGGTTTAGACTCTTCGGCGGGCAAAAAACGCTCAGAGTGACAAAAAATTATGCGGCTACGCCTAGATTTCTCCGCTACGCTTCGCTTCGGTCGAAATGATGTGAGTGTGTGCATTACTATTCTTATAAGTACAGTACAGCTTTTACCCCATCACCCAGAGCAACGCCGAGGGGTCTAGGCGTTAGCCGCACAATTAATTAAATAAAATCTTTTCCATAATTCCGAATTTTACACAAAAAAAAGAGACATTCGTTTAAATGTCTCTTTTAATGAAATGCGGCAGCTACCTACTCTCCCGGTCCGTCACCAGACAGGTACTATCGGCTCCATAGGGCTTAACTTCTGTGTTCGGAATGTGAACAGGTGTGACCCCTACGATATGACCACCGCAATGGCTCCCCGGACAGGACTCGAACCTGTGACAATTCGGTTAACAGCCGAACGCTCTACCTACTGAGCTACCGAGGATCATGCGCTCTTTTGCTTATGTGCTAATCGGCACAAGTTCTTTTGCGGATTTCTATTAACTTGTTAGAATGTTCCGTCCTTAGTCCCGTCGAACAAAGGCAACTGCACATAACTTATTACTTTTTACGGGTTTAATCTTGTAATCGCCTATTTAGTTTTAGGCAATCGGTTATGATCAAGCCCTCGACTTATTTAGTATCGCTCACCTGAATACATTGCTGCACTTACAGCTGCGACCTATCAACCACGTCGTCTACATGGAGTCTTACTCTACCGAAGTAGATGGGATATCTAATCTTGAGGTGGGTTTCACGCTTAGATGCTTTCAGCGTTTATCCGCTCCGCACTTCGCTACCCGGCAGTGCCGCTGGCGCGACAACCGGTACACAATAGGTGCGTTCACCCCGGTCCTTTCGTACTAAGGGCAAATCCTCTCAAATATCCTACGCCCGCGAAGGATAGGGACCGAACTGTCTCACGACGTTCTGAACCCAGCTCGCGTGCCACTTTAATCGGCGAACAGCCGAACCCTTGGGACCTTCTTCAGCCCCAGGATGTGACGAGCCGACATCGAGGTGCCAAACCTCCTCGTCGATGTGAACTCTTGGAGGAGATCAGCCTGTTATCCCCGAGGTAACTTTTATCCGATAATCGACGGCAATTCCATACTCTACCGCCTGGTCACTAAGTCCTAGTTTCCTATCTGCCTGACTTGTAAGTCTCACAGTTAAGCTCCCTTCTGCCTTTGCACTCTACGAATGGTTTCCAACCATTCTGAAGGAACCTTTGAACGCCTCCGTTACTCTTTAGGAGGCGACCGCCCCAGTCAAACTGCCCACCTGGCAATGTCCGAAACCGCGATAAGCGCATCTCGTTAGAACCTCAGCAAAGAAAGGGTGGTATCCCAAGGTTGACTCCGCAAAGGCTAACGCCCTTGCTTCAATGTCTCCCACCTATCCTGTACATCCTTTGCCGAGACTCAATACCAAGCTACAGTAAAGCTCTACGGGGTCTTTCCGTCCAGTCGCGGGTAATATGCATCTTCACATATACTACAATTTCGCCGGATCCATCGTTGAGACAGCTCCCAACTCATTACGCCATTCATGCGGGTCAGAACTTACCTGACAAGGAATTTCGCTACCTTAGGACCGTTATAGTTACGGCCGCCGTTCACCGGGGCTTAAGTTCGGTGCTTCGCTTGCGCTAACACGTCCCCTTGACCTTCCGGCACCGGGCAGGCGTCAGCCCCTATACATCAGCTTGCGCTTTTGCAGAGACCTGTGTTTTAGATAAACAGTTGGTTGGGACTATTATCTGCGACCTATTGCTAGGCTCCCCTTATTCCGAAGTTACGGGGTCATTTTGCCGAGTTCCTTAACGATGGTTATTCCGCTCGTCTTGCAATTCTCTTGCCGCCTACCTGTGTCGGTTTGCGGTACGGGTGCCTTACGGCTAATCTTAGCAGCTTTTCTCGCCGGCGTGGATTCACTGACTTCGTCGCAATCGACTCCCCATCACAGCTCAGCCTAACGGATTGCGTACTTCACTACAACCCAGCCTAACTGCTTGGCCGCGCTTTACCATCCGCGCGGATCAGCTATCCTTCCGTGTCCCTGCATCGAACCGTATGACAGTACAGGAATATCAACCTGTTGTCCATCACCTACGCCTTTCGGCCTCGGCTTAGGTCCCGACTAACCCTGGGAGGACGAACCTTCCCCAGGAAACCTTAGGCTTTCGACGGAGGAGATTCTCACTCCTCTTTCGCTACTCATGCCGGCATTCTCTCTTGTGTGCAGTCCACAGTCTCTTTCGATGCTGCTTCAGCCCGCACACATTGCTCCTCTACCAATTATCGTAAGATAATTCCCAAGCTTCGGTAAACAGTTTTAGCCCCGATAGTTTTCGGCGCAACGTCACTCGACCAGTGAGCTATTACGCACTCTTTAAATGAGTGGCTGCTTCTAAGCCAACATCCTGGTTGTCTATGCAACATCACATCCTTTACCACTTAACTGTTATTTGGGGACCTTAGCTGTGGGTCTGGGCTTTTTCCCTTTTGACAACGGAACTTATCTCTCGCTGTCTGACTCCCGGACAAAAGTATTCGGTATTCGGAGTTTGATAAGGTTCGGTAACCCGTGAAGGCCCCTAGCCCATTCAGTGCTCTACCCCCGATACTCTAAATTCCGAGGCTAGCCCTAAAGCTATTTCGAGGAGAACCAGCTATATCCGAGTTCGTTTAGAATTTCTCCGCTAACCACAAGTCATCGCCCACTATTTCAACAGGGGTGCGTTCGGCCCTCCGCAGGATTTTACTCCTGTTTCAGCCTGCTCATGGGTAGGTCACTCGGTTTCGGGTCTACGACATGCTACTGAAAATCGCCCTATTCAGACTCGCTTTCGCTGCGGCTCCGACACTGTATGTCTTAACCTCGCAACACATCGTAACTCGCCGGCCCGTTCTACAAAAAGTACGAGATAACACATTCACCCCTTGCGGAGTGCGTAGTGCGTTCTCTGCTTGTAAGCACACGATTTCAGGTTCTATTTCACTCCCCTTCCGGGGTGCTTTTCACCTTTCCCTCACGGTACTAATCACTATCGGTCATCTGGTCGTATTTAGCCTTGGGAGATGGTCCTCCCTGCTTCCCACCCAATTCCACGTGTTGGGTGGTACTCCGGATACTTGTGAGCTATGACATAGGTTTCGCTTACATGGCTTTTACATTGTTTCGCGCTGTTTTCCAAACAGCTTCGGCTACTTATGTCAAGTGCCCGTATACAAGTCCACTACCCCGCACATATTGCTATATACGGTTTGGGCTCTTACCCGTTCGCTCGCCACTACTAAGGTAATCGTTAATTTACTTTCTTTTCCTCCGGGTACTAAGATGTTTCAGTTCCCCGGGTTCCCGTATGCAAGCTATTTATTCACTTGCATACAACCATAGTTTCCTATGGCTGGGTTCCCCCATTCGGAGATCTGCGGGTCAAAGCTTATTTGCAACTCACCGCAGCTTATCGCAGCTTATCACGTCCTTCTTCGGCGCCAGATGCCTAGGCATCCATCGTATGCTCTTGGTAGCTTAATCGTCCAATTCCTAAAAATAAGAAATTACAAGATATAAACTTTCAAAATTGTACTGGTAATACATATCACCAATTATTTGATATTTGTATACTCGCTTTAAGTTATATGCAGTTGTCAATGTGCGACGCGGGCCATTTAGGTCAAAAAAAACACAACAAACAACAACTTTGAACTTTCGTCCCATTATGTGTTATTGTTTATTATGTCCAGCGGTATGGCTTATATGCGATACTTGGATAACCCGTGTGCTGCCCTTTTGCGTGACAGCTTTGTCATAATAACACACCTTATATAGGGATGTCAAGCGTTTTTTACAAATTTTTTAAATTTTTTTTAAAAATTTTTTTCGAGAAAAACATTATCGGACAAAACACACAAAAACAAAATCGACGAAACGCCTGCCCCGCCGATTTACGTATACTCTATGTGTACTCTTATTGTATATCTTCTTTATTATATACGGTAGTCACCGTACTGTTGAAGTCGCCGTTTACCGTTTTGTACACTACGAGCGAACCGCCCTGCTGCGTGAGCAGCAAGGTCAAACGGTCAAATTTCCCTCCCCCTGTGTAAAGCTGAAAGACAAGCTTTACGTCGAGCTTTTCGTACAACTCGTCCGCGTCGCCGTAATCTGCGAGTTCCGATTTTACGTCGTCGTCCGAATCTATCAAATCGATATATGGTAAAGCACCGAAGTGAACGTTTTTATCTATCATAACGTCTATTCCGTCGGTGTATTTGTAACCGTATTTAGCGCATACTCCGACGATTTGTGAGAACGTATAATCGAACTTCCACTCGAAAGTCGACGGTTTATACTTATTAGTTATATAGTGCGGTACGACAACGTACACCTCGTTGCCGCCTTTGTCCTCGCCTATGATATAGGATCCGCCATACGGTAGAATGTCGTTTTGTACGACGTTATTTTGAACTCTCGCATAATCTGCCCAAAGTATTTTTTCGCAACCGAAATCGGTACGTGCAATACGAGCAGCGTCTTCTATATCCGCGCGCTCGACGGTTGCCACCTCGACGATTCTTTCAATCTCGGTATTATCTTCAAGCCGAGTTTCTATTTTCTCATACAATACCAGCTTACCGCTTTCCTGCGTAATGTAGTAAGTATCGGCCTGCCCGTCTTCGCTCGATTCGACGCTGTAACGAAAAACGAACTTAACGTCAAGCTCGTAGTACTTTTTGCCTGCGTCATCAAAATATTTTGTGAAATTTTCAGTGATATTACCACCGGCATTGATAAGATTATGATTGAAAAAACCGAACGAACCACTATAAAAATCCCAAATCTGCTTCTCGTATTCGCCCACATCTATTCCGTCGGCGTATTTGTAGCCGTGTTCAGCCGCGAAAGACGCTATTTCCGTAAACGAATACAAAAACGGCCATTGTATTAAACGCGGACTGTATTTTTTAGCGTTCCTCTTGGTAGACTTTTGACTTGGTATTGCTATGAATAGTTCCCGCCCGTGTTTATCTAAACCTAATATGTAAGAGCCACATTCGGGATGATCGAAAGCAGATTCATGCGGCGTGATTGATTTATTTCCATAAGTATCGTACAAATACACGCTTGACACTTCATTTAGATAGGTGCCCCCCGCATGCCATAGTATCTTTTCACAGCCAAATTCTTTCGCTACACGTAAATCGTATACATACCAGACTTCATCACTTTCGCAACCGAAAGCAATAATTCCGAAGCATAATGCCATGATTATTGTAAATACGGCTGCGAATACGGTTTTAATACTTCTCGAAATTTTTTTAATCATAATTTGCCCGACCCTAAAAGTGTTTAATAGAAATAATTTTACTTGTGTTATATGTTAATAGTATACTATACGTCCTTTATGCTTGTCAACATATCATTATAACATTATATTTGTATATAATTATCGCCGCAAGATTAATCTTGCGGCGACAGTGTTGTTGCTTTATTTTACTTTTTGCTGCGCTTATTGAGCGCGACGATGACAATAGCCATTATTGCCAAGCTTGCCGCGACTATAGCTACGGATACCCAAACCCATACGAGTCCGTTATTGTTAAGCGTTATACCCGATCCGTTGCCGCCGGGCGCGGGCGTGGGAATAGGCGTCTCCTGCGTGACAAAGAGTATGGTATTAAGTTCGTTCGAGGTGAAGGTTGCATAATCGCCGTCCACGGTAAACCGAAGTTCGGTAGCCACTCCGTTGTGTAGATTGTAAATTTTGTAATCCTTGTCTTTAAGCTCGTCGGGAATAAGCACGTGAACGGTAATGTTACCGACAGGCGCAACGCCTACCGAGTTGTTGACAAACGATACGTTGAGCGCCGAGCTGATTTGACCGCTTACAAGATTGTCGTCCAAATCCTCCACCCATTCGACTTTCATTTCGGTGCCTTGCTCCAACCCGTTATCGCACGACACGCCCAAAATAACGTCGTCGTCTTCCTCGTAAGTAAAGTCGGATATATCGCCGAGATTGCCCGCGACGGTCACACCGAACGAATTGTTTGTGAACACATAGTCGGCGGAGTCGGCAAGCGACAGCGTATACTCGCCCACTGTAACCAAGGACAGAATAGCATTGCCGCCCGCGTCCTTTATAATCATTCCCGCCGAAGTGCCGTCGACGCGCTGTTTGGTTCCGTCGTAGCCGTCGTACTCGGCGACTATCTTGTCGCGCGAGTCGGCGCCGCTGTATACCAGCTTTGCCTCGTTGTTCGTAGCAAGCACGCCGTTAAAATACCACTTGACGGCAACCTGCTTTTTGGCGGCGTTCACAGACAATGAAAGCTGAGCGCTTTGCACGTCGTTTGGCGCGCTCGTATGCGTGTACGTGAACGTGACGTTATTGGCGCCCACGTGAAGCGCAGTAGTAAGCGTGACCTTGGTATTTACAGTATTTTGCTTGACGTCATGGTTTTTGGTATGCTCTAGCGTAACCTTTACCGTTACTGTAAGCTCTCTATCGCCGACGGTCGCCGAGCCGACTATACCGGTAGCGACTGCGGACTTGAATTTGTAATAACCGTCCTCGACGTTTGCTTCGTTCACCGTCAAGGTAAACGTATTGTTTGTGAATTGATAGTCTGCTTTTGCCACAAGCGAAACGGTGTACACGCCCGCGCCGATAATCGAGTTAACGGTAACACCCTCGCTGTTCTTGACGATAATATCGCCCGACAAGCCGCCCACGGTTACCGTTTGACCGTTGAGCCCCGTGTACTTAGCAGAAATATCGCCCAAAACGTCAATACCGTTGCTTGTGTACTGCGCGCTGTTGTTTGAGGCAAGCGTGCCGTTAAAGTACCAGCTGACCGCCGCCGACTTTTTGCCGGCGGTTACGTTTACGGTAACCTGCGCCGTTTGCGTGCCGCCCTTCTCGTCGGTATAAGTATAAGTAAACGTAACCTCGTTGTTGCCCGCTTTGAGTGCGGGGACGGTAATCTGCTTGTTTTCGGTTGCCGTCGTTACGTCGTTGATATTGACCGTATTTTTAAGCGTGGCAGTAACCGTAACGTTAATACTTGTCGCGCCCGCCGTGTATGTACCGTTGACTACGGCGGTTGCCGAACGCATGGTGTAGTAACCCTCGTCGACAGGCGCTTCCTTTACAGTCAAAGTGAGCATGCCGTTTGAAAACTCGTAAGTATTCGACGACGGCATAGTTATAGTATAAACGCCGACTTCCGTTATAGCGTTGACAGTAGTGCCGCCCTTTTTGACAGTCAAGCTTGCGCCGCTGACCGTTACAGTTTGACCGTCGTAGCCCAAATAGCTCGCCGATATGCCGGAAAGAGCATTGGACCCGTCGTAAACACGCTCCGCAGTATTGCTACCTGTGGAGGTCGCGCCCGTGCAAGTCCAATTTACCGCCGCGTTCACTTTGTCCAAAGTTATAGAATACGTTACGGGCTTGGTAACGCCCTTATATACATAATTATATGATATAGTATTGTTGCCCACCTGCAACGGAGTGGAAAGCGTAACCGTCTTAGTGTCCTGAATGGTTTTGGTCGAATTGTCGTCGTCATTTTTAAGCGAAACTTCTATGTTCAAGCCGATGGAGGTGTCTCCTACCTTGGGCGTTCCCACATGGCTCTTGGCAGTAGCGGCAATCATTGTATAGTTGCCCACTACAACCTCGCCTTCGTAAACTGCAGCTTCCGTGCCCAAATCCTCGTCGTAGCTTATCGAATACCCGCTGTTGTCGCAGTTAAAGAACGTCGACGGATTTTGCGTGTTGCCGCTTTCCGTGTATCCGCTTGTAATAATGCCGGTTAAATGATCGGACGGCATGGTAAAGCCGATTTGCGAGCCCGCGCCGAGCGGACCTGTAATCTTGATTTTACCGTCGTATAAAATGTTCCCTTCGTAATCTTTTACGGGAGTACCGTCTGAATTGACTTTGTAAAATACTTCTACGTTATTTGCTGTCAGAATATCCCCGTTCTTTCTGATATTTCCGCTGATATTAACGTTTCCTTCCAGCGTAAACGTTCCGCCGTTTACATGAACGCCCGCGCCCTTATAGAACGCCTTTAAGGTTTCTTCGTCGTTATTTGCCTTGGCGCAATCTACTATATTATTTGTAATCGACCCGCCGTACATGTGAAAGACCGAGTCAACGCTGCTGGCATAAACGCCCGCGCCGCCGTAGCTCGAATTGTTAGTGTTATTCGTTATGATTCCGCCGTACATATTAAAAATGCCGCTGCTGCCGATAAATACGCCGCCGGTATCGGAGCCTATACCTTTGTTGTCCCGTACCGCGCCGCCGTACATATTAAACACGGCATTGCCACTGACCGATACGCCGTTATAACCGTCGGCGCCTTTAACAATACCGCCGTACAGATTGATTGTGGCGCTGTTATAAGCGTAAAGACCGCGACCGCTGTCTATCGCGCCCGTGCCGCCGCAATCATAAATATTAAGCACGGACGAACCGCCGTACATCGCAAAAACACGGCCCTTGGAATATGTAAGCGAATGTCCGTGAAGACAGATATTGATAGTTAAGTTACCGGAAGAATCGGAATAAGTCCCCAACTCCGTTGTTAACACTTCATCTTTCGTCAGATGAAACGTACTCGATTTCCAAGAGTATTCGTCAGGCCATGAGTATTTGCCGGGCTCAATATGCACTATTTCTTCATCCGACAGCGAAAATGGTCTGGAATTGGCGTGGTTTGCGCCGAATACCTGATCGTGCGTGAGCTGCGTTTGAGCTTGCGGAGCAACCTCGTCGGCGTGCGCCGATTTTTTGCCCACAAAAGAAAGCGCCGACCACGACAACGCCACAGCGGCAATAATCGCAATCAACGCCAAGATACGGTTGAATACAGTATTGAATTTACGGTAAACCATATATTCTCACCAATCCCCTATATGAATAACAATTTCGATTTTTCAATCGTACTATCATTATAGAATATGTGAGAAAATTTGTCAATATTTTTTTAAATTATACACAAAAGCGTGTTGCTTACAATTTAGCAATACTAATCGTTATCGCCTTCAACGTATCCCCATACGACGGGAATACTACCGGTGGAGTTGCAGTAGTTCCAATTTTCATGCCAACCGTCTGGCTTACTTTGCGCCTCGCAATAAATCGTTAAATCAGACGAACCGCGGAATGCGCCGTAGGCAATTTCCGTAACACCGACGGGAATGATAATGCTCGACAAGGACGAGCAGTTGTACAATGCGTACTTGCCGATAACGTTTAGACTGTTTGGTAATTGTACGCTTGTTAAGCTTGTGCACATCACAAACGCCGCTTGCCTTATTTCCACTACGCTGTTGGGTAAAGTCACGTTTATCAGCTTTTTGCAAAACCCGAAAGTCATTGACTCGATAACCGTTACACCGTTAGGTATTACTATATCCGTCAACGCGTCGCAATAATAAAATGCGTATTCTCCGATACTGTTGACAGAATTCGGTAGTTCGATACTCGTTAAACTATGACAGTTGTGAAATGCTCTATCTCCGATACTCGTTACCGAATTAGGTATTGTTACGTGCGCAAGCGCCGAGCAACCGCTAAACGTGCCTATTTCAATACTCGTAATACCGTATGGCAGAACGACGTCGGTCAAGCCAATGCAAGACTGAAATGCAAAGCGTCCTATGCTCGTAACACTGCCGGGTATAGTTACTTCCTTCAAACTTGTGCAATTAGCAAACGCGTTTCCACCGATATAGGTAACGCCGTTCGGTATAGTTACGCTCACAAGCGCCGAGCAACCGCTAAACGTGCTGTCCTCAATACGCGTAACGTCGTTCGGTATAACGATGTTCGTCAATCCTTTGCAATAGCCGAATGCGCCTTTTCCTATGCTCGTTACCGAGTTCGGCAGAGTTACGCTTGTCAGCCCGTAGCCGTAAAACGCGTAGTCGCCGATGCTTGTAATGTCGTCGGGAATTACAAGCTCCCTTACAAGCTCGTCGTCTATATATAACTCTCGCGCACCGTTTGCCGGATTTGACCACGAACCGGTAAATTCGATCGCGCACCATTGCTCCATACTACCCGAATAATACACGGTGTCCAAGTCGTCGCAATAGAGGAATGCCCTTTCCCCTATGCTCGTAACGCTGCTCGGTATCGTTATGCTCGTCAATGCGGCGCAGCTGTCGAAAGCATAAGCGCATATGCTAGTAACGCCTTCGGGCACCTCGATATCGGTCACCAGCTCGCCGCCGATATAGAGGTTGGTCGCATACGTCAGCGGATTAGCGGAACGAGTATAGAAATCGATAGCGCACCATTGCGCTACGCTGCCAGAATAATACACTCCATCCAACTTAGTGCAACCGTAAAACGCGCAGTTGCCGACATAGATTACGCTGCTCGGTATTGTTATACTCGTTATTTCGCTACAACCGTTAAATGCGTTCTCGTCAATGCCGTTAACCGGTAAACCCTTGTGCATCGGCGGAATTACGATATCGGTGTCGGTAGAATTATCAATGCCGTCGGCCCAATAGCTAACTACAATCCCGCGGCTGTGTATCGCCACAAAATTCAAACCTCTCGTATACGGCGCGTCGTCCGAATAGCCGTAGCAATTCGCGCAAATATAATCGACAAAGTCATGCTCTGTCATCGTGTTCGCTTTTGTGCGAATATCGGTTGCCGTGCAATTTTCGCACGTCGCTGTTTCCGTTCCGTCTTTTGTGCATGTCTCGTCGTTGTTGTAGACGTACGTTTCAAACGAATGTCCCGTCTTTAAGTGCGCTTGACAAGTACGAGTATCGGTTGCCGTGCAATTTTTGCACATTGCGGTTTCCGTGCCGTCTTTTGTGCATGTCGCATTATTGTTATAAGTATACGTTTCGTACGTATGTACGCCCGTCTTTAAGTGCGCTTGACATACGCGAGTATCGGTCGCAGTGCAATTCTTACACTTTGCCGTTTCGGTGCCGTCGCTCCCGCAAGTGGCGTCATTGTTGTATGTATACGTTTCGAATAAATGCTCACCCTTTAAATGCTCTTGACATACGCGTGTGTCGGTAGCGTCGCAATATTTACATGTCGCCGTTTCCGTACCGTCTTTTTCGCATGTGGCGTCGTCGTTGTAAGTGTAAACAAAGGTATGAATCCCCGTCTTTAAATGACTTTCGCTCGGGCGCACAAACGGCGTTTTACACACTTCGCACAATGCGGTTTCGGTACCGTCGCTTACGCATGTCGCGTCGTTATTGTATTTGTATATTCCCAACGAATGCCCTGTCGCAGTGTTTGCCTTGGTGCGAGTAAACGGAATTTTGCACTCTTGGCATATCGCCGTTTCGGTGCCGTCCTTTTCGCAAGTGGCGTCGTTGTTGTAAATATAGGTTATAAGCGTATGCGTGGTATGTTTGTCTTGTTCGACGTTGCCTGCGGGAACGTATTTATCGAAGTCTTTGTCGCAACCGACCAAAACGAGCATGCAAATACACGCCGCGATTGCAACGATAACGAGTAACGCTATTCGATATAAACTTTTTTTATAACCCGCCATAATGCCGAAACCTTTATACGTAATCGCACGTATGATGTTGGATTATATATATTCTATCATGCAATTCTTAAAAGGTAATTGGAAAAATATTAGAATTTGATTAGAAAAAACAGAACGCCTACGCCGACTATTCCGTAACGGTCTGCGGCGCGACGGTATCGGTGTGTTCGCTCGATATAGCTTCCTCGCCCGCTCGGTCGGTCGGCGGCGTTTTGCCGTCCTTATTTTTGCGGCGTATAACCGTCTTTTTGAGCAACGGCCCGAGCAAATACAGCAGCGCAGGCAGCACGAACAGCACGCAAATTATGGATATAATCGTGCCGAAGCCGAGCGTCATGCCCATCGAAGCAATCAGCGGGTTGCTCGTCATAAGCCCGACCAAGAACGACGCGACCGTCATAATGGTACCCGAAGTGACTATCGTAGGGAATGCCGCAGATATAGCGCCGATAACGGCGTCACGATTTGTCGTGCCGTCCTCTGCGTTCATATACCTGTTTGTCATAAGTATGGCGTAGTCAATCGTCGCGCCCATTTGTATGGCGCTTGCTATCAGATACACAAAGAAGAACAGGTTGTTGCCCAACATTACTGGTATCGTAAAGTTGATGAATATAGCGCCTTGGATTACGGCTACAAGCACGATGGGAATGCCCCACGACCTGAACGTGACCGCGAGTATTATAAATATGAAAGCGATAGTGAGCAGCGTTATAAGCAAATTGTCCGTTTTGAACGAGCCGTTAAGGTCGTATGCGCTCATACTCGAGCCGGCGAAAATCGCGTCGGGCGCAGTCTTTTTGACCGAACCGTACAGTTTTTCTATAAAGTCGAACGTTTCCTTAGACTCCACCGACGACGATATGTTAAACACAAGCCTGTAATGCTTTTCCCCTACAAGCTGTGACTTGCCGAATTCAAGCAGCGACTTGTATTCAAGAATGTCGCCCGCGCCGGACGCCATTGCCAATATTTCTGGATTGTCAAACACGTACTCGACCAAGTCCCCTATTTGCACAGCGTAGTTTTGGAGCGTGCCCGCCTCGCCGTAGCCGCCGTGCGACATGGCGTACGCAAAAAACAGCATACGCGCCGTACCGTCCTCGATTTCTATAATATCGTTAAGCTCGGTATACTTAATCTCGTCGGTAAGATAATGCGGTTTTCCTCCATCGGTGCGCGACGGCAGCTCGATTGCCGCCCAGCCGAGCGCCGAAGTGACAAGCTGCTTATCGCCCACCACAGACAGTTCTTGCACGTCCGACATTACTTTGCGCTGCAATTCCGAGTCGGTGTCCTTGGGCAAAAGTATTACAAAGGTATTGCTCGCGCCGAAGGTCTTTTCCATTTCGCGCTGCGCTATAACGGTGTCGGTCGGGCGCGAAGTGTCTATGGAGTCTTGGCTGTAACAGTACGTTATGGTTTGGCTTAGCCATGCGCACACGCCGAACAGCGCGACAAACACCGCCACCAGCGCGTAGCGGATTTTGATAACGCCCACGCCGAGCAGTCGCACCTTGGGGACAAAGCTGCGGTGGCGAGTTTTGTCCATAGGCTTTGTAAGCCACAGCAGTATGCACGGCATTAAAAGGAACACGGTGAGCAGCGAGCAAATTATGCTTTTTGCAAGCACCATGCCGAGGTCGAAGCCCAAGCCGAGCTGCATAAACATCAACGCGACAAGCCCCGCCACGGTCGTGAGCGAGCTGGAAGCGATTTCGGGTATAGCCTTGCTGAGCGCCGTTATAAGCGCGCCTTTGGGATCGTCGGGCGTTTTGTCCTTTTCCTCGGTAAAGCGGTGGCACAAGATTATGGCGTAGTCTATCGCGAGCGCCAACTGCAAAATTATACACACTGTATTCGATATAAACGAAATCTTACCCAGCCAGTGGTTCGTGCCCATATTGAGCACCGCCGCCACCACGAACACTACGGGGAACGCCAGCACCTCGGCAAAGCTTTTGGATGTAAACAGTAACACCGCCAAAATTACCGCCGCCGATATGGCGATAATGATTATCATTTCGCTCGCCAGCGTTTCGGCAAAGTTATTTACAAGCGGCGTAGGCACTCCGTAGCTGTATCCGCTTTTGTCGAGAATTTTTATCGTTTCGTTATACGCGTCGACAGCTTTTTTATCTCCGCTGTCCCCTATGTAAAAAATATTATAAAGCGCGTTGCCGTCCTTGTAGCTATCTTCCGTGCCGTCAAAGCTGACCGAAGTCACGCCGTCGACGTCGCCGATTTGTTTTGCCAAATCGTCCGCCGCCGCCTTGTCAATGCCATTTATCATAACGGTTGCCGAACCGAGCGAAGCGAACTCGTCGCTCATTATTGCGAGCGCCTTTTTGGTGTCCGTGCCTTCGGGCAAATAGGTAGTAATGTCGTTCTCCACCTGTATTCGCGTAATGCCGAATATGCAGTAACCGATTA
>CAMWMF010000003.1 GCA_947175335.1 uncultured Clostridia bacterium
GCTGTCATTGTTCGTCATAATGCCCCCTAATTTTTAGCGGTTGTATAGTCTATGAGCGATTTCGACAGAATATGACAAATGTATTTCGGAATTCGGAATTATGGATAGTAATAACAAAACATGTATGCGGCGGGTCGCCTAGATTTCTCCGCTACGCTTCGCTTCGGTCGAAATGATGGGAATAAATGCCGCGCTTTTTTAAACAGCAAAGTACACATCACCCATCACCCCGACCGCAGTGGAGCGAGGTCTCACGCGTAGCCGCATAAATAATTTAATAAAATTTTTTCCTTCATTCTTATCTATTCAATCTTATCTCTTATCTATTCTATTAGGCGTCAGCCGCTTCAATAATTCCGAATTCCGAATTCCGAATTCTTAATTGACCGAAACACTTGACTAATCGCGGGTTATTGTCTATAATGTATCTTGAATAAATAGGCAAGGAGTTTATTATGCCCAAAGAATATATTATGACCGCGCAAGGCAAGCGCGAACTGGAAGAGCGGCTCGAACAAATCAAAAACGTAGAGATGCCCGCGATTATCGATGAAATTGCCTCGGCGCGTGCGCAAGGCGACCTTTCGGAAAACGCCGAGTATCATATAGCGCGCGAAAACCAAGCCAAGCTTCAAAACGAGATGGATGATATCAACGAGAAGCTTGCCGGCGCCAAGGTTTTGGACGAAAAGTCGATTAACGACGATATCGTTTCCATAGGCACGGCTGTAGAGGTGCTGGAAGCCGACGTCGAGGAAGGACTTGCCGCAGTCGAAAAGTGCGGGTTTACCCACACCGATATTATTGCGGGATTTTTGACGCGCTTGTCGGTCAACGATATGCGCGCCGACCGTTACCGTCGCGGCATACTCAACGAGCTTACCGACGAGGACTTTAAGGTAGCGGGCTGTGAACTTCTCACTTCCAAACGCTACAAACGCGAGTATCTTTTGGACAAGGGCTTTACCGAGGCCGAGCTGTCCGAAAAGATTAAGCCGAGCAAGATAGACAAGTCCAAATGCTCGGGAATTCAGACCTATACCATTGTCGGTTCGCATGAGGCAGACGCCTTGGCCGGCAGAATTTCCAACGAGTCGCGCGTCGGCTCGGCGCTGCTCGGTAAAGCGGAAAACGACGTGGTTATGGTCGGCGATTTGTTGTTCAAAATCGTCGATATCGTAGTCGACAAAAAGGCAGTAAAGAAGTAATTTAACGATTTTATTGCACACCAAAAGGCAAAGGATTATGGCAGAACAGAACAATAATCAAAATAATAACGGCGTAGAAGTCGAACAGGACATTGACGCGTTGAAGGCCGTGCGGCTTGCTAAGCTGCAAGCGCTTTGCGACGCTGACGCCGATCCGTTTAAGATAACCGAATTCCCCGTAGATACGCACGCCGCAGACGTGACAGCAAACCCGCAAGAGGGTAAGACCGTCACCATAGCGGGCAGACTTATGAGCAAGCGCGTTATGGGCAAGGCGAGCTTTGGACACGTTCTCGACAGATCGGGACAAATCCAGATTTACGTTAAGTCGGACAACCTCGGTCCCGAAGCATACGACGTATTCAAAAAGCAAATAGACATAGGCGATATTATAGGCGTCACGGGCGATGTATTTGTTACTCACCGCGGCGAGGTGTCGGTTGCCGTAAAGCAGCTTACCCTTCTTTCCAAATCGCTTACGCCGTTGCCCGAAAAGTGGCACGGACTCAAAGACAACGATATCCGTTACCGCAAGCGCTACCTCGACCTAATCGTCAACACCGAGGTTAAGGACACGTTTATCAAGCGCAGCAAGATAATTACGGCTATCCGCAGTTATCTCGACGCCGACGGATTTTTGGAAGTGGAAACGCCAATACTCAACACGGTAGCGGGCGGTGCGGCGGCGCGTCCGTTTATAACGCACCACAATACGCTCGACCTCGATATGTATATGCGCATTGCGCCCGAGCTGTATCTTAAACGGCTTATAGTCGGCGGTTTGGAACGCGTATACGAGATTGGCAGAAACTTCCGCAACGAGGGCATGGATATAAAGCACAACCCCGAGTTCACCATGATGGAGCTGTATCAGGCGTACGGCAACTATGAGGACATGATGAAGCGCACCGAGGACATTTACCTTGCGGCGGCGCACGCAATCGGGCTGGGCAATAAAATAACCTACCAAGGCAAGGAAATAGACATTTCCACGCCGTGGCGGCGCGTCACAATGCGCGATATCGTTAAGGAAACGGTGGGCGTGGACTTTATGGCGCTTACCAAGGAGCAGGCGCAGGCCGAACTTAAACGGCTTGGGCTCGACCCCGAGGGCGACAAGAACGCCGCCGAGTGCATGTACGTTGCGTTTGACAAGCTTGTGGAAAGCACGCTTATTCAGCCGACCTTCGTCACAGGCTATCCCATCGAGATTTCGCCGCTTGCCAAAAAGGACGGCAACGGACTTACTTACCGCTTCGAGTTCTTTATCAACGGCTGGGAGGGCGGCAACGCGTACTCCGAGCTTAACGACCCCATCGACCAAGCCAAGCGGTTTGAAACCCAGCGCGCAATGCAAAAGAAGGGCGACGAGGAAGCGCAAGCCGCCGACGACGACTTTGTGGAAGCGCTGGAATACGGCATGCCTCCCACGGGCGGACTCGGCATCGGCATTGACAGAATGATTATGCTGCTTACCGACAGTGCGTCTATACGCGACGTCATCCTCTTCCCGACAATGAAACCGAGAAAAAATTGAGTTTAGGCGATCAATTAAGAAAAGCCGCGGAGGGCGATAGGCTACGGCTTCACACCCCCGGGCATAAGGGTGTGGTTTTCGAATTCGATTTGACCGAGCTTTCAGACGGGAGCTTTCCCGCAGATTGCGTTGAGCAAGCCGAAAAGCGTGCCGCCGAAATTTACGGCGCGCGGCACGCGCACTATCTTTGCGGCGGTAGCTCGCAGGGCGTAAAGGCTTCGATATTTTATTCGGGCGCCAACGCCGTAGTCGATATTAATTCGCACCGCTCTGTGTTCGACGGCTTTAAGCTTTCGGGCAAGCAGTGCGTAACGGCGGGGGAACGCGGTACCGGTCCGCTTACCGTAAAGCAAATCGACGGTGCGCTCACCAAGGACACTCAAGCGGTGGTCGTTACAACGCCCACGTACTTCGGGTTTTGCGCCGACGTAGACGGCATAGCCGATTACTGTAAAAAGCGCGGCTTGCTGTTTATTGCGGACAGTGCGCACGGTGCTCATTTCGGGTTTTCGGATAGACTTCCAAAAAGCGTTGCGCCGATTGCCGATATATGCAACGTGTCTACGCACAAAACGCTCAGTGCGCTCACGCAGTCGGCACTCTTGTTGGACAATCTTACGGACGATAACAGTGTGCGTTTGCGTGACGCCGTGGACGTTATGGGCTCTACAAGCCCGTCATATCTATTGTATGCCACGATAGACGGCGCGGTAAGCCAAGCGGCTGACAAGTCTACCGCCGCGGCATACGAGCAGCTGTACGGTGCAGTAACCGATATAAAGACGGAATTTCCGTTTTTGAATAACGACGATTTTACAAGGCTTGTGCTGGACTGTACAAGGCTCGAAGTATCGCCGACAAAGCTCAATAATGCGCTTAGCTCACGCGGCGTATATTCCGAGCTTGTGACTGACAAATATATAGTATTCATACTTACCGCCGAGGATACGCCCAAGCTAGTATCGTTACTGAGCGAGGCGTTACACGGCGGGATTAGGGAGATAAAATGAGCAACGGCAAGTTTATAGTTATAGAAGGCGTGGAAGGCGCCGGCAAAAGCAGACAGTGCGCTTTGCTTACCGAAGCGCTTAATGCGGCGGGACATTCCGCCATACTTACGCGTGAGCCGGGCGGAGCCAAGCTTGCCGAGGCTATACGCGGTTTGCTGTTGGATCCCGCATTTTCGCCCGACGCGGTAGCCGAGCTGTATTTGTATTCGGCGGCACGGCGAGATCATTTGAACAAGGTTATTTTTCCCGCGTTGGACAGCGGCAAGATTGTCGTATGCGACAGGTTTATATATTCCTCGCTGGCGTACCAAGGCTACGCACGAGGATTGGATTTGAATTTTGTACGTCGGGTCAATCAAATAACAATCGAGCCGCTCAAAATAGATTTGGGATTATTCTTGGACATCACGCCCGAAGCGGGCTTTGCGCGCAAGGGCGGTGCAGACAAGGCGGACAGGCTGGAACGGGAAAGCTTGGAGTTTTTCAACCGCGTGTACTACGGCTTCAAGCAGATGTGCGCGGACGGCGAGCTTACGGCAATAGACGTATCGGGCACTAAGGAACAGTCCGCCGCTAAGATTTGGCAGGCGGTCAGCGCCATACTATGATTGAAAGCGGTTTAAAAAAATATTCATACCTTTATGCGGAATTGGACTGCGTAAAAAATATAAACTCGGACGCTTCCGCAATACTTTTGAGCGGCGAGGATGACGAAGGGCTTAAAGTCCTGTCGCGTATTGTCGCGGCAAGGTTGTGCGGAATTAGCGATAAGCAAGCGTTTGACGAGCATGCGGACATAATTGTCTATCCGCGCCCAAATGACGATAAAAAGAGCAAAACAAAATCAGGCGGGGAAAAAAGCAAGCGCTACGCCATTTCCGTCGAAGATATAAAAGAGATTTTGGACTCGCTGTACCTTACGCCGTTCGAGCTGAAAAACAAGGTATACATCATAGAAAATGCCGAGAGCATGAGCGAGATTTGCCAAAACAAGCTGCTTAAATCGCTGGAAGAACCGCCGCCGCGCGTGTGCTTTATTTTGTGTTCGAGCGGCAAGCTGTTGCCTACTGTGGAATCGCGTTGTAATAAGATAGAGCTGCCGCCGTTCGATATAGCGGTGGTGGAGCGCGAGCTCGGCAAGTTCCACAAAGCGGGGTCGGCGGAAGTGAAACTCGCGGCGCAGGCGAGCCGCGGAAATTTGGGTACCGCCGAGCGCATACTTGCCGACGCGGGTTTTGCCGACACATACGCCACGGCAAAAAAACTGTTGCTATTATCGACGGGCAGTAAGATGTTTGCGCATGCGGCCGCCGTTTACGAAAAGCTGTCGCGCGACAAAGTGGACGCGCTGCTCGGCGTAGTAGAGTATTTACTCAACGATATTGCTCGGTACTGTATAGGCGTTGATACCGTTTTTGACGGTAAAGATATTGTAGAAATTTCGGGCGGGTACACCGCTCATTCGGCCGCGCTTGCCGCCGAGGCTGTGCGCGAAGCCAAAAAGCACAATGCCGCCAACTGTATGCCTCAGGCGGTTATGGATACACTTATATTAAAGATTATGGAGGTAAAAGCACAATGCCGAAAGTGATAGGGGTCAGGTTCCGCACTTCGCCCAGAATGTACTACTTTGCGCCTACGGAAGGCGAGGAGTACGTTAAGGGCGCCAAGATAGTGGTGGAAACCCAGCGCGGCGTGGAGCTTGCCACGGTTATATTGCCGGTCACCGAAGTGCCGGAGGAAAAGATTGTTGCGCCGCTTAAAGGCGTTTTGCGCATTGCAACGGACAGCGATCTCGAAGCGGCTTCCGCCGACGAAAAGCAAAAGCAGGAGATTATAGCTACCGCCAAGCAAAAGGTTGCGGCGCGTGGACTGGACATGAAGATTGTGGACTGCGAGTTCACCGTAGACCACAGCAAGCTTGTGCTGTACTTTACCGCCGAGCAACGCGTGGACTTCCGCGAGCTTGTGCGCGACCTCGCTTCGGCGTTTCATATGCGCATAGATTTGCGGCAAATCGGCGCGCGCGAGGAGTGCAAGCTTATCGGCTCGCTGGGCGCGTGCGGAATGCCGTGCTGCTGCGGCAGGTTCGAGTCGGACAACGAACACGTATCCATTAAGATGGCTAAAAATCAAAATCTTGCGCTCACGC
Organism: uncultured Clostridia bacterium; assembly: GCA_947175335.1. Taxonomy (GTDB): domain Bacteria; phylum Bacillota; class Clostridia; order Christensenellales; family Pumilibacteraceae; genus Anaerocaecibacter. Next base: position 5,908 of record CAMWMF010000003.1, read on the forward strand.
CCAACAAGATAAACGGCATGTGCGGACGGCTTTTGTGCTGTCTGTCGTACGAAAACAAAACGTACGAGGACGTTGCCCGCCGCAGTCCAAAAGTCGGGTCGTGGGTGAGTTGTCCCGACGGTAGGCGCGGTACCGTTGTATCGGTAACTCCGCTCACCGAAAAAGTGCGCTTGCGCGTGGGCGATGATGACAACTTCGAGTTTGTGGAATACACGCTTGACGAGCTGAAATACGAAAACAGGGATAAAGTTTCGCCGCCTCAACCCGATATGGAGGGCTTGGAGCCGCCGCCCGAACGCGACCGCAATAACAATCAAAACAATAACCAAAACAACGGCGGGCATAAACACGGCAAAAACAAAAATCGTCGTGACGGCGGTAACGGTCAAAACAAAAATAACAACGGCAGTCGTCCAGAGGGTAACGGCAACAAACAAGACCGTCCCGACAAAAATAATAACAACAATAATAATCAGAACAATAACAATCAAGCGGGCAACCAAAATAACGGCGGCGGCAAAAAGAAAAAGCACAAGTTCAACCGCAACAAGCGCGGCGGCGGTAAGCCGCAGGACGGGCAGAACAATGGCGGCGGGCAAAAACCGCAAAACGGCAATCCTCCGCCCAATGGCGATAACTAAATTGTTCGCAGTTGCTAACCGCAAAAATAATTTTTTGGGCGTTGACAAGTTTCGCGGTTTGTGCTATAATTACCGTATAAATTTATGGAGGTTGTACCATGGCACACAAAATTTCCGATGAATGCGTAGCGTGCGGCGCTTGCGCGGCGGCTTGCCCCGTAAATGCTATCAGCGAGGGCGACGGCAAGTACGTAGTGGATGCGGACGTATGCATTGACTGCGGCGCGTGCGAGGGTGAATGCCCGACGGGCGCTATTACCGAATAGTAACTGCTTAACAGCGGTAATAAGGTAATTATCGTAAAAATATTCGAGCTGCGGTCTTAGATGGTAGCTCGGATTTTTTTATGCCGAAAATTATCACAAGGGGATACTATGATATATTTTACTTCCGATTTGCATTTGGGGCATAAAAACTGTATAGACTTTTGCTCCCGTCCGTTTGCGAGTGTGGACGAGATGGACGAAGCGCTTATAAGCGGCTGGAACAACCGCGTAAAAAACGACGATACCGTGTATATCGTCGGAGATTTGGTGTGGGAGAGCAGCGACCCGTTAAAGTACGTTAAACAGCTTAACGGCAAAAAAATACTGATAATAGGCAATCATGACGTCAAGTGGTTAAAGCGGTACGGCATAGCTACCGTATCGGACGACGGGCGTGTCGAATTGCGCGATTATGCCGAGTATTTTATAAATATCGCGCAGTATGTCGAAACTTCGGTGGACGGCGTTACTATAACCTTGTGCCACTATCCCATGCTCGAATGGAAGGCGAGCCGCAAGCTAGGCAGTAAAAAGCTCGGGTATTTGATACACGGGCATATCCACAACAGCCGCGACAAAAAGTATATGCCGCTGTGGCAGCTTCCGCACGCGCTAAACGCGGGGGTGGATATAAACAATTACGCGCCCGTCACTTTTGACGAGCTTATAAAGAATAACGAGGCGTTCAAGCTGTCGGCATTGAGCATTAACGATTGATAAAGCGTAAAGTATTTAAGAATTAAGAATTCACAATTTAATCATACTATATGTGTGAAAAAAGAGTACACAGCAAAATCGTTCGGCAGGAGCGCGGTTGCGCTTGCCGTAATGGGAATGATAGCAAAGCTTATAGGCGCGCTGTACAGAGTGCCGCTCACAAACATAGTGGGCGCGGAAGGCATGGGCTTGTACCAAATGGTCTTTCCGCTGTACACCGTACTGCTCGCGTTTTGCGGCAGCGGAATGTCGGGCGCGGTGTCCCGCGTGGTGGCAAAGTACACGGCGCTCGGCAACGACGGCGCGGCTAAGCGCACGATAAAAATAGCTATCGTGCCGTTGCTTGTAACGTCGGTTGTTTGTACGGCGGGTATGGCGGTGTTGCGCAATGTAATATCGGGCGTGCAGGGCAATACCGAAGCGGGACTGGCTTACCTTGCGCTGTGTCCGTCGCTTTTGTTTGCCAGTGGCATAAACGTTTTGCGCGGGTATTTTCAAGGCAAATGCCAAACACTTCCCAGCGGAATAAGCCAGCTTATCGAGCAAATAATCAAGCTTGTTTTGGGTTTGTATTTGAGTAAAACGCTAATGCCGTACGGCGTTAAGTACGCGGTGGCGGGTGCGCTTATCGGCGTGTCGGCAAGCGAGCTGACCGCACTGCTGTATTTGGTAATACGCTACGGCGTGTCGGGCAAACGGCGTGTGCGGCTGAGTATGGTGCCCGCGCTTGCCGCCGAAATATCGGAAGAGCTGTCCGTAGCTCCGCCCGTAGCCGACAAGACCATACTTAAAGAATTGTTTTCGTTTGCGTTGTCGGTTACGCTCGGAGCACTCGTTTTGCCGATTACGCAAATGATAGATTCGGTGCTCGTAATCAACCTACTTATGCACGGCGGCGCGGGGAGGGAAAGCGCTACCGCAATGTTCGGACTGTTCGTCGGTCCCGTCGGCACGCTCATCAATATGCCGACGGTGGTCGTGCTGTCGGTGGCTATCGCTTTTTTGCCGACTATCACTCGCGCCGTGGAAAAAAACGAGGACGCGGCGGCGCCTACAAGGAGTGCGGCAAAATGGATAATGCTGTTTGTTATCCCCATTACAGCGGTGTTTTTGGTATTTCCGCAGCACGTGTGCAACGTGCTGTACCGTAAAGGCTTGACTGCAGACCAGCTGGCGCTTGCGGCGCAGCTGCTGCGCGTACAGGCTATGTCGGTGTTCTACGTTGGAATATTGCAGCTTTCCACGGCGGTGCTGCAAGGCTACAATAAGGCGCACAAGCCTGTTATCAACCTGCTTATCGGCGCGTGCGTTAAGGTGGGGCTTACGCCGTTTACCGTGCGCGCGTTCGGTATTACGGGCGCGGCGTTTGCCACGACTCTGTGCTACGCCGTTGCGGCAACGCTTTCTATGCGCTGCGCGGCAAAAAAGCTGCGGATAGGCGCGGATATAAAAAACGCATTTATCAAGCCGCTTGTGTTTACGGCGCTGGGGTCGCTTGCGTTTTGGGGAATAACGGTGGCGCTTAAAAATTCGATTGTTCCGTATCTTTGGCAAATAATAATCGCCGCTGCGGCGTTTGTAATCATATACGCTTTGGGAATACTCCTTACCGGCGCGATAAATATTAAATCTGAAATAACTCACTTGTTTAAATTCAGGCGGCGCAAGCAACAGGATTTGTAAAAAATATAGCCGATAAATTTGCGCATATTGTTGCTTTTCCGCTTCCTTTGGTTTATAATAATGTCAATGGTAATTCGGTCTTTAAAAATCAACCGAGCCAAAGGACGAACACATGATAGATATCAACCTTATACGCAACAATCCGGACGGTGTGGCGGCGGCGCTGGGCAAGCGCGGCTGTGACGCCGACTTAAAGGCTATACTCACGCTCGACGGGAAACGGCGCGACATTATCGGCAAGACCGAAGCGCTCAAAGCCGAAAAGAACAAGGTGAGCGCGGACATTCCTCGGCTCAAAAAAGAGGGTAAGGACGTTCAGCCCATATTCGCAAAAATGCGCGAGCTGGGCGACGAGATAGCGGGCAACGACGAGCAGCTGAAAGTCGTTGAAGAGGAACTTAGAACCGCTTTGCTTTGCCTTCCCAATCTTCCCGACGAGGACGTTGTTGCGGGCGGCAAGGAAAATAATGCGGTGGTCAAGGTTTGGGGCAATAAACCCGAATTCGACTTCACGATCAAAAACCACGTGGAGCTTTGCGAAAGCTTGCACCTTATCGATTACGAGCGCGGCGTAAAGCTTGCGGGCAACGGTTCGTGGCTGTACACGGGACGCGGCGCGCTGCTCGAATGGGCGCTTATCAATTACTTTATCAAAACGCACACTGCGGACGGCTACAACTTTATTCTCCCGCCGCATATGCTCAATTACGAATGCGGACTGGGCGCGGGGCAGTTCCCCAAGTTCGAGGACGACGTTTACCGCGTGGAAACGGCAGAGGGCGGCGCGGCGCGCAGGTTTATGTTGCCTACGGCGGAAACCGCGCTTGTCAACCTTTACCGCGGTGAGATTTTGCAGGAGAGCGAGCTGCCCAAAAAGCTGTTTGCCTACACTCCGTGCTACCGCAAGGAAGCGGGCTCGTACCGTGCGGAGGAGCGCGGCATGATTCGCGGACACCAGTTCAACAAGGTGGAAATGGTGCAGGTAACTACGCCCGACCAAAGCAAGGCGGCGTTTGAGGAGCTTGTAAACAAGGCTTGCGCGCTTGTGGAAGGCTTGGGACTTCATTACAGACTTAGCAAGCTCGCGGCGGGCGACTGCTCGGCGTCAATGGCGCGCACATACGATATAGAAATCTGGATTCCGTCCATGGGTATTTACAAAGAGGTTAGCTCGGTGTCCAACGCCAACGACTATCAGGCGCGGCGCAATATGACCCGCTACCGCGGCGCGGACGGCAAAATCGGCTACGTGCATACGCTCAACGGCTCCGGCCTTGCCACCTCGCGTGTGCTTCCCGCAATCGTCGAGCAAAACCAAAACAAGGACGGCTCGGTCACCGTTCCCGAAGTATTGCGCGAGTTCTTGGGCACCGACATTTTGAGGTAAAATTTATGTCTATATTTGACGGCAGCAGCAGAAGAAGATCGTTCGACAGAACAAACAACAACAGCGAGCAAAACTCGACGGGGTACAGCGAAAAAACGGTGTTTCCCACCGACTTCGGCAGTCCCGAAAACAATAATTACCAAAACGGCTACGCGCAGCCTACCGCGCCGCAAAGCAACGTGTTCGACGGCGGTTATGCGCAAAATCAAACGCCGCAAAATTACGGCTACAACGGAGATGTGCTAAATCCCGCGCAGGCAAACGGATACGCTCAAACCGCGCAGCAACAAAGCTACGGCTATGCGCAAAGCGCGACGCCCGTTGCTACTGCGCAGGCAAGCGGATTGCCTATGGTGTTTGCCTCGCGCACGCACAAGGACGTGTATGTTTACGAATACAGCGATAGACTGGAATGGTATTTAAAAACCGCCACGTGCATGCACTTGTTCAATATCGAAAAAAAAGGTAAATAAAAAAAGACACGCTGACTAAGTTCGTGCGGCAATCTTGCTATCAATTTCCGCGCTACGTGCTGCAATATAACACGCTCGTAGCGCCGCTACGAACGCAACATATTGCATTCGCATCACGAAAATTGCTAACGCAATCTTGCTCGCGTCACTTAATCATCGTGTCTAAAAGCACGTAAAAAGCGGGTTTGAATTTTCAACCCGCTTTGTTGTTTGCGTAAGATTACAGCTTGCTTTTGTATTCGGTACCCCAGTCCAGCATAGCGTCGAGGATAGGCTTTAACGATTGTCCGAGCTCCGTCAGTGTGTATTCGACGCGCGGCGGCACTTCGGCATATACCTGTCTATTTATTATGCCGTCGTTTTCCAAGGCTCGAAGATTATCGGTTAGCACCTTTTTGCTGATGGCGGGAATGGTCTTGGGAAAATCGCTAAAACGTTGAGCGCCGTTGAAAATCAAATTGCGTATTATAAGCAGCTTCCACTTGTTGCCGATAAGTTGAACGGTGGTGGCAACGGGGCATTCGGGTAATTCTTCGCGCGTCAGCATAATGTTCACTCCTTTTTCAGCATTATAGCAGATATCGCTCCGAAAGTCAATAGTTCAAAATAGAAACCTAGTAACAAATATATTATCTGATAATAGAAAAGTAACGTTATTGTATTCCTTTTTTGCCTTTGCTATACTATGAGTGTAATCAATGAGGTTGCAAAAATAATTCAAATTCTTTCGGAGGTATCTATTATGACGAACAACGTTCAAAAGGCAAAGGAACTTATTAACTGCTTTGTTAGCGGCGACACGGAAAAGGCGAAGTTGCTTTTGAAAGAGGGCTACATTCAGCATAACCTTGCATACGGCACGGGCAGAGATGCATTTCTCGGCTCGGTTGCTTATCTCGGCGGAGCTCCCGTTAAGACTACGGTAAACACAATCCGCGCTTTCGAGGACGGCGACAAAGTGTATATGCAAACCGTATACAATTTTGCGGGTGCGGGCGAACAGGTTGCGTTTGACATTTTCCGTTTTGAAGACGGTTTAATTGCGGAGCATTGGGATAATCTTGCGGATAAGGCTCAACCCAACCCGTCGGGAAGAACGCAAATCGACGGTCAAACGGAAGCAAAAGACCTTGATAAAACGGAAGCAAACCGTGAAGTGGTTAAGAATTTCTTATACGATGTAATGCAGGGCAAAAACCCGCAAAAAACGCCCGACTACTTTGACGGTGATAAGTATTTGCAACACAATACGGGAATTGCGGACGGACTTTCGGGCTTGGGCGCAGCTTTGGAAGCACTCGGCAAAGCGGGCATTGCTATGATTTACGATAAAGTTCATCAGGTGCTTGCACAAGGCGATATGGTGCTTGCGGTATCGGAAGGTACGTTCGGCGGCAAGCCTACTTCATACTACGATTTATGGCGTGTGGAAAACGGCAAGATTGCGGAACATTGGGACGTAATGGAAACTATTGCAGACAAGTCAACTTGGGCGAACAATAACGGCAAATTCTAATAAAAGTAACCGTATTAAGCGCAGTCGCTTTGTCGATTGCGCTTTTTACGCTTTTTGAGATATGGAAACGATAAAAATATTTAAGTATTTGCAAGAGCAAATTCATACAACGATAATAGCCACAAATGACGAAAACGGTTTGCCCGTTACTTGCGCTATTGACATTATGGATTATGACGAAAACGGACTGTACTTTCTCACCGCAAAGGGCAAAAACTTTTATAAGCGGTTAAAAACGAACGGCTATCTTTCTCTTACGGGTATTAAAGGCGAAAATACTTTGTCTTGCGTTGCGATTTCCGTTCACGGGGAAGTCAAGGAAATCGGCTCGGAACGGCTTAAAAGACTTCTTGACAAAAATCCGTATATGCATGAGATTTATCCTACCGAACAATCACGCTCGGCACTTGCCGTATTTTGCTTATACGTCGGTAGCGGAGAATGGTTTGACCTTTCTAAAAAACCGATTGAACGGTTTTCGTTTTCATTTGGTGGAACAGGTGCAAAAGCCAACGGATATTTTATAACGGATAAGTGTGTCGGTTGCGGTAAATGTTTGACTGTATGCCCGCAGGATTGTATAATAATGGACAAGAAAGCAACAATCAAAAAAGAGAATTGTTTGCACTGCGGAAACTGTATGCAAATATGCCCGACGAAAGCGGTTATAAGGAAATAATAATTATGGAACAGTCGGAAAGACTAAAATATTTAATAGAATACTTGCTGTCGGAGAGAAAGCAACCGGTTGAGCTTCCGTCGAATTTGAACGACATGAAGCGGTACTTTCGCGCGCTGGTAAACGTGCGTATGCCAAAGCAAGCAAGCGATGAATTTTTGCTGCTTCAAGACGAGTATTTGCAGGAAGAATTACAACGAAAAGGCGTGACCGATATTGCTACAATTTCGCCTGTGCCGTTTTCGCCCGATATCTATCTTTGGCAGGGCGATATAACCACGCTCAAATGCGACGGCATAGTCAACGCCGCAAACAGTCAAATGCTCGGCTGTTTTTGTCCAAACCATGGCTGTATAGACAACGCCATCCATACCTTTGCGGGCGTGCAGCTGCGACTGGAATGTGCGGGTATTATGGAAGCGCAGGGCAAGCCCGAGCTGACGGGCAGCGCCAAAATAACGCGCGGCTATAACTTGCCGTGCAAGTACGTTTTGCATACAGTCGGTCCCATCGTTTACGGTGGGCTTACAACAAAACACGAGGATCAGCTTGCAAGCTGTTACCGCTCGTGCCTCGAGCTTGCCGACAAAAACGGCTTGCAAAGCATTGCGTTTTGCTGTATTTCCACAGGCGAGTTTCACTTTCCAAACGAGCGCGCCGCCGAGATAGCGATAGCTATGGTATGCGAATACAAACAAAAAACGAAAAGCAATATCAAGGTTATTTTCAACGTTTTCAAGGATTACGATTATGGCATTTACGCAAGACTTCTCGGCGCAAATTAAAAGATTGCAAGCCGCGCTCGATAGTGCCGATTGTGTGATTATCGGCGCGGGCGCTGGGCTTTCCACGTCGGCGGGCTTTGTCTATTCCGGCGAACGTTTCCGCAAGAATTTTGCCGACTTCGAGGCGAAGTATAATTTTCACGACATGTACAGCGGCGGATTTTATCCGTATGATACGCTCGAGGAGTTTTGGGCGTTTTGGTCGCGTAACGTTATGCTCAATCGGTACAGCGTGCCGCCGCTTCCCGTTTACGACACGCTGTACGCGCTTGTAAAGGACAAGGACTACTTTGTGCTTACGACCAACGTGGACCATTGCTTTCAAAAAGCGGGGTTTGACAAGTCGCGGCTTTTTTACACACAAGGGGATTACGGCTTGTTTCAATGCTCGGTGCCTTGCCATAACAAGACATACGATAACGAGGATATTATTCGCCGAATGGTAGCCGAGCAAAGGGATATGAAAATCCCGACAGAGCTTGTTCCGCGCTGCCCGATATGCGGCAATCCCATGACAATGAACTTGCGCTGCGACGATACTTTTGTGCAAGACGACGGTTGGGATAAGGCGTGCGAGCGGTATGAGCAGTTTGTCCACAAGCACAAGGACTCGCGCGTACTCTATCTTGAACTCGGCGTTGGTAGCAATACGCCCGTAATAATCAAATATCCGTTTTGGCGGTTTACAAGCCAAAACCCCAATGCCACTTACGCATGTATTAATTACGGCGAAGCGACGTGCCCGCCGCAAATACAAAGCCGCTCTATATGTATCAACGCCGACATAGGCGATGTGTTATCGGCAATTAAGTGGGGCGAGTGATGCACGATATTTGGAATCCGTGGCACGGCTGTCAAAAATGCAGCGAGGGTTGTCAGCACTGCTATATGTATTACCTCGACAAAACGCATAACGGCGGCGACAGCTCGGTCATTACAAAGACTAACGGCTTTTATTACCCGCTTTCCAAAAACCGCGACGGCAGCTACAAGGTGAAAAGCGGGGAGATGATACGCGTTTGCATGACGTCCGACTTTTTTGTGGAAGGTGCGGACGAGTGGCGCAACGAGGCGTGGAATATAATTCACGACCGTCCCGACGTAAAGTTTTTTCTGCTGACAAAACGCCCCGAGCGCGTGGGTAAGCTGCTGCCTAAGGACTGGGGCGACGGCTGGGAAAACGTGTTCTTTAACGTTACGTGCGAAAACCAGCGCCGTGCCGACGAGCGTATACCCATACTGCACGAATTACCATTTAAACACAAGGGCATTATGACCGCGCCACTGATCGGCGAAATATCGATAGCCAAGTATTTGGAGCAAGGACAAATCGAGCAGGTTATTTGCGGCGGGGAAAACTATGACGGCGCGCGCCCGTGCCGGTACGATTGGGTTAAAAAGCTGTCCGACGAATGCAAGGCGCACGACGTAACTTTTGCGTTTATAGAAACGGGCAATTATTACGTTAAGAACGGCAAGACGCAATTTATAAAAAGCAAAATACGCCAAACGTATATGGCGTATGCGGAAGGACTGTCGCATGTCGGCAAGCCTATCGAATTCAAGCTGACCGATAGGTTTGGATTGCCTGTCCCGCAAAGCGAGTTATACGTGCCGCATTACCGCCCAAATTGCAGTCGCTGCGGAAACAAACTTATTTGCAACGGGTGCTCTAATTGCGGCAGGTGCGATAAATAATTGGTAAATGCTAATCGGCACGCTTATTGTTTGCGCCCGATAAGCACGTCTATATCCTCGTCGAAGTAATCGGCAATCTTGCACAAATTTTCCAAAGTTATTTCACGCTGACACAGCAAATACCGCGACAACGTTTGTTGCGGTATTCCTATTTTTTTGGAAAATTCGTTTACCGACATGTCGCCGATAAGCAGCCGTAAATTGTACGCAAAATTTTGTTTGTAATTATTTTTCATAAAACAATTTTACACCGTATGGCGTAATATCCTTGACATTACACCAAACGGTGTGATATTATATGCAAAAGATTGCAAGTATATTTACGGAGGAAAATATGGCGGTAGGGCAAGACAAAATCGGGCTTAGCGAAAAGGATGAAACGATAGGGCGGCTGTACGCGTTGCGCGCAGGACTTTCCGTCGTCGCTCGGGAAAAGGAAACCGCGGACGGGATTATGTGCGATGCAAAAAATAATAAGAAAAGAGTTATGGAAATTGCTGCCGATAGAGTAGTAAAAGAGGAAAATAACCTCGAAAACGAGCAGAAAAAATTGGACAACATTCCGAAAAAAATATTTGATTTACAGAAAAAAGCTAAAAGTGTCGGAATAATTCCTCGTGTAATTCTTGATACGATAATTCTTTGTATTGCTCTTGGCGGAGTGTATTTGTTTTTTGTTGGGGTGGCGCAATTTATACTTCATGGCATTATTTATGAGCCACGTGAGGCATTACCTGGATTGTGGGAGCCGTTAATTGGTTGGATAGATTTTGGTTGGTTTTGGATTCTTATAGTAGCGGGATTTATTTCAGGCGGCGGAATGTTTGCGCTTTTGAGCCTATCAAATGAATACATTTATAAGTGTTCTTATCGTGAAAGAAAAAAAGCCCGTACAGATATTGTTGATTTGCAAAATAGTATACCTATTCATCAGAACGCGATAGCTGTTGCAAAGTCAAAAGTGATAGAGCAACGAAAGCAAATGGATAGAGATACGTTGGCAGCTGACAAGCATATAGCTGAGGAAAAGAAAAAAGCCACTGAACACGCGGTTGCGGGGCTTGTTATGATAAACGCTCTTGAAGATTCGTTTGGGGATTTAATTGACCCGCGCGATTGGGAAAATACCGACATATTGATTTACGCCTTGGAAACGCGGCGTGCGGAAAATATGAAAGAGGCGTTGCAGGTGGTGGACGGCGAGCGGCGTACCGAACGCATAGTCGAGGCTGTCAACACGGCGGGGCAAGAAATATGTAAGTCGATTAACACAGGCTTGCGCAGACTGCAAAGCGAGATGACGAGGTGTTTTGGTATACTCGGTGAGCTGGTCGTTTTGCAAGGGGATAGAATTGCTGGACACATGCAAAGCCTTAGCAACGGCATTGCGGCAAACAACAGCTATATGGCACAACTGACTACGCAACAAAGCATGAGCAACGCTTTGCTTGCAAAGGCGAACGAAAACAGCTCGGCGCTCACAGCTGAGGTTTCAAGATTGCGCACAGCCGCCGAATATGCCGAAGCGCGGTCGCTGTACGGCACAAGATAATTCCTAAAAATATTTGCAACTCAAAACCCGACCAACACGTTTTTGTGTTCGTCGGGTTTTGAAACTGCGCACCGTCTTTGATAATACGCACCGAAGCGTTTCTCCGTCGGTTGACTCCGCTAAAGCTACCTTGTGGCACACGCCACTTCTTGTTTAGTGCTGCTGCGGTCAAGCCCTGACACGGTTCGCAAGCAGACGTTGCACAAGACCTTAGTATCAACATCACCTAACGGCAACTGTCCTCCCATACGCAAACCGAGGACGGCGTTCGACCCATCTATAGCGGATTGTAGGTTACAGAGTGCCGCTGCCTCTCCGTCTAGCGCAGTACAGTTATTATACGGCATTTGCGCGCAAAAATCAAGCGTTTTTTGTGAATTGTGCGAATAAAAAGGGGTGTTGTATTATGTCGAAAAAATATCGAATTATATTGACAATACACCTAATATGTAGTATAATATAACCGATATCATCACCACCTTGTGGGAAATTTCGCATTCGGAGCACGAAATGATAACCTACATCGTAGCGTACAGTTTAGTTTTGTTTTTTATCGCGGCGGCAATAGTGACGATTGCGTGCTTTTACGTGCGCTCGCAAAAGATCAAAATAAACGAGCGGGCGGCGCGTATCGACGCGGTTAAAGACAGCGAGCAAATGTTTATAGACGTGTTTGGCAATGCTGCAAACGCGGCGTTTTTGATAGTCGAAGCACAATCGGCCACGCCGATATACATAAGCAAAAGCACGGTAGAGTTTTTCGGTATTGACGCCGAAAAACTTTCTTTGGATTTAATGACGATAGCAAAAAGCGTCGGCAAAAAGACTTGGCGCGCGTTTACGCATAATTATACGCAATGGAACGGCGAGGGTGTATTCTCGACGGAATTCGAATACGGTACGGCTAAGCACGCGATTGCGCAGGCGGCCAGGGTAGAGCGCGACGGCAAACAGTACGACGCGTTTTTGATTTACGACGTTACCGAACAAGCGGAGGAGATGAAAGATCTTCGCACCTCGCTGGATGCGGCGCTCGGCGAGGCGGCGGGCAAGCTGTCCTTCCTTTCGAGCATGAGCCACGAAATCCGCACGCCGATGAACGGCGTTATGGGTATGATGGAATTGGCGCGTATGAACATTAAAAACCCCGAAAAGGCGGGAGAGTATTTGGCGCGCGCCGGAGACTTGTCCGTGTTCCTGCTCAGCATGATTAACGATATTTTGGATATATCCAAGCTTGAGAGCGGGAAGATGCTTTTGTTTAATACCACTTTCGATATTTTTGCGTTTGCCGAAAAGATAAGAAACATGTTCAACGGCATGGTTACCGGCAAGGGTATCGCGTTCAACGTGGAAACGGTAGATTTTACCGCGCGGTATTTGATTGCCGACGAAATGCGGCTTACGCAGGTTGTGACCAACTTTATTTCCAATGCCAACAAGTTTACGCCAGCGGGCGGCAAGATAGACGTCACGTTTAAGCAGTTGGACAACATAGGCGGCAAGGCGCAGATTTTGATACGCGTGCGCGATACGGGCAAGGGCATAGCGCCCGAAAACATTCGCAAGATAATGCGGCCTTTCGAGCAGGAGGAGGCGTCCACGGCGCACCACTACGGCGGCACCGGTCTCGGTCTTGCCATTTGCGACAGCATAGTGCAGCTTATGGGCGGCAATATAGTTGTCGACAGCGTACTCGGCAAGGGTACCGATTTTTCGGTGTTCCTGTCGTTGCCGATTGCGGACGTCGAGCAAGACCTTTCCGAACCTATTAAGCATGAGGAAAAGGTGTCGGGCGACGACTTTTCCTTCGAGGGTTGCAAAATACTTCTTGCCGAGGACAACGAGGTCAACGCCGAGATCGCCGTCGAAATACTTTCCAGCGAGGGCGCGGACGTCACGCTGGCAAACGACGGACAGGAAGCGTTGGATATTTATATGGAACGCCCCGAGCATACGTTTGATTTGATTTTGCTCGACATCCAAATGCCCAGGCTTAACGGCAGGGACGCCGCAAAGGCTATGCGTGCAAGCGGTAAGGGCGACGCCGAAAGCGTGCCTATTATAGCACTGTCTGCGGACGCGTTTGTGGAGGATATAGCGTTATCCAAGGAAGCGGGCATGGACGAACACGTTTCCAAGCCTGTCGACTTTGACGCGCTTAGAAAGACGGCAGGTGCAGTTATAGCCGAAAAACAGGCTAAGAATAAGGTGTAACGAATGAAGCGGAATTGGTTTGTTTGGATAATCGCTTGTGTCACGATTGCGCTTTGCGCCGTCGTGCTTGCGGCGTGCGCAACGGTAAGATATTCCGACAACCGTCCCGTTCCCGATCCTACAAAAAACGAAGTATTGTTTATAGAACGCAACAGGCTTAGCTTTGCATTGGGCATGGAAATAGACGAGCTCGACGTAATAGAGCGCTGCGGCTGCACGTTTACCGGCGAGGACGGAAGCGAGTTCAAGGTCACGGCAAAGGCGTTGCAAAGCGGGGAAGTAGAGTACGACAGCTTCAATCTTGAAAACGTCGGTTCTAACAAGCAGATACGCATAGCGTACAATGGCGCGGTCAATTATATCTATTACGACGTAAACGATTATACAGCTAATCTGTATTTGGATGAAGATTATAAAGAACTGTACCAAACGGTAAAAGCGTCGGCGCAGCTGACAGACACTTTGGGACTTGCCGTGTGGGTCAATCTTATACAATGCAATTTTTCCACCGACGAGGTGATGCGCGAATACGACGCCGACAGAGCAATGCGCTTTGACGGCTGGTTCGATTCGGCAGGAAACCGCGCGACGGGTTTGTACACGCTTGCTCCGCCGGTGTTCGGCAACGAACGGGTAATAGACTTCCACGCGCATTATCTTTCGGACGAGGAGTTTGCCGATCTTAAACTGTCGTACGATAACAGCGGCAGGCGAGTGTTTTCGGGCTACGTCGGAAGCGGCGACAGCGTGCACGTTCCCGAGGGCGTTACATACATAAATATGGCCGAGCTGTTCGGCGAGGGCTGCTCGTTCAAGACCTTGGATATTCCGTCTACGGCCAATATCGACGTGCCGTTTTTGTCCGGCTACGATTCGGGCGATTTGGAAACGATAACCGTTAATTCGGGCAACACCGTTTACGCGTCATACAACGGCGCGTTGTATTCCAAGGATTACTCGACGCTGCACTTTATGCCGGCTAACAACAAGAATACCGATTTCCATTCCGAGCTTGCCGTAATCGGCAGCTATTCGTGCACGTACTGGCGGGTAAGCGATTTGGTGATACCCGAAAACGTAGTTACGTTGCAGCACTATTGCTTTGCGCACTCGCAAATAGCCGACGTGCAGGGCTTGGAGCATGTAAAGACGATAAAGACGGGCGCGTTTTTCGATTCCAAAATGCAGTCGTTTACCGACGGCAAGATTGCACAGTATATCATGCTCGACGGCGCCGACAGCGGCAAATATATTTTGAGCATGATCTTGGACGAGAGTATCACCGAATACACGTTGATACCCGGTACCGTCGGTATAGCGGGCGACGTGTTCGGTCGCTGCACCTCGCTTACCTCGATAAACCTCGGCAACGAATTGAGAAGCATAGGCAGCTCCGCATTTGCGGGCTGTGAATCGCTCGAAAGAATAACCTTCCCGTCTACGCTCAAAAAGATGGGTTCCACCGTGTTTTACGGTTGCTCGTCGCTCACTACCGTTGTCGGCTTGCCCGACGTCACTTTTGTCGATGACGACGGCGACGAGTACGAGCACACTTTGCCTTCCGGCATTTTCAGAGATTGCGCCAAATTGGAGTCGATAGCGCTGCCCGCGGGGCTGGTCAATATCGGGCCGAACGCTTTCCGCAACTGCAAGGCGTTGCCGTCCGTAACGCTGCCCGATACTGTGGAAACTATCGGTTCTTACGGATATTACGGCACCGGCATGACGGAAATCAAGCTGTCCAAGTCGCTTAGGCGGTTAGGATCGTACGCCTTTGCGTCTACCGTGTTTACAGGTATAGACCTTTCAGTTTGCGATCGGTTGACAAGCTTGTCCGAAAATTGTTTCCGTAGCTCCAAGCTTACGGAGATAGTTATTCCCGATCGTATAACGACTATACCGATGAATTGTTTTTATTTGGCGACTACGCTTAAAACGGTCGTACTCGGCAATGTAACGGATATAGACGATCAGGCTTTTGCCGGTTGCTACGCGCTTGCCGATATCAATCTGGACGGCGTGGAATCCATCGGGTATCGCGCGTTCCAGCAATGCAGAGCTTTTGTCAATGTGGTAATACCCGATTCGGTAAAGCATATAGGCGGACAAGCGTTTATGTCGTGTAGCGGACTTACAAGCTTAACGCTGGGCGCTAACGTTCAGGACTTCGGCAACTATACGTATCTTAGCGACGGACTGACGTTCGACGCCGCCGAGGTTGCCGTATACACGTGCACTAAGCTGAAAGAGATACTCGTTGCAGAGGGCAACCAATACTTTAAATCGATAGACGGCGTGCTGTACGGGCGCAGCGCTTGCGGTATAGATTACGGCGAGGGCGCGGTTTTGTATACTGTGCCGATAGCGTATGCAAACAAGTCGTTTACGGCGGCCGATTCTACGCGCATAGTTTTGCCGTACGCACTGCATTATCAAACCGTTATGACTTCCGCTACGTTGAACGAGGGTGTGGAAAATATCGGCAAGGCGGCTTTCTACCGCTCGACCAAGCTTAGCTCGGTATATCTGCCTTCCACCGTAACGCACATAGGCGCTGGCATACTGCTCAGCTGCACGGCAGTTAAAACCTTCGAGATTGCAGAGGAAAACAAAACGTACTCGTCCGACGGCAACCTTGTGTATATGGGCGATACGCTTGTCATGTATTTGGGCTTGAACAAGAATATAAACATCAAAGACGGTATTACCCAAATAGACTCCGCCGTGTTTATGAACAATGCTTCGGTGACAGAGATAGTAATTCCCGACAGCGTTACGACGATAGGCGAAAAAGCGTTTAGCGGCTGCTCCAAAATAGTTTCGTTGCATATCGGAAGCGGATTAAGGCATTTGGATTCTACGGCGTTCGCGCTTTTGCAATCGCTCGAAACGATAACGGTCAGCGAGGACAATCCGTACTTTACGGCTGAGAATAATATTCTCTATTCCAAAGACGGAAAATCGCTTATACTTGCCGCCGCCAATAACGGCATGACCGAGCTTGATATTAAGGACGGCGTTACCGATATTCGCGACTACGCGTTTTCGTATCACAAGACTCTGACTAGCGTGGTTATGCCCAACACCGTAAGGACGGTAGGCGACTATGCGTTTTACGAGTGTCGCGGTATCGAAAAGCTGTACTGCTCGGAGGCGCTGGAAAGCATCGGCGCGTATGCGTTTGCGTTCGACGCCAACAGCAGTCTTAACTTCGACAGCGACAATAGGTTCTGCGATACGCTCAAAGTAGTTATGTTTTACGGCAATCTTAAAAGCATAGGCGACTTTGCGTTTAACGGTCAGTTCGGCATAGAGTTCACGTTCTACAAAATGACGATAGCGGAGCTTACGAATTTGCTTTCGGGCTTGGGCAAAAACAGCGTGTTTATTACGCTGGGCTGCAAGGACAAGGAAAGCGGCGGATATTACAACAATCACGGATTCGGCATAATCCGCTCATTGTACAGTGCCGTGCCGCCCACCATAGACTACAACGGTTATGAGTGGTTCTATCTGGAAGACGGCACACCCATTTTATACCAACAAATACCGGAACGAGAACTTCCGGATTAATCCAAGGAGACTTGAACATATGATTATCGAGAAGTCGGAAGAGATTATCGAAGCAATCGGCAACGTTATTATCGGCAAAAACAACGTTATAAGAAAGGTGCTTATGGCGGTGTATGCCAAGGGTAACGTATTGCTCGAAGACACGCCGGGCGTTGGAAAAACCACGCTTGCATTGGCGTTTGCAAAGACTTTGGGACTCGATTTTAAGCGCGTGCAGTTTACGCCCGATACCATGCCTTCCGATATAACGGGATTTACGGTTTACAATTCCGAAACGGGCGAGTTCGATTATAAGCAGGGCGCAATCGTATGTAACCTGTTTATGGGCGACGAAATTAACCGTGCGTCGGCAAAGACGCAGTCGGCGCTTTTGGAAGCGATGGAAGAGAACAAGATTACGGTGGACGGCGTTACGCATGTACTTCCCAGTCCGTTTATTTGCATTGCTACGCAAAACCCGATAGGTTCGGCGGGAACGCAGCCACTGCCCGAATCGCAGCTTGACCGCTTTATGATAAAGATGTCTATCGGCTATCCCGACGCGTCGGAGCAGGTGGAAATATTGCGCAGGCATCAAAGCAGCGACCCGTTGGATCGTTTGGAGCAGATAGTCGACCGCGACAGCCTTGTGGAAATTCAAAACTACATCGGGCAGATAAACGTGTCGGACGACATTCTTAAATACTTGGTGGCGTTGTGCGAAGCGACGAGAAACCATCCGCTAATCGAGCTGGGAGTAAGCCCGCGCGGACTTTTGGCATTGTCGCGTATGGTACGTGCTTGCGCCGTTGTTTCGGAGCGTGACTACGTTACGCCCGCCGACGTTCGCGAAGTGTTCTGCGACGTGTGCGCGCACAGAATAATTTTGCGCCCGCGTGCTAAGCTCGAAGGTATGACAACGCGCAACATTTTGGAAGGCGTTCTTGAATCGACCAAAGTGCCGACGATAGTGTAACGGTAATAAACAGGGAAGTAGGATACGGCTGACTATGGCGGCAAAGCGTGTTATATATATTATAATGTTGCTCACGGTATCGGCGGCGTTTGTTTTTGTCAACAACGAAATTACGCTGTTCTTTCTCGTGTGCCTTTTGGCATTTCCGCATATTTCGCTTGTAATGATTTTGTTGGCGTGCAAGTCCGTGCGCTTCGACTTGGCCGTGCGCGATTCGTGTATACGCGGCGGAACGTTGCAGCTGACGATGCGCGCAAGCGTCAAGCCTCGCTTTTTCGTGGGTTGCATTAAGGTAACGGTTGCGATAGAAAACACTACTTTCCACAAGACCGAATACAAAAGCTTTATTATAAAAGACCTGTCGTACGCGTCGCACGTGTTCGATTATAACGGCGCCGACTCGGGTAGAATTTGCGTTAAGTGCGACGCAATAAAGCTTATAGGAGTATTCGGCATATTTTCGGTCAAGATGAGATGTCCGGTTTTTGCCGAGGCGATAGTTTCGCCTATGCTGTACGAGGACGTTGCCGTAAATATGGGCGAAAACGGAAGCGATACCGTTTTCGGCGATACCGCGTTGCCCAAAAAGGGTGGGGATATTACCGAGGTGTTCAACGTGCGCGATTACGCGCCGGGCGATCCGCCCAATGCCGTACACTGGAAGCTGTCGGGTAAGTTCGGCATACTCAAATCCAAGGAGTTCGGCGCAACCGACGACCGCCGCACGCTTATACTCGTCGATATGAGCCGCAACAAGTTCGGCACGTCTGCGACCGACGAGCAGCTTAACGGCGTGCTCGACGTGGCGGTTTCTATATCCAATGCGCTTAAAACGACGGGCTATTTCCATAGCGTGGGCTGGTTTGACGACGGCGTTTTCGAAAGCTCGGAGGTGGTCGACAGCGATACCTTTGTGCGCACAGTCGGCAAGCTTATGAGCGTAAAGGTAAACAACGGCAACGAGGAGAACATGTTCTATCTGTCGCGTACCGCTGCGTGCGCCGTGTTTACTAAAATTATTTTTGTATCGTCCGTTGTAAATTACGAAGAGTTTAAAGAAGTGGCAAACGCGGAAATCACCGCGATAGAAGTAGGCAACGGCTTCGGCCAAGCTAATGATCAAGGCGTACGGGTGATAAATATTCCGTACGACAATATTCACGACGCCCTTATGGCATGCAACATTTGACGAAGGGCGGATTACGGCATGAAAAAATCGGTTAAAATGACAATTGTAAAAGCGGTATCCAATCGGAGTACCAAAACGGCATTGGGCGTGGTGTTTATCATAGCCGCGTTTGGCGCGCTGTATTTATCGCTTATTACGGCATTGCCGTTTAACGCCGCTTACTATGCCGCGCTGCCTATCGGCGTTGCGGTTACCGTTGCTACGGCGCTGCTCGCCGACAAAAAACGGGCCAAGTATTACGTTCTCGGCGTTGTGGCAGTGTTTACCGGACTTGCCGTATCGGTGGGCTTTGATATATTCAAAAACGGATTGCTCGGGTTCTTTAATGCTGCTGTTCGTACAATGAACAGTTCGCGGCATTTCGGCTTTGAAGTGTTTGTTGCCGATGAGAGTTTCGGCACGTCATTCCTGTTTGCGGCGGTAATAGCCGCATGGTTTGCCGAGTTTTCGTTGTTCGCGATAAAAAAAGCGTACGTGTATATTTGTGTGTCGGCGCCCGTGGTATTGGCATTATTGTTTATGGGAATGTCGCCGCAGTATTTCGTTATCGTTTTGCTTGTAGTGGTCTACGTTTGCTTGATGGCGGTGCATAACGGGTTTACCGTTAGGGCGCTTTGCAGTTATCTTGTTTGTATCGCCGTCGTTATGCTTGCTACTTTGCCGTGCTACTTCTATACAGGGAGCAAAGCGGTGGACAACTTCGGTAATTCGGTTACGGAAGCGTTCGAGAACGCCGCGTACGGAAAGAGTATGCCTAGCGGTAAGCTTTCGGATTCGTCGGGGATGCGTTCGTCATCGGAAGTACGGTTAAAGGTTACGCTGAGCGGACTGACGTCCAAGCTGTATTTACGCGGTTTTGTAGGTAGCGATCTCAACGGTTCGGAGTGGAGCGCGACCGATAAAAACGCTTACGTGGAAAACGGATATCAAGGATTGATTGATTATATTGCCAAGGGTGGTTTGCCGACAACGCAGTATGCCGCATATTCCGATTTGTGCAAGCGCAACAATAAATACGGCATTACGGTAGAAAACGTGTCTGCCGACCGTAGATACATTTACGTGCCGTATACTCTTAGCGAGTATTCCGTCGGAACGGCATACTACGATATGGGCCTACGCGGCTCGATAACGTCGCCCAAAACGTATTCTTACACAGTGTTCGCTCCCGACGAGAGCGGGGAGCGCGTTACGCAAGCAGCGTGGATACTGTCGGACGCCGACCGTTCCGAAAAAATGAACGAATATATAAAGCTGGAAGGTCAGTATAGGGCGTTCGTATACGAAACCTATCTCGGTCTTGACCATGATACGGAAGTCGCTGTGCAGGGCGTTATAGGTGACTTTGAAACAAACTCCGTCAATACCGCAACGCAGTTTATACGCTCGTATTTTCTTGATGCGTTTACGTATGCCGATAATTGCGACGGAGTGGGTAAATCGTTTGCAACAGACTTTTTCGGCGGAAATATAAGCAACGCTAATGCGGCGTACTTTGCTTCCGCGGCTACATGTATGTTCCGTGCGCTCGGCTTTGCCGCGCGCTATGCGGAAGGATATTCCGTGTATTTCGACGGAGACGAGGAGACGCAGGAAACGCAAACCATAACGGTCACGGGCGACGCAACGCACGCATGGACGGAAGTCTATTTTGACGGCATAGGCTGGTTGCCGATAGAAGTTACGCCTACGTTTTTCAGCGAGCAAGCACCCGATTTTTCCGTCGATCCGACCGATCCGAACGGAACGGACGCGCATCCGTCCAATCCTCCGCAGCAGGAGCCCGAAATACCTACCGAAACTCCGCCCACTCCGGATATACCGATTATTATTCCGACCGACCCCGTAGAGGGCAATGTCGGCACTCCCGTGCTTTTGACGGCGCTTAGGATAATGGTGCCGATTGTATCGGTCATTGCGGTATTTGTTGCAATCGTGCTGCTGTTTGTCGTGCGTAGGAGCTTAGTGCGAATAAAGCGCCGCAAAATGCTTAGCGCCGACGGACAAGATTTCGGTCGTGCCGCGTACAAGATAGTAACGGAAGACTGCAAGCATTTCGGCGGCTTTGACAGCGCGACGCTCGAAAAATTGGGTGTGCCGGAAGGCGGTACTGCACGGTTTATCCGCATTGCGGAACGCTGTGTGTACGGCGAGCATGACGTGGCCGCAAACGAGCGCGCGTTTGTTCTGTGGTATATAGAAACAGTACATGCTGCACTTACTAAGGATTGCGGATTTGTGAAATCCTTGTACTATAAGTACGTTTTGTGTTTGGTCATATAACGCAGTATACGATACCGATATTTGGCTAATCATTTTTATCTATAATATTTACTGCAACAAAAAACCGCCGTCAGGCGGTTGTTTTGTTTAACTTTGCGGTCTTGTGTGTACAAACGTGTTCGGCATAAACTCGCCGTAAAACATTTGCTGGAAGGCGGCTATATTGGAGTATCTGTCTTTGGGGTAGACGGATAATGCTTTTAACAGCGTCCGCTCGCGCACAGGCTGTATTTTGACGCCCAGCGCCGACGGCGGGATCATTTTGTCGTTCAGCCTGCGTTCGGTCGCTTCGGGCGGGGGATTGCCTACTAAGCATGTGTAAATGGTCGCACCCAGCTCGTATATGTCAGTCCACGGGCCTTGGCTTCCGCCTTGCGTGTACAGTTCCAAAGGCGAGTAGCCCTTTTTGAGAACGAAGAACGGCTTTTGTACGTTTTGCGTGTAAATGGACGCCGCACCGAAGTCGATAAGCTTTATCATACGGTTGTCGACGATTTGAATGTTTTCGGGCGAAATGTCCTTATGTATAACGCCGTGCTGGTGTAGCCTTAACAGCGTTTCTATAACCGAACGCATAATGTTGAGCGTTTCCGTCATGTGCAGCTTGCCACCGCGACCGTTGATAAAGCGGTGCAGGCTCATGCCGTTAAGGTATTCCATAACGATATACGCCGTGTTATTGGTAAGGAAAAAGTCCAATATGCTTACAATGCCTTCGAGGTGCTTTATGGACGTAAGCACCTTGGCTTCCTGTATGAACGCCGTAAGCCAGTAGTTGAACGCCTTGGCGTTTTCCCCGGTGCCTATTTCCACCACGCTGGTATGAGGTAGGCGGTTGGTGTAGCCTTTGGGGAAGAATTCCTTTATGGCAACGCAAGACGAGGTGTACATGTCGTACGCC
This sequence comes from uncultured Clostridia bacterium, assembly GCA_947175335.1. Taxonomy (GTDB): domain Bacteria; phylum Bacillota; class Clostridia; order Christensenellales; family Pumilibacteraceae; genus Anaerocaecibacter. Next base: position 28,423 of record CAMWMF010000003.1, read on the forward strand.
TTGTACGTTATGCCGAACCCGCCGCGTCCAAGCGGCGCGCCTACGATGTATCTGCCCGACAGCATTGTCCTAAGCGGCAATGCGCCTATGGGCGACGGATCGTCACCGCGCTTGCCGCACCGCGGGCATATCCGCGTCCTCGGGTCGAGGGTGGCAAAGCAGTTCATACATATTGAGCGTATATCTCTCGTGTCTTGCATTACAAATATTATACCGCTATTGTGCTTGTTTGTCAAGGATATGGATAGTAATTCGGAATTCGGAATTATGAATTCGGAATTAAGGAAATAATTTTGTTGGCAATTTGATTGACCTTAAAAGGTATATGTGTTAAAATACAAATATGAGCGGAACTAAGGTGACAAAGACGCTTGGCGCGTATAGGTTATCTTATAATCCGACAAATCCCATAACGTATGCGTTTGCCGCATTTGTTACATTTGTCGGGCTCGTTTTTTCATTGAAAATTACTTTTTAGTTGGTGATAAATTATGTATAAAAAGGTAGAGAGTTACAATCCGGTCGGCATGGAAAAACGCGTGCTGGAATTCTGGAAGGAAAACGACGTTTTTAACAAGAGCATACAGTTACGCGAGGGCGGTGACGAGTTTTCGTTTTACGACGGCCCGCCCACGGCAAACGGCAAGCCGCACGTGGGGCATGTTCTCACGCGCACTATGAAGGATATCATTCCGCGCTTTCACACGATGAAGGGCAAGCACGTGCTGCGCAAGGCGGGTTGGGACACTCACGGTCTGCCCGTCGAGCTGGAAGTGGAAAAGTCGCTAAATATCGACGGCAAGCAGGATATAGAAAAGTACGGCGTAGAGCCGTTTATCGGCAAGTGCAAGCAAAGCGTATGGAAGTACAAGGCCGAATGGGAGCGCATGAGCGATCGCGTAGGCTACTGGGCGGATATGGACAAGCCGTACGTAACGTACGACGACAATTATATCGAATCGGTATGGTGGTCGCTCAAAACCATTTTCGACAAAGGGCTCATTTACAAGGGACACAAAATCGTTCCGTATTGCCCGCGCTGCGGCACGGCGCTTTCCTCGCACGAGGTGGCGCAGGGATATAAAGACGTAACCGAGCGCACCGCAGTCGTCGGGTTTAATACAAATTACGAGGGCGGTTGCAAGCTGCTTGCGTGGACTACCACGCCGTGGACGTTGCCAAGCAACGTAGCACTGTGCGTAAACGCCGAGTTCGATTACGTGCTTATCGAGGCCGACGGACAAAAATACGTACTGGCAAAAGAGCTTGCGAATAAGCATTTCGAAAACTATACGGTACTCAAAACCGTCAAGGGCAGCGAGCTTGTGGGCGTGCATTACGAACCGCTGTTCGCTACGTACACAGGCAACGCCGATTGCTACAAGGTAGTCGCCGACGGATACGTAATGCTCACCGAGGGTACCGGTATCGTTCATATAGCGCCCGCGTTCGGCGAGGATGACGCGCGTGTGGGCAGGACTAATGCACTTCCGTTTGTTCAAACAATAGACGAGCGCGGCAGGTTTACCGAGCCGCAATGGCTGGAAGGCAAGTTCTGCAAGGACGCCGACAAGGATATTATTGCAGACCTCAAAAAGCGCGGACTGCTTTTGTCTGCGCCGTCCGTAACGCACAGCTATCCGTTCTGCTGGCGTTGCAATACGCCGCTGTTGTACTACGCGCGCTCCACGTGGTTTATCAAGACGACGGCGGTCAAGGATCAGCTTATAAAGAACAACGCTTCGGTCAACTGGCATCCGCAAAGCATCGGTACCGGGCGTATGGGCAACTTTTTGGAAAACGTAATCGACTGGGGCTTGTCGCGCGATAGGTTTTGGGGCACGCCGTTGCCCATTTGGGTATGCGATCATTGCGGCAAGACCGAAGCGATAGGCAGCAAAGCCGAGCTTAAAGAAAAGTGCGGCATAAAAGGCGACATAGAGCTGCACAAGCCGTACGTTGACGGCGCGACGTACAAATGCTCTTGCGGCGGCACAATGCACCGCACGCCCGAGGTTATAGACTGCTGGTACGATTCGGGCTCTATGCCGTTTGCGCAATACCACTATCCATTCGAGAATAAGGACGTGTTTGAAAAAACCTTCCCCGCCGATTTCATTTCGGAGGCGGTCGACCAAACGCGCGGGTGGTTCTACACGTTGCTCGTTATTTCCACGCTGTTGTTTAATAAAGCGCCGTTCAAAAACTGTTTGGTGCTCGGGCACGTAAACGACGAGCAGGGCAGAAAGCAGTCCAAGCATTTGGGTAACGTAGTAGATCCGTGGTCGGTGCTCGACGTAACGGGCGCCGACGCCGTAAGGTGGTATTACTATACAAACTCGGCGCCGTATCTGCCGTCACGCTTTTATATGCGTGCGGTTACAGAATCGCAAAACAAGTTTTTAGGCACGCTTTACAATACCTATGCCTTCTACGTAATGTACGCCGATATAGACAGCTTCGACCCCACAAAGGTGGACGGCAAAAAGGTCAAATACTCGCTTATGGACAAGTGGGCGCTTTCCGAGCTGAACGAGCTTGTGCAAAAGGTTGACAGCGACCTTAACGCGTACAAGCTGTACGAATCGGCGCGAGCGATTGCCGACTATACCGAAAAGCTTTCCAACTGGTACGTGCGCCGTTGCCGCGAACGGTTCTGGGTGGGCGGTATGTCGGATGACAAAACGGCGGCGTTCTACACGCTGTACACAGTGCTCAATACCCTGTGCCGCATATCCGCGCCGTACGTTCCGTTTATATCCGAGGAAATCTATTGCAATATTGTGTGCAGTGTAGATAAGAATGCGCCTATTTCGGTGCATATGACAGACTTCCCCAAAGTCAACAAAATGATGATAGACGCCAAGCTTTCCGCCGATATGGAAAGGGTAATTAAGGCGGCGGAGCTGGGCAGAGCGGCGCGCAATAAGAGCGGCATTAAAAACCGTCAAACGCTGTCGCGCGTTATCGTTGCTGGCGACTTCCCGTTCGAGTACGCCGATATCCTTGCCGACGAGCTTAACGTTAAAGACGTTGTGGCGGGCGGGGCGAGCGAGCTTACAGGCTACGAGGTCAAGCCGCAACTCAAAACGGTCGGACCTAAGTACGGCAAGCTTGTCGGCGCTATACGCACGCACCTTGCCGAAAACGGCGATACCGCGGCACGCACCGCGCTTGCGGGCAATACCTATACGTTCGAGGTTGACGGCAACAAGGTAGAGCTTACCAAGGATGACATGCTTATAGCGACGCGCGGCGCCGAGGGGTATTCGGTAGAGAGCGATTTGGATATGACTGTCGCGCTTGACGTAACGCTTACCGACGAGTTGCTTATTGAGGGCGCGGCACGCGAGATAATATCCAAAATTCAGACAATGCGCAAGAACAACGGATTCGACGTCACCGACAGAATTAAGCTGTACTATGCGGGCGACGAATTTATAGAAAGCGTGTTCAAGGCGCACGGCGAACGCATTGCCAAGGTCACGCTCGCGCTCGAAGTGAATAAGCTTACCGGCGACGGCGAGCAAGCCGACATAAACGGTCACGACGCGAGGTTTGCCGTAGAAAAATGTTAGCGCCCGATTGGAAAGACTATAAAATACTCGGCACGGGCGACGGACTCAAATTGGAGCTGTGGAAGGACATAATGCTGCTCCGTCCCGATCCGCAGGCGATTTGGCACGCTACCGTCGATTACAAAAAGTTCGATACTCACGCTCGGTACGAGCGTGACAGGGCGGGCGGCGGCAGGTGGATAGTCAACAAGTCTATGCCCGACGAGTGGCAAATATCGTGGCGTGATTGCAAGTTCTACGTAAAGCCGACGGGGTTCAAGCACACGGGGCTGTTCCCCGAGCAGGCGGTAAACTGGGCTAAAATGTCCGAAATCGTGGACGTATACGCGGCACGTGGCAAGCAGATAAAAATACTCAACCTGTTTGCGTACACGGGCGCGTCGACGGCGGTGCTGGCAAAGCATGGCGCGCACGTAACGCACGTGGACGCGGCAAAGGGTATGGTGGAGCGCGCAATGCTCAACTGCAAGCTAAACGGCGTGGACTCCGCCAACACTCGCTTTATAATAGACGATTGCAAAAAGTTTGTCGCGCGCGAGATAAAGCGCGGAAAAACGTACGACGCGGTTATAATGGATCCGCCCAGCTACGGCAGGGGCGCAGGCGGCGAGGTTTGGAAAATGGAGGACGATATTTTCGACCTCGTAAAGCTTACGGTAGGCGTGCTGAACAATCCGATATTCTTTTTGATAAACAGCTACACGACGGGACTTCAACCGCAAACAATATCCAATATACTTTCGCTCAACTTGCAGGGTGGCAACGTTTGCGCATACGAGGTGTGTTTGCCGACGGAGCAAAAGAATGTGGCTCTGCCCTGTGGATGCAGTGGGTTATATACAAACATTAAAAGCTAAATTTTCGGAGTAACCGTGGAAAAGGACAACGAAAAAAACGGCGGCAAGCCCGCCACAAAAATCAAGCTGCGCTTGGACGTTAAAGACGTTGTGCGTAAGCGCAAGGACGAGGACGCGCAAGCCGCCGAGCCCGACGGCGTAACCGTTTTGTACGAGGACAATCATTTGTTGGTTGTTTTAAAGCCGCAAAACGTGCCTACGCAGGGCGACAGCAGCGGCGATACCGATTTGCTTACAATGCTCAAAAAGTATTTGGTGGAAAAGTACAATAAGCAGGGCAACGCGTACCTCGGTATGGTTCACCGTCTCGACAGGCCTACGGGCGGCGTTATGGTGTTTGCCAAAACGAGCAAGGCGGCGTCGCGACTGTGCGAGCAAATACGCGACACGGACGGCGAGTTTGAAAAGACCTATCTTGCCGTTGTAAACGGCAGACCATCGCGCGAGGGTAAGATAGAACATTACCTTGCCAAGGACGAAAAAACCAATATGGTAACGGTAGTGCCGTCTACGCTTGAGGGCGCAAAAAAAGCGGAGTCCGAAATTAAGGTGCTGGACGAGCGCGACGGATTGTCGCTTGTGTCTGTCAACCTTATCACCGGCAGGTCGCACCAAGCGCGCGTACAGTTAAAAGCGCTGGGCAGCCCTATTGTGGGCGACGTAAAGTACGGCGGCGATAAGGCGGTCAAAAGTCCGCACCTCGCGCTGTGGGCGTACAAGCTGACGTTTGCTCATCCCGTAACGGGCGAAAAGCTGAGGTTTATCGCATTGCCTCCGTCGGAGTTTCCGTGGAATGTGTTCGATACCGAAGGACTTATAGACGTCATCCGCCCGCAAAGCGGCAACCATTACAAATTGTAAAAACAGTCACTTTACCTTAAAATCAACTTTTACCCCTTGTCACTCCGAGCGAAGCGAGGAGTCTCAAAAAGATAATACAAACAATCGACAAGGTTTAAACAGTCATTCAACCTTAAAATTAACAAGGAGAAATATATTATGTTAGATCAAGAAATTTCCAATCTTTTGGCTTACGGACAAAATTGTTTGTTGCTGGACGAGCTGGATTGCGCACAGGCTGCGCGGCGTATTTGCAAGCTGCTCAAAATAGCCGACTTTATGCCTATGGAAGCTGCCGAGGAAGTTGATACGGCGACTAATCCCAACAAGCTTGTCGCGCCGTTGTTGCAGTACGCAACCGAACAGAATATTGTAGGCGCGGACGGCGTAGCACAGCTTAAAGCCGAAATTATGGATGCTATCATGCTCAAACCGTCCGAGGTGAACGATTTGTTTGCCGATACGTATTCGGTCAACAAGCAAAAGGCGTTCGACTTTTTGTACGACTATTCGGTAAAGAGCGGTTACGTCGACCCCGACGAGTGCGCCAAAAACGACCGCTGGGAAGCCAAGGAGCTTAAAAGTAAGATAGAAATAATAATCAACGTTATGCCGCAGGCAAAGACGGACAAGTATCCCAAATGCCCGCTGTGCCGCGAAAACGAAGGCTTCGGCGCGCGTGCCAATATGCGTACGGTTACGTGCGATATAGCGGGCGAGGAGTGGACTTACTGCTACTCCCGTCATCAGTACTTCGACAAGCACGGCGTGCTTGTAAGCGGCGAGCATACGCCGATGAAGGGCGGACTTGACACGGTGCAAAAGTTAGCCAACGCCGCAGACTTTGTCGGCGCGGACGGCTTTGTGTGCAGCGACTCGCTTGTCGCGTACGGCGGCGCACTCAACACCGAGCATGAGCACTTTAAAACGGGCTTCCGCACCACGCCTATGCTTAAACAGGGATTCAAGACGCGGCTCAAATCACAAGAGTATCCGTATTTGGAAATGGGTACGGTGGACTGGTACTCGACCGTAATTCGGTTCTCGCACTCCAATTTCGAAAAGATTACCGAGTTTGCCGACAAGCTTATCAGCGCGTGGAAAAGCTATTCGGACGAGCGCATAGCAAACGACGGCACCAAAAACTTTGTCAGTCTTGTTTGCCGCAAGCTTAACGGCAAATACTGCTTCGACGTAGTGCTTCGTTCGGCGGGACTTAAACGCCCGCGCATGGCCGCCGACTACGAGGAAATCAAAGCCGACGCCCTTTCCATAACCGACATTTTGGGTTACTTCGTACTGCCCAACAAGCTGTCCGAACAGCTCAAAACGGCACAGCTGTACTTGGACGGCACGCTGCCTTACGACAAGGAAACCAAAATCCCGCTTGCAAAGACGGTTGAGCGCCTTTTGAAAGCGCAGGGCGGCAATACGGTGAGCAAGCTGGAAGCTAAGCTTAATATCCACGACGAAGTGGACTTGGTTTGCGAAAAGATTCTCGCGTCCACCGCTATCGATCCCACAAGCTTGGAGCAATTCCTCGCAACCCTCGGCATTCGCCAAATGTAATAAAACGAATAATGTAAACCGAAACGCCGCGTTAAAGCGCGTTTCCAATAGGGAATATAAAAAGCGAAGAATTTCAAAATTCTTCGCTTTTTATGATTACATGATAAATTGATACTTATTAGCTAAAAACGCTTGATACTGAATTTTTTACCGAGCTTTTGCCGCAAACATTCGTTTAACGTGTTTATGTCGCCTTCCGTAATGGAATTTTTCGGAACGATATGACATTGCATTTTGGATATATATAAAAAATAGTGAGTTGCGCTCTCCATAACTTTATACAAATAATCATAGCTATACGTAGATTCCGATTGCATGTTCTTACCGACTTGTTTTACATATAATGTATCGTTGTCGAATATGTAAATTTCATCTGTTTCGTCTGTAATATATTTGGCGGATTTATTAATATTTTTTTGCACAATCAATGAAATTACCCAAATAAGCGGAGCAAAAAGCACCCCGAATACTGCCAGTGCAATACCCAAAATTCTGTCTTCATTGTCTGTGCCTAAAAAATAGCCAACTAATCCGATTGCTATAAGCAAAATCGAAAAGATAAGCATTACCCAACCCAAACGTGCAAATGCATGTTTATTGAGTTGTTTCGTGCTATCGGCATTGAGTTTGGTTTCAAATTTTACCATAATACGCCTCACTGAATTACGGTTTTTTACAAGCCTGTTGCGTCGACTATAAAAATCAGTCCTACAATCATCGCTGCGGCGGTGAGCAAAAACACGATAAGCGCTATCCACGAGATAGGACGGCGGTTGCAACGGAATTGGTACATTACGCCCAGCAGTCCGCCGAAGATATATTCGGCAAACATGAATATCGCGCATATGATTATTATACCGACAAGCGCCCACAGTAGCAGTGCGCCGATACCGGCGTCATCCATTCCGTTAATAAGCGCGATAACGCCCCACACGCACAGTAAAATAAATCCCGCAGTGAGTATGCTCGCTATAATTGCGGATATGCCGAAATACGAGGTTGTCGCCTTGTGGGCGGGGTCGGCGGAAATTTCTTTGTATTTTGTACTTGACTTTAACAGCAGTGTAAGCCAGCTCATTGCGCAGCCAATAGAACTCATAATATATTTTTCCTTTATATTATAATTTGTAGTTTACGGCAAAGTATGTCCAGCAGCTTCGTAAATCTTGTACCATTCGTAATCGGTTATCTGTACGTCGCAGCAGCCGCCGTACAGCTTTAAGTGCTTGTCGAGCGTCGTGCCGATAACCGCCTGCATATTAGCCGGGTGATGAAGTATCCACGCTATAGCCACCGCCTCGGGCGTTGTGTCGTATTTTTGCGCCAATCCTTCAAGCATAAAGTTGAGCGCGAAATACTTCTTTTTGGCATGCATGGTCAAAAACGCGCCGCTGTAATAATAACCCGTTTCGTCGGTGAACGAGCACTGCATTGTGCCGTATGTTTGAATGGTTATGTTATTCTTGCGGCAGTATTCGAGTATGCCGTCCGCTCGGTCGCATGAGCCTGCGATATTTGCGTTTATGCCGCTGTCTATGATAGGGCAGTACGCCGCGCTCATTTGCAGCTGGTTGATTTGCAGTTTTTGGTTGAGTGCGCTTTGCAGGTAATCTATTTGTGCGGAGGAAAAGTTGCTTACGCCGAACACGCGCACTTTCCCCGATTTTTCCAGCTCGTCAAAGGCCTTGGCAATTTGTTCGGGGCGCATAAGCGTGTCGGGGCGGTGCAGCAGTAAAATATCTATATAGTCGGTGTTAAGCCGTTTTAGCGAGCCGTTTACGCTTTCTATTATATGATTGTAGCTCAAATCGTACCATCCGCCGCGAATACCGCACTTGGTTTGAAGTACCATTTTATCCCGCAAACTTTTGTTTGCCGCTATGATTTTTCCGTAAATTTCCTCGCACGCGCCGCCGCCGTAAATATCGGCGTGGTCGAACGTGTTTATTCCCATATCGAGTGCAAGGCGAACAAGCCGCTCGTTTTCGGGGAGCAGTTTATTTGCAATCCGCATACAGCCCAAAACAAGCGACGAGGATTGTATTCCGCCTATACTTTTATAATCCATAAAATCATTGTAGCATAAAGGCGGGCAAAAAGCAATAGTAAATATTAAATTGGCGTACCGATTTGTCAAATATTTTTCGGTTTGGTAATAAGTTGCCTAATCCGTCTTGACAATCGACGGCAAATATTATATACTGTATACGTGCGATTTTTGCTTGCACGGCTATACATTTTTGGAGGTATTATGGACGAACTCATTGTACAAGACGAACAGTCGCTTAAAGCGCTGATTAAGCGCGTAAGGGAAGCGCAAGTCAAGTACTCCACGTACACTCAGGAGCAGGTGGACAAAATCTTTTTGGCCGCCGCTACCGCCGCCGACAAAGTAAGGCTCGACCTTGCGGAAATGGCTGTTACCGAAACGGGCATGGGCATTGTGGAAGACAAGGTTATAAAGAACCACTACGCCGCGGAATACATTTACAACGCGTATCGCGACATTAAAACCTGTGACGTGGTAAGCCGCGACGACTCGTACGGAGTGGAGGTTTTGGCAGAGCCTGTAGGCGTTATTGCGGCTATCGTTCCCACGACCAATCCTACGTCCACGGCAATATTCAAAGCGCTTCTCGCGTTAAAGACGAGAAACGGTCTTATATTCTCGCCGCACCCGCGCGCAAAGAACTGCACGATTGCGGCGGCAAAGGTCATACTTGACGCCGCCGTCAAGGCGGGCGCGCCCGAAGGCATTATCGGCTGGATAGACGTGCCCAGCGTCGCTTTGTCCGGCGCGGTCATGAGCGGCTGCGACCTTATTTTGGCTACTGGCGGCCCCGGCATGGTTCGTGCGGCGTACAGCTCGGGTAAGCCCGCAGTCGGCGTAGGCCCCGGCAATACTCCCGTAATTATAGACAGCTCGGCAAATATCGAGCTTGCGGCGTCGTCCGTACTGCACAGCAAATCGTTCGATAACGGTATGATTTGCGCGTCCGAGCAGTCGGTTATAGTAATGAAGGACGTGTACGATGCGTTCAAAAAGGAATTGGCTTACCGCGGCGCGTACTTCCTTAACGAGGAAGAAACGGAAAAGGTTCGCGGCACTATACTTATAAACGGCTCGGTCAACGCCAAGATAGTTGGTCAGTCCGCGCCGACTATCGCAAAGCTTTGCGGCTTCGAAGTACCGCAAACCGCTAGGATATTGGTGGGCGAGGTAACCAGTGTCGAGCTTGCCGAACCGTTTGCGCACGAAAAGCTTTCGCCCGTGCTTGCAATGTACAAGGCGGAGGACTTTGAGGACGCGCTCAAAAAGGCGGAAAAGCTTGTAGCCGACGGCGGCTACGGACACACATCCGTCATTTACGCTAACGAATATTCGGCGGCGGATAAGATTTCGCGCTTCGGCGACCTGATGAAGACCTGCCGCATACTTGTTAACACGCCTGCGGCTCAAGGCGGCATAGGCGATATTTACAACTTTAAGCTTCTTCCGTCGCTCACACTCGGTTGCGGGTCGTGGGGCGGCAACTCTGTATCGGAAAACGTGTCGGTCAAGCACTTGTTAAACTACAAGACAGTAGCAAAAAGGAGAGAGAATATGCTGTGGTTCCGCGCGCCGGAAAAGGTTTACTTCAAAAAAGGCTGCATGCCCGTCGCTTTGCAAGAGCTTAAAGAAATGGGCAAAAAGCGCGTGTTTATAGTCACCGACGAGTTCTTGTTCAAGAGCGGGTTCAGTAAGCTCGTAAGCGACAGACTCAACGAGATGGGCATAGTAAACACAACGTTCAGCGACGTTCAGCCCGACCCGACGCTCGCTTCGGCAAAGAAAGGCGCGGAGGCTATGCGCTCGTTCGAACCCGACGCTATCGTAGCGCTCGGCGGCGGCTCGGCGCTTGACGCGGGCAAGATTATGTGGGTGTTGTACGAGCATCCCGAAGTCGATTTTGCGGATATGGCAATGCGCTTTATGGATATCCGCAAACGCGTATACAAGTTCCCCAAGATGGGCGACAAGGCGTACTTTGTCGCTATCACGACCACCGCGGGTACCGGCTCGGAGGTCACGCCGTTCGCCGTTATCACCGACGAATCGACTGGCATGAAATACCCGATTGCCGATTATGAGCTTTTGCCCAAGATGGCAATCTGCGATCCCGCGCTTATGATGAGCATTCCCAAAGGCCTTACCGCCAACTCCGGCTACGACGCTATGGTGCACTCGTTAGAGGCTATTGCGTCCGTAATGTCCAGCGAGTACACCGACGGCATTGCCAAGGAAGCTATAAAGATGATATTCGACTACCTGCCGACTGCGTACAAAAACGGTTCGGATGAATTAGCTCGCGCAAAAATGGCCAACGCCGCTACTATGGCGGGTATGGCGTTTGCAAACGCGTTCCTCGGCATTTGCCACTCTATGGCGCACAAGCTCGGCTCCTTCCACCACTTGCCGCACGGCATGGCTAACGCGTTGCTTCTTCCCGAAGTTATGCGCTTTAACGCCGTCGAGGCTCCTACCAAGATAGGCACCTTCCCGCAATACGACCACCCCGTGTGCCTGCGTCGCTATGCCGACGTTGCCGAATCGGTAGGCATCAAGGGCAAGACCGACGAGGAGAAGTTTGAAAAGCTTATAACCAAGCTGGAAGATTTGCGCAAGGAAATTGGCTTGCCCGCAACTATTAAGGACGCAGGCGTGTCCGAAGAGCAGTTCTTAAAGACGCTCGACCAAATGAGCCGCGACGCATTCGACGATCAATGCACAGGCGCCAACCCGCGCTATCCGATGATTGCCGAAATCAAGCAAATGTATCTCAACGCTTACTACGGAAAGGAGGGTAAATAATTATGGCATTAACCGAAATTGCAACCCGTCCCAATAAGACGGTTTACAGAGAAGGCGACCTTTGCTACAAGGTATTTGCCGCCGACTACAAAAAGTCGGATATATTCAACGAAGTGCTCAACCAAACGCGAGTAGAGGAGACCGGCTTGTTTGTGCCTAAGGTACACGAAGTCAAGCGTTTGGACGACGGCAGACTTGCTATCGTAATGGACTACGTAGAAGGTAAATCGCTTGCCAAGATGATAGAGGAAAACCCCGAAAAGAAGGACGAGTACATCCTTAAACTCATCGATATCCAGCTTTCCATGCACAGACTTACCGCGCCAGAGCTTAACAAGCAACACGCCAAGTTTACGCGCAAGATAGAGCTGTCGGGGCTGGACGCCACTACAAGGTACGAGCTTCAAATGCGTTTGGACGGCATGCGCAAGCACAATAAGCTGTGCCACGGCGACTTTAACCCGTCCAACGTTATTATTACGGAAAGCGGCGACGCGTGCGTAATCGACTGGTCGCACGCAACTATCGGCAACGCTTCCGCCGACACTGCGCGTACGTACCTGCTGTTCATGCTTGCGGGCGATACCAAAACTGCGGTGTTTTACCTTCAAAACTTCTGTAAGAAAGCGGACACCGCTTTGCAGTACGTTCAAAACTGGCTGCCTATCGTCGCGGCTTCCCAAATGGTCAAGGGCAAACCGCAGGAGCGCGAAATGCTTGCCAAGTGGGCTGACGTTTGCTTATATTAATTCGGAATTCGGAATGCGGAATTATGAATTACGGATTGCGCTGACGCGCCATTATTAAATTAATAAGCGCATCTCGTAATCCGTAATTTTTATATTTTATCAATGTGCGCTTGCGCACAAAACATTAATTCCGAATTTAACTTTATCTTATATTATAGAGGATTCATATGATACTAAGTGTTTGTGTGGGCAGTTCCTGCCATCTTAAAGGCTCGTACGACGTTATAGAAACGTTCAAGCGCCTTATAGCCGAGCGCGGTTTGGCGGACAAAATCGAGCTTCGCGCTTGCTTTTGCCTCAATCGGTGCAGCGACGGCGTTGCGGTCAAGGCTGACGGCAACTACATACTCGGCGTAAACGGCGCCAACGCCGAACAAAAGTTCGACGACGAAATTTTGCCGTTATTGGGATAGTGCCATGTTGTATCTCGATTTTCAAAAGGCAAACTGCAAAAATTGTTATAAGTGCTTGCGCGCTTGTCCCGTCAAGGCTATCGACGCACAGGGCGGTCAGGCCAAGATAATAGAGAGTCGTTGTATACTGTGCGGGCATTGCACCGTTGCTTGTCCGCGAAACGCCAAAAGCGTTCACAACGATTCCGACGCTATTCTTCGGCTGCTCCAAAAAAGCGACAAGGTTATCGCTTCGGTCGCACCCGCATTTGTCGCGTCGTTCGGGCTTAGCTCGTTCGAGCCGATGCGCACTGCGCTCAAAGCAATAGGCTTTTACGACGCGTTCGAAACGTCGGAGGGTGCGGCGGCGGTAACAGCCGAGTATAAAAAACTTCTCGCATCGGGTAAGTACGAAAACTTTATCACTTCGGCATGTCCCGCGGTAAACCGCGCCATCGAGCTGTATCACCACGACGCGCTCAAATACCTCGCGCCTGTTGATTCGCCGATGGTCGCCCATGCCAAAATATTAAAGAAACGCTACGAGGGCGCCGACATAGTGTTTGTCGGACCGTGCATTGCCAAAAAGCGTGAAGCCAAGGAAAGCGGCGTGCTATCGGGCGCGCTTACATTCGAGGAGCTTACGGCGATACTCGCGCAAAAGGGTGTGGAAATAGTAGATACGCCCGCGCCGACTATGCCCAAAAAGCAAGCTGAAAAGGTGAGCGCAAAAGCGTCCGCCGAGGTCGCAGCTACCGCTGAACAAACGACACTCAAAGCCAAGTATTATCCTATATCGCGCGGCATAATCAAGTCGTTCGACGAGTTCCCCGACGGATATGAGTACATAGCGGTGGACGGCGTAAACAGGCTCGACCAAGCCATAGAGGATTTGCTGTCCGTCAAGCATGTGTTTTTGGAGATAAACGCCTGCGAGGGCGCGTGCGTAAACGGACCGTGTTCCATTAAGCGCGCGGGCGGCAGCGTGGAAGCCAACGTTAAGGTGCGCAACTACGTTAGCAGTGTGCCTGCCGACGTGGTGCCCGATTATCCCGATATATCCAAAATGTTCAAGCCCAAAAAGGCAGGGGACAGAGTGCCAACCGAGGACGAAATCAAGGCTGTGCTTGCAAGCACGGGCAAGACCTGCGAAGCCGATGAGCTTAACTGCGGCGCTTGCGGATATTCGACGTGCCGAGAAAAGGCGTGGGCTGTAATCAACGGCTATGCCGAGGTGGAAATGTGCGTGCCGTACATGCGCGAAAAAGCGGAGTCCATGGGCAACGTCATAATAGAAAACAGCCCCAACGGCATTATCGTTTGCGGCGACGATTTGTCTATATCGGAAATCAACCGCAAGGCGCAAGCCATGATAGGCATAAAATCGCCCGATTACATATTCGATTGCTTCGACCCGACCGCGGCGTTTAAGGCTGCGGACAGCGGCAAGCCCGTTCACGTAGACAAGCTGAAAATAGACAAAACCGGCAAGTACGTGGACATGATGATTGTGCCGCTTGAAAAGGAAAAAGCGCTTTTGGTCGTGCTTACCGACATAACCGAAAAGGTCAATTACGACGAGGAGCTTAGCAAGGTCAAGCGCGACACTCTTGCCGTAACCGATACGGTTATCGAAAAGCAAATGCGCGTGGCGCAGGAAATCGCGTCGCTGCTCGGCGAAACGACGGCTGAAACCAAGGTTGCTCTATTAAAACTTAAAGCTACCATGATTGAGGATAAGGACAATTGAGTTACTTTATAGAAAGAGGATACACCTCGCTCAATCATGTAGGCGAGGAATTATGCGGCGACCGCGTGGAGTATGCGGTAAACGGCGACGTGCTTACCGCCGTGCTATGCGACGGCATGGGCAGCGGCGTAAAAGCCAATATTTTGGCAACGCTGTCGTCCAAAATTTTGTGTACTATGCTGTCGGCGGGTATACCTATTAAGGATTGTATTGAAACGCTTATCGCGTCGCTGCCCGTGTGTAAGGTGCGTAACGTTGCTTACGCCACTTTTTCGGTGTTTCTTATAAATAACGAGGGCAAGGGCGATTTAATAGAATTTGACAACCCCGCAGCTATACTTATCCGCAACGGCGAGGTTAGCGACCTCGACCGCGAAAAGTCGGTCATACTCGGCAAAAACGTGTACACGACCAAGCTTAATTTGCAAGCGGGCGACGCGGTAATCGTCACCAGCGACGGCGTGGAGCATGCGGGCATAGGTATGATGATGAATTTCGGCTGGGAGCGCCCGCAAATAAAAGAGTACTTAAAGAGAGTGGTCAAGCCCACAATGTCGGCGCGCGCCATTTCGGCGGCGCTGGCGGGCGAGTGCAACGAGCTGTATATGTACGAACCCGGGGACGATACCACCGTGTTGGGCATAAAGGTTCGCGAGCATGCCGTTACTTCGGTGTTTGTCGGCCCGCCCATCCACAAAGAGGATGACGCGCAGTACGTGGCGGACTTTATGGCTATCCCCGGCAAAAAGGCGGTGTGCGGCGGAACAAGCTCGCAAATCGTCGCGCGCCAGCTCGGAAAAGAAGTTAGCGCGGCCGTCGATTTCCCCGACAAAGATATCCCGCCCATTGGGTATATAGACGGTATAGACCTTACCACCGAGGGCGTTGTTACAATACGCAGGGTGTTGGAGCTGTCCGAAAACTACCTTAACCCCGCCGACACAGATGCGGCTACGCTTAATAAACGCGACGGCGCAACGCTGCTTGCGAAAATGCTGTTCGAGGACAGCACCGACGTACACTTCTTTGTCGGGCAGTCGCAAAACCACGCGCACGACGGCTTGCCGATAGAAACGCGTATGAAGCTTAAACTTGTCGACAAGCTTGCCGACAACCTCAAAAAAATGGGCAAAATCGTCACGGTGCGCTACAACTAAACGGTGGCACAACAACCGTATAGAGGATTCTTATGGAAAACAGATTATTCGATACCACTGTACAAAAGCTTAAATACGAAGTAATTAAAGAGCTTATTATCGCGTACGATAAGGGGCTCGATAACGGCATATTCCACGACATTCCGATCAAGATCATGCCCGGGCCGCACGCCAGCCTGCGCTGCTGTGTGTACAAGGAGCGCGCCATACTGCAAGAGCGGTTAAAGCTCGCCATGGGCGGGGATAAGGATAACCCCAACGTTGTCGAGGTCATAGACATAGCGTGCGACGAATGTCCTGTGGACGGCATATTCGTTACGCCCGCGTGCCGCGGCTGTATATCCCACCGATGCATAGAAGCGTGCCCCAAAAACGCAATATCCATAGAGGATAAGCATGCGGTTGTCGATAAGTCTAAGTGCATAGAGTGCGGCAAGTGCACGCAAGCCTGTCCGTACAACGCAATGATATTGCAAAAGCGCCCGTGCGTACTCAGCTGCAAGGCGAATGCCATAAAGGTAAACGCAGACAAAAAAGCTGTGATTGACGTAAATAAATGCGTGGGCTGCGGCGCGTGCGTGTACCAGTGTCCGTTCGGCGCTATTTCCGACAAGTCCTACATACTCGACGCGCTGGACATAATCAAAAATTCGGAAAACAACACCAAGTACAAGGTGTACGCAATTATAGCGCCCGCAATCGTCGCACAGTTCAATTACGCGCGTATCGAGCAGGTAATAACTGGTATGCATAAGCTCGGGTTCAACCAAGTTGTGGAAACCGCACTGGGCGCCGACCTTACGCTAAACGAGGAAGCGGACGAGATTAAGGAAAAGGGCACGCTCACCACGTCGTGCTGTCCCAGCTTTGTCAAGTATGTGCAAATAAATTTCCCCGACTTATTTAAGTACGTGTCGCACACGCCGTCGCCTATGGTTATGGCGGGTAAGCTGATTAAAGCTATGGACCCGACCGCAAAGGTCATATTCGTCGGGCCTTGCACGTCCAAGAAGTTCGAGTACAAGCAGGATACTGCCAAGGACTACATAGACTGCGTAATTTCGTTCGAGGAATTGCAGGCGTTTTTTGACGCGCGAGGTGTGGACGTATCTACGCTTCCCGACACCTATCTTGACAACGCTTCGTACTACGGCAGAATATTCGCGCGCTCGGGCGGCATAACCGAGGGCGTAAAAGCGCTCGCCGCCGAACGCGGCTTCGAGGCGCGTCCTATCGCTATGAGCGGGCTTGACGAGTGCCGTAAACAGCTGACGCTGTTAAAGGTGCGTAAATCCCCGTACAACTTCTTCGAGGGTATGGCGTGCGACGGAGGGTGCGTAAACGGCGCGCTGTGCCTGCACCACGGTCCAAAGAGCCTTACCGACGTAAACAAGTACGGCGAAATGGCAAAGGAAAAAACTGTCGATAATAGTGTTAAACTATATAAAATGGCAGTAGGCGAAAAAGACGAGGATTAGAATAAAATAAAAAAATTAGGTCAATAATCGACGGCATGAAAACTCTTTATGCCGTCGTTATTTTATTTGTCGCAAGTTTGGTGGGTGCTGCTATATGGTTCAGCCCGCTGTGCGGTTTGGGCACGCCTGCGGTTTACGACAACAATGTGCCCGTTGGCGCGGTCGAGGGATTGTGTTATCCGTCGGACGCGCTTTGTCGTGTGGACTTTTCGGGTAATGAAATGGATATGCATAAGGCGCTCGATTCAATTTTTGCCGTCACCGTAAAAGAGGTGAAAACGGATGACGGGCTTACAATAGTTTACGCGCTCAGTCCAAGAGTTTGCGCACAGTCGCAGTATTTGCGGTCGGGCGAGGAGTACAACGTTATGGCGGCATACTCGTCGGGCAGTATAAGTATAGGCACGCCGATACTTTCAGGCTCTTATTAAAATTTTACATTTGCCTGTATAACAAAAAATATGTTGGCAATAATCATCGGTACGGAGGAACAGAACATGAAAACCTATCATTCTGGAACAAAAGAATCAAAGAGAAACTTTTTTAAGCGGCACAAATACGCTTTTGCGTTGATCGTGTCGGTACTGGTTGTTGCCGCAGTAATCGTTTTGGCAGTAGTGTTTACGCTGCCCGAAAAAGATACGCCCGTAGGCGGCACCGTTGTGGAACCGCCCAACGTGGACGTAAACAACGACCCTACGATAACCGCACCCATGAACGGCGCTACCGTCGGTATGGATTATGCCGACGACAAGATTGTCAAGTGGGACACCCTCGACTTGTGGCAGTGGCATCCCGCGATGGACTTTGTGGGCAGCGGCAACGTGTTTGCTGTAATGGACGGCAAGGTACTTGACGTGGAAAAGACCACGGTGGACGGCAACGTCGTAACTATAGAGCACGACGGCGGATATATATCCATATACAAGTCGCTCGGCAACGACATAGCCGTAAACAAGGGCGACAACGTTAAGTCGGGCGATAGGATAGGCAGTGCGTCAAGTAGCATGCTTTCCGAGCTCAACACCGGCGCGCACTTGCACTTCGAGCTCAAAAAGAACGGCAAGTACGTAAATCCCACAACCATTCTCAATATCGAACAAGATAAGTAAATTTATTCCTTCTGTTTGCAATACCGGTATCATTCCTCTAAAAAAGTTTTTCCGTCGAAAAGCCCCTATAAAGGGGTTTTTTGCTTCTCGGCGGCGTATGCATCGCCGGATACGGGCTACGTTTGGTTCGTCGGTTTGGTCACGTAGGTGGGGCTACGCTCCCGTCGCCGCCTCACCAACTGCTGCCCGTCTGCGGCGCGCCTTCGCCGCCGAGGATTGGCATTTCGTGAGTTAACGGTGTTAAATATATGTGCTTGCAAACACTTGATATTTACTACGGATTATGGTATAATGATTGTATGTTCGCAGTAGCAATTTTGTATAGGGAAACCGATTTAATTGCAAATCAATTTGTGAACGTACGGTATTTATTATGAAGGCGTACAGAATTCATGGCCCGCATACGATTAAGCTTGACGAGATGGATGCGTTGCCGGTAGGCGACAACTGCATTAAGTTGAAAAATCTTATGTGCGGAATCACTCCTGCCGACGTTGCCGTGTACGACGGTCGCGTGCAAACCAAGTACCCGATTATCCCGCTCAGGCAATGCGTCGGATTTGTGTCCGAGGTGGGCGCAAACGTTACAAGCATATCGCGCGGCAAGCGCGTTGTGGCGTATCCGCAGGCGAGCTGCCATACTTGCAAGGCTTGCAAGGAGGGGCATTACAGCGAGTGTGAAAAACCGCTGACTTTCGGCGTGGAGGAAGACGGATTTTTAAGCGATTTCTCCGTAGTGTCGGCTGACGACGTGTACACTATTCCCGACCGTATTACGGACGCGGAAGCGGTGTTTATCGAGCATATCGCAACAGCGCTCAACGCTATGTCCAAGCTGAACGTAGAAAAGGGCGACCAAATTGTAATAATGGGCGCGACGGTTGACGGCATAATACTTGCTCAGCTTGCAATGTACTATCAGGCTGTGCCTATCATGGTAGATATGCACGAGGATATGCTTAAACTCGCGCAAAAGGCAGGCGTGTACTTTACCGTCAATGCGGTAGACGACAACGTCGTCAAAAAGATACTTGCGCTAACCGGCGGGCATATGGCAAGCGCGTGCGCATACCTTACCAATTCTCAGCTGCCGCTTCAAAGCGCGTGGGATTATACCGCGGCGCGCGGCAGGGTTGCCGTAATCGGCAGAAACGGTATGACCGACCTTAACTGCAACGTAAACGGACTGCTGGAAAAGAATATAGATTTGTTTACGGTGACGGATTGCGGCAAAAACTATTCGTCGGCAATCAACCTGCTTGCCAACCACACGGTATCGGTGGAATCGCTGTACGATAATATAGTATCGTTTAACGACGTTCCTGCGGCTTTCGAGGCATTGCTTGCCGACCGCGAGGACAATCGCTTCAAAACGCTTATCAAAATTTAATTTTTCGACTACTCTGCGGCATAAAAAACTTGACATTGCCGATTTTGTAGTGTATAATCATTAGGCTAATAACCATACGGAACGATTCGTATGGACAAAAGAGAGGTAAAAACCATGCAACAGAACATTCATCCCGATTACCACGAAGTAACTGTGGAATGCGCTTGCGGCGCAAAATTCGTAACCGGCTCCACGCAGAAAGGCGACGTGGTCAAGGTTGATATTTGCTCCAAATGCCATCCGTTCTACACCGGCAAGCAAAAGCAGGCCGAAACGGGCGGACGTATAGCGCGGTTCAACGAGCGTTCGGGCAAATCCGGCAAATAGCTATTTTTAAACGGCGGGCTATTTTTAGCTCGCCGTTTTTCTATTAAATCGATACTTTGTATCGATTTTTTTGTGCGACTGCGCACTCATCGCGTGATACGTACTACGTGCGTCAAGTCGCCTCGGTTATGTACGTTTATGTACACGCCCGTCGGCGACTTGCCACCAGTTGTCCGTCTGACGCGCGATTGCGCATTCGCTGATTGGTTGATTTTATATGAGTAAAAAACATAACGACAACAAATACGACACCACCAAAAAGACGCGCCGCACGTTTATAGGCGGGCAAGCGCTTTTGGAAGGCGTAATGATGCGCGGCAAAACGTCCGTCGCAATGGCGGTGCGCGCACCCGACGGGGAAATAGAGTTGCGCACCGAGCGGTTGAAACCGCCGTCCAAGGCGAGCAAGATTCCCATCGTGCGCGGAGTTATTTCCTTTGTCAGCTCGCTTGCAGTGGGCATAAACGCGCTGTTAAAGTCAGCCGAGGTATGCACGCCCGAGGAAGAAGCCCCGTCCAAATCGGC
Organism: uncultured Clostridia bacterium; assembly: GCA_947175335.1. Classification (GTDB taxonomy): domain Bacteria; phylum Bacillota; class Clostridia; order Christensenellales; family Pumilibacteraceae; genus Anaerocaecibacter. The sequence continues at coordinate 48,999 of CAMWMF010000003.1, forward strand.
GACGGTTATTGCGACTATTTTCGGCGTAGTGCTTGCGGTAGGCTTGTTTATAGGTCTGCCGTTCCTCGCAAAATGGCTTATAGAACGCTATGCCGATTATCACGATTTAGTTGTGCTGTCTGTCATAGAGGGGTGCGTTCGGCTTGCGCTGTTTATTTCGTACCTCGCGCTTATAAGGCTTATGAAGGACATTAAGCGTACGTTTATGTATCACGGCGCCGAGCATAGGACTATCAACTGCTACGAGCGCGGGCTGCCGCTGACCGTGGAAAACGTTCAGTCATGTTCGACTAAACACAACCGCTGCGGCACTACGTTTATATTCTTTGTCGTAGTGTTTGCGATAATCGTATACGCACTGCTTAATTGGTTGTTTTCGTATTTAACGTCGTTCTCGGCGGTATTTTCCAACGGTTTGTTCGCGCTCGCGGTCAGGCTGGCATTGCTGCCGCTTATAGCGGGATTGTCGTACGAGCTTTTGCGCGGACTTGCAATGTTACCCGACAATAAGTTTACCAATATTATTCGCGCGCCCGGACTGGCGCTGCAAAAGCTGTCCACGTGTATTCCCGACGACGATATGGCAGAGGTTGCCATTGTCGCATTCAATGCGGTACTGGAATTAGACGAACAGCCCAATAAAGGCACGATAGATTTTTATGAGCGCGATTTTGCTACCGAGCGTAAAAAGCTTGCAGACAAGCTGCCCGAAAATCCGCAGGATGCCGACTGGATTTACTGCGATATTTTGGAAAAACAGCGCGGCGAACTGGGCGGCGTAGACAAGATTAAAATAGGTCAGGTAAAAAAGGCTAACGAGTATGCCGATAGGTTGCTTAACGGCGAGCCGCTCGGCTACGTGCTGGGTAACGCCGAGTTCTGCGGCATAAAGCTTGCCGTGGATAACCGCGTGCTTATACCTCGGTTCGAAACGGAGGTGCTTGCGGAAGAGGCCGTAAAGCATATTGGTACGAGCGAAATGCGCGTACTCGATTTGTGCACCGGCTCGGGCTGCATAGCAGCCGTTATAGCCAAAAACACCGCCGCGCAGGTGGTTGCCGCCGACTTGTCGGATGACGCGTTAGAAGTGGCAAAAGCTAACCTGAAAGGCTTGGGTGCGGAAGTTGTCAAGTCGGATATGTTTGCCGGCATAGATGGCAAGTTCGACCTTATTGTAAGCAACCCGCCGTATATTCGCACTGCGGAAATAGACGGACTGCAAAGCGAGGTCACCGCGCAGCCGCGCTTGGCGCTGGACGGCGGCGAGGACGGACTTGACTTTTATCGCGTAATCGCGAACGAAACACCTAAGTATTTAACAGACAAAGGCGCAATAATGTTGGAAGTCGGGTACGACCAAGCGCAGCAGGTGTGCGACTTAATGAAAAAAATCGGCACGTGCCGAGTGATAAAAGATTTGGACGGAAAGGATAGGATAGTAGTATGCGAGAAATGAAGACCGATAAGCTCGACGCGATAGTCGAGCGGTTTAACGCGCTGGATTTAAAGGTGCAAGACCCCAACGTAATCGCTGACAACAAGGCGTGGGCGGAGCTGTGCCGTGAGCGCAGCGAGCTCGAACCGATTGTGGAAAAGTACGGCGAGCTTAAAAAAGCCAAAGCCGATTACGCCGACGCGCTGGAAATGCAAAACTCCGACGACGCGGAAATGGTGGCGCTTGCAAAAGAGGAATGTGATTCGCTTGCGGATAGCATAGAGCGCATAACCGACGAGCTGAAAGTTATGCTGTTGCCAAAAGACCCCAACGACGGCAAGAACGCCGTGCTGGAAATCCGTCCCGCGGCGGGCGGCGAGGAAGCGGCGCTGTTTGCGGCCGAGCTCAGCCGTATGTACCGCATGTTTGCCGAGCGCAAGCGTTGGTCGGTAGAGGATATATCTATCAACCAAACAGAGCTGGGCGGCATAAAGGAAGCTGTTTTCGGCATAAGCGGCAAGGACGTCTTTTCGCAGTTGAAATTCGAAAGCGGCGTGCACCGCGTGCAGCGCGTACCCGTGACAGAAACGCAGGGGCGCGTGCATACCTCAACCGTTACGGTGGCTGTTCTGCCCGAAACGGAAACTGTGGACGTTGAGATATTGGACAAGGATATCCGTATCGACACCTTCCGCAGCAGCGGCGCGGGCGGACAGCACATAAACAAGACCGATTCGGCAATACGTATAACGCACTTCCCGACGGGAATAGTCGTTACCTGCCAAGATCAGCGCAGTCAGACCAAAAACAAGGAACGCGCGATGCAGTTTTTGGCGACCAAGCTGTACGACTACTACCAAGGACAAAAGGACGAGGCGTACGCTTCGCTGCGTAAAGGTCAGGTAGGCACGGGCGATAGGAGCGAGCGCATACGCACGTACAACTTTCCGCAAGGGCGAGTCACCGACCACCGCATAGGCTACACCATTTACAGCATAGACGAGTTTATGAACGGCGATATTGATAAAATGGTAGAAGCCTTACGTATAGCCGACCAAACGCGCAAGCTGGAAGGCGACGGAGAATAATTCGGAATTAAGAATTCGGAATTCGGAATTAAGTAGTCGTAATAATAAATTAAATCCCCATGTAAATTGCACGTGGGGATTTTTATTGCAAAATTCAAACATTGATTTTCGGAATAATCATTGACATTTGCAATTCCGTCAAGTATAATTATTATGTATATTTTTGCTATATAGGAGAATTATATGAGCGACAGTCCGGCAACCGAAAAGAATAAAGCTTCCGGCAAGGTTAAAGTCACCGATAAACTTAAAAAATTTTTGACGTCGCGTAAGGGCGAGGTTATAGTGCTGACGTTTATGTCGGTGCTGGCGTTGCTGTTTACGGTAATTTTTTATTCGATTAAGTTCACCGATTTAACGTCGATGCCGACGGGGCGCGATAAGTTTTCGTTTTGGACGGCCAATGACTTTTTGACCGAAAGCCTGCGCTCGGGCGGCGGTACAAAAGCGATGCGCGTGTACGGAATGAACATATATCTGTCCATCGCTTTTGCGGTCGGCGCCGCGTTGTATATTGTAGCGTGGGTGCTGATGGCGTTAAAAAAGAAGAATAAATTGCTTTACGTTTTGGCTGCCGCATACAATGCGATTTTGGGTATTGTGTGCTTGGTGTTCGGAACGGTGCTCAGCCTTATGCGCGGCGGCGCGGTTGCGTGCTGCATAATAAGCGTGTTCTGTTCCGTTACGGCGTTGGCTTACCTTATAATGCGTCGGCGCATCGATCGTGCCGCAAAGCAAGAGGTTAGCTGGGGCACGGACACGGCTCTTACCGACAAGCAAAGAAAATACAAGCTGGCTTTGCTTATATGCGAATGCGTGGCGCTGTTTGTACTGGCAACCGTGCTGTTTATTCCCGTCTATTCGGAGGGCGCGGGCGGCATAACGTACGTATTGATTAATTCGGTGGGCGCAAACAAATATCCGGTGTACGTATCTATCGGGTTTATCGTAATGATAATCGCGCTGTTCGGCGAAATGCTGTATTTCATTTCCACGGTGTCCGATTACTTCGGCGGTAAGACGTTTGCAATACGGTCGCGGCACTTTGTGCTCAGCACAACAATATTCACGCTGATATTCTTTATACTCGGATATTGCTTAAAGTTCTATTACAACCTTAGCGGCGGGGCAAATGCGGAGCCGCGCGAGGCTATGACGGTCAGCTACATACCGTTTGTGCTTTCAGTCGTGACGATGATAGTATACTCGGTGTTCAGCGGCAAGTTCCCGGTGGGCGAAAACGGAGAGGTTTTGCACCGCCACATATACAAACCGTTCAAGCTGGAACCGCTGTTTGCCGTGCTTGCTATAACGGTGATTACGTTTGCCGCGCTTGCGGTAAACATAATAGAGGTTTACGTAAAAATTCCCGCCGCCGACTTCGAACAGAAAGTGACATTTACCGGCTTTGAGCTACTGACAAAATACAAGGAATTGGAGTCAGGCTTCCAGATGCTGTCGTTTGTCGAGTTTGCGTTTTTGCTTATGTCCGGCATATTGTTTGTACTGACGCTTATAGGTTTTATTTCAAAAGACAAAAGCTACTACAAGACGGTTAAGGTAGCTGCGATAGCCAACCTGTTTTTCGTACTGCTTATAGGCTTGTTCGGCGTATACTTTGAGATCGGGCAAAAAATCAATATGGAAAGCATAGAGAGCGTGCTTGCCCATTACAACATAAAGCTGCCCGAGGATTCTTACGTATTGGAAGTGACGAGCAAAACTATATATATGTTGCTTGCCAGCGTCGCCGTAATAGTGTACATGATTACGCGCAAAATGTTCGGGCTTAGCGCCGAGCCGACCGAATGGGCTATGGCGCAAACGTCGTCCGCAGCAATGCCAAACGCGAGAGTGGGCGAGGACAAATCCGTAGCGCCGCAATCGGCGGATACCGGTACGACTGAGACGGGCGATTTTGACGCTTGCCCCGCGTTTACCGAAATAGACAATTTACAGGAAAAATTCTTAGTTGCGCTCGAAAAGCGGCGTGCGCAGCTGTTTAAAAATCTTACGCTGCCCAACCTTGTCAGGTTTGTTGTTGACTACGCGCGCGAATCGCGACTGCACTTGTCGTACACTCCCGACGACATAGCCACCTTTGTTGCCGGTCTCGGTGCGTCGCGGCTAACAATACTTCAAGGTATGAGCGGTACAGGTAAAACGAGCTTGCCCAAAATATTCACCGAAGCGCTTATGAGCAACTGCGAAATAGTAGAGGTCGAATCGTCTTGGCGCGACAAAAACGAGCTGCTCGGCTACTACAACGAGTTCAGCAAATGCTACACTCCCAAAAAGTTTACGCAGTGCTTGTACAGGGCAAGGCTCAATACCGAGGTAATCTCGTTTATAGTGCTTGACGAAATGAACCTTAGCCGTATAGAATACTACTTCTCCGACTTTTTGTCGCTTATGGAAAACGAGGAAGACCGTCGCGCGATAAAGCTACTCAACGTAAAGCTCAGCCGCTTGGAAAACGGAAAACGCATACCGTACGACGGACTTAAAGACGGGCATACTATCAAGATACCCACCAACATTTGGTTTATAGGCACGGCTAACCGCGACGAAAGTACCTTCGAGATAAGCGACAAGGTTTACGACCGTGCGCAAACGATGAACTTTGATAAGCGCGCTGCCAAAATCGATTCGTTCAGCGAGCCGCTGGAAAAACGGTTTGTATCGTATGATATGCTTGCCAAGCTGTTTGAAGAAGCTAAATCCACTTACAAGTTCGACGCGGAAGAAAACCGCTTTATTCGCGAGGTGGAAAAGCTGCTTATGCCGTACAACATTTCCTTCGGTAACCGTATACTTCGTCAGATAGAGACGTTTGTCAAAGTGTATTGCGCTTGCTTCGGCGATCAAGCCGCGGTAGAGAATACGGCAGTGGAAAAAATACTGTTGAGCAAGGTTGTACGCAAGCTGGAAAACAAGGTAATAGAAAACAAAGAAAAGCTGGCTACAGAGTTTGACAAAATCGGATTAAAGCAATGCAGCGCGTTTGTTCGCAAGCTTAACGAGGATTAGTCTATATGGACTTGCCGCTCGAACAGCAAATTCAATTATCAAAGCTGATAGACGACTACAAGGGGATAGCCGCGTTTAGGCGTGCCAGACGCAAGCTTAACTATATGCAGTTTGATTATGCGGTCGTCAACGATTTGACTCTGTTTATGATAGAGCCCGATTTCAGCTTTGAAGCTTTGGAGCAGCGCATAGACGTTGTACTTAGTGCACTTCCTGCGATTAAGCGCATTTTTGCGCAGCCGTTTATCCATTTAAGAGAGCATAACGTTATTTTGCCGATAGAGTCCGTGCGCGTCGTCAACAACAATACGCTCAACCACATAGCTATGCACAGCGAAATGTGGTCGGACATAAAGGACGGCGAAATAATGCCGTCCAAGCTTCTTTCCAGGACGTACGAGGACACGTACGGAATATACGAAAACCTGGTGTTTTGCAACGTGGTGGACAGTGTATTGTCCTTTGCGCGATCGAATATGCGGTTTTTAAAGGAAATGATTTACACCACGCAGACCATAGAGTTTAACCTGCTCGAACGTGTAAACCACTTAAACTACTTTTTGGCGTTGGGTAAAATTCATATAGGTTACAGCCAAAACTACGCCGAACACTACGGCACGGCGGTGCGGTGCCTAAACAAATTGCAGTTCATTTACAACACAATCGTACCGCGGCTTAAACGCCCCGTGTACAAAAAGAACAAGTACCGCCACGACAATATAAAGATACATAAGACCAATATTCTTTCCATGCACAAGGAATATCATAGGATATACAAGCTGGGGCTTTATTTTGCGCATAACGGCGGAGACCCGATTGCCGAAATAACCAATAAGGATTTGGTCGAGCTGATAAAGAATTACTATTATTTTTGCCAAGCGCTGTGCGTGTTTGCGGTAGGGCATTTCAATTTTGTGTGCAACGTAACCAAGTCGTTTGATATGTCCAAGTTTGCGCTCGACTTTGCGTTTAAAAAGTGGTCGCTCAAAATGGAGCGTATTACGGTCGAGGACTGGCGGGCGCTGGCTATAACAGTCAAAAAGAATAAGCCGTACAAAATAATCCTGATACCGTCGTTGTTCAACAACAACGAGGCGCTTTTGGAAAAGATTAAAAAGGGCGTAAAAGCGGACGAGTACGTTGTGTGCACGCCGTACGAGGACTGCGAAAACGCCGCGCTTGTAGCAATTACGTCTATCGAATCGTTCCGCCGTATTCAGCAAATAGTTTTGCGCGCAATGATCTATGCCGACAGCGACAGAGACGAATGTCCGTTTTGCAACAGCAAGCTGACTGTAAACGAGGAGGACACCGACGGCAATCCCGTTTACGAATGTCTGGCGTGCCGCACGCAAATTTTTACCGCAGAGTGCCCCGAAACGAATAAGCCGTACGTCTATACCAAGATAGAAGGGCAAACAGCTCGGCAGGAAGAGGATGACGAACAGTGGCTGGAAAAGCGCAAGGACGAGAGCAAAATGTACTTCCGCAACATCACCGATACGGATGGCGAATTCAACCCCGTATGCCCGCATTGCGGCAAGGTGCATAATTAATTCGGAATTCGGAATTATGAATTCGGAATTAGAAATAATGCTAAGATTAACAGACTCTTCGCCGATGGCTCAGAGTGACAAAACAATCATAACATGCATAGTTTGTTTGTCACTCTGAATGCAGTGTAGAGTCTGTTTTTTATTAATTTCGCATTACTAAATACGACTTAAAAAACGGCATATGGGTATAGGTTTTAAAGGAAAAAAGCATACATGCATCGAGTTTTTGCTATGCTTTGTCGCTATACGGCACTTTTTTCGATACATGTGCGTATTTATTATTAAAAATATTGTCGTAATTTCGCCTTAAAAGCCTTTTTTACTATTGACTTGCAAAACAAGATTTGATATAATGATATTTACCAAATTGCCGTTTAACAATACAGGCTAAATGATGAAATCGTTTCGCGTTTGACTTGCGGTTGCGGCAAACTTATCTTTTTAGGACACTTGGGATATGAACAACTCACAATTAGGGAAAAAGATTTTAACGGTTGTTATTGTGTTTGCCTTGGCGCTATGCTTAGGCATATGCACTTTTTTGGGTATAAATGCTAATTCGAGCGGAGGAAACGCGGCAGGAGCTTCGTCTGATAATTCCGGTGTGCTCAACAGCGCCGACGATGAAGATACTCCCGATTTGACCGATCATTACGGGTTCGGAAAATTTACGGTGAACGGCACAACATACGATATAACTTTCACGTATGAGCGTCAAAAAACCTATAAGATAAACGGGTTGGAATACAAGATACATAACCCTGCGTCACCAAGCACTGAACACGACCGTTCATACTTAGAGTATTACACGGCATTGAGACTGCCCGCTACTTATGCAAGTTCTGTATCCGGCTATTCTTATATTGATTCCGCCGGTAGTGCAGGAAGCGTAAGCGGGTGGGGCTTGCGCGCCATGGGTTTATACGGAATAAAAGTTAATACCGATATTCCCGCGAACGCTTATCATCCCGAATATAAAACGGGGGATATCGTATATGTCAGAGTTATCCCTTATCAACTCGATTTCAGCACAACGGATGTTATACCTGTATTTGTCAATGCCAAAAATACGGATTACCGCGCTCACGGTGATAATACCGCCCTTTACAAGCACAACGACGGCTGGTATGCGTCGCAAAAGGCGGACGAAGTGCCGGTGGAAATCAGAGCAATTACCAACTCATATTACTATATTGCCGACAACGGTGACAAGACCAGCATAAAAATAGGTAACGAGGTTATACCGCAAGCAAAGGACGCGTCAGGTAAATTATTGTATTACTATACCGACTATGGCGATAATAAGAAGACAAAAATTACTACGGAGCCGTCAAGATTAGTTACTTCGGGTGGACAAACAAAAACAGAATATCATACAGCATTACCGGATGTAAACATTAAGGAAACCAAGATACCCTACGACGTATCTGTGCCTAAGGCCGAGCAAATTATGATAAATATCACCAATCGGTCCGGTGTTGAATATGATGTATCCAACGAATATATAGCGACGTTCACATATAATGTTCCGTCCAACGACTACGAATTTTATTACGGCGGCGCAGGCGAATACGACGAAATAACGGACGTCCACAAAGGTGTAAGCATTACCCAAAGGACGCCTACATCGTTCGTGCTTGTAAAGCATTGGTTTCTCGTCCAATATACAAGTTTGTTTACGTCGCGGGTCACTCCGGCAGAGCTGGACAAAAGTATGTCGGAAAACAACGATCCGTACGTTCCATTCCACAATAAACAAAAATATAGTGATTATATAGCCGGAAAAGCCGCGACATGGTACGGCGAAGGCGAAAAAGGCGAAAGCGACACAAGTACCGATACCATTACTTACGGCGACGATTTGTTTGTACGATCTCCCAGAGCAAAGTTTACTAATGTTAAAGATGGCATGAGTAATACGGGCGATATTCGGTTTGACGTCCTATACGTCGATTTAGACGGAAAGACGCACAAAATAGCAAACAACGTCTTGCTGTTGAGACAAGAATATGCAACACAAACTGTCGGCACAACGACGTCGTATGTGAAGGACGGAAACGGAAACTATACATATTCTTACAATAATAAAAATGCCGGCGGAGTGCCGCTTGACTATTACTTTAATAAATCCATGCCCGCCGGAAAGTACACGCTTAAACTGTACGGCGAGATTAATTCGGCGAATCTTAATGCAGGCACCCCGAATAAAATTCAGGGCGAGTATTGGCTTACCGTTTTGCCTGCACAATTGGGCAAAGGTACCAATCTTATTGACGATATTCAAAATATGATAAAAGGTACGGCGGTCGACGGCGGGTACCTCAACTCATATTTGTTGAGCGAAAACAAGCTGCACGAGGATTTGAGCGATGAAATATATGCACTTAACAATTCGCTCAATACCGGATTAAAAGACAATTCGCTCAGCAGCTATTGGCGCAGTTTGAGCGAAGCGGAGCAGGCGGAATATTTTGAGTCCGCTGTTACCGTAAAGTATAACCGTAACACTTGGAGTGCCTCCAACTACGTTACCGAAGCTGAAATCAAGCAAATGATTACCCAAGCGGACAATTATACGCTGTATTACAGCATTGCCGCCAAAAACTACGTTACGACGGGCGGGCCCGACGACGCGAATCGAACGGCTTACGTATTTACAACACGTTTGAGCCAAGGCGTCAGCATAAAGCAAATTTACGATAGTATTGTTAACGAGGACGATCCGTATTTTAAAAACGTAACGTATACAGGCAGCGAAGTTCGTACTCTTGTTCCGCAAAGCTCGCAGTATACGTATGCGTTTGGCGATACACAGGGCTATACCGACGTGCACGAAAATGCGTCTGTCACTCTTACGTTGACGGGTGGTTCCGACGTGCTTACGGGCTGGGAGGACGACTTAACGACTGCGGAATGGGCAACATTGGGCGGTAGGTTGGTGCTTTCCGCCGATAAACAAAAGCTTACCGTTTACTTTGACATTGTTGCGGCAACCAACTCTTGGACGGTTGCGCCGCAAATGTCGCCGTGGACGTACGACGGCTATAACAAGGACATAAACTTCATTACGGACGGTCTTGCGTTTAGCGGTGCCGCCGTGTATTACCGCTTAGGCAGGAAAGTCGGCAATACATATCAATGGATATCGGTAGACGGTGAACTGACAGTTGACGGCGTTGCGGCACCCGAATACTTTACGGTGGACGACGACGGTAAGGTGAGTGACGACGTTGCCGCAAAGCTCAAAGCATTTGGAGCGGGCACGTACTACCTTGGCGGGTATATAAACGCGAGGGCGGACGGCAATGTAAGCGGTTACACGATGCCCGACAGCGCAGCAATGCCTGTTGTCGTCATGAAGGCGTCCAACTCTTGGACTACAACGCCGTATATTTTGGACTGGTCGTATACGGGATTTACTTCCGCCAACCTCCAAGAGGGCGCAACTCAGTTCGGGAACAACGATGAAAACAACCCGATTACTTACAAGCTGTACGACGGCAATCCCGCGACGGGCACGTTAAAAGCCACGTTCAACAGCTTGGACGATATGATGGAAGACGGGGAAACAACCGTTTTCGATTACCTGAAAGTTTTGGGTGTAAGCGAAAACAGGTACGTACTTGTGGCAAGCAAGGAAGGCACTGACGACTACGGTGCGTTAAGCCTTCAAATGACGTTTGTCGTGAACAAAGCGACCAACGCTTGGACTACCACGCCGTTTATCAACAGCTGGACTTATAAAAAATTCTCTTCCAACAACGTTCGCGCAGGCGAGGCGCTGTTCGGCATCAAGGACGAAGCCACAGGTAAAAATAAGATAACATACAAGCTGTATGACGGCGACAAAGCGGAAGGCACTCCGAAAAAGACGTTTACATCTTTAAATGACAGCATAGGCGACGACAAAACGATTGAAGATATGTTTGTCGAATTGCCGGCAAATACGTACACGCTGGTTGCAAGCGTAGACGATACTGTAAATTACAGCGGACTCAGTATGACGATTACATTTGCCGTAACCAAGGCGTCCAACACTTGGACTACAATGCCCGTTATGACAAGCTGGGCATACATGATGTTTACAGCCAATAATTTTCAAGCAGGCGCGACGGAGCTGGGCGATAGAGCTACTATCACTTACTCGCTGTACGAAGGAACTACGGCAACGGGTGACGCGCGACCGCTTTCTTCATTGACCGAAGATTTTAAGTTGGCCGCAGACGATATCGAGTATTTTAGAACTTTACCGCAAGGCACATACACGCTTGTGGCACATCAAGAAGGCACTAACGATTACAGCGAACTTAATCAGTATATGACCTTCTCCGTAACGCAGGCGACCAATGCTTGGACTATCACACCGTACATCACGGGCTGGACGTATAAGCAGTTCAGCGAAAACAACTTCCAAGAGGGCGAGACGGAGTTTGGCGTAAAAAGCACTATCACGTACACGCTGCACAAGGGCACCACGACGGCCGGCGAAGTGCTTATTGACGAGTTTAAAACGTTAAGCGATGAAGTTGACGGGGTAAGCGTTGCCGATTTGCTAAACAATTTGTCAAGAGGCACGTATACGTTGTTGGCACATCAAGGCGGTACGGAAAGCTATGCCGCTTTAAACACGCCTTTGACGTTTACGGTATCGCCGACGACCAATAGCTGGGCAACCAAGCCGAGAGTAATAGGCTGGGTTTACGGCTCATTTGTCGGTAGCTACTTTATAGCCGGCGTTCCCGCTTTGCAGGAGAGCATGGAGGATGGCGTTGCCGCCAAGGTGCAATATACGCTCACCAAAGACGGTGACGAAAGCTTTGGGTCAGTCACGTTTACCGAGTCCGATTTGTACGACTTTGCTTCGCTCGACGCGGACAGCTATAAGATAAGCGTTAGCTATGCGGGCACAGACAACTACGCCGAGCTTACGGACGAAATCGAATTTACGGTAGGTAAGTACGTCAACGGTTGGAATCCTTCGCCGAGCTTGCGCGGTTGGAGCTATAAAAGCTTTAATTCCGCATTGTTTACCGCAGGCGTTCCCGCAATGCAGGATGACGAAGACGCAGTCGTAACGTACAAGGTTACGGGCGATACACTCGCGACGGCTATAATACTTACCGTTACGAACGGCGCGCTTTCGCAAAGCTCTATCGACGCACTTACCGCTTTGGCGGCGGGCGATTACACGTTGACAGCCACGTATGCAGGTACGGATAACTACGACGCGATAACCGCAACTTCTACGTTTACGGTTGCGCAAATAGACAACAGCTGGGCTACAAGACCGAGACTGCTCGGCTGGACTTACGGCGCGTTTGACAGCAGCTATTTCATCGCCGGCGTTCCCACGCTCAAAGAGGACGATAGCGTTCAAGTGCAATACACGCTTACCAAGGACGGGGACGAAAGCTTTACGGCCGCCACGTTTACCGCATCTGATCTTTACGACTTTGCTACGCTCAACGCGGGCGCTTACACGTTAAGCGTTTCCTTTGCGGGCACCGATAACTACGAAGCGCTCGATGCCGAAATCAATTTTGCGGTATCGCCCGTAAACAATACGTGGGACACGCAGCCTACGATTACGAGCTTTGTTTACAAGCAATTTACCGAGGCAAACAGCTTTGTTGCAGGTGTGCCGCACTATCCGCTTGCCAATAAGCTGGTCTATTACGTAATATGCGGCAGCGCGATTGCGGAAGCTAAAACGTTGCCTGCTTTCCAAGCAATTACAGGCGACCATTTTAGTTTGTCAAACACTGTCACGCTCGACTCCGATACCGTTGATTACTTAAACGGTTTGGGATACGGCAGGTATTACTTTGCCGTGTTTGTGCCTGAGTCGAACAATTATTCGTATTTGTTCTATACCGGGTCGTTCAACGTTTCGCAAACTAACAACTACTGGCAAAACGCCACACCGCCCGACATAAGCGGCTGGACTTACGGTGCATTTGCGGAAAGCATGTTCAAAGACGGCGCTCCCATACATGGTACGGTGGGGTATACCGTTCGCACTGTCGTCAACGGCAACGCCGACGCGGTCGTTGAAATCGACGGCACTTCGCTCAGCGGTTTATCGTACGCCGCAATCAAAGCCAAGCTTAACGCTTTGAACGTCGGCACGTACAGTATGTATGCGACGTCGGGCTCTACTGATAATTATACAGCGGCGGAATGGAGCAAGCAGTTCGTAATAACCAAGGCGGATAACGAGTGGGACAGCACTCCGTCCATCGTAGGCTGGATTTACGGTCAGTACGACAACAGTGCCAATGCTGTCAACGTCGGTACGGCAAAGTTCGGCAACCTTGCCGCCGACGATTATACGTACAAGTACTTCGTTGCCGTCAACGAAAACGGAACGTGGGTAAAAGGCGCTGCGGTTAGTGCAAGCGCCATCAACATGGCAAACGCCGGCAACTATTTGCTGGAGGTCACCGCGGACGGCAACGGTAACTACAACGCGCTTGTTCACACCGTCAACTTCGTAATCGAAAGAAAGGAGCTGGCTTGGAATATCGAGCCTGACGACCGCTTCGATTGGGATAGAAAAAACACCGACGGTCTTAATAACAGCACTATCGTCAAGGCGTCGGTGCAGGGCATTACAAGCTACACATTGACATACACCGTTTATAGCATAGACGACGACGGCATGAGCCAAATAAACGACATAACAGTCGCCGTAAACGGTGCAGCGCGCAATGACGCCGGTCTTATTACCGCGCTAAAAGGCTTGCCTGTTGGCACGTATAGAATAACAGTTAAGGCGGCAGTAGATGCTACAAGCAATTACGAAACGCTGGAAAAGAATGTTTCTTGCACAGTGTCGCTTGCAGCCAACGCGTGGAATACAGAGCTTAGCGGCGGTACTTGGACTTGGGGAAATTCCGATACGGTTTTGAATGCGCTTAGCGCGCCCGACGCCGATTACGGCAACAACACAATTGTGTTCACGGTAAAGAACGGCGCGACTACGTTGCAAACGATAAATGCCGATAACGACTTGGGTACTGCGTTTACCGCGTTAAAAACATACCTCGCCAATTTGAGTGCGGGTACGTACACCGTTACCGCTTCCATAGCAGCAACTACGGACTATGTCGCACCGCAGCCCATAACGGCGGAATTCACCGTCAACAAAGTCACTACCGTTTGGAATGCCGCTACAACCGCCAACAACGGCAAGGTATACAACTGGGTTTTGCTCGGCTCAAACGAAGCTGTTGCACAGCCGCAGTTGGGCACTCCTTCTTGGGGTAAAGCGGCTACATACGCGCTCAAACAAGGCAACACAAACGTGTACAGTGGCAACGACTGGGACGAATTAGTGGATGCGCTTAACAATCGCAAAGTCGGAGAATACACCGTAACCGCGCACATAGACGGCAATGACAATCATACCGCGCTCGACTATTCGGTCACCGTTAGTATCAGCATAGCGGATAACGAATGGAATACCGAGCTTAACGGCTGCACATGGACGTGGGGTGAACACGCCACTGTATTGAACGCGCTTAACAAGCCCGACGCCGTACATGGAAACGATACAATCGTATTTACTGTCAAGGACGGTGCAACTACGCTGCAAACCGTCCGCGCCGCCGACAGTGATTTGGATACGGCGTTCGCCGCATTAAAGACCTATCTTGGCGGACGTAACGTAGGCACGTACACGGTCACCGTTTCCGTAGCCGCTACGGCGGACTATGTCGCACCGCAGTCTACAACGGTAGAATTTACGGTTAACAAAGTTACTACTGTTTGGAACGCCGCGACAACCGCTAATAACGGCAAGGTATATAATTGGGTATTGGGCGGCACCAACGAGGCCGTTGCTCAACCTGAAATAGGCACTCCGGCGAGCCAGCTCGGCAGCTGGGGCAGCACGGTTAATTACACGCTTTTAAAGGGCGCGCAAGAGTTGTACGGCGGCACGGCATGGAGCGGCTTGGTCGCTGCGCTCGGCAATTGCAAAGCGGGTGAATACACTATTACCGCGAACATCGACGGTGATACCAACCACACCGCACTCGACTATTCCGTAACCGTCAACATCGGGGCTAAGGCTAACAGCTGGACCGAAAAGACGGGCGACGGCAACTCTATCGCCAAAGAATTCACAAAGGCTTACGGAGCAGATTTGTCGTTTATCAAGTTTACGCCTGCGCACGGCACGGTTGTAGTTACCGTCAACGGCAAGACGACCAACGATGTTATCGGCTATATCAACACCAACGGCGTAAGCGAGTATCTTATTGTAGCTACCGTAACAGGCACGGACGAATACGGCGCGCTTGTAGATACGGTAAGACTTACTATTACCAAAGCCGATAACGCTTGGACTAAGAACCTTACAATATCGTCGGGCTGGACTTGGAGCGATAACCAAAACAATATCGATACGGAGCTTACTCTTCCCGTTTCCGCGCAAGGCGACACGGCATTGGTCGTTGTTACAGTAAAGCAAACGGGCGAGGTCGTGCTGGAAGCTACAATCAACTACGTAAAAGTTGACGGAGTAAGAACGGTCAGCGATAACGATCTTGCAGCGCTTAACAGCAAGCTTAAAGCGTTGAGCGTTGTAAACGGCGGCTATACAATTACTGTCTCGGTAAGCGATATGGACAGCTACAATTCGCTCAGCGGTCAGTCCGCAAACTTTGTTATATCCAAGGCGACAAACAGCTGGACGGCCAACGGCAAGCCTACGGTTGACTCGTGGAGCTTCGGCGGCGATATCGCGTATCCTTCCGCCGACCCTACGTTCGGCAAGAATACGGTTGTATTTACGTATGCCGCGCCGTCGGATAACGATATATTCGAGGGCGACAATCGTGTGGCGCCCGCTGCAGACGCGGTATGGCAAAACGCGCCCAGCTATCAAGCAGGCTCATACTGGCTTAAAGCGTACGTTCCCGGCACCGATAATTATTCCGAGCTTGTAGATTACTATTTGTTTACGATCAAAGAGGGCAAAAACGAGTGGGTAAATATGCCGGGCGTTATCGCTTGGAGCTGGAATGGTTACGACGCTACAGTCAACTTGTTCAGTGGTTCTGCGCGCAGCAATCAGCCGCCCGTATTTTCTATCACAAAAGCCAATAAGAACGATCTTGAATTAACCGATTTCAATGCGTCGTACGTTCAAGGCGTAACCATTACCACCGAAACCATAGGATTGCTCAAATCGTTCACGCTCAGCAAAAACGACTCCAATGTCATGGTTGTTTCGGACGACGTGGCTAAGCTGTTAAAAGCGCTCAAGCCCGCAACCTACACGCTTACGGTTACGGTAGACGGCGGCGAAAGCCTTGAATCCTTAACCGGCTCCACTACGTTCACAGTATATAAGGCTACCAATAGCTGGGCAACGGGCAAGGCGCCAGCCGTGTCGAGCTATACGTACAAAAACTACGATGCTACAACGACGTTTACTTACGGCGAAACTGTTTACGGCGACGCAAGCGCCGTTATATACAAGCTCAACGACGAGACGTTTACAACCAACGCAAGTAAGCCTGCTTACGTTCAATTACAAGACCGTTTGAAAAATCTCGGTGCAGGTAGCTATACTTTGTATGCATGGGTGCCGGAAAGTGCAAACGGTACGTATTCGGCATTGTATAGCTCCGGTTCGCCGTATACCACGCGTACGTTTACCGTTGCGCGCGCGACAAACGGCTGGACTAACGAAAAGCTCGTAAATCAAATAAGCAAGAATTACAGCGAGATTAAGGCCGCTTCGTTCACTCAAACGGAGTTTGAAAAATTATACGCACAGCTTACGCCCATCGACGGAACTGTCAACTACGCGCTGTTAAATTCCGACTACACTTCGCGCAACAAGGACGCTTTGGATTATGCAGGCTTGTTTACTGCAATCAAGGGATTGCCTGCGGGCGAGTACGTAATACGCGCGACGGTAGCGGAAACTACGACTACTAACTATTTCGGTATAAGCGCTACCGACACGCGGCTTATCATCAGCTCGCACGACAACGCATTCACGCAAATTCCCGACGCGCTTACTGCGCAATGGGCGTGCGGTTTGAACGAGGATAACGAAACGGTGAACAAGACCGTGCTTGCCGCGTTTGAAGTAAAAGCTACGCACGGCGAAGACACCGTAACGTACACGCTTAACAAAACTACGTACGAGTCGTATGCGGAGTTTGAGGATGCGGTAAGCGCTCTTAACGCGGGCTCGTACAACGTAACGATTGCGATTGCCGCTACCGACGATTATGCGGGACTTTCGGAAGTGAGAATGCTCACGGTCACGCAAGGACAAAACAGCTGGCAAAACGATTGGGTGGCAAGCGGCTCGCTTAGCGTAGGAGGCACCGCGACAAAAGCGGGCTTGAGCTGGGGCTGGAAGACCTCTATAACTTGGACGAAGGCAATTCCAGTATACGGCAATACGGTGTACGTGGAAATCCGCAAGGCGAATGCAAGCTCGGCGTTGCAGTACGTCACGCTCGATTACGGCGTAAGCGACGGTTCCAGCGCGGTTGACACTATAAGCGATGCTATATCCAAGCTGGACGTCGGCGACTACGAGCTTATAGTTTCCGCGCCCGCTACGGTCAACTGGGCGGCTCTGTCGGATAAGGTCGAATTCAGCATTACCAAGGTTACAAACAGTTGGGATAAGACGCCGCAAATCGGCGGAGCAAACGGCAACAAATGGGCGCATGGCACCAACGCCGTGCCCGATGCCGACGCCAAGTACGGCGACGTTCGGTACGAGTATGAAACCAAGTCGGGCGATAAGCTCACGTCAATGCCTACCGAGGCAGGCGAGTACGTTATCAAATTCATTGTAGACGATACTGTCAACTACGACGGCATAAGCGCCGCGCTTAACGTGACGATAGAAAAGACGACCAACCGCAACGTTCCCAACCTTAACGTAATCGGCTGGACATGGGGCGCTTACGACAGAGAAACCAACGTTATTACGGGTACACCGGAAATAACCGATTTGGAAAACGCAACTGTCAAGTTCTCCATCGGCACGGGCATGGGCGACGACTTTAAAGCACTTCCCGATCTTTCGGAGTTTACGCTTACGACCAACGGACTTGTGGAAAGAGACAGCAAGGTTGAAGCGGCGCTTCGCAAGCTCACCGGCGGCACGAGCAAGGAGAATAACCTTACGTACTACACTGTAAGAATACACGTAGGGGAAACGACCAACTACAACGGCTTTACTGCTGACAATAGGTTTGCCGTTACGGGTGCAACCAATAGAATAGAGTCGCTGACAATAAAGACGTGGGAAGTCAATCACTGGGACGGTGAACTGCCGAGCGCTGTAGCTCTATACGGTGCGCCCGAGCTTACCGTAACAGGAGAAAGCGACGGCATTGAGTACTTTAAGGGTGCGTATCGAAGGAACGACGACGGACAGCTTGAACTGTTTGTAGAACGTAACGATTTGAATTTGGCGCCTAAGGGCGATTACGTATTGACTGCTTCGGTCAAAGCGGAGATAGGACATTACAACGAGCCTTTGTCGAGAACGCTTCCATTCCATATTGACGTAAAGGGAGCAGGCCAAGCCAACTACTGGGAGCAACTTCCCACTATAGAAGGCTGGGTCGCCAATATCGACGGATTGTTCAATGCTCCGACAGGCAAGCCTGTTCGCGGCTTACCCAACTTCGTGTTCTACGTTCGCAACGAGGACGGCACGCGTGGACAAAAGGTTGACGCAAGCCTTACCGACGTGGTATTGAAAAAGGGCAGCAAGTACGAAGCGGATATATACATTCCCGTCGAGCACGGCAATTATATTTTGGTCGCGTCGTCCAAGGGTATACCGGATGAAGAAGGCAAGTCGGACGCTTTGGCAGAGTACGAGATCCGCGTGATTATTGATCCTCGTCCGCTGTCGTTCGAGCAAGAGCTGCGCATTCCGACGCTGTTGTATTTGGGCGACAGAAAGGATTGGGCCGATCCCACATCCAAGCCGTCGCTTGACGATGCCGAAATCACGTACGTGTACACCAACAAGGAAACGGGCGTCAGCAGTACGGAAATGCCCACGGTAGCGGGCGAATATACCGTTACGGCAACGCTTTCGGCACGGTACAGCAACAGCGTGTCGATGTCGGTAGACTTTACCGTCAAGCTTTCGCCTAACGGTTGGACTGCGGCGCCCAACATCAAGGACTGGTCGGAGGAGAGCAATGGCAATCTGCCTACCGGCGCGGCTACGGTGGGTACCGATCAAATCAAGTACACTTACGCAAGCGTTAAGGAGCCCAACAAGATCCTTACGGAAAGACCGACCACCGAGGGTTCGTACATTATGTATGCGGATATAGACGTGGAAGGCTATGAGCCGTTGCACGCGGAATACCGCTTCACCATAGAACCCGCCTTCGATACTCAGCTTGTCGTAGCGGCAATCGTATTGGGTGTATTCGCATGCTTACTTGCATGTGTGGTAATATACTTTGCAATCAAAAGATACAAGGAGAACTAATCATGGACAACAAAACCCTACTTCTCACGTTAATTATAGTGCTGGTAGTATTCATCGTACTGCTTGCGGTACTCGGCATTGTGTTCATCATTGCGCTGCGTAAGCGCAGGCCCGTAATAAAGGTCGTTATGGCGCCTAACGCAATGCAGGACGCACAAGCGGAAGACGAGCCCGAACAAGCGCCTGCACCCGCGCCTTCCGTAGCGGAAAAGGTAGCGCCTGTGGTTGCTTCGACCGAAAGCGCTGCGCCGCAGCCCGTCGCGCCGCCCGCACCTGTGAAGCCTGCGCCTGAGCCCGAACCTGAGGACGAGGAAGATGACGACGATGACGAAGATGCGCCGCTTTTTGTCACCGAGGGTCAGGAACGCGTAAGCTACAATCGCAGTCTTACGGCTAAGCTTGCCCAAATGAACAATAAGTCCAAAGAATGGTACTCGCAGGTGAAAAACGAATTGCTTTCTTACGACAAAGTTAAGGTTCGTATGAGCTGGAAGCGCGAAACATTCCGCATCGGGCGCTTGACCGTCGCAAAGCTTATTGTGCGAGGAAAAACGCTGTGCTTGTTGCTTGCCGTAGAACCCGCCAGCTATGCGGGTACAAAGTTCTCTGTACGCGATATGTCGCATTTGTCGAGCATGGCTGATACGCCTACAATGTACCGCATACGCAAGGATCGTAGGTGCAAGTACGCCAAAGAGATGATTGCCGACATAATGAAGGAGCTTAAAGTTTACAAGAATCCGCAGTACGAGGCGCAGGACTACTTTGTGCCGTACGAGGGCGACGTATCGCTTATGCAACGCGGACTTGTAAAGCGCGTCGTGTCGGGAACGATACGTGCGTTTAAGATAGAGGAAGTCGACCATGCCGCGATAGACGAGGCCGCCGCTGCAAGCAATAATGATAATGGCGATGGCAACAAGGCATAAATGGAGGGTTATAAGCTATGTCCAAGAAAGGTCAGCTTAAAAAAGAGATAGACGAGTGTGAACGCGAGATACGTGCGTACGAGCAAAAACGCGAACGGTCGCAAAATGCGCTCATAAGAGCTATGTTGGCAGGCAAAAAGGCGGCGCCGGAGGATGAACAGTATTTCACGGTGTTCTCCGAGCTTATAGATAAGGAGCGCGAAAAGCTGCGCGGCCTTTACGCCGAGCTCGAAGCGCTCAAAAAGAAGTAGGTAACTATTAACAAAAAACCGCCGTACGGCGGTTTTTTGTTTGTCTACAATCATTTTATAGTTTTTGATAGAAAAACAAACTTGCTATTTTACTACGTTTATGATATAATTATTTTGCATAATAAGCGAAGTATCATTTAATTGAGGTATTTGTGGAAAACAGGGTATTGAAGTATTTTTTAATCGTGGCGAGAGAGGAAAACATTACGCGGGCGGCGGAAATACTGCACATATCGCAGCCGGCGCTTTCCCGTCAGCTTATGCAGCTGGAAGAGGAATTGGGCGCAAAGCTGTTTATACGCGGCAAGCGCAATATTACGCTTACGGACGAGGGTTTATATCTTCGCCAAAAGGCACAGGAGATTATCGATCTTACCGAAAGGACCGAGCAGGAGTTTGCAAACGGTATTACTTCGCTTAGCGGCGTAATATCCATCGGTATGGGCGAAACTGCGGCAAGCTCGTATATAGCCGATTTGATCTACGAATTTCGCGAGCAGTATCCCGACGTGAGGTTCGAGATTATTGCTGGCAATGCCGACGGCACTAAGGAGCAGTTGGACAAGGGCTTGCTTGATGTCGGAATTTTGCTCGAACCCACCGATTTTTCAAAGTACGAATTTGTGCGTTTGCCCGTCAAGGATACTTGGGGCGTTATCGTTCCGTCAAAGTGTCCTTTGTGCCAAAAGGAATACGTTACGGCAGAGGACTTGAAGGGTCGTCAAATATTTATAAGTAACCGCGCCGTCAATCAATCTATGTTTTCATCATGGTTCGGCGAGAATTACAACCCCAACAATATCTATCTTACCGTCAACCTATTGTACAACGCCGCAATGCTTGTTTCCAAAGGTATGGGTTGCGCAGTGACGATTGACGGTGCCGCAAAGCTGTACAATCATCCCGAGCTGAACTTTCGTCCGCTCTATCCCAAAATCGAACAAACCAGCGTGCTAGTGTGGAAGAAAAACCAAATTGCGTCGGCTTGTGTGGCTAAGTTTTTAGAGTTTATAAAATGCAATTCGGTTATGGTAAGTGATAAAAAATAAGTATTTTACATTGTTATAAATATCAAGTATAATAAGTGTGTAAGAATTCAAAAGGTTTTTACACACTTATTTTTTAAGGAGTTTTGTATGATGAAAAAGAAATCGTTTATTTCGGTAATGCTCGCTGTCGTTGCTGTGATATGCGTGTGCTTCGGGTTTGTGGGGTGTACGGACAACGACGGTGCGGTTGATAAGATTCCCGACGGGACAAAGGATAACGTGCTTATTGCATACTTTTCTTGCACGAACACGACAAAAGGCGTTGCCGAAAAGATTGCTACGTCTACCGGCGGCACGTTGTACCGCATAACGCCCGAGCAGCCCTATACGTCGGCTGACTTGAATTATAATTCCGACTGCCGCGCAAACCGTGAGCAAAACGACAGCAAGGCGCGCCCAGCAATCAGCGGCGGAGTAGATAATATGGGAGATTACGATATAGTGTTTGTCGGTTATCCCATTTGGTGGGCGGAAGCGCCGAAGATTATTTATACCTTTCTCGAAAGCTACAATTTCGAGGGCAAGACGATTATTCCGTTTTGTACTTCCGGTGGCAGCGGAGTGGGTGATAGTGCCAATCATTTGCACGGTTGCGTAAAAGGCGCGACTTGGCTTAACGGCACAAAGCTGTCGGGCGGCGCGTCGCAAAGCTCGATAGACAGCTATGTTGCGGGGCTTGGTTTTAAAAAGAACTGATAAGCTTTGGATAGGTGATTATGCTATACGGAAATGATTTAACACAATACTTGACGGAGATAGGCTTGACTGCAATCGAGGTGGAAAAGTTTAGCGAAAGCGGCGAAAGCAAGCAAAGGCAAATCGACGTTCTCAAAAAAAGCAGATACCGCATTTTGGACGATATCCACGAACGCGAAAAATCGATACAGCAAATAGACTATCTTATACACGAAATCAAAAAAGATTAGGGAGAGCTTTATGAAAACGAAAAAATTACTTTGCGTTATTTTGGCTTGTATGACGTGCATGCTGTTTGCGCTTACGGGCTGCGGCGGAAATACCGATAATACTCCTTCGGGTGGAAACGGCGGCGACGGCGGAGATAAAGGCACGTACTATACGGTAACCTTTGACAGCTGCGGCGGCAGTACCGTCGACAGTCAAAGCATACGCGAGGGCAATACCGCCCGCACGCCGAGCGTGCCGACAAGAGAAAGTTATTCCTTTATCGGTTGGTTTGTCGATATTACAGATACCGCAAAAGAATGGAAATTTTCTACCGACCGAGTAACTGCCGATATTACGCTCTACGCCAAGTGGAAGCCCGACGAGGTCCAAGAACCCACGACAAGCCTTGTCTTTGAACGCAACACCGACGGCTATACAGTTACCGGTGCAAGCGGTCAAGAGGAAAAGATCGTAATTCCAGCAGAACATGAGGGTTTACCTGTTACCGAAATAGGCGAAAGCGCGTTTGCATACAGCAGGCACACGAGCGATATCACTTCCGTGTCCATTCCCGATTCGGTGAAGGCGATAGGTTTGAATGCGTTTTACAGCCGCTCGGAGCTTGTGACTGTGGATATAGGTGGCGACAGTGCGCTCACGACAATCGGTAACAACGCGTTTGCGGGCAACACCTCGCTCAAAAGCATTACCATTCCGCAGGGCGTTACGACGATAGGCGACAGTGCGTTCAACAACTGCGGTTCACTGCAAGGCTTTACCGTTGCAAGCGGCAACACCGTTTACCGCAGCGAAAACGGACATTTGATAGAACGTGCAACCGATACGCTTATTCGCGGAGTAAACAACGCATCCGTTCCCGACGGCATAAAGGTTGTGGCGAAGGCTACGTTCCGTAAAGCAAACGGTATTACCGAGCTTAATATACCTAAGTCGGTCACGACAATCGGCAACTACTTTATCGCCGACAGCACGATTGCCAAGATAAACTACGCCGGCACCGAAGCCGAGTGGAACGCTATCCAAAAAAGCTCGACTATGTGGAATTACGGCAACCTTGACGTGCAGCTCGTCTTTGCAGGCACGACACAAGAACAGCCAACCGACGGACCCAAGGTGCTTGTAGCGTATTTCTCTTGCACCAACAATACAAAGAATGTTGCGCAGGCGATACACAACCAAGTGAGTAATTCGTATCTCTACGAAATAACGCCCGCTATTCCGTATACAAGCGCCGACTTGAATTACAATACCGACTGCCGCGCTAACCGCGAGCAAAATGACAGTTCGGCGCGCCCCGCAATCAGCGGAAGCGTGGATGATATTGCGCAGTACGGCGTTATATTTATCGGTTATCCCATTTGGTGGGGACAGGCGCCCAAAATCATTTACACGTTTTTGGAAAGCTACGATTTTTCGGGCAAGACGGTAATTCCGTTTTGCACTTCGGGCAGCAGCCCTATGGGGACGAGCGCGACAAATCTTCATAACTTAGCGCCCAATGCAGATTGGAAATCGGGCGCGCGCATAAGCGGCAACAACGTAGGCTCGCTTATATCGCAAATGCAGTAAGGAAAACGATATGGCAATTACGGTTAATATTTATTACAACGGCAAGGACGGCGATGCGGTCAAGTTCGCAAACGAAATGATTGAAAGCGGATTGGTGCAGGCTATACGTAACGAAAAAGGCAATTTGCGTTACGACTACTTTTTGCCTATGGTGGGCGGCGAAACCGTGCTGTTGATAGACAGCTGGGTCGACCAAGCCGCACTCGATGCGCACCACGCTTCGCCGTTTATGGAAAAGATAGCCGCCTTGCGCGAAAAGTACGATTTGCATATGAAAGTCGAACGGTACGTTTCGGACGATAGTGCGTCCGAACAAGATAAAAAATATATAAGGAATTAAGGAGATATTTTATGAAAGTCAAACAAACAGCGGGACGGGACTCGCTCGGGGAATTTGCTCCCAAATTCGCACAGCTTAACGACGACGTGCTTTTCGGCGAAGTGTGGTCGAGCGACGCGCTACCGCTCAAAACACGCTCTATGCTTACGGTAACGACATTGGTATCAAAAGGACTTATAGACAGCTCTTTTCAGTACCATTTGCAAACGGCTAAGGCTAACGGCGTGACCAAAACCGAAATGGCGGAGCTGCTCACACACATTGCGTTTTACGCAGGCTGGCCGAACGCTTGGGCGGCATTCCGCATGGCAAAGGAAGTTTACAATGACGACGACGGCAAATGCGGCGGGATGTTCGGACTGGGCGAGCCTAACACTGCGTACGCCAAATACTTTATCGGCAATTCGTACTTAAAGCCGCTTACCGACCCTAAGCAAACAGTGTTTATGGCTAACGTGACGTTCGAGCCGAAGTGCCGCAATAATTGGCACGTTCACAAAGCGGAACAGGGTGGCGGGCAAATATTGCTGTGCACCGACGGCTGCGGATGGTATCAGGAATGGGGCAAGCCCGCGCAAAAGCTGTATGCGGGCGATGTGGTATATATCCCTACGGGCGTCAAGCATTGGCACGGCGCGTCAAAGGACAGTTGGTTCAGTCATATCGCTGTGGAATGCCCGGGCGTAAATACTTCCAACGAGTGGCTCGAACCTGTTTCAGACGAGCAATACAACGGATTGGAATAATAAATATAAAAGAATGCCGTTGCGGTGTGTGTGATAAAATTGCATGCACCGCAATTTTATTTGCGCCTAGCGGTGCGTTTACTTTTTATTTACCATGTACTTGCAAAGTCGAAGTTTTTATGTTATAATGAAAATCATTTTAAGGGTATTCGGAGTGTGGAACATGGTTCTTATAATAGGCGGTTCGGGAGTCGGTAAAACTTATATTCTGCAAAATATCGATAAAATAGGCGACAGGTATGAAGTTGTCAAAAAATATACCACCCGAAAAGCTAGGAAAAACGAAGACCCAAACGATACTATTGATTTGTATTTAAACTGTTCAAAGGAAGATGTCTGCGCTTGCGAATATTCTTATAAATACAGAGAAGAATGGTATGGGTTCAACAAACGCGATATTGAAGTTATTTTGAACCGAAATCATACTCCGTTATTCGTTGTTAGGCGAATGGATACCATATGCAGATTGAAAAAAGAGTATCCCGAATCAAAGGTTTTGCTTTGCAAAAGCGGGTTAAACAGGCAAGAGCTCTTTGAATACTTGTTGAAAAAAGGTAATTCCGTTCAGGACTTGGAAAAACGCTTGGATGAGAAATACGAAGTGGAAAGTAGGTTGGAGTATGAAAAATATTCGCATTTAATCGATTATTGTGTTACCAACAACTACGATGAAAAATTTTTAGATGAAATCAAAATGTGCATACAAAATAGATTCTTGCTGTGAGCCGACTTAATTTTGTCATTGCTTTGTGCCTTTAAAAAGAAGGTAGTTAAAAAATAAAAGGTGAGGAAAAACTATGATTTACATATTATGGGGTCTATCGGGGCCGCTTAAAAGAATTTTTGTCGAAGCTATCGACGAGCAGCTGCCCGGAAAGTCGATAAATAAAAAAGCTTCTACGCGCCCTAAAAAGGAATACGACGGTAAGGAAATGACTCATTACGACAATGAGTCGGATATCCCGTTGAGCAATTATCCCGACGAATATAGGTACGAGCAGTACGGATATACCTATGCTATCAACAAAAGCCAGATAGAAAAGTGCGTAAAATCCGGTAAGGATCATTTTATAATATGCCACAACTTTGACGTTATATCAAAAATCAAAAAGGATTTTAGAGACGTTAAAGTTGTTTTCCTGCTGTTCTTTGATATAGAAGGTTCTTTAAGATACGTCAACGAAAAGTATAAGTATGTGGACGATATTGAAAAAAGAATAAGTAAGTTTTATCAGCTTATGCGAGAATGCGGCAAACAGAATTGGTCTTTTGACAAAGTGATTCCGTTATACCATTTTGATAACGAAGGTGAATTGGAAGAATCTTTGTGGGAAAGCATAAGGGAATATTTGTTGGAAAGTTCGCCCAACTCAGTCGGATTTAAAGATACAATGAATGGATTTATAATAATGCCGTTTAATGAAGATCACGATACAGTGGGCGCGAAAATGGCATTTCAGGCTGTCGAAAACAGCGTTAAGCCTACAAGATACAATGATTTGCATATCGGTCGTGTGGACGATTTGTACGATAACAACGGCAAGGCTATTACGGAAAATATTTACAAAGCTATAAACGACGCGGATTTCATCATAGCCGACCTAACGGATAACAGGCCTAACTGCTATTATGAATTGGGTTACGCCAGAGCGTTGGGAAAAGATATTGTGGTTGTTGCAAAAGAGGGTACTAAGTTGGAGTTCGATGAAAGCGATAAAACCAATTTCAGTTATTCGACAGCGGGTCGCGATTGGCGACAAAATCTTACGTTCGAAATTGTAGAAAGTTTAGTCGCGTTAAAAAAGGGTGAATTAAAACCGATATAACGTTGAATAGATATAAGTGAACAATATAAAATCGGCTCGGCCTTTCGGCTTTGCCGATTTTTGTTTGCAATTTAGTCGGTCAATTATATGTAAATCCGTCAAGCCAGTTTGCGGTATCTTCGCGGGTTTGGAACACCTTATAGGGGATAGAACTGTTTTGCAATTCGGACAGCATGGACGGTCGAACTTTTTCTTTAAAGGAAGTAATCCAGTTTTTAAATTGATCGTCTACTTGTTCGGTGCAGCCCTCGGTCATATCGGGTCTGCTTGTTCCTTTATACTTTTCCGCGCGCTCGTAAACGCTTTGTATACAAAGCTCGGTATCGTAGTCGAGGAATATGCAAAAGTCGGCAGACGATAGGCGCGTTTTAAACGTTCTGAAAAAATTGCCTTCTATTATCCAATCGTTTTTCGCAAGCTCGGCGGCAAGTATTTTGTCGAATTCTTGCTCGGAGCGAGTTTGCCAATTCGGCAGCCACCATAATCTATCCAAATGCACGACGGGCAAGCCGAAGCGCTTGCTCATTTCAATGGCGAGCGTGCTTTTGCCTGCGCCGCCGCAGCCTACTATCAATACTTTATGGTAGGGGAATATCTTTTTCATTTGTTCCTCCGATTAGCGGTAGTAGCATAAAATGAATTATTACAGTCAATTTAATCGATTTTACGCCGTGTCGCTCGGCGCATCTTCACTATCGCTGTTCTTTATTCGTCGATGTTTTATCACTCCCCATATTGTAAGTCCCGCCGTGAAGCTAACGACTATACCTATTGCGATACCCATAAGTGCCCATGCTCCATTTTTATCAAAATCTTTTGCCTTGGATACAGGTATGCTGTGTCCTTTGCCGTCTATGTAAATATCTACGGTTTTACCAATATAAGATTCGGCTTCTTCGAGACTACGTAATCCAAAAACGCATTGTTCTCTATATCTAACGCCATTTTCATCAATATATTCATATCCTAAATCATACGTTCCGTCAGCTTGTCCATGCGCGCGCGGTATAATCCCGACCCATTTTGCTTGAACGATTACTCCACTATGAATAGCGTCAAGCCTACCTTTATCGTACACATAATCGCTCGCACCTAATCCAATCAAAAACCCACATAAACCGTAAACAATTATAATTAATATAATTAATTTGATTTTTTGCTTTTTCTCATATTCCATATTTCAATTATACAACATAGTAAAGGCTTTTTCAAGCGTATAGTATAAAAATCTTAGAATGGTACTATGGTGGGTGCAATAGCAATACAGGGATGCCCGCGGAACTCGCGGGCGGGCTAAGGTAATGATATGTCGCTTCGCGACGTGAAATGCCGTTGGCGTGATATTGCGCTATCACGCAGTGAAATAAAATTCGCCTTCATACGCGAAGCGTATTTCACAGCGTAAGCTATATCACACAACGCAGTTGTATTTCACTCGCCCATAGGCGAATTTCATTGTAAAACCCGAAACGAAATATTCGTTTCGGGTTTTACATGGTGGGCAGCATTTTTATACAGGTGAACACTGCAATATGTATATTTAATGTAGCATATTTTAGCCTTTGTTATTGTAGTAACAGAATATACGTAAGCGATAAAAAGTAATTAAGAATTTGGAAATAAAAAAGGCATTTTTCATGCCGCTATAAAAAATATCTAAAAATCTATTTTTACGCACTAAAAGTTTAGCTTATACATAATATCATACGCAATTGATATTGTCAAGTATTTGATAAATATTTTTTATAAAATTTTCTTAAAAATTGTGAAATTTTTCAAAAAATGTGTTATAATAGAATCGTCAATTGAGAGATTGGCATATTTATTATTGTACTACACTAGGATGCATGCGGATGAAGAAAGTAAGGCCATCAGCGCGAAACTGGGATATAGTGGTTACCTGTGTGCTAACTGCTGTGCTAACAGTATTCATTTATTTCATTACAGAAGCAACTCATTTGTCAGAAGGTAATAGAACAATGGAGCAGCTTATGAAATGTTTGAATGGCAGTACCGCCATAAATATTATAATTGATAGCTTAACTGCTACTGTGATAATTTGGTGTATCATTGGTTTCATAGATGAAATTAAAGGGCACAAAAAGAGAACAGTAATTATAAAGCCAGTTGTTTGTATGGTAGTGTTTATTACATATTTACTATGGTACGTATTGTACAGCGTTCTAGAAAAAAGTTGTGCTACTACGATAGTGTGTGTGTGTTGGTTTATTATAACTTTTGTTGTCTTATCATTGTATTTTGCAGATGTTCGCAAAACTGATGACGGATGTGTTGTAGGCTAACTATTTAAGAGGAATGTAACATGATTTTTTTATATTTACTAATTGCCATAATGATTCTTGTAGCGATTGTCGGTCTCGTTAATTTTTTAATTAAAAAATATGGCGGATCGCGTACTGCATATTCGGATAATGATTGTGCTCATATGATTGAAAAACTTTGTTTTAATAATCATTCTAAAACCATAAAAAAGTGTATTAATGATGCAGAGAAAGTAGCAGAGAATCATGGCGTAGTCCTTAATTATTTGCCGTATAATGGAGAGAAAGCAGAAGATGACTCACTCTAAGCACTTTGAGGATACGCTTTTACCTAAAATAATACGCCCATCAGTATCTAATGCGCTTGCTAATGTGGATGAAGAATTTTCAGATGCAGTGGGCTTAAAAAGCCGTATTGATGATGAGCATTATATTTTAGAATTGAGTCAAATATATGAGGAAAAGCGCGATTGGTTAAGACGTATTTATTTTGGTGAAGATGCAATTAAGAGATCCGTTGGTAAAGAAGACTTTTGGCTTGATATGCATAAGATTGCAGCGGTTTTATGTCGCAGTATTTTGGCATGTAAGCCTATTTCATTTAATTATAAGGTTGCGTGCGATTATTTAGAAAAGCATGACAAATCAAAAGATATTAATTGGTTATCTAAAAATTTCCTTATAAATTATAAAATAGCTGTTGATGTAGCTATGGGTATATGTTTCTATGATTTAATTGATAGACTCGGCGATGACGAGAACAAGAAGAAGATAGAAAATGTAGATGGATTAATAAAAAAGCTATCAAATAGTGGTCGTTTGGATTATTACTCCAGTCCAACATTTAAACAAAATCATTCAAATTTTTATATAAGTTTAATTGAGATGTTAGCTACGAATGATACGCACAATAGAAATTTTGATTATCTTAGCTTTGCTACTATTTGTTTTCAATTGCAGAATCATAATGTTTTAGAGTATAAATATAATTTCATGTTAAATAAAAATTTAGAATTGGAAAAGAAGGCATCTCCCAAAAAGAGTAAAAAATAAAAATATGTTGTTAATTTGTATGTAAAGAATATCTATGCAACTATATTAGATTTAGTACGTCGTGACATGTATAGAATGGTTTCTTTTGTGATATATGTCTATTCTGGACCTAAGTTTTTGTCAAACAAAAAATCCCGATGATTATTATCATCGGGATTTTTTCGTGGGTGATAGTTCTTCTACATAGTTGTAATGGATTTCTATCTGGTCTGGATAGGCAACTGCTTTATTGATTAGGTTTCATATTAGGGAATGCGCGTCCTTGATTGTCGTGTGCCGGACGAACTCTATAATATCTTCGCACCGTAGTCGCTTCTTTTTATTGTATTCTTCAAGCTTGATTTTGCGGTCAATATCATGTAGCTTAGATTCGACGGTTTCAGCCGACTTTTAGTGCCGGCAGAAAAAACGCCGTTCTCAATGGCTCGCATGAAATTATACCAAGCTTTTTGTGTGTTCTCTCGGTCTTGTTGTAAAATAGATAGCGTCTAAGTATCTTTCAAGCTCTTGGTATACTTATTTATGAGCTCATTAACTATAATCTCGACATTCTCCGTATCGTCAATATTTTATTGGTAAAGTATCCAAAATAAGTTTTTTGAGTGCCTCTTTTGGATAAATATCCATATCGCATATTCTAAACATTTTTATAGTGCAGGATTTATAGTGGTGTGCAATATCATACCTAACTAAATTGACCTTGTACGATAATTGTGCTATAATTAAAATACATTAAAATAAAGGAATGAAATCAAATACACTATGGAAAAAGAAGTAACGATCGATGACGAGGGGAAAGGATTAGAAAAAAATCTTCATATCTGCGGCATAAGCGCACACTACATTGACGGCGTAAAAACTCCGCAAGAATTTCGGTTTAACTTTTCGGGCGGTAATTATACTGACTCTATGCTTAAACTTGCTATGGAACGAATACATAACGCATTTGGGCATAACTATGAGCTAAACCCTAACGGCGGATTTACTGTCACGAGAACACGCAAAGAACGTCAATTTATAGGGCTTGGCAACGCTTGCAAGCCGCTTGACGATATGCATATAAAAGGCAATCAAGAGCTTTTGCAGAAGTGTTATCTGTCTTTCGGTTTAGGCGCAGACGGTTATATTGTCCGCAATATGGACGAAATCGTGCATATGCTTATAGCTGGTACAACAGGGAGCGGTAAATCCGTTTTACTTAACTGCCTTATAATGGAACTGCTTTGCTACTCAAATGCACAACTGCTTTTGATTGACCCGAAAAACGGTGCGGAGTTTGGCATATACGAGAATGATAGGCACAATCGCATTGAGCATATAGCAAAGGACACGCCCGATGCACTAAAATGGCTACAAATAGCGGTTGATACAATGGAACGACGATATAGAGATATGGGGCAGAGTGGCATAAAGAAATATGACGGCAAAAAATTTATAATTGTTATAGATGAGCTTGCCGACCTTATGATGACAAGCAAAACAAAAGCTGAGGACCTTTTGGTGCGTTTAGCACAAAAAGGTCGTGCGGCAGGTGTCCATTTAATTGTTGCAACACAAGACCCCAGAGCAAAAGTTGTGACAGGTTTAATCAAGTATAATTTACCGACTAAAATTTGTTTAACAACTGCGAATGTTCAACACTCTATCAATGTGCTTGATAGTGGCATTGCAGCGCAATTGCTCGGTAAAGGTGACGCTTATATAAAACTCCCCGATAGCGTGCAGCTTTACCGAATACAATGCCCGAACGTATCAGATAAAGAAATCATTAGAATCATTATAAATTAGGATCTATATTTTTATTTGGCACTATGGCGGTTGTTGATATTAAATAAGAATTTCAGGTAGTTATACATTATTGTATTAAAAAGGGCGAACATCTATTTAGATGTTCGCCTCAGTGCTTTATGGTGGGCAATACAGGGCTCGAACCTGTGACTTTCACCACGTCAAGATGACACTCTCCCAGCTGAGTTAATTGCCCGTATTTGTTTGTATTTATAAGTTTAGTATATTTTGGCTTTTTTGTCAAGCGTTTACTTGTATTTGTTTTGCAAATATGTTAAAATGGCGGTATGAAAGCTGTTATTCAAAGGGTGAACGAAGCGACGCTGTCCGTGGACGGCGAGCAAGTAGCCGCCATAGGGCGCGGACTCGTGGTGTACGTGGGTATCGAACAAACCGACGCCGAGCCCGACGTTATTGCTATGTGCAAAAAGATATCGGCAATGCGCATATTCTCCGACGACGCGGGCAAGATGAACCTGTCCGTGTGCGACATAGGCGGGGAAGTATTGATGGTATCAAACTTTACTTTATGCGCCGATATATCGCACGGCAACCGCCCGAGCTTTTCGTTCGCTATGCGGCCCGCAATCCAGGCGAGCCAAATGTTCGATTATTGCGTAAACGTTATGCGCGATTTGTTGCGCGAGGTCGGACTTTCCGACAACGTTAAATGCGGAATATTCGGCGCTGACATGCGCATAGACCAATCCAACGACGGACCCGTCACTATTATTTATCAGTAAAATTATATTAGCGGTTATATTTAATGGACGAACTGAAAAACAAAAAAATATTACTTCACGCTTGCTGCGGACCGTGCAGTCTTGGCGCGATTGAGCCGTTGCTTAACGACGGCGGGGATATTACTTTGTTTTATTACAATCCGTGCATTATAGACGGCGAGTTCGATTTGCGCCTTGAAGCATTACAAACGGTTGCCGACTACTACAAGCTTCCGCTTGTCGTGCCGCCGCATGATTATTCGTTTTTTTCGTCCTATGCCAAAGCTCACGCCGACGCGCCCGAGGGCGGTGCGCGGTGCGGATTGTGCATGGAAGATAGGCTTCGCGCTTCCGCTATATACGCGGGGGGACATGGCTTCGATTGTTACACCACAACGCTTACCGTAAGCCCGCACAAAAACAGCAAGCTTATATTTTCGCTTGCCGATAGCATAAAGGACGGCGCGCCGTTTTTGCCGCGCGACTTTAAAAAGAAGGATGGATTTTTGCTGTCCACTCGTCGTGCGAAAGAGCTCGGTATTTACAGGCAAAAGTTTTGCGGCTGTGAGTATTCTTACCAAAACGCTATACAGCGCGAAGGAGGCGAGGGATGAGTTTATCCGATAAGCTTAAAGACCTGCCCGACACTCCCGGCGTTTACATTATGCGCGACATCACCGGACAGGTGATATACGTAGGCAAGGCGGTAATACTTTCGCGGCGTGTGCGGCAGTATTTTCAGAACAAGGAAAAGCCGGTCAAGGTTCAGGCGATGGTGGACAACATTGCCGACTTCGACTACATTATTACGCGCACGGAAAAGGACGCGCTGGCGCTTGAAAACAACCTAATCAAAAAGTACAAGCCGCACTACAACATACTGTTAAAGGACGACAAAACCAATCCGTACATCCGTATAGATCCGCGTGCCGAGTACCCGACGATAGAGATTACGCGGCGGGTCAAGCGCGACGGCGCGCGGTACTTCGGACCGTTTATAGGTATATCGGTTCGCGACGTTATCAGCGTTTTGCAGTCTGTATACAAGCTTCGCACTTGTTCGGGCAAGCTTGCTAAGCGCGCTCGACCTTGCCTTAATTACGACATAGACTTGTGCCTTGCGCCGTGCTGTGAGCGCTGTGACAAGGACGAATACCGTCAGGCGATAAACGGCGCCATGTCCTTCCTTTCGGGCGGTGGTGACGATATTTCGGGCATTATAATGCAAAAGATGACGGAAGCCGCCGAAAAGGAGAACTTTGAGCGCGCTATTTCCTATCGCAATCAGTTGCGCGTGCTGGAAAACTTAAAGAGCAAGGTAGTGGGCGAGCTTGGCAACGTTGTCAACATAGATTCGTTCTACTACACTGATAACGGCTTGTACGGCGCGGTGAGCGTGTGCATTGTGCGCGGCGGCAAAATGATGGGCGTAAAAAACTACATCATAACCGAGCCGCAAATGTTTGGCGGCGACATGACGACCTTCCTGCCGCAATACTATTCTATGACCAACGAGCTGCCCGACGAGATATGCTTGCAAGCGGAGTGCGACACCGCAGCGCTGACCGAGTATTTCGGGTCGGTGTTCGGCAAGCGCCCCGCGATAACCTTCCCGCAAAAGGCTATGCGCAAAAAGCTGTTGGATACCGCCAAACGCAACTGCGAGGACTTTTTGCTGAAAAGCGCGGACAGGGTAAAGCGCGACGAGGATATGACAGTCGGCGCGTGCGAGCGGCTTAAATCTGTGTTCGGCTTAAAGAGTGCGCGGCGCATAGAGTGCTACGATATTTCCAACATTTCGGGCACGGATAACGTGGCGTCGGGAGTCGTGTTCATAGACGGCAAAGCAGACAAGTCGCAGTACCGCCGCTACCGCATACGCACGGTGGACGGCGCGGACGATTTCCGCTCTATGTACGAAACACTGTCGCGTAGGCTTACTCACTACAAAAACGGCGACGCAGGATTTGACGAGCTGCCCGACCTTATCGTAATAGACGGCGGACTCGAACAGGTTGAGTTTGCTTCGCGTGCTGCGGATGATATGGGCGTAAGCGTGCCGATGGTCGGTCTTGCCAAAAAGGACGAGGAATTGTACCTACGCGGCAATCCTATTCCCGTCAAGCTGAAACGCGAGGATTACGCGCTCAGGCTGTTGCAACGCGTGCGCGACGAGGCGCATAGGTTTGCGGTGTTATACCACCGCACGGTGCGGTCTAAACGATACGAGAGCGAGCTGAACGGCATAAGCGGAGTGGGCGCGGCTTCTGTTAAAAAGGTGCTAAAAGTATTCAATACGCGCACTATTGTTGCGGCTACGGCGGACGAGATCGCGCAAAAGGCGGGCATAACCAAAAAGGCGGCGCAAAACATTTTCGACTACTACCATCCGACGGAGGTGGGCGCAAGCAATATGAAGTACAGACTTATAGCCGCCGATATGGACGGAACGCTGTTGAACGACGATCTTAACGTTTCGCAGGCTAATATAGACGCGATAAATAAGTTCCGAGAAGCGGGCGGGATATTCACCATTGCCACGGGTCGCGCGTCATGCGGCGTGGCAAAGTACGTCAAGCAAACAGGACTTGACGACGCGCCCATAAAAATGATTTGCAGTATAGGAGGCGAGATAACGGACAGCGATACGCTTAAACCGTTCAAAATCTTCGCAATGCCCAAGGACGTGACGGCTAGGCTTATAGAGTTCCTTACCGAAAACACTCGGCTCACAATGGTGTACGCCGATGACGGGCTTAAAATAAACGAGCGTACCGAGCTTTCCGATATGTATTGCAAAAAGGTGGGTATCGAATTCGAGGAGATACAAGGACTTGCCGAGTTTGTAAAGCAGCCTAACGTAAACGTGTCCAAGGTAATGGCAATTTTAGACGAACGCAAGCTAAGCACAGTCAGCCAAATGATAGGCGAAAAGTTCCCCGAACTGTTGTGTATGCAGTCTACCGCGCCCTTTTTGCAAACGCTTAAAAAGGACGGCGAGGACTTTATGCCGTCGATGGTCGAGTGTATTCCGCTCGGCGTGGATAAGGGCACGGGGCTCAAATATATTGCCGATTATTACGGCATACCTATGTCGCAGGTAATCGCGTTCGGCGACAGCTATAACGATATAGCTATGATAAAAGCCGCGGGACTTGGTATTGCAATGGGCAATGCACGGGAGCAGGTAAAGCAAGCTGCCGATTACGTTACCGACACAAACAACGCCGACGGCGTAGCAAAAGCCATATATAAATTTTGTTTCGAACAAGAGGAGGACTAACCATGCCGCAAAAGAAACGCACTACACCGAATAAGCCGATAGAAGAAGAAAAGCCGACGGTAAATCAAGCGGCTGCGGATAAGCCTGCCGAAGAATCGCCGCAAAGCGTGTATTCCGCCGACGAGATACAGGAAACCGAAAAGGATGTCGATATAACCGAGTTTGCCGAACGCATGGACTTGAATATAGTCTGCCGTGGCGATAACGAGCTGCTGCATTTCAGCACGTTTAACATAAGCCGACCGGGCTTGCAGCTTGCGGGCTATTACAAGCACTTTGCGCCCGAGCGCGTGCAAATTATGGGTCAGATGGAAATGACGTATTTACAGCAAATGACGCACGACGCGCGTAAGACGGCATGCGAAACGCTGATGAAGCATCCTATTCCGTGCCTTATCGTTACGGCAACGCTACCGCCGTGCGACGAGCTGATAGCCGCTGCGCAAAAGTACAACCGCGTGCTGCTTACCTCCAAGGTGCGCACAACGCCGTTTGTCAACAAGCTGTCGCTGTACCTTAGCGAGCTGCTTGCGCCGTCGGTAAC
Source organism: uncultured Clostridia bacterium (assembly GCA_947175335.1). GTDB lineage: Bacteria > Bacillota > Clostridia > Christensenellales > Pumilibacteraceae > Anaerocaecibacter. The sequence continues at coordinate 85,919 of CAMWMF010000003.1, forward strand.
CATACACGGCGTGCTGATGGACTTATACGGCGTGGGAGTGCTGCTGATAGGCGAGTCGGGCATAGGCAAGAGCGAAACTGCGTTGTCGCTTGTCGAGCGCGGGCACAGGCTTGTGGCCGACGACGCGGTAACTATTTCGCGCATAGGCGACAGACTGGACGGAACGTGTCCCGACATGATAAGGTACTTTATGGAATTGCGCGGCATAGGCATAATCGACATAAAGGCTATGTACGGCGCGAGCGCGGTGCAGCTTGTAAAAAAGATAGATATGGTTGTCAAGCTGGAAGCGTGGGACGATAAAATGCGGTACACGCGGCTGGGCGCGCCCGAAGAAAGCTATACCATACTCGGCGTAAAAAAGCCGTTGCACATAGTTCCAGTCAAGCCGGGGCGCAACCTTGCTATAATACTGGAAGCGGCTGCGCGTACACACCGCCTTAACGACTTGGGCTTCAACGCAATGGACGAGCTCAACGAACGCCTACGCGGCAATAATAAAAAGTAATTAATAATAAAAACGGCGCATATGCGCCGTTTTTTATTTTGTAGAATAGTTGAAATATGTTATGTTATTCGCTTACTGCAAAGGTTTTCAGTCCGCCCTTTACTATGTGGGCGTCGAAGTCCAAGTCGTAGTATATTTCTCCGTCAAGCTCGATAGGGGCGGTGGTCTTTACCTTTATGCTGTCACACACAAAGTGGTGAGTGCACTTCATATTCATGTGCTTGCCTTTGACGAACTTGGGCATTACGAACAGTGTTGGGCATTTGGGCTTGGTCATTATTATTACGTCTATTTTGCCGTCGTCCGATTTGCTGATGGGGCATAGCTTAATGCCGCCGCCGAACTGCGTTCCGTTGCACACGCCAAGCATTATGCACTTATAGTCTTTGGTTTCGCCGTTCAATTCCGTTTGCACGTGGTAAGGTTTAAAGTGCAGTAGGCAGCGGAACAGCGAGGCGACGTAGGTCAGCTTATTTTTGCTCTTTGCAGTCTTTAACAGCACTTCTACGTCCAAGCCCGTGCCGCCGACGTTTATGCACCGTTTGTCGCCGACCTGTATGTAGTCCAAGTCCTTAGGCTCGCCGCGAACTATGTCCTCGATTGCTTTTACGGGGTCGAGGTTTACCGCCTTAGTGCCGTTGGCAAAGTCGTTGCCGCGCCCCGCGGGGATAAAGCCCAAGCGAGATTTTTCAAAGTCTATACCGTTGAGTACCTCGTGGAACGTGCCGTCGCCGCCAAGCGCCACAATCACTTCCGAGCCGTTTGCGGACAATTCCTCGGCAAGCTGTTTGCCGTGACCTGTGCGCTCGGTCAGATGTACCGAATAGGGGACGTTATGCTCGTCCAAATATTTTGTTACGGCGTTAAGGCACTTTTCTCCGTTGCCCTTGCCGCTGCATTTGTTTGCTATTATATCCACGCCGTAATTACTTCCTTAGTTTAGTTTTCGTCCTTGCCGTCGAGCGGCTTTATAAGCTCGGTCAGCTGCTCGTTAAGCTTGGAAATCTTTTGCTGCAAGCGCACTGCGCGTTTTATTACGTCGTCGTTTGCCGCTTCTTTTTTGGCTGCGTCTTTTTCCTTTTTTGCCGTTTCCTTTTCTTTCTTAGTCGCTTCTTTATCTTTTGTCTTTTGCTCGTCCTTTGCTTTTGTCTTTGTCTTTTCGGCTTTTTGCTTAGGCTGTTCGGCGGGCTGCGGCACTTCCTTTTTGCGCGTCGGACGGCACAAGTCCTTTGCTACCTCGCGCCGTGTGCGCGGTGCGGACTGCTTTTCGGGTTCGGGCTTTTTGTGGTCGTAAGTAAGACACTCGGTAAACATCGAATAAAGCGGCGTTACGTCGTCGGTTGTAAACGCCGTTTGCTCGGCAGCCTTTAATACCGGTGGTGTCGCGCGGTGGTAGGCGAGTGCAAACCCTTTCAGCCTGCAAAACATAAATATAAATATGCGCACGGTAAATTCCGAGCAGCTTTCAAACGGGTGCAGGATTATAAGCTCGCGCATATAATGAGAAAGATATCCCGCAAAGTCGTCCTTGGCAGTAGTGGGCGCGGCGGGGATGTCGTTCATTTTGGCTATGATGGATTTGACCGAGCCTGTTACATATTTTGGGTCGGTGTGCGCGTTGCCGTCTGTGGACGCGTCCACTGTGCGAAGCTTGCCCGCGTCGTCGTTAAGATCGCCTGTAATGGACTTGTGCAGCATTGTCATGGACAGAGCCGTTACGGGGTCGGGCAAGCTTTCTTCCACTGCTTTGAGCGCGCGGAAAAAGTATATCAGCTTGCACGAGCGAGCATACGCCGCGGCGGACTTGGCTTGCTTTGCCTGCGCTTTGGCATGCTTTATTTTGGGCGCAAGATGCTTTTCCAAATCCAGCTTGCCCAATAGCATAAGCAGCCCGTCGGTTTCGGCGGATGAGGGTAGCTTGTACCCGTCGGCCGAAATAGCCGCCTTTACCGTGCGCAGTATTCTGTTTGCCTCGTACAACTCCATACTTTTTAATTATATCATAGCGCGCCGCATTTTGCAATGTTTTGCGAAAAATTTGTGTGCTTATATAAAATTTTAAATTTGTTCACCAAACTATTGAAAAATCTTTCAAAACGGAGTAGAATATATGGGTAATACTTTGAGCGAATGGACGACGTTCGGCATAGGCGGCGCGGCAAAGCGAATAGAGATTGCTACTTCCCGCGATCGACTTATGGACAGCGCAAGCTGTGGCGTCGTGCTCGGCAGAGGCTCCAACGTTCTTGCGTCCGACGGCGGATATGACGGCACTGTCGTAATCAACCGCTACGAGCAAACCGAACGCAAAGGTACATGCGTGTATGCGGGGTCGGGGACGCGATTGTCGGTACTTTGTGGGTTCGCCGCCGAAAACGGATTGTCGGGGCTTGAATGGGCGGTCGGCATACCGGGGACGGTGGGCGGCGCGGTACGAATGAACGCCGGCGCGTTTTTGGGCGCAGTGTCCGACGTGCTTGTATACGCCGACGTGTTGCGTGACGGCAAGCTTGTTACGCTCGACAAATCACAGCTCGGCTTCGGCTACCGTTCGTCCGCATTGCGCAATGACGATATCGTTATCGGCGCGGAGTTTGCGCTAAGTAGCGACGATCCGACCGTTATACGCAAGCGCGGTGCAAGCTTTAACGTTTTGCGCAAAAACAGTCAGCCGAGCGGCAGGAGCGCCGGCTCGATATTCAAAAATCCGCCGCACGCGTCGGTGGGAAAAATACTCGACGAGGCTGGGCTTAAAGGCTTGCGGCATGGCGGTGCGGTAATATCCCGCGAGCATGCCAACATAATAGTCAACACGGGCGGCGCGACTGCAAAGGACGTGTGCGCGCTTATCCGAATTATGCGCGGCGTACTTATGGCGGCGGGCGTGGAAGCTAAAGAGGAAATTATTTACTTGGGAGAATTTTAAATGGCGTTTTTGGGCGACTATCACACCCATACAACATTCAGCAAGCGGGGTTCGAAAAAGCACGCTATCGGCAGTGTGCTCGACAACGCTTTTGCGGCAAAAAAGGCGGGACTTACCGAACTTGCGATAACCGATCACGGATTTTGCCATTATTACGGTATAGACGGCGAGGAGGCGTTTGCCAAGCTGCAAGAGGAGTGCAAGCAAGCGGAAGCGCTTACCGGCGTCAAGATTTATGCGGGGCTGGAAAACAACCTAGACCAGCGCAGCGGAAAGAACAAGAGTTTGCCAGCGCTTATGGAGTGTACGCCCGAAACACTGGAAAAATTGGAGATAGTGCAGGGCGGGTATCACGCCATGGTCGGCACTCCCACTATTTTCCGCAATATGCTGTTTTGGGTGCGCAACGTTATATTCAAGTTTTGGCCGATCAAAAAAAAGCTTATTGCGCGCAACACCGCGGCGTATAAGCGCGCGATAGACGAGTACCCCATAGACTTTATAGGACACCTTAACCGCGGCATAATGGCCGACGCAGTGGAGGTGGCTAAGTACGCGCACAGTAAGGGCGTGTATATCGAGCTTAACGGCAGGCACAAAAGCTTAAACAAAAAGCAAATCAAAAAGATGGTGGAAGCGGGCGTGGAATTCATTTGTAATTCCGACGCGCATAAACCCGAGGCTGTAGGCACAATGCCGCTTGCAGTAAAGATGATAGAAAAGTATAACATACCATACAGCCAAATAGCCAACTGGGACAGGCTGCCCGAATTCCGTTCGCAAAACTTTAGGGTGACGCGGCTGCAAAAGAACGGCGAGGTGATCAATGGCTAACATAAGCGGGCTAGACGTTAAACGCCAAATAACAAAAACCTGTCCGCGCGGCGAGGAATGCAAGTCAATGCTGTCCGGCTTTGTTCGCTCGTGCATGTCGCTTTCTATAACGGGCGGCGGCGTGCTGTTGCAGCTGGACTGCCAGACCGATTTTGTGCGCGAGTATATTATGAAGGCGATGCACACCGTTCTCGGCGTAACGCCCGAGGAAACAAAGCCTATGCTCGTATACGGCGATTGCGAAAGCTTGCTAAGCAGTCTTAACATAACTGCGAGCGGCGGCGGGTACGAAATGACGGGCATTCCGCAAATGACGGACGATTGCGAATCGGCGTATATACGTGGCGTGTTTTTGGGTTGCGGCAGCTTTTCCGCGCACTACTCCGACGGTAACGACGGACAAAAGGGCGGCGGCGGGTACCACTTGGAATTTTCTGTGCTCAGCGAAAGCTTTGCGGACGAGCTTATGAACTTGCTCGGCAGCCGTGAGGTGGTGGTGCACAAAATGGAACGAGTGGACAAGTACGTCGTTTACGCCAAGGATATAGAAAACGTAAGCAACTGTCTTGCGCTTATGCGGCTGGGTAAGCTTGTCGTCAGGCTCAACGACACGGCGATTGCGCTGTCTATCAAGCGCGACGTGAACAGGCGTATGAACTGCGATATGGCAAATATGACGCGCACGACAAACGCGGCTGTGGACGTAATCAGCGCCATACGGTATATATCGGACACCGTGGGGTTGGATACGCTGCCGCCCAAGCTTGTCGAGGCGGCCGACGCCAGAGTGAATTCGCCGGACGCGCCGCTTGTGGATATAGCGTACGAATTAGGCATATCCAAATCGGGGCTTAAACACAGGTTCGATAAAATTATAGAGATAGCCAACAGCAAACGAGATAACAAGGATTAAAGAGATAATGAAACAATTTGCGCATTTACATGTTCATACGGAGTTTTCGTTGCTTGACGGCGCTGTGCGCACCGACAAGGTTTTCAAGCTGTGCGACGAGCTGAATATTCCCGCAATCGCCATGACAGATCACGGCAATATGTACGGCACTATCGAGTTTTTAAAGGCGGCTGTCAAGTATACCGACAAGGACGCCGACTTTTTGAAGTTTATGAGCGAACGCCGTCCGTTCAAGGTAAAGCCCATTATCGGGTGCGAAGTGTATATGACAGAGAACATGCACGTGCGCGAAAAGGGCGCCAACGGCACGCCGCCCAAGCTTAACCATTTGGTGCTGCTTGCCAAAAACGGCGTGGGCTACCACAACCTTATAAAAATCGTGTCCGCCGGCTATACCGAGGGTATGTACTACAAGCCGCGCGTCGACTTCGAAATGATAAAGGCGCACAGCGAGGGGCTTATAGTGCTTTCGGCCTGCCTTGCCGGCGTCATTCCGCAGGCTATACTCAAAAACGATTTTGCCAAAGTCGATGAGTGGATAAAAAAATTTAAGGGCGTGTTCGGCGAGGATTTTTATATCGAAATCCAAAACCACAATATCGGCGATCAAAAAATAGTGCTACCGCACCTTATTAGGCTTGCCAAGGAAAACGACGTCAAGGTGGTTGCAACCAACGACGCGCACTACCTTACCAAAGCCGATTCCAAAATGCAAAAGGTGTTGATGGCTATTTCCTTCCATTCGGTGCTGGAAAACGACGACGCCGAGGCCGATATGTCGGGCAGTGTGTCTGACGATAAATACTTCCCGACGGAAGAATTTTACATTAAAAATTACGACGAAATGTACGCCGCGCTGCCGTATGAGGACGCGCTTGCCGTCAGCCTTGAAATTGCCGACAAGTGCGACCCGTATTTTATCAAAAAGGAGCCGCTGTTGCCGTCGTACACGCCGCCCGACGGTTTGTCTACCGAGCAGTATTTGCGTAAGCTTACGTTTGACGGGCTTAAAGTTAGGTACGGCGAAATTACCGACGAGGTGCGACAGCGCGCCGAATACGAGCTTGGGATTATCGAAAAGCTTAAATTCGTCGACTACTTCCTTATAGTGTGGGATTTTATCCACTACGCGGAAAGCCAAGGCATACCCGTAGGCTTGGGACGTGGCAGCGGTGCGGGCAGTATCGTTGCGTACGCCATAGGCATAACCAAAATAGATCCGTTAAAGTACGCGCTTATTTTCGAGCGCTTCCTCAACCCCGAGCGCGTAAGTAACCCCGACTTCGATATTGACTTTTGCGTCGACCGTCGCGGCGAGGTTATAGAATACGTTACGCGCAAGTACGGCGCGCCCAACGTGTCGCAGATAGCGACCTTCGGCACAATGGCGACCAAGGCTGCGATTAAGGACGTCGGGCGGGTGTTCGACCTGCCGTTTTCCGAGGTCAACAACATTACCAAAATGATTCCGCGCGGCTCGGAAAAAATGCACATAAAGGAGCTTTTGGGCAGAGGCACGGACAAAGAGGGTAACCCCATAGCGGGCGTGCCCGACCTTATTGCGTTGTACGACAACGACCCGCAAGCGCGCAAGGTGCTGGACATGGCGGAAAAGATAGAGGGCATGCCGCGACAGATAGGCATGCACGCCGCGGGCGTTATTATTTGCCGCGACCCCATAGCCGACCACGTTCCGCTTGCACGCACCAACGAAGACGTCGTTGTCACGCAGTACGACATGATAGTGGATGAGGAGCTTGGCTTGCTCAAAATGGACTTTTTGGGCTTGACCACGCTCACCGACATAAAAAAGGCGACCGACTATATCAAGCAGCAGCACGGCGTGGATATCGATTTCGTCAAGCTGGGCTACGACGATCCCAAGGTTTACGAGCTTATAGGCAGCGGCAATACCGTAGCGGTGTTCCAGCTGGAAGGTGGCGGTATGACGGGCTTTATGCGTGAATTGCAGCCGTCCAATCTGGAAGACGTAATAGCTGGTATATCGCTTTACCGTCCCGGTCCTATGGACGCCATTCCCGACTTTATCAAGAACAAAAAGAATCCCGACAAAATCGTATATATGCACCCGTCGCTCGAACCCATACTTCGCGTTACCTACGGCATAATCGTTTACCAAGAACAAGTTATGGACGTTGTGCGAACGTTGGGCGGATACTCTATGGGCGGCGCCGATAACATTCGGCGTATGATGAGCAAAAAGAAGCTCGCGGCAATGGAAGCCGAGCGCAAGGTATTCATTCACGGCGGCGAGGATAAAAAGACGGGCAACAAAATACCCGGCGCCGTGGCTAACGGCGTACCGGCAAACGTTGCAAACGACATATACGATATGCTTATTAAGTTTGCAAGCTACGGCTTTAACAAATCCCACGCCGCGGCATACGCGCACGTAACCTACCAGACTGCGTATCTGAAATGCTACTATCCCGTCGAGTTCTTTACAGCGGTGCTTAACAACCGCATAAACAAGTTGGACGAGCTTACCCACTACCTGTCGTATATGAAGGAAGCCAAGATTTCCGTTTTGCCGCCCAACATAAATAAATCGGGCGCGGAATACTCGGTGGAAAACGGCTGTGTGCGTATAGGCATGGGCGCTATAAAAGGCGTGGGCGTGCCCGTTATAAACAAGATAGTAGAGGAGCGCGAGCGTAACGGCGAGTTTACCGATTTTGTCGAGTTTGTGCGACGCATGTCAAACGTAGAGGGCGGCAAAACGCTGCTGAACAGGCGTATGGTGGAATCGCTTATTTATGCAGGTGCGTTCGATTGCTTCGGCAAAAAGCGTGCCGTGCTTATATCCGCATTCCCCGCGGTTATGGATCAAGTAAGCAAGGAACGCGACGCGCGTATGAGCGGGCAAATGTCCTTCTTTGACGTTGCGCCCGAAATTCGCACCGAGTTCAAATATCCCGACGTGGACGAGTATTCGCCGTCCGAAAAGTATAAGCGCGAAAAGGAAGTCGCGGGCGTATATTTGTCGGGGCATCCGCTTTCGGCGTATATAGACAAGTTAAAGCAGTACGGCATCAATACGTCGATGCTCAATCCCGATTCGGAGGAGTGCCCGCCGTCGGACACCAAAATAACGATAGGTGGTATGCTTACCGCAACCGTCAACAAAATGACCAAAAAGGGCAATCCTATGGGCACGGCGGTTCTCGAGGATTTGTACGGCACGGTCGAGCTGTTGGCGTTTAACAAGACGTACGAGCGGTTAAAGCCGCTGTGGATAAAGGACACCGTTGTGGCGGTGACAGGTGTGCTGAAATACGGCGACAACGGTATGTCCATATACGTGGATGACATAAAGCCGTTTGACGACAGCGACGCAATGCCCAATAAGATTTGTTGTTATTTTTCGCTTAAAGACAAAGCGACACTTGCCGAGGTGCGCGAGATCGCGGCGGCGTACGTCGGCAGGGATATTGTTTATATCAAGAATACCGACGACAACAAGCTTTACAAGCTGACCGATAAGTTTAATATAAATTCGCTGTCAAAGAGCGAGCTGTGCGCAGTGCTTGGCGGCGGTAACGTCAAGGTTCAACTTGCGGAGTAGCTAAATATCGGCATAAATTTTGCTTGATAAAATGAGTCAAAAGTCTTTATTTTTAACGTTATCTATGGTATAATATACAAAGATATTTTTGCAATACAAGCGAGGTAATATTATGAAAAGAATAGCGGTATTGACGAGCGGCGGCGACGCTCCCGGTATGAACGCGGCAATACGTGCCGTTGTCAGGTACGGTATAGGCATGGGCATGGAGGTCATGGGCGTCGAGCGCGGACTTCAAGGGCTTATAGACAATTTGTTCAAGCCGATGGGCATGCGCGACGTTTCGGACATTATTCACCGCGGCGGTACAATACTCAAAACGGCGCGCTGCCCGGAATTCAAAACAGAGGAAGGTCAGCAAAAGGCGATTAAGAACCTGCGCGCCAACGGCGTGGAAGGGCTTATAGTCATAGGCGGCGACGGCTCGTTTATGGGCGCAAAGGCTATGACCGATCGCGGATTCCCGTCAATCGGCATTCCCGGCACGATAGACAACGACCTTGCGTACACCGATTACACGCTCGGCTTCGATACCGCGTGCAACACCATACTCGACGCTATCAATAAAATACGCGACACAATGAGCTCGCACGAGCGCGTGTCTATCGTAGAGGTTATGGGCAGGAATTGCGGCGACCTTGCGCTGTACTCCGGTCTTTGCGGCGGAGCGGAAGTTATAGTCGTTCCCGAGCACCCGCTCAATCCCAATCAAATTTTGGATCTTTTGACGGGCGGCGAGGCGCACGGCAAGACCAGCGGCATTATTGTTTTGGCAGAGGGCGCCGGTTCTGCCGACGACCTTAAAGCGGAGTTGTCCGCTCGTAGTAATTTGGTATTCAAGTCCACACGGCTCGGTCACGTACAGCGCGGTGGCAGCCCGTCCTGCCGCGACAGATACCTCGGCACCTCCTTCGGCGTACATGCGGTAGAGCTGTTAAAGAAGGGCATAGGCAACCGTATCGTCGGCATAAAGAACCACAAGTTCTACGATATGGATATTATCGAGGGCATTGCAATGAAAAAGGAATTCGACCTTGACCTATACCAAAAGGCGTTGATAGTAGGGCGGTAAACCAATTCGGAATTCGGAATTATGAATTCGGAATTAGAACGTATTAATTGTCATTCTGAGCGAAGCGAAGAATCTCAACCTTATTAAAAAAGGTATTCGTTATTTTACGAATACCTTTAATTTTTGTATTTAATCGTTTGGCGATGCGATTAAGCTTTACCGGCACAACCCAAAACGTGTACAAGCTTGTGGCGTACACACTCGGTAACGAGCGCTCTGCCGTCGCCGAGGTACTGGCGGGGATCGAAGTGAGCGGGGTTCTCGGCAAAGTGCTTGCGCACGGCGGCGGTGAAGGCAAGGCGAAGGTCGGAATCAACGTTTATCTTGCAGACCGCCATAGACGATGCTTTTCTAAGCATTTCCTCGGGAATGCCCTTAGCGCCGGGCATTGTGCCGCCGAAGTCGTTGACCATCTTTACGTAGTCGGGGAGTACCGAGCTTGCGCCGTGGAGAACGATGGGGAACTTGGGCAAAAGGCTGGACACCTTTTCAAGTATATCGAAGCGCAATTTTGCTTCGCCCTTAAATTTGAACGCGCCGTGGCTGGTGCCGATTGCGATAGCAAGCGAGTCGACGCCCGTCTTGGCTACGAATTCGGCAGCTTCCTCGGGATCGGTGTAAAGCGCGTCGGACTCGGACACCTTTACGTTGTCCTCGACGCCGGCGAGCCTTCCAAGCTCGGCTTCTACAACGACGCCGTGGTCGTGAGCGTACTGCACGACTTGCGAGGTTATTTTGATGTTCTCGGCAAGCGGGTGAGACGACGCGTCAATCATAACGGAAGTAAATCCGTGCTTAATTACTTCGACGCAAAGGTCGTAGGAATTGCCATGGTCGAGATGTAAGCAAATAGGCAGGCCCGAATCCTCGACAGCGGCTTGAACCATTTTGGTCAAGTACTTGGGATTGGCGTACTTAATCGCACTGGACGAAACTTGGAGAATAAGCGGGGCATTTTCGAGCTTGCCTGCTTCGACGATACCCTGAATAGTTTCCATGTTGTTGATGTTGAATGCGCCTATGGCGTATCCGCCCTCGTATGCCTTTGCGAACATATCCTTAGTATTTACTAACGGCATAATTTGTTGTTTCCCTCCAACATTTATTATATAGGTTTTCTATCCAAAACCCATACACAGTATAGCACATTATCAAAGATTTGACTACTGTTTTATTGACTTTTTTTCAAAAAAGAATTACAATATAAAAGAAAGGAGTAAAGTGCTCATGAAAGACGAAAGAATGGTAAAGCTGGCGCACAATCTTGTAAACTACTCTGTTGCTGCCAAGAAGGGCGACAAGGTGCTTATAGAGGCGTTTGACGTGCCGTATCCGCTTGTTAACGAAATTATATCTGCGGTGTACGAAGCGGGCGCGCAGGCGTTTGTAACCAACATAGATACGCGCGTACGCGCAAAACTACTTAGCGGCGCTACCGACGAGCAGCTTAAACTTTGGAGCAAGCTCGACGCCGAAGTTATGTCCAATATGGATTGCTATATCGGCTTGCGCGGCGGCAACAACAGCTACGAAAATTCGTTTGTTCCGTCCGACCGTATGGATAAATATATGAGCATTTACTCGCATCCCGTTCACCACGAGATAAGAGTTAAAAAGACGCGTTGGGTGGTACTTAGGTATCCTTCGCCGTCTATGGCTCAGCTTGCGTGTATGTCCACCGAGCAGTTCGAGGACCATTACTTTAACGTGTGCAACCTCGACTACGGCAAAATGGACAAGGCTATGAACGCATTGCAAGCTCTTATGAACAAGACCGACAAGGTGCGACTTGTCGCAAAGGATACCGACCTTACTTTCTCTATTAAGGATATTCCCGCGGTCAAGTGCGCGGGGCTTTGCAATATACCGGACGGCGAGGTTTATACCGCACCCGTCAAAAATTCGGTAAACGGCGTAATCACTTACAACACGCCCACCGTATACAACGGCTGCAAATTCGACTGGGTAAGGCTTACGTTTAAGGACGGAAAAATAGTTAAGGCGGAAAGCTCCAACACCGAAAAATCGGAAGCTATTTTCAATACCGACGACGGCGCGCGTTACGTGGGCGAGTTCGCTATCGGCGTCAATCCGTATATAACCGATGCGATTTGCGATATTTTGTTTGACGAAAAGATTATGGGCTCTATCCACTTCACGCCCGGCTGCTGCTACGACGACGCGTACAACGGCAATATTTCGGCGGTGCATTGGGATTTGGTTTTGCGCCAAACGCCCGAGGTCGGCGGCGGACAAATCTACTTCGACGACGTGCTTATCCGCGACAACGGCAGGTTTGTAATAAAAGAATTGTTGGGCTTGAACCCCGAAAACTTAAAGTAATCGGTAGGGAAGGAGAAACAGTATGTTTGAATTAAAGTACGCGATTACCGCTGGCGACATAAAAGCGGAAAACAAAAAACTGGCGCTGTTTTACTTTTTGTTGTACTTTACCGTTGCGGTTATAGGCTTGGCGGTCGGCATTGTTGCGGTTGTACTCAATCCGCAAACGTCCATACTCGTTATAGGCATAATTATACTCGTGTTTTCGGGTCTGCTTGCCGCGGTCGCGTTGCTCATGATGATTGCGCCCAAAAACCTGATATCGAGCATTGTCGGTACCGACGGTAATGAGCTGAACGTAGTAATAGACAAAAACGGTATAACGGTGGACGGGGACAACGTTGCGGCGTTCGCCGACGTAACCAAGATAAAAGACAGAAAGACCTATCTTGTTGTATATACGGGCAAGGATACGGCGTTTATAGTAAAGGACGCAATTACTTCCGGACAAGCGTTTTCGGAGCTTAAAACGTATATGACAGAGCGACAGGGCAAGCTGCTTTTGGTTCCCGCCGAGGAGCAAACAGAACAGCCTGCGGAAAACGCCGACGATACGGCGACGGATAAATAGTTTATATTTTTGCATTATACCGCTTGACGAAAGATAATTTTAGCGGTATAATTGTAAAGGTGCGTGAGCGCCGCATGTATGTAAGCAAAAGCATATTGCTTAATAAATATCCATATAAAAAATTTTTGGAGGTTTTTTATGGCAAACGTAAAAGTTGCAATCAATGGTTTCGGACGTATCGGACGTCTTGCGTTCCGTCAAATGTTCGGTGCGAAGGGCTACGAGATTGTAGCAATCAACGACCTTACCAAGCCCTCGATGTTGGCTAATCTTTTGAAGTATGACACCGCACAAAAGGGCTACTGCGGCACGATTGGTGAAAATTTGCACACCGTAACCGCCGACGACGAGGCTAACACCATTACGGTTGACGGCAAGACTTTAAAGATCTATGCCGAAAAAGACGCAAAGGATTTGCCTTGGGGCAAGCTTGGCGTAGACGTAGTGCTCGAATGCACGGGCTTCTACTGCTCGAAGGAAAAATCGATGGCGCACATCAATGCCGGCGCCAAAAAGGTTGTTATTTCCGCTCCCGCAGGCAACGACCTTAAAACCATCGTTTACAGCGTAAACGAAAAGACTCTTACCAAGGACGATCAAATCATTTCCGCGGCAAGCTGCACCACCAACTGCCTTGCGCCTATGGCAAAAACGCTTAACGATTACGCGCCTATTCAATCGGGTATCATGAGCACCATCCACGCCTACACCGGCGACCAAATGATCCTTGACGGCCCTCACCGCAAGGGCGATATGCGCAGAGCTCGTGCAGGCGCTGCCAACATCGTTCCCAACTCGACGGGCGCTGCAAAGGCTATCGGCTTGGTTATTCCCGAGCTTAACGGCAAGCTTATCGGCTCGGCACAGCGCGTGCCCGTTCCGACCGGCTCCACCACCATCCTTACCGCTGTCGTAAAGGGCAAGGACGTAACCAAGGAAGGCATCAACGCCGCTATGAAGGCAGCCGCTTCCGAATCCTACGGCTACAACGAGGATCCCATTGTTTCGTCCGACGTTATCGGCATGCGCTATGGCAGCTTGTTCGACGCGACCCAAACGATGGTCAGCAAGGTTGGCGACGACCTTTATCAAGTACAGGTCGTTTCGTGGTACGACAACGAAAATTCGTACACCAGCCAGATGGTTCGCACAATCAAATACTTCGCCGAGCTTTAATCTCAGAATTAATTGTAAAACAAAAAAGACTCTCCGCAAGGAGAGTTTTTTTGTGCATGATTATTAGTTTGTTACAGCGCCGAAAAGGCTATGGCTACCGCTGCAATCGCTACTGCAAGCGATACCAAATCTATATACAGTGCTATTTTGCACAGTATATCCTTTTTGAACAAAAAGGCAAACGGCGCGAGAAAGCAAATCGAAACCAAGCCCACTATGGCGATGGGTATTGATATCAGCTTGACCTGTTGTGCGAACAGCGACATACACGCGCAAATAATAGCGGCTACGTTAAGTGCCGCCGTAGCGATGGCAAGACACAGCGTTATTATCGGTATTATTTTCTTCATACGGTAAGTATACCATATATTTGGATTTATGTCGATAGATAATAATAAAAAACATTTAAAATCTCGTTTTTGAGTTGATTTATAATTTGTTGTATGTTAAACTATAATTATGATGAAAAAGCTTCTTGCAGTATTAGGAATAGCGGTGATGGCATTGCCTCTTGCCGCGTGCTCATTTCCATCGGACAACGACGGCGATAACGATAACAAAAAGCCGCCGGTTACGCCGGTTACGCCAGTTACACCGGTAACTCCCGTTACTCCCGTTACGCCCGTTACGCCTATAACGCCGATAATCCCGAGCGATCCTGTGGAGCCAGGGGAAGTGGCTGTTACGTTCAATGCCGGCAGCGGTGCGTTCGGCAGCGGTCAAACGTCGGTTGTGCTCAAGCCGGGCGAAGACGGTAAGGTGGAATTTGCGCGGTTGCCATGGCGCGACGGCTATGCTTTTACAGGCTGGTACAACGGCACGGTAAAGTACGACCCGGACGCTACTTATACGAGCACTCAAACGTTTACCGCAACGTACGCGTACGGTGGCGAGGATGTGGTGTACACTGCGTTGTTTAACGAAGATTCCAATGTGTCGATTGCCATAGACATGTCGGACAGCGAGTGGAAAAAACTGAATAACGATTACAGAGAAGGTTGGAAGTCGCCCATCTACCGTCAGGCCGGTAATGTTGTCATAGGCATTGACAGCGGCAACGGAATGCTCAACTATTACTACGAGGACGTCGGCGTGCGCATGAAGGGCAATACCTCGCGGCACAATTTTTACGGTAACGACGGCTTTTACAACGCGATCCATATGAAGTTATCGTTCAAGGAGACGTTTGACGATCTCGAAGACGGATATAATCAGGACGAGCTTACCGACTGGACGGACAAAAAGGCTGAACGCGACTTCCGCAAGGCGCGCACTCTCGGCGGTATGACCAAGATAGATATTAAGTACAATTCCACGCTTGACGAAACGTATATACGCGAATTGTACGCAATGAAGCTGTTCCGTGAAAACGGCATTTATGCGCCCAATATTACGCTGGGCAGTGTGTCGGCGCTTAATAAAGACACCGATATGATAAACCTCGGCGTGTACCGCATTCACGAGCCTGTGGACGAGGAGTTTGTGCTTCGTCATATCGAGGAAGGCAATAAGGCGGGCGATCTTTACAAATGCACTTGGGGCAATCAAGGCTGGGGCAACGGTTCGGACCTGACCGATACCGATTTGGATAACAGGGTAGGAGTAAACGACGAGCTTAACAACAAGCTGTACGCTTACGAAAAAAAGACCAACAAAAAGAAGGATAAAACGACCGGTTTGCGCGACTTTTCGTCCATAAAGGACTTTATACGCGCCATTAATAACAGCGACGCGGCTGGATTGGGACAGTATATAGACGTCGATCACTTTGCCAAATTCGAGGCTATAAACTACATTCTCGGCAATCCCGACTGCATTCGCAACCATGCCAACAACTATTATCTTTACTTCCGTAAATCGGACAATAAGGCGATAATCATTCCTTACGACTACGATAGGTGCTTGGGTTCAAAGCAGTGGGACAACTACAATGCTATGTCGAGCGAGGAAATAGCGCCTTATACGCGTAGAACAACGTTGGAGAGCGGCTTGCAAAACCCGCTGTATATTAAGCTTATCGTTAAGGGCGCGCCGTGCGACGAGGGTTCGGTGCTTATGAAATACCGCGCAAATTTGCTTGAAATGGCAGGGTCGAACATGTTAAAGCCCGAAACGTTTAACGCGCTTAAAGATAAGTACAAGGCACGTTACGGCAGCTACACCAAGACGAACATTAAGGTGGGTGACGGTAACTTCGGAAATAATCAAAGCTTTGACGATAACTGGATAAACATGAGCTACGCCGATTATATTAATGCTAAGCTTACCGTATTGAATAACAACATAGATAATTACCGTAACTAATATCGAATACAAATAAGCGGTGGGTGTGAAACGCTCGCCGTTTTTTGTTATTGTAAAAAGTTGACAAAGGTAGGTAGTGAGTATATAATATATTTGAAAAAATGAGTAAGAGGCGTAACTATGATTTGTCCGCAATGCGGCTATGACATGGGAAATAAGAATAAATGCCTTAGGTGCGGTTACGAGGTGAAAACGCTGTCCGTGGTGGTGGAAAAGGACGAGCCGAAAAAAGATAAGGACGATCACGAGGTAATCGATATCGACCCGTGCAACGTGTACTTAACGCATCCTTACGGCTACGAGGACGACTTCGGCACTGGTTTCGGCACTCCGTTTGACGACCCTTTTGTTTCGATAATAGACAGCCTTTTCGGCGACCCGATAGGGGATTTGCTTGGCGGGCTGTTCGGCTTTGATATGTCGCCGCCGCCCAGACAACGGCGGGAAGAACCTCCGCCTAAAAAGCGCAAAAAGCAAGGCCCAGTCGTAGTTATCGACGATATAGAAATTATCGAGCCCGACAAAGAGTCAAAGCAAAAAGAGGACAAAAAGGAAGAACCCAAAAAGGCCGAACAAAATACCGACGGACACAAAACGACCGACAAAATAAAAAATATGTTCAAGCGCAACAACAATAACAAAAAGTAAATTAAAACGGACGCACTTTGACGCGCGCCCGTTTTTAGTTAATACTCTTTATTTAAATTGTTAATCAACAGTATGTTTCTGCTTTTTCCAAACACGACAAAAACATTTTGTTAAATTCATCGCAATCTCGGCTAAATTCTTTTATCAGGTTGGGAGCATATTCTCCGACTAATCGCAATTCAACGGTACTGTTGTCACTTATAAATTTTATTTTGTAATACATGTGTTTGCCGAGCGAACAGTCTATTTGTACGTCGGTTATGCCGCTCCATGCCAAAAACCGTTTACTGCGTAGCGAAATGGGTACGGTAATTCCGTTTGAATCTACGCGAACTCTCAACCTTATAAATATTGTGAGTAGAGCGGCTAAAATACACAAGGCTATCCCGCTTGCAAGCAGGATTGACCATAACGGCATATCAAATGACAATAAAGAGAAAGTTATAGCCAATGCCAAAATTAACAATGCTAGCATTATCCCTATAATCCCGATATTCTTTGTAAAGCATTTGTACGATTTTGTCACGGTTTTTCCTCTGTATATATTTTACTATGTTGTAATATAAAAGTCAACAGTAGTCGACTTGACATTATTACAACGCAAAACATATAAGTGTAGTTTCATTATTCATTTTATTAAGAAAAGATTAAAAAGATTAGAATTACATTAGAAATCTCAAAAGAAAGATTTTTTATATTGACATACTATGTAATGCGTGGTATTATGTTATAGACAGTATGATGACGTTCGGTAACTGCGAACATCAAAATACCGATTAAATTATTGAAGGAGGGCGCGGTGGACGTTCAACTGAAAAAGGGCTTGCTCGAGCTATGCGTACTGGCGTCGCTCAACAAAGAGGAGAGTTACGGGTACAAGATAATCAGCGACATCTCGCCGTATATAGAGATAAGCGAGAGCACGCTGTATCCCATACTCAAACGTTTGGAAGCCACGGGGTGTTTAACCACGCGTAGCAAGGAATACAACGGCAGGCTGCGAAAGTATTACATGATTACTCGGGCGGGCAAGGATAGGATAAAGAGCTCGCTTAACGATCTTGACGAGCTGAAAAGAATATACGAATTTATTCGAGGAGCATTTTAGCCCGCTTGCGGGAGCGAAAATGCGACGACGACAAATTTGTTATAATACACCGCAGCCTGCTGCGGAAGTGCGCGAAGCGCACGGGCCAGTGCTTGCACTGGTGGTATAATATCTAATTTATTTACAGGGAGGGGCGCTGACATGACCAAATACGAATGGGAACATGAACTTAAAAAGAACATACACCGTTTGCCCGCCGACGAAATAGCGCGGGTGCTCGACTATTATAACGAGATGTTCGAGGATAATATCGAGCGCGGAAAGAGCGAGCGCGAAATTATCCGCGAATTCGGCAACCCCGTGGACGTTGCCGATAAGATTTTGTCGGAATACGACGGTGAGCTTTTGCCGATAGAGGGAGATATTCCCGTGCCGCGGCCGCCCGAAGACAAGCCGGCAGATGGCGGCATCTTTGACGGACACGACAATAATAAATGCGACGATACTATTGCAGACAAAAGCGTTAAGGATACCGTTGAGCAAAAAAAGAACGAGCAAAACGAGTACGACAAGCTTGACGAAGTAGACAAACGCAACGTTAAGGTAGCGCTGTTTCTTGTTGTTAATTTTGTGACCGGTTTTGCTTTTGTTATCGTTGCGGCGGTGGCGTGGATTGTGCTTGCGGCATTTACGGTTGCGGGCGTTGGCATGGGCTTAGGCGGGGCATACGCGTTTATCGTGTCGTTCGGTCCGATGTTTACGGGCGGCTTCGGCGCGGGACTCGCACAGCTCGGTATTAGCATAGCACTTGTCGGTTTGGGTGTGATTTTGGTCGTAGGTTGCGTTAAATCGATACGAACGTACGCCAAAGTGACAAAAACACTATACAACGGCATTTTCAAGGTCAGCAAAGAGGAGAGAGTATGAAACGCACAAGTAAATTCCTTGCCGTTGGTGCGGCGGTTCTTATAATAGGCGTTGTCATTTGGGTAATAGGTATGTCGATTATAGGCTGGGATTTTTATCGGCTCGATAATACCGAATATACGGCTAGGTCATACGCTTGCGAGGACGAGGTTAAAAGCATAAGCGTGAGTCTTTCGTCATTTCCGCTGACGGTTAAAAGAGGGGAACGCGTATCGCTCGACTACTACGAAGCGGACAATTCGGAAGTGTTTGTAGAGGAAAAAGACGGCGTGCTGTCCGTTGTGGAAAAGTACCAATACAGCCCGTTTAAAAGCGGCTTGTTCAATATAGGTAGGACTTCGCATAAATTCACGCTTACTGTTGTTTCGGGCGCTAAACTTGAAATAAACGGAAATAACAGCGACATTTCGATTGAAGATGCAGACTTTGAGGATTTTTCTATGCACAGCACAAATGCAAATATTCGTTTTACGCGTGTGAAGTTCGGCAAGCTGAATATTAAATCCACAAACTGCGATTTAACATTGAACGGTTGCAAAGCGTCGGGTATGACGGTTAAATCGACCAACCTCGATATAACGGCAAAAAACTGTGAGTTCGATTCGGCAGTGATTGACGGCACAAACGTCGATTGTGAGTTAGAAATGGTAAAGCTAAACATGCTGTCTTTGGACGCCGTTAATTTGGACGCCGATATAGAGATTGTAGGAAATCAAAACGAGTATACAGTACAAACGAGCGGACGCGGCATGCCTGCCCATCGCACGGGCACTACCGACAAACTTATCAAGCTAAGCGGAACAAACAACGATGTTGATCTCAAATTCGTTTGATTAAGTAATTATTACAACACAAAACCCTCGCACTTATGTGCGAGGGTTTTGTTGTTTGCTTATATTATGTTATGATAGATGATTAATCTTTTTTGGCTCTTGCTTTGTAGCCTGCAAGACGGTCTTTCGCTTCGGCTTCCGCGCGCTCGAACAGCTTTTGCGCCATTTCGGGTTTGGCTTTGGCAAGCGATTTATAACGGGTTTCGCCCGCGATAAATTCCTGATAGCTGCCCGTCGGGTCTTTGCTGTCGAGGATGAACGGATTTTCGCCCTTGTCTTTAAGCTCGGGGTTGAAGCGGTACAGCTGCCAATAGCCGGCTTTGACCGCTTTGTCTTCCTCAGCCATGCCTTTGCTCATATCGATACCGTGGTTAATGCACGTTGCGTATGCGATTATGAGCGACGGACCGTGGTAAGCTTCGGCTTCGGCAATCGCTTTAAGGACTTGGTTCTTATCCGCGCCCATAGCGACCTGCGCCACGTATACGTAGCCGTAAGTCATAGCCATTGCGCCGAGGTCTTTCTTCTTTGTGCGTTTACCGCCCGCAGCGAACTTGGCAACCGAGCCGGTAGGGGTGGACTTACTCGACTGACCGCCGGTGTTACTATACACCTCGGTGTCGACAACGAGTACGTTTACGTCCTCGCCGCTGGCAAGCACGTGGTCCAAGCCGCCGTAACCGATATCGTACGCCCAGCCGTCGCCGCCGAAAATCCAGATGGACTTTTTGACGAGGCAGTCTTTGTCGGCAAGAATATCTTTGATAAACGCCGCTTTTTCCGCAGTGTCGGGTTTGGCCTGTTCAAGGTGAGCAACAAGCGCCGCCGCAGCCTTTTTGCTGCCTTCGGCGTCGTCCATATTTTCAATCCACGCGCCGCAAAGCTCTTTGCACTTGTCGCAAGCAATTTCCATGAACTGCTCAATCTTGGCTTTAAGCGCCTCGCGTCTTGCTTTGTATGCAAGGTGCATACCGTAGCCGTATTCCGCATTGTCCTCGAACAAGCTGTTCGCCCAAGCCGGACCTTTGCCTTCCGCGTTCTTTGCGTAAGGGCAGGTGGGGGCGGAGCCGCCGTAAATGGACGAGCAGCCCGTTGCGTTGGCAACAATCATACGCTCGCCGAAAAGCTGGGTGATGAGCTTGATATAAGGCGTTTCGCCGCAGCCCGCGCACGCGCCCGAGAACTCGAACAACGGTTGTTTAAACTGGCTGCCGATAACGGTTGTGGGGCTGACCATATCCGCAACGTCGACGTACGGAATCTTTTCGCTGTAAGCGTAGTTTTTGCTTTCCGCGTCAACAACCTCGTCAAGCGGCTTCATAACGAGAGCCTTCTCTTTGGCGGGGCAGACGTTTGCGCACGAACCGCAGCCTGTGCAGTCGAGCGGGGAAAGCTGCATGCGGTAGCTGTATCCTGCCGCTTTAAGCTTGGGATTTTTGGGCGCGACCGCGGTGTAGGTTGCGGGCGCGGCCTTGGTCTGCGCGTCGTCGGTAAGAACGGGGCGCAAGCAGGCATGAGGGCAGACAAGCGAGCACTGATTACACTGTATGCAGTTGTCGGCAAGCCATACGGGTACGGTGGGCGCTACGCCGCGCTTTTCGTACTTGGTTGTGGCGGTGGGCACGGTGCCATCCGCTTCGAATGCCGATACGGGCAGCTTGTCGCCTTCCTGACGAAGTATGGGATTGATAACGTTCTTAAAGTATTCGTCGCCCGCGACCTCGGCTGCGCATGCGCCTGTGGTGGCGTTAGCCCACGAAGCGGGAACTTTAACTTCTACAAGACCGGCGATAGCGTTGTCTACGCAAGCGTAGTTCATGTTTACTACGTCGTCGCCCTTCTTGCCGTACGCCTTTTTAATCATCTGCTTCATGTAGCCTTCGGCTTCCTCGTAGGGGATGATGCCGGCAAGCTTGAAGAACGCGGCTTGGCAAACGGTGTTTACGCCCTTGCGCGCGCCGATTTCGTTGACTATTTTAAGCGCGTCGATTGTGTAAAGCTTGATGTGCTTTTTGGCGATGGTGCGCTTCATAGCGGCGGGAAGCTCGGCGTCGAGCTGTTCGGGCGTCCAGTGGCAGTTCAAAAGGAACACGCCGCCGTCCTTAATGTCGTCAACCATGTTGTAGTGTGTTACATAGGACGGGTTGTGGCAAGCGACAAAGTCGGCTTGGTCGATGAGGTATGTCGACTTAATAGGCACGTCGCCGAAGCGAAGGTGCGATATTGTAAGGCCGCCCGACTTTTTGGAGTCGTAGAAGAAGTAGCCTTGCGCGTACTTGTCGGTGTGGTCGCCGATAATCTTGATGGAGTTCTTGTTTGCGCCTACCGTGCCGTCGCTGCCGAGGCCGTAGAACTTGCAGCGGATAGTGCCGGCGGGGGAAGCGTTGATGAACTCGGAGCAGTCAAGCGACGTATTGGTAACGTCGTCGTTGATGCCGACGGTAAAGTGATTTTTGGGTTTTGCCGCAGCAAGGTTTTTGTAAACGGCGTTGACCATCGTCGGGTTGAACTCCTTGGAGCCCAAGCCGTAGCGGCCGCCGATGACCTTGATGCCCGTCTTGCCTGCTTCGGCAAGCGCTGTGCAAACGTCGAGGTACAAAGGTTCGCCCAAGGAACCGGGTTCTTTGGTGCGGTCGAGTACCGCAATGCGCTTGACCGATTTGGGCAACGCGTTGATAAAGTACTCAACGGAGAACGGACGGTAAAGGCGGACTTTGAGCAAGCCGACTTTTTTGCCCTGTTTGGCGAGGTAATCGACAGTTTCTTCCACAGCTTCGCAGCCCGAGCCCATCATTATGATGACGTCTTCGGCTTTGGGGTCGCCGTAGTATTGGAACAGCTTGTACTCTCTGCCGGTAAGCGCTTTAACTTCGTCCATCATTGCCTGAACAATGGCGGGCGTTGCGTCATAGTATTTATTAGCGGCTTCGCGGTTTTGGAAGTAGATATCCGCGTTTTGCGCCGTGCCCTTTTGGGTGGGGTGCTCGGGATTGAGCGCGCGTGCTTTGAACTCGCGGATAGCTTCCATGCAGCCCGTCTTTTCGGCAACGCGCTTGATTTCGTCGTACTCTATGCCGTCGATTTTGTCAATCTCGTGGCTGGTACGGAAGCCGTCGAAGAAGTGCAGGAAGGGAACCTTCGCTTTGAGCGTGGAAAGGTGCGCAACCAAAGCCAAGTCCATAGCTTCCTGAACGGAGTTGGACGCGAGCATGGCAAAGCCGGTCTGGCGGCAAGCCATAACGTCCGAGTGATCGCCGAATATGTTAAGCGCGTGGGCGGCGAGCGCACGTGCGCTTACGTGGAAGACTGACGGCAAAAGCTCGCCGGAAATCTTGTACATATTGGGAATCATGAGCAGTAAGCCCTGCGACGCGGTGTACGTTGTGGTGAGCGCACCTGCCGCAAGCGAGCCGTGAACAGCGCCCGCGGCGCCGCCTTCGGACTGCATTTCCGCAATACGCAGTTCCTGACCGAACATGTTTTTGCGTCCGGCGGTAGCCCATTCGTCCGCGTACTCAGCCATGGGCGAGGACGGCGTAATGGGGTAAATAGCCGCGACCTCGGAGAAGGCATACGCTACGTGCGACGCAGCGGTATTGCCGTCGATAGTCATCTTTACCATATAAAACCTCCAAAGTAAATTATAACGATTTTTGTTGTTGTATTATATAAGTACAACACAACCTTTATATTATATAACGCCACGGATTTAAAGTCAAGATAATAGCAATGATTTTACGGAAAAACCGCGGCTGTAAATCGTCAAAATATGTTGACACAAAACTCAACTTGTTGTAAAATTATCTTTGGAAAAAACGTGGAGTGAGCTATGGATAAACTTATGACGGAACAGGATATCGAAAGGCTGAGTAAAGCTGTCGGGATACAAGTATCGACGGCGGAAATTGAGCCTATGCATGCGCATATCCGAAAACAGTTACATAGCTTCGAAGCGCTCGACAATATCGATACAAACGGAATTGACCCCACATTCGATTTGCAGGGCGAGGGTAGATTTACGGTAGGCAGGCTGGGCGTATGAATATAACCGATTTGACAGCCGTTTCTCTTGCCGCGGCTATATCGAGCGGGGAAGTTACTCCTACCGATGTTGTTACGAAATGCCTTGGCAAAATACAAGGCGATAGACAACTGAACAACTTTATTACGGTGTGTGCCGACCAAGCGCTAAAAGAGGCGCAAGCCGCCGAACGAGAAATCAAAAACGGCAAGCACACCGATAAAAAACTTTTGGGCGTGCCCGTTGCGGTAAAGGATAATATTTGCGTAGCGGGCGTGCAAACCACCTGTGCGTCGCATTTGCTGTACGATTACGTGCCCGACAGCGACGCGGAAGTAGTTGCAAGGCTAAAACGCGCGGGTGCGATAATAATAGGCAAAACCAATATGGACGAGTTCGCGTTTGGCAGCGCCAACGAATACTCGGCTTACGGTTGCGTGCGTAACGTGCGGGATAATAACCGCGTTGCGGGCGGAAGCTCGGGCGGCTCGGCAAACGCCGTCGCGGCGGGCGAGACGGTGCTTGCGCTGGGTACGGACACAGGCGGCTCGGTGCGCCAGCCCGCAGCATTTTGCGGCGTGGTAGGGCTTAAACCCACGTACGGCGCGATTAGTAGACAAGGCGTAATAGGACTGTGTCCGTCTATGGAACAGGTAGGAATGCTGTCCAAAACATGCGACGACGCGCTGCTGTTGTTTTCTGTGGCGTCGGGTCAGGAAATGCGCGCATTGGACGGCAACGTGCGCGGAATAACGATAGGTATTGCAAAGGAATTTTTGCAGGCGGAAAAGAGCGACGGCGTAGCAAAGGTGTTTAATAATGCGATAGAGCAGTTAAAGGCGCTTGGCGTAAACGTAGTGGAAGTGTCTATACCGTCATTCTTTGCGGGGTTGTCCGCGTACCATGTATTGTCGTCGGCAGAGGCTGTAAATGCGTTCAAAAAAGTTGTCGAGGCGCATCCTACCACCGCACTGCTGGGTGGCGAGGTCAAGCGGCGAATGTTGACGGGCGCGGTTGTTACCGACGGCGAAAACTACGACAAGCTGTACGTAAAGGCGGCAAAGGTGCGCACCGTTATAACTGCCGAATATCTTAAAGCATTAAGCGGTTGCGACGCATTGTTATGTCCGACCACTGCGACGGTTGCTACACCCATAGGCGGCATTACCGATCCGCAGCAGGAGCATATGTGCGATTCGTACCTTGCACCCGTGTCTCTTGCGGGATTGCCGGCTGTAAGCGTTCCGTTCGGGAGTGAGTTCGGCTTGCCGATAGGTATACAAATTATAGGCAAGCGCAACGGGGAAAGAGAGATTTTGAATATAGGAAAAGGTTTGATGAACGCTGTCCGATAGTGACGGCGTTTTTTGTTTGATTGTACACGCATAATAATATTCGCCCTTTCGCACAATAACGGTATGGAAGCGGCACAGCGTATTTTGGATAAGTTTTCCACGCCCGACAATGTGGTTTCGCACGAATTTAAGTGCGGCAAGGTTTCGGGCGTGTTGATAGTTCAGCCCGATTTGTCGGACGCTGCTACGGCGCGCGCCGTCGTTTTTGCGTTGGAAAATACGGCGCAAAAACTAGGTTCGTTGGAGGAATTCAGCCGCTACGCGTTGCTCGAATACGACGTGACCATTTCGGACGATGTCGACGATTGCGTAAACAAGCTGCTCAACGGCGATATGCTGTTGTGCATAGAGGACGAAAGCCGTTACGCCGTGATAAATGCGCGCAAGTACACCACGCGCGGCATTACCGAGCCGCCCACCGAAACTGTTATGCGCGGCCCGCGCGAGGGGTTTATAGAGGACTTAAAGACCAATCTTTCGCTGTTGGAGCGGCGGCTTAAAACGCCCGATCTTGCCATAGAGCGAATGGAGATAGGGCGAAAAAGCAAGACGGCAATAGCGTTGTGCTATCTAAGCTCGGTCGCCGACGAAAAGGTGATAAAGAACGTTAAAAAGCGGCTGGAAAAAATCGACATAGACGGCATAGTGGACAGTCACTACCTCGTGCCGTATATCGAGGAAAAACCGCTGTCGCTGTTCAATCAAACGGGACTTAGCGAAAAGCCGGATATAGTAACGGCAAAGCTATTGGAAGGGCGTGTGGCGATTTTTGTCGACGGCTCGCCGATGGTGATAACCGTGCCGTTTGTAGTGGTGGAGGAGTTCCAGTCTGGCGAGGATTATTACCAGCGTTCGACATACGGCACCTTTGTGCGATTGCTGCGGTACTTGGGATTGATACTTGCGCTGTTGTTGCCAGGGCTGTACGTGGCGCTGCAAAACTTCCACTATACGCTCATACCCGTGCGGTTTATGGTAACGCTTATGACGGCAATAAAGGGTATACCGCTTTCGCCGCTTGCGGAAACGGTTTTCGTGTTGCTCTTGTTCGAGATTATACGCGAGGCGAGCGTGCGCATGCCGCGCGCCGTCGGTATGGCTATGAGCATAGTGGGCGCGCTGGTGCTTGGCGAAACGGCGGTCAGCGCGGGGCTTATAAGCTCGCCTGCGGTAATGGTTATCGCACTGAGCTCGATTGCATTGTTTACCGTGCCGTCGATGATAGGCGCTATGAGCGTGCTCAGAATTTTGTATACGCTTATAGGCGGGCTTTGCGGATTGTTCGGCTTGATACTTGCCGTATTGTTTACTCTGCATTATATTTGCTCGCTAAACGCATACGACGCGCCGTACCTTGCGCCGTTTACGCCGCTGGTGTATTCCGACTTTAAGGACGCTATAGAACGTAGTCCGTTCCCGACGATGAAGCAGCGGCCGAGAAGCATACCCAACAACAATCCGACAAGACAAGCATAATTATTAATTCGGAATTCGGAATTATGAATTCGGAATTAACTTACATATGGAAGCAACACAACAACAAACAAATAATTCGGCGCTCGGCAGCGAAAACACGAAAAACGCGGGCACGACCAACACTCGCGAAACCAAGCAAGCGTCGGGCAAGCAGCTTGTGGCAATAATATTCATTCTTGCAATGGCGACAAAAATGTTTTTGCTGCCCATATTTCTCATACAAGCGTCGGGGCGTGACGGCTATCTTATTCTTACGGTGTACGGCGTTTTCGACCTTATCACGCTCGTGCCGATGATTATTGCGATAAGAAAGTGCGACGTCGATTTTTTTGAACTGCTCTCGTCCGTGCTCGGCAAGGTGGGCGCGAAAATCGTTGTGGCTATAATAGGATTGTTTTTGTTTTTCAAGCTGAACACAGCCGTCGCCGAAATTTTAACGTTTTACGGCACAAACGTGCTTGCCGACTTCGATACGAGTATGATGATTATTGTACTATTGGTGTTTTTGACGGCGGCGGGTACGCATACGCTACGCAGTCTAAGCAGACTTAATGAGATTTTGGTTCCGATAATAGTTGTGTGTCTTGCGGTGCTTGTCGCTATCGTCGTGCTTACCGGCTTCGATCTCGGCAATATTTTGCCCGCCGTCGCGGACGGTAAAGGCTTTACGGCGGCACTGCTTAAACATCCCGCATGGGTGGGGGATTTTACTCCGCTCGTGCTGTTTATAGGCAGGACTAAAACCAAAAAGTACACGTGGTGCTTTGCGGCAGGATCGGGCGTCATCGGCACCGGCATAGCCGTGTTTTTCGCAATCGCGCTGTCGGCGGCGTTCGGCAACGTTCCGATGCTTATCGATTCAACAACCAATATTTCCAACATTCTTCAATTTTCGGTTGGAAACGTGTACGGCAGGCTGGATATGTTCTCATCCGTCGTGTGGAGCGTGTCGGTGTTTATCGAGGCGGCGCTGTTCTTTTACGCAACGTGTAGGTGCGTGTCGTTTGTTATAGGCAAAAACGCGCACTTTATAATATCGCTGTGTGCGTGCGTCGCAACGTACGTCGTACAGGTTTTTGCGTTTACCGACCCGATGATACTTTCGCTTTGCGTAACGTCGTATGCGTGCGCGATAATCACGCCGACTATGGCAGTGGGTATACCCGTGCTCGCGCTTGTTTGCGGCGCGGTTTACAACAAAAAGAATAAAGGCGACGCAAAAGCGGCGGGGAGGCAATCGGCATGACACAGCGAAAAAAATTGCTTATATACAAGGCGTTACTGTTTTTGTTCGCGTTCTTTATAGCGTTTATGCCGACCACTTCGCTGCGCAACAAGGAAGTGAACAGCCGCGTTATCGTCGGAATTTTGGGGCTTGACG
Organism: uncultured Clostridia bacterium; assembly: GCA_947175335.1. Lineage (GTDB taxonomy): Bacteria > Bacillota > Clostridia > Christensenellales > Pumilibacteraceae > Anaerocaecibacter. Next base: position 113,841 of record CAMWMF010000003.1, read on the forward strand.
GCGGAGACGGCGATAAGGTAAGTCTTACCGCGCAGTACGTAATGCCTACCGAGGCGCAGGGCTCTACGGGCAAGGACACCGTAACGGTCGAGGGCGAAACGCTGGACGAGGCGGCGGAAGCGCTAAACACCGCGCTCGGTAGGCGGGTGGAGCTCGGTCATTGCTCAATGGTTATTGTGGGCAAAGATGCAAAGCCCGAATTATTGGGCTCGTTGATGACGGCGACAGACGTTACCGCCGATGTTTGGATGGCGGCCGCCGAAGATAAGGCGGAGGATTTAATAGCCGACCTTACAGACTTTATGTCCAAGACGGGCGCGACCGACGCCAACTTTATAGCGTACAGCGCGCGCAAGGCGCATATAGCCACCAATACGCTGTTGGGCTTTTTGTCCGACCTCGGAAGCGCGTCCAAAACCGCATATATGCCGCTTGTGGAAATGCAGAGCGGCAAAGCGAGCGAAGGCGGATCCTCGGGCGGCGGCGGTTCAGGCGGCGGCAAAGGTGGCGACAGCGGCGGCGGAAGTAGCGAAGGCGGAAAAGGCGGCGAAAGCGAGGGTGAGCAAAAGACGGGCATGAAGGTGGAAAAGCTTGCCATGTACGGCGAAAACGGCAGGGTAGGCATATTCGATTCCACTTCGGCGCGCGGCGTGGCGTGGGTGAGCGCACCCGTGGAAAAGGGCACGGTATGCTCGGACGTGGAGTACGATGGCAAGACGATAAAAGGCGTGTGCGGCAGACTGCTCAAAAAACACGCTTCTGTAAAAGTCGATAGCAAGACGGGCGAAGCGACTATCAAGATAAAGGCGTTTATCGAGCCGCACGGGGATAAGTTCAATTCGCTGTTTGCCACCAACAGCAGCAAGGCTAACGACGCGCTTATTGCCGGCTACAAAAAGAAAATTCAAGGCGAGGTAGAAAGCGCAATCGGCAGCTCGTTTGAGATAAACGCCGACCCGCTGTTTATCGGCAGGGAGTTTTACAGATATAGTCCGAACTACTTTATGTCCGAATACGATTACTCTTCCGTTAAGATAAAGTACGATATAGATATTTCTTTGAAATAAGTAAAAATCGTTTGACAAAAGGGAAAATATTTTATATAATATGTAAGCTAACATTAGCAAATCGGAGTTCTCGGAACGAAGGAGGTGTGAATAATGGCAGTAATCCGCGTAGGCGAAAACGAATCGCTCGACAGCGCACTCAAACGTTTCAAACGTAAGTGCCAAAAGGATAATATCCTCGGCGATATGCGCAAAAAGGAGTACTACGAAAAGCCCTCCGTCAAGCGTAAAAAGAAGAAGGAAGCAGCTCGTAAACGCTTCCGTTAATGTTCCGAACCAAAAAGAATTTTACTACGGTTAAGTCCGTAGCATAAATTTATTTCCGCGGTACCGCAAATATCGGTATCGCGTTTTCTTTTGTCGTCGTCACAATATTTTGCGTGCGGTTTTCGACGAAAAACGCAGTATGTTGCGGTGCATAAAAGTATACAAAATCGCCCATTTGCAAACTGTTGACATTTAGCTTTTTATGCGTTTTAATGGGATTACTCTCAAAAAACTTGAACGGAGTGACTCATGAAAAAACGAGATTTTATTATCATTACGCTAGTGAAAATAGGGTTTCGCACCTCGCTGAAAGGCTTTGACCAATTTTGTATGTGCTTGGATTTGTATTCCGAGGACCCGACGCGCACTATCGGCAGCATTTACGAATGTATTGCGCGCAACTTTAACTGCACTGTAAGTTCGGTGGAAAAGAATTTGCGCCGTCTCTTTATGAGCTCCAACGCCACCGCCGCAATAAGCCGACTGTTCGGCATGGAGTTTTGCGACACAGGCAACAAGGAAATCGTGTCTATGTTTTCCAACTACGTATCGTTACAACGCGGATGCTACTGTTAATTCGGAATTCGGAATTATGAATTAGGAATTAATAAAAGGATAATATTAAGAGATTGTGCGGCTATGCATAAATACCTCGTGAGGCTAAAAAGGCGTTAGCCGCATTTATATAACACAAAAAAATCACACAGTTTGTAACTGTGTGAAATAATAGCCGTATTACCGATAATTCCGAATTCCGCATTCCTAATTCCGAATTATACCTATATCTTGTTTAGTTCGTTGCGTAGTACCTTTAACTGCCTATCGATTTCCTCGCTTGCGCAACCGCCGATTGCTTTGCGGCGGGCGATTGCGTTTTTGGGCAGAACGGCTTTAAGTATTCCGTCGTCGAACAGCGGTGAAAACTTTTTGTATTCGTCAACCGTAAGGCTTTGCAAGGTCTTGCCGTTATCAATGCAGTACAGTACGATTTTTCCCGTCACTTCGTGCGCGGCGCGGAAGGGTAGACCCTTGGCGGCAAGGTAGTCGGCGCACTCGGTCGCGCAGGAGTGTCCGCCCGCGGAAGCGGCGTTCATGTTTTGCCTGTTGAATTCCACTGCGTTCATAAACGCCGTAAATACTTTAAGCGACAGCGACAGCGTGTTCACCGCGTCGAACAGCGGTTCTTTGTCCTCTTGCATATCCTTGTTGTAGGCGAGTGGTAAGCCTTTCATTACGGTTATCATACTCATAAGGTCGCCCACAACTCTTCCGCACTTGCCGCGAAGCAATTCGTTTACGTCGGGGTTTTTCTTTTGCGGCATAATGGACGAGCCCGTGCTGAATTCATCAGGCAAAATCAAAAAACCGAATTCTTCGCCCGACCAGTAAACGAACTCCTCGTTTATGCGCGAAAGGTGAAGCATAGCTTGCGTTGCGCACGACAGGTATTCCACCGCGAAATCGCGGTCGCTCACACCGTCCAGCGAGTTTTGCGTTACGCCGTCAAAGCCCAAAAACTTAGCGGTATATTCGCGATCGATGGGGAAGGTGGTGGAAGCGCACGCCCCGCTGCCCAGCGGTAAAACGTTTACGCGCTTGCGGCAGTCGATAAGCCGCTGCGCGTCGCGCAAAAACATATTGGCGTAAGCAAGCAGGTAATGTCCGAGCGTGGTGGGCTGCGCCTTTTGCATATGCGTGTATGCGGGCATAGCGGTAGCTTTTTCTTTTTCCGCCTTATCCGCAAGGGCAGTGACAAGCGTTTTTAAAAGTCCTATCTGCTCGTCTATGCCGTCGCGAAGGTATAAACGTATATCGGTAGCTACTTGGTCGTTGCGGCTGCGCGCCGTATGCAGCTTTTTGCCGACGTCGCCCACGCGCGATACAAGCGTGTTTTCCACAAACGAGTGGATATCCTCCGCGCCGACCGGTTCGAGTTTTCCGTTGTCGATATCGGCAAGTATGGCTTTAAGCGCGGCGGCGAGCGTTTTTGCTTCGTCCTCAGTTATTATGCCGCATTTACCAAGCATTGTGCAATGCGCTATCGAGCCTCGAATATCCTGACGGTACATAAGGCGGTCAAAGGGGAGCGAGTCGTTAAACTGCTCGGCTATATCGTTAAGCTCGGCGGTAAACCTGCCCGACCAAAGTTTCATAGTTACCTCGTAAAAAAGTGTTATGTCGAAAAGTGCGGACGTCAATCCGCACTTTTATGTTAATTCAGACTATTTCTTGTTGTTTTTGTTGTTCTTTTCCAGCATTTTGGCGCGAACCTTGAGGGGCAAGCCGAACAGGTTGATAAAGCCCGCCGAATCCTTTTGGTCGTAAACGTCATCCTCGCCGAAGGTGGCAATATCCTCGTCGTATAGCGAGTAGGGGGAGGTCATGCCGGCGGGCGTGATTTTGCCCTTGAACAGTTTAAGCTTGGTCGTGCCGGTAACGTACTCCTGCGTTTGGTCGACGAAAGCGGACAAAGCTTCGCGGAGCGGAGTGTACCACTTGCCGTCGTATACGAGCTCGGCAAACTTGATAGCTATATGCTCTTTAAAGTGCGCGGTATCGCGGTCGAGGGTGATTTCCTCCAAATTCTTGTGCGCCGCGTAAAGTATGGAGCCTGCGGGGTTTTCGTAAACGCCGCGCGACTTCATGCCGACAAGGCGGTTTTCCACCATGTCGTCTACGCCCACGCCGTGCTTGGAGCCGATTTCGTTAAGCGTTTCGATAAGCGCGACGGGCGAAAGCTTTTTGCCGTTTACGGCGGTGGGGATACCCTTTACCCAGTCGATAGTTACGTATTCGGCGGTGTCGGGCGTGTCCTTAATGGGCTTGCTTATAAGCAGCATTTCGTCCTTAGGCTCGTTGGCGGGGTCCTCGAGGTCGCTGCCTTCGTGCGAAAGGTGCCAAAGGTTGCGGTCCATGGAATAGTTGTGCTCTTTGGTTACGGGCACGTCCAGTCCGTGCGCGGTAGCGTAGTCTATTTCGTCGTCGCGCGATTTGAGGTCCCAAATACGCCACGGCGCGATAATCTTCATATCGGGTGCGAGCGCCTTGATAGACAGCTCGAAGCGAACCTGGTCGTTGCCTTTGCCGGTGCAGCCGTGGCAGATAGCGTCGGCTTTTTCCTTTTTGGCGATTTCCACCAAGCGTTTGGCGATTACGGGACGGGCGAACGACGTGCCCAAAAGGTACTTGCCCTCGTACACCGCGCCCGCCTTGATGGTGGGGAATATGCAGTCGGTTACAAACTCGTCTTTAAGGTCCTCTATGTAGAGTTTTTCCGCTCCGCTCTTTTTGGCTTTTTCGTGAAGCGGGGCAAGCTCTTCGCCCTGACCGACGTCGGCGGCGACGGCTATAACGTCGCAGTCGTAGTTTTCCTTTAACCAAGGAATGATGATGGTGGTATCGAGACCGCCCGAATACGCAAGAACAACGCGCATTTTTGCCATAAGTATGTACTCCTTAACGTAAAAAATATTAACATACGTATTGTATAATAATTTGTAACAAAAAGCAAACGAATTCGCGCAACAATCTAAGCCCAAGCAAAATTTTACAGAAAAAGCTTTTATATAATATGGGTATATTGTTCATATAAAAGTCAGGAAGTAAGTTTGTTTTGCTACTTCTTTCCAAAAAGAAGTAGGAATTTATATTATTTAATGTTTGACAAAGTGCCCTAAAAGTGGTATTATAAATCAATATTACAACTTTTGTGCGGCAACGGCGCCGTCAACGGTTCGTTTTGGCGTACAAAAAAATCTGTTGTAATATGCGAAAAGGTTATATTTATGAAATTACGTAAGCCTATCCTTGTAACGATAATATTAGCGCTGGTCGCGGCTATGATGATGTTTGCCGTGGCTTGCGGCGGCGATGACGCTGCCAAAACATATACGATGAGGTTTGAAACGTACGGCGGTACGGAAATCGAACCTATAACCGCGGTCGGCGGCAGCATGATTTTTGCGCCGAACGACCCCGAAAAGGCAGGCAGCACGTTTGCGGGCTGGTATACCGATTCCAACTTCGGCGGCGAAGCGGTAACAATTCCCAATATAATGCCCAATAATAACGTTACGTATTACGCCAAGTTCGACGTGCCCAAAACCGAGTACACCGTTATTTACGAATACAACAAGGGTAAAGTCCCGCACGCAAAGGATATACCCAACGTCACTGTACAAGCGGGCGAGAGCGTTACTGTTGCCGACGGCAACGATTACGGCGCGGTAGGCTATATGTTTATGGGCTGGTCGATTTACCCCAACGGACTTGTTACCGACGTAAAGCAGGACGGACAGTACAACGCGGGCGACAAGATTACGCTTACCGACAAAAACGTTAAGCTTTACGCGCAGTGGGCGGTGGAATATACCGACGCGCGCAAGGAAAACGGCGATAAGGTCTACGTATACGAGCCGCTTATCGGCAAGGGCAAGGGCGCGGCAAAGCTTATTCGCGCCGACGAAACAAAGCAAGACCTTGACGGCTTTGTAAGGGCCGGTACCGAAACCATATCGGGCAGCAACGAATTTACGTTCTATGCCGACGAGTTTGACGACGGCGAATTCAGCGGCAGGCTTAACGCCGATCGCACGTACGCCACGGCGGACGGTAACCAAGGTCAGTACGTTATGTACGACTATACGTTCGATTTGATATATGCCGATTACACTTTGGCGCTGGACGGCTTCGGCTATGCGGTAATGACACAGGTTGTCGGCGACCAAATCAGCGTTTTTGCCAGCGGCGATTACGAGTACGACTCCGAGCAAGACGACTACATATTCAAATACAATGAACCCAAGGACGATGACGACGCAAAACCCAAAACGTCGTACTTTAAAGTCTCACGGCAAAGTGTGGAAATCGACGGTAAGCAAACCGATTTCGACGGCATGTTTGTCAGAATCGGAAACGAGAGCGGCACATTTGCCAACGTAACATATTTCAGCGACGATGCGGAGTTGAGCATGTTAATGCTTGACGGTTACGGCAATGCAATGCTCAACGTCTACGACGGTAATACCGTTATTAAGGAAATACAAGGCGTATATTACGGCACGGACAATTACACGGACGTAACCGGCGAGTGGCAGTTTGAACCGGTAGCCGCGGTAAACGACGGCTTTGATTTCAAATTCACTTTGGCTACCGTGCCGGTAAATACAGGTGCTAACACCGTATATTATTCGGTATTCTATGAGTGCGACGAAACCGTCGTAGGCAAGTATACCGCGGAGGATGCGGCCGACAAGAGTACCTTGTACTTGGATGGATACGGCGAGGGTGAGTATATATCCAACGGCGTTCTTTACGTCGGTATTGTCGATGTAAAAGAAAACGGCATAGTCGAGTTTACCGAATGCAAACAGGGTGCAAACGGACAGTGGGTGAAAACCGACAACATAATGGTATTTGTAATAACCGCCGACAAAAAATTCTCTGTCAGTAAGGACGGTTTTATAGTTGTAAATCACGTGCTTACCGATTATAACGGCAAGTCGACGGTGGTGGAAATTCCCGATACCGTTACAGCGATAGCCGACGGCGCACTTAACAATACGAACACAGGCGTATCGCTCGTTTCCGTTACCGTTCCCGCAAGCGTGACCACGATAGGCGCGTGCGCCTTTGAAAACACCACCACGCTTCGCCGCGCGATATTCCTTTCTACTACGCCGGTCGCATTGGACCTTTCCAACGAAAACGACCCCTTCCGCTGGCCGGCGGGTGACTTTTTGATAGTCGTGCCTCAGGACGACGGTGTAATCGCAGCGTACAAGACGGCTTGGGAAAAATATGCTGACAAGATAGTCGGCGCCGTCGACGCAGCCAAATTGCCTCAATTCGAGGTGAACAGCGACGGCGTGCTTATTCGCTACAACAAGCCCGAGGACTTGGAGGAAGGCACACTGCTGGATTTGATCCTTCCCGACGAGGTAACGGCGATAGGCGCAAATGTGTTTAGCGGTGTTACCGGCATAAGAAGCGTAAACCTTAACAATGTAACAAAGGTGGGCGACTACGCATTCTACGCTTGTGCCGATCTTGAAAAGGTTATATTTGCCAAGTACGACGATGATGGCAACTTGGTAACAGGCGTTGAGGAATTGGGTATTATGGCGTTTGCCGCCTGCGACAAGCTTAACAACAGCGGCACGGAAAACGTGTTGGAGCTTCCCGCTATCAAGAAGATAGGCGAAAGTGCATTCAGCGGTTGCGCAAAACTCAGGCTCGTGCAGCTTGGCGAGGATATAGCCGAGATAGGCGACTTTGCATTCTATCAATGCAATATTTTCGAGGACGATCCCGCGCTTGTGGTAGAGCTTATGGGCGAAAATGTGCCGACTATGGGCAACAAGGTTACGCTCGGCAATATCGCGTTCAGGTTCAAAGTGCAAAGTATCGAGGTTGCGCTTAACTGCTACAAGGCCGAAACTTGGAGCGCATACGTAAGACATTTGTACAAAGAGTCCGGCGAGGAAAAGGGCATGTACATAAGCGGCGACAACACGCTGGAATTGGACGGCAGGGCAATATATCAAGGCTCGTATGTGTGGATGTACGCGATTGACGGCGAAAAAATCACATTCTACGAATACGATTCGTCCAGCGATTCTAAGACGCATTACGCCGCTATCGAGGGCAAGTACAAGGACGGCGTAATCAAGATAGCGATAGGCAGCACGGTGCATTACTTCAAGCGCATACAGGCGACTATGGAATATAAGTCCAACGACGGCAATTATACGCTCGTATGTAATCCGATGGATTTGTTGCCCGAAAATTATGAGAACAATACAGGCTATGCCGACGTCAAGTTTAACGGCAAAGACGTAAAGCTGTATATAAACGGCTACAACACAAAAGTCATTTACAAGTTCGAGGAAAACGGCAAGCTGTACGATATCTACATTTCGTTCGACGGCGAAGCGTTGAATATTACCAGAAAGCTTTCGCCCATTAAGTACGAGGATATTACGGCGCCCGACGGCAGCAAAATCACAATTCTCATTCAAAACGGTTATGCCTATATTTTGAAAGCCGAGTTTGAGTTTGTTGTTGACGAAGCGACGGGTCGTAAACTCTACTGGACGGAAGCGAGCGGTATGGGTGTAGTAGCCCAGCAAAAGGACAATGTGTTCACGTTCTCGTTCCGTTATCTCAACGACACGTATAACTTTACCGTAACGGTGTCTGTCGACTATAAAACATTTACTTACATGCCCACTAAGGCATAGCTACTTATAAGTCATCTTTTTGGGAGATGGACGCGCAAGGGCGGGTGTGGTTCTTACCCACTCAAACCGCGTAAATGTTCGCACCGAAATGCGCACATCAACAACCGACAATTCCGAATTCATAATTCCGAATTAAACTAAATACCGTTATCAATTTTTCGCACAAGGAAGTGCGTAAGGGTTTAATATTACCTTAAAGGAGAAGACACTATGGCAAAAAGATTGTTAAAAACCATGCTACTGCCGCTGACCGTAATGGCTACGGCGTTTGCGTTTATCGCGTGCGACGGAAGCAATCCGCCCGACGTAAAGTATAAGGTTACGTACGAAATCGGCGCTAACGCGGACGGCACAGCTCCGACCGAAACGGACAAGGCGTTCGGCGAAAAGTTTATAATCAAATCCGCCGACGGCATTACGTGCGACGGCGCTACGTTTACCGGCTGGAGCGACGGCAACATTACGTATCAAGCGGGTGCCGAATACACCATGCCGTCCAAGGCGGTTACGTTTACCGCGCAGTGGCAGCCTAACGGTACGGTTGCACCGACTACGTATAACGTAACGTACAAGTACGGCGTGGCAGGCGAGGACGTCGTTAAAAACAACCAGACCGCCGAAAACTATGCTGTGGAAGCGCCCACGAAATACAGATACACCGGTAACGACGAATATTTAAAGATATTCGCAGGTTGGAAGGTGGAAGGCGACGATACCGTGTATCTGCCTAATTCTAAACTCACGCTTACGGGCGACACCGTGTTTACCGCGCAGTGGATTGATTACGATGACGACAACGAATGGCGTGATACAACGTACGAACTGCAACTTAAATTGTTGACAGACAAAGTCGGCGCGTTGATTTTATATCTTGGTGGCGACGAAGAAAATCCCAACCTTTCATGGACTTACTTTACGTATACCGTAAGCGGCACCGCCATTACGGTAACGCCTGTTGCCGGCAATCCCGCTACCGGCACGTTAGAGGACGGCGAGCTTACCATAAGAGTTACCGTCGGCATGGCTACGTATGAATTCAAGTCGGAGCAGGCCCTGCCCGAGTTTACGTTCGGGCTCAACGGCGGCACGGGCACCGTTCCTACGCTCACCGTTACAGAGGAAATGTACGACGAAAGTGAAAATTGCTACGTCGTTACTATGCCGGAAAACACTATAACCCCGCCCGCAGGCAAGCAGTTCAAGGAATGGCTTGTTACCGCGTCGAGCGGCGGCGAAAGACGTGTTGCGGCAGGCGACAGCTATAGTGCTGCTGCCGGTAATACGTATACCGTTACACCTGTGTGGAAGAACGTCAGAGTTCCTCTTCCCGAAGGCACTGTATTTTACGGCGACTGCACATTGCCGGTAGATAGAACAGGCAAGGGTGGCGAAACGGTGATATCTGTCATTATAGATAACTCTGACGCGCAAAATATAAAGGTGTATTACAAGCTTGTCGGCGATGATACTTACCAAACTTCAACAAAGGGATCAAATGCATATGAAAGCTACAAGCCCGATGTATACGGTCCTGACGCGCTGTATTACGGCGAATATTTTATTGGCTCGGTTACATATATCATGTTAGTCAAGTCCGATTTTACTGCGTTGTATTTGTGCGATAACGATGACAATCTTTTGGATGATGGCGAGTTCACCACAACCCCCGCACCTTGCACCGTAACGTACAATAAGCCCGACGACGCAACCGGAACTATGGATGCCGTAACTGCGGATGTTGGTGATTACACACTTGCAGATTGCACTTATACCAAGGCGGGTTGGACCTTCCTCGGTTGGAAGGACGAGTCGCTCGGATTTTATGACGACCCTGTTGTGACTGCCGCAGGGGAAGAAGTATCTCTTTATAAAAATAAAAGCTATATCGCAGTATTTGCCAAAATTTATACCAACGCAAATGACAGCACCGTTACAATAGCATTGCGCGACGACGAATATGTGTTGTGGAATGCGAACGGCGAAATGGTGTATGCTGCTTGGACAACAGTTTCCGAAAATATGATAATGGTAACAAACGGCATGGCTTATACCGCATATATCAATATAAACGGCAATACTTACACCGCGCTTGACGAGCTTGTTACTTACACGTTCACAACAGCGGACGGCAACACAACGCTTACGTTTGACGGATTGGGCAAAGCAATGCTCGGTACGCATGAGGGCACTTACGAAAAAATAACGGAATCCCACGGCATGTTTGGGGATGTTTTGATTGGCGTTAAGCTTACGTTTGGCAGCAATTTGTATGAATGCGAGTTTGTATTTGACACTGATGAAAATCCGTATATCAATGCTACCATCACCGTCGGCGGTGTAGATTACGTATTTAACCCCTACACCGAGTATACGGTTACGTTCGAAGTAGGCGACGGCGCGACCGGCACTGCTCCCGCGCAAAAGACTGTCGAAGTGATTGGCGGCGGTGAAGGAAAGGTCACGTTGCCTGATGCCGAGCAAGATATGCAAAAGACAGGCTACGGCTTTATGGGATGGCAAATCAAAAACGGCGACGGCGACCTTTACTACGCCAATGAAAAATGCACTATAACCGGCAATACCACGTTCGTCGCAGTTTGGGGCGAAATCAAAACCTATAACGTAACCTACGAAATAGGCGAAGACGTAACGGGTACTGTTCCCACCGCTACTACGGTTGACACTGAGGCAGGAATGACGACGGCTGCCGTAGAACTTAATAACGGCGCGGGTCTTACCAAGGAAGGTTATAAATTTGAGGGCTGGAAGAAAAAGAACAGCGACGGTACGCTTAGCGACACTGTTTATAAAGGCTATGCCCCCGTTTCCGCCGATACAACGTTTGTTGCGTACTTTGAAGAGATTAGTGCATCCACCGATAAACTTGCAAACTATTTAGGTGGTTCAGGTCAAGCTAATGCTGTAAAATACGGATATACAGATAAACCGCTCAATTCCGATGAAACGGTCAATACAAATGTTACATTCGATTTGCCGAATAGCACAGGAGCGGCGCGAAATTATTATAGATTGGAAGTATATTGGCTTGGCGGTAATGCTTATTTTGCGTTAGTTTACGGTACGGCTTCTAGTAATAGTTTAAAATCAAACATATTAGATTCAAACGGCAATAAACAAGCGGAAGCTGATAATCCGGATAATGAAACAGGATATTACACAGCTACTACTACAAATCAAGCGAAAGTATCGGTTACGTTTAGTTTCGATGTAAATGCTAACAACTTGAGAACTGTTACCATTACTGTTACTGTTGGAGGACAAGAAGAGACCGTCACTTGGACGGAAATAACCGACTAACACGCAACTAATCCAAAACAAATCAATCCCTTGCATGTGTCAAGCACAAGCAGGGGATTTTTTGTTTGACATGGAATAATGCTAAATGGTATACTTATACCACGATAATTGTTTTGCAGGAGTGAAACAATATGGACGAAATTCAGTCGGAAAAAATTGACGATTCCATAGCGCAACCGCCCGAGATAAACGAACAATCGGTTGCGGACAATACGGAGCAAGTTGAACAAATAGAACAACTCGCGGAAGAACCCGCGAAAGAAAAGCGCACGGCAAAGCAGTGGGTCAAGTATTTTGCGCACAGGTATTTTATAGAAGCGTTTTCTGGCATGGCGCTCGGGCTTTTTTGCACGCTCATTATAGGAACTATAATAGGACAGATAGGCTCGCTTATCGGCAAAAATGCGTTCGGCAATATGCTGTATTATATAGGGTATATCGCAAAGCTGTTGATGGGCGCGGGTATAGGCGTCGGCATTGCGCACAGCCTTAAAGCGGGCAAGCTGACAAGCTTTTCGTCCGCCGTCGCGGGTATGGTAGGCGCAAACATAACCAACATTTTCGCACTGTCGGGCATACAAGTATACGGCGCGTCCGCTAATCCGTCAATAACTATCGGCGACCCCGTTGGCGCGTTTGTCGCGGCTGTCGCGGCAATAGAGGTCACTCGGCACGTTGAGGGCAAAACGCCCATAGACATACTTGTAGTGCCGCTGTGCGCCGTTGCGTGCGGCACGGTGGGCGGCATTGCGCTCGGCATTCCGTTCGGCATGCTGTTCGCACTGCTCGGTAAAGCGGTGTCGCTTGCGATAGGCTGGGAGCCCGTGTCGTTCGGTATTCTCGTCGCGGTGGTAATGGGGTTGCTTTTAACGCTTCCCACGTCCAGTGCGGCGTTCGGAGTTATGATATTCAACTCGTCGCTGATAAACACGCCCGAGCTTGTTTACAATGCAAGCATTGGCGCGGCGGCGGCGTGCGCTGGGTGTTGTGCGCATATGGTAGGGTTTGCCGTGGCAAGCTTCCGCGAGAATAAGTGGGGCGGGCTTGTGTCGCAGGGTATAGGCACGAGCATGCTTCAAATACCCAACCTCGGCAAAAACGCGCGTATTCTCATTCCGGCAGTCGTGGCTTCCGCAGTGGCGGGCCCGCTTGCGAGTGCGGCGTTCAAAATCATGTGCGACGCTACGGGCAGCGGTATGGGCACTGCTGGTCTTGTTGGCGTAATCCAAACCTTTATGACTTCCATTAACAACGGTATAGCTTGGTGGTACGTGCTTATAGCCGTGCTTGTTTGCTACGTTATCGTTCCCGCCTCGGTCGCGCTCGGCGTAAGCGAGCTTATGCGCAAAAAAGGCTGGATAAAGCAAGGGGATATGAAGATTTAATTCGGAATTCGGAATGCGGAATTATGGCGCGTAATGGCGTAGCAACATTGCGGCGGGTCGCCGCATTAAGGATGAGATTCCTCGCGTTGCTCGGAATGACAAAAAACTTATGCATGCGCACTAAATTACTTTTGTCATTCTGAACAAGCGCATTAGCGCGCAGTGAAGAATCTCATCCTTATTTTTAATTCGGAATTCCGAATTCATAATTCCGAATTCCGAATTGATTAAAATCGATTGACAAAGGTAAAATCGATATGCTATAATTCTTTACGTACCTTATTCTCGGTATTGCGCTCTCCACGCAGTTCTGTGATTAAGGCGAATTCAATTTTGTCGGAGGTAAAAAATGGACAAACAAATCAAGGCGGAAATCATAGCAAAGTACGCAACGCACGAGGGTGACACGGGTAGTCCCGAGGTTCAGATTGCGCTCCTTACATGGCGCATCAATCATCTTACCGAACACCTTAAGACCCACAAAAAGGATCACCACTCCCGTCGCGGACTTTTGCAGATGGTAGGTAGCCGTCGCAGCCAGCTCAACTATCTTAAAGAAATCGACATCGAAAGATACCGCAGCTTGGTTGCCAAACTTGAAATTCGCAAGTAACACCGACTCAAGGGTGTGCCGTGGCACACCCTTGTTTGTTATGTTTAGGCGTTTTGGGTTCTTTCATTTAGGCATTATTAATTTAGGAGAAATATAAAAAATGGAATGCAATGTTTTCCAAACTGAAATCGGAGGGCGCACGGTCACTGTAGAAACCGGCAAGTACGCGGGACAAGCCAACGGCTCGTGTATAATTCGCTGCGGCGATACGGTTGTTATGACAAACGTGACTATGGCGGACGCGCCCCGACCGGGCATGGATTACTTCCCGCTCGGAGTAGACTTTGAAGAAAAGCTGTACGCAATCGGCAAGATCCCCGGCAGCTTTAAGCGCCGCGAGGGCAGAGGCAGCGACAAGGCGATACTTACGTCCCGCCTTATCGACCGTCCCATCCGTCCGTTGTTCCCCAAGGGCTTGTTCAACGACGTATCGGTCGTAGCTACGGCGCTTTCCGTGGACACCAATATCCCGCCCGAAGTGTTCGGAATGTTAGGCAGCTCGATTGCGCTTTCCATATCCGACATCCCGTTTATGGGCCCTACCGGCTCGGTAGTAGTCGGTTGTGTGGACGGCAAGTACGTTATCAACCCCGACAACGAGCAACGCGCCAAGAGCACGATGCACGTATACGTATCGGGTACCGCCGACGCCATAATGATGGTTGAGGCCGGCGCGCAGGAAGTATCGGAAGAGCAAATGCTCGGCGGCATACTTTTCGCGCACGAGGAAATCAAAAAGCAGGTCAAGTTCATCAACGACATTGTTAAAAAGGTCGGCAAGAAAAAGCTTGACATGGAATTGTACCATATCGGCGACGACGTAAACGAAGCGGTACGCAAGTACGCCGACAAAAAGCTTGACAAAGCGCTCGACACGTTCGACAGAACGGAGCGTCAGGCTAATCAGGACGCCGTTCAAGCCGACGTTATGGAGCACTTTGCCAAACAGTTCGAGGGCAGAGAACGCGAAATCGGCGACACCCTTTACTACATGACCAAAGAGAAGGTTCGTGAAAAAATCCTTAGCAAAGGCGTTCGCCCCGACGGTCGTAAAACCACCGATATCCGCGACATTTGGTGCGAGGTAGGCGTACTTCCGCGCACTCACGGCTCGGCTGTGTTTACACGCGGTCAGTCGCAGGCGCTTTCCATCTGCACGCTGGGCACTGCCGGCGACGCGCAAAAGCTGGACAACCTCGACGACGAGGAAACCAAGCGCTATATGCACCAATACAATATGCCGCCGTACTCGACGGGCGAAGCCAAACCGCTTCGCGCACCCGGTCGGCGCGAGATAGGCCACGGCGCACTTGCAGAGCGTGCGCTCGAGCCCGTCATTCCGTCGGAGGACGAATTCCCGTACACCATTCGCGTTGTGTCGGAAATCCTTTCGTCCAATGGCTCCACGTCGCAGGCGAGCGTTTGCGGCTCCACGCTTTCGCTTATGGACGCGGGCGTGCCCATCAAGGCGCCCGTAGCAGGCATAGCAATGGGTCTTATCAAGGACGAAGCCAAAAACCGTCTTGCCATCCTTTCGGATATTCAGGGCTTGGAAGACTTCCTCGGCGATATGGACTTTAAGGTAGCGGGCACCGAGCACGGCATTACCGCTATCCAAATGGATATAAAAATCAAGGGCATTGACGAAAAGATTCTTCGCACCGCGCTCGAACAGGCGCGCGTAGGCAGACTGCACATACTCGGAAAAATGCTTGCAGTTCTCGACAAGCCGCGCCCCGAGCTTTCGCAGTACGCGCCCAAGATCATAATGTTCACCATTGATCCCGACAAGATCGGCGACGTTATCGGCAAGTCCGGCAAGACGATCAACAAGATTGTGGACGAGACGGGCGTCAAGATTGATATCGAGGAAGACGGCAGAGTGTTCATTGCAGGCGTCGATCAGGAAATGACCGCAAAAGCCAAAGAAATAATTATGAACATTGTCAAGGATCCCGAAATAGGCGACACGTACGTCGGACCGGTTGTTACCGTGCGCGACGAGCTGGGCGCGTTTGTGGAGCTTGCTCCCGGCCGCGACGGCATGATACACATTGCCAAGCTCGGCAGATACGTAGGCAAACGCCTTAACGCCGTGTCCGAAGTCCTTAAAGAGGGCGACACAGTCAAGGTCGAAGTTGTCAGCTTCACCAAGCAGGGCAAGATAGACCTTAAACTTATCGAAAAGCTCAGCGGCGACCCGATTGAAAAGGCGCCCGACGCCGACAATGCGGAAGAAGACCGCGGCGATAAGGGCGAGCGTAAAAACCGTCGTCCTCACGACCATCCGCGCGGCGATAGAAAGCCCCGCAAGGAAAAGAAGGACTAATCAATACTAAAACACGTGACATCGTGAATATAATGCAATAGTGGCAAAAAGCCGCAAAACCGAACGAACGCTAATATAGTCGTGGTCTTGCGGCTTTTGTTATAAATGCGAGGTGTTATATGTCGCGTGCAAAGGTAAAGTTTTTACGCATTTTGGGCAACATAGTTATATGTGCCACGGTAGCGGTGGTGCTTGCGCTTTCGGTCAACGTAGGCGATACCAAGGTCAGCGCACAGGGCAGGCAACCGCTGTATTCGGGCAAGTCCGCCACCAAAGTGTCGCTTATGGTCAACGTGTACTGGGGCACGGAATATATTCAGCCCATGCTGGACATCTTTGCCAAGTACAACTGTAAAACTACGTTTTTCGTTGGCGGGTCATGGGTTGTGGGCAATCCCGACACGCTAAAAAAGATAGCCGACGCAGGCCACGAAATAGGCAATCACGGCTACTACCACAAGGACCACAAAAAGCTGGACGCCGCGTACAACCGCAAGGAAATCAGTTCGGCGCACGACGCGGTTAAGGACGTGCTGGGAATAGACATGAACCTATTCGCGCCGCCGTCGGGATCGTTCGGCGATACCGCGCTGGGCGTGGCGGAGGAGCTCGGTTACCGTTCGATCATGTGGACGCGCGACACGATAGACTGGCGCGACCACAACAGCGATTTGATATATAAGCGCGCGGTAAAGAATATTAAGGGCGGGGACTTAATACTTATGCACCCGACCGACAGCACCGTCAAGGCGTTGGAAAACATTTTGCAGACAGTCACAGCTGCGGGCTTAAAGGTTGCACCCGTAAGCGAAGTCTTAGAAAGTGATATTGTGTAAAGCGAATTACACGCACGTAAAGGAGAAACATGACAGTAAAGAAATACGACAGCGGACTGACCGTAATAGTAGAGCCTAACATGGCGTTAAGGTCGGTTACGGCGGGCATTATGGTCGGCGCGGGCAGCTGCTTCGAAATGCCCGAAAATAACGGCATATCGCACTTTATCGAGCATATGCAGTTTAAGGGCACGGCAACGCGCAGTGCGGCGGAAATCGTGTTGCGCTTCGACCGCGCGGGCGCGGCGTACAACGCGTTTACCGGCAAGGAATATACCTGCTTTTACTTCAAGTCGATTGACGAAAAGCTGGGCGAGTGCTTCGAGCTTTTGTCCGATTTGTTCCTTAACGCGGCGTACGCGCAAGAGGAGCTCGACCGTGAGCGCAAAGTCATAATAGAAGAAATAAATATGAGCAAGGACGAGCCCGACGGCGTTTGTTACGACGTGCTGTACAAAACGGCGTTTGCGGGCGGCTCGCTCGGCATGGAAATATTGGGCAGCAAAAGCAACGTGCAGCGTTTTAATAAACCCGATATTTTGGAATACAAAAAGCACAATTATTTGCCTAGTAACACGGCGGTCGCCTTTGTCGGCAATATTACCGAGGCGCAGGCTTTTGAGCTTGTAGAGCGTTATATGGCGTCCTACGTAGCGCAAAAGTATACGGCGCCGCGCGTACTCGAAAAACAACAGTACCATGGCGGCTACGGCGAATATATTCACGACTATGAGCAGTCGGAAATTTCCATTGCTTTCCCTGCGCTCACGTTTGCGGACGGGCGCACTTCCACGCTCGCCGCACTCGATTGCATACTGGGCAGCGGTATGAGCTCAAGGCTGTTCCAGCGCTTGCGCGAAAAAATGGGGCTTGTGTACAGCGTGTATTCCTCGCCGTGGTACGGCAGAACTAACGGCATGTTCGCCGTCAACGCCAACGTAAACGTGTGCAACGTTGAGCACTCGGTGCGCGCAATACGTAACGAAATCGACCTTATCTTAAAGGACGGCGTCACCGACGAGGAAACCGAAAAAGCAAAAATGCAGTTAAAGGTAACCTCGTTGTTCAGCAAGGAAAATCCTATGAACTATATGCTCGCGCTACTTCGCTGGCAGGTGATGGCAGGGCTTACCTACGATATAGATAAGCTGATATCGGAAATACAAGCCGTCACGCCCGACAAGGTAAACGCAATGGCGCACGAGGTATTCGGCGGCAAGCCTACATTTGCGTACGCAGGTAAGCAACCCAATTCAAAAATAATAGATATTTATATGGGAGAATAGCATATGAAAACCAAAGAAGCAACGATGCAAAAAGAGGACAAGCTGGACGTTCTGTTCAGAATGCAAAAGGGCTTGGATGCTTACATACGCGAAAAACGCAACCTCGATTACAGTAAGGGCGAGTGGGTGTGCAAAAAGGCGCTCGCGCTTATGGTCGAGCTGGGCGAGGTGGTAGAGGAAGCCAAGTACAAGTGGTGGAAAAATCCCACCGAAATAGACGACGCCAAGCTTAAAGAGGAGATAGTGGACGTACTTCACTTCTTTTTGGGAATGTGTATAGACAGCGGCATGACGGCTGACGAGTTGTTCGATATTTACCTGAAAAAGAATAAGGAAAACTACGACCGCCAAAACGGCTTGTCGAGCAAAGCGGGCTATGCTTTAAATGATAATTAAGAATTAAGAATGCAGAATTAAGAATTAATCGGAGTAATAGCACAACACCAATGCGGCGGTTCGCCTAGACCCCTCCGCGATGGTCGGGGTGATGGGAGTATGGCAATGCTGTTTGGAAAAAGCAACTACCAATCCCCATCATTTCGACCGAAGCGCGTTAGCGCGTAGCGGAGAAATCTAGGCGGAGCCGCATAAAATTCTTTTATTAAAAAACGGCGCTTATGCGCCGTTTTTATTGTTGACAAAGTATATAGTTTGTATCAACGTCAAGTAACTTACATAAATTTGCAAACGTATCGAGCGCGGGCAAAATATCGCCTTTAATATAATGCGCTATTGTAGACTGCGAAATATTCAATTCCTTTGCTATTGCCGTTTGCGTCAGTCCGCTTTGGCGTATGGCTTCCGCTATTCTTTCTCCTATTTGTTCGGATTTTATCACGCGTGCACCTCTCATAAAAACTATATAATTAATATATGATTTTTAATCATACTTTGCTTGACTTATGATTTATAATCATATATAATAACTATGATTATAAATCATAAAAGGATAAATGTGTATGGAAAGATGCAGTCAATGCAAGCATTTTGAAAGGTATTATACAAAAGGCGTAAAGCGGTTTAGCAAAACGACATTCGGTTTGTGTACCCAAAAGCACGAGAGCGTAAATATTCACGATTGTTGCGAACGCTACAAAGCAGGGGTGAGGTATAGGGGAATAATCAGTAAGCGCGTTAAGGTTTGTCTAAACGAATTACTGACAGAAATTTCCGCAATACGCATGGTGATAGAGGAAGAAGCCGATGGCAAGCTATAAAAATAAGTGCAAAACCTGCGACTATTGCAAAAGCTTGTACTTGATGTACGGGTTTAGATTTTGGCGCAGTAAAAGATACTTCTGTGCGCAGCGCAACAAGCCTATCGGTATTGCCGGCGGTTGCGATACGTGGCAAGCGAGAATACAAAGATACGACCTTTCCGCGCAAAGGTTTGATGAGGTTTCGGACGATATTAATGCCTTGTTGCGCTATAATACTGGTTGCGACTAGTTACGACAAAAAAGTTTTTGTATGTCGGATAAACTATTTTGTTTAAAAGTTTCTTGCCTACTTCTTTTCAAAGAAGTAGGACAAAAAAGTTTTTGTTTTTGTGCCAAAAGCCTTGAAAAGTTGAATGGGCTATGTTATAATGGTTAGTGCGTAGAAGTACGTAAATTTTTGCTATGGAATTTTACGGGAATCGTTATTCTCGTACAGAGGGTAGAAAAGTGGCACATAACAGAAGTCGTAAAAAGAAAAATAAGCCGAGCAACGGAAATCATGATATTTTGGGCGTTACGCTCATCATCATTTCCGCATTTTTGTTGCTTTGCATAGTTATCAAACCTATTCTCGGTGTTTTCAGCGAGGCTATTTTCGGCGTACTGTTGGGTGTGTTCGGTATCGCGTCCTATCCGATGTTGATTGCTACGCTTATTTTGGGTATTTTTATTTTGAGCGGGCGCAAGGTGCAGGCCGAAGTTAAAACAAGGGTGGGCATTGCGCTTGCCGTAATTTTCGGTCTTGTAATTTTGCAGTTGGCGTCCACGCACGCGTTTTTGGGTCAAAAGTTTTCGGCATACATCTCGTCGACGTATTCCGCCAAGTATTCCGCGGGCGGCATAATTATGGGACTTGTCGCGTTTGCGTTCAAATCGATTATAACGGAAGCTGCCACGTACGTTGTATTTTCGCTCGCGCTTATTGTGGATGTCATGCTTATGACGTCGGCGTTTAGCAAGCTTCGCGAGCTCATAAACAAACGCAAGGACAAAAAGGTTAAGGAGGAGCAGCCCGAGGAGATTGAGCCAGATTTGCCCGTTACGGCGCAAATGGTTGTCGACGCAACGCCGATGCCGGGGCTGTTCACCGACAAGATAGAGCCGAAAAATGCGGAAATAAGTGTGGAGTCGGGTTCGGCGTCAGACATACCCGTCAGCTCGCCGCGCAAGGTGAGCGATTATTCGGATATGCCGGTATTCGAGGAGGAGGAAGATTCTGCCGACCGCAGTGCCGCTATGGCCGCCGCGCGTTTCCAGCTTTACAGTGATAAGGAAGAAATCAAACGCCGCGCCGCGGAGGAGTTCCGTGCGGCCAATACTCAGCCGCAGGTCGAACAGCCGCAGCAGCTTCAAACGGAAGAACCGGTGCGTGTCGCGCCCGAACCGCTTGAATATATGGACCCTCCGGCGAGGGTAGCAAGCGACGCGCAAAACATAGAGCGGCCGCGCCGTGTGGATTACGACGGCACGCCCGGCAATCTCAACGCGCTGTACTTCCCGCCCGACAAGAATATCCATTTTAATGACGTCGGAATAGAAACAATAGTGGACGAGCATCCCAAAAAGCCGATAGCTGCCGATCGCAACCGCGAGCCTATTTACGACGGCAGCGACAATTACAGACCTGCGTTCGGTATGCCCAAGGCCAATCCGCGCTTGGAGCATGTAGAGCCTATTATAGACGCTTCACAGCCCATTACGCCTACTATCCCGCCAGTTCAGCCCATACAATCGGCGCCGCCTATATCGTACGCTACGCCGCAGTATGCGCCCGAACCCGAGCCTGTGTCGGTCGATGACAGGTTTATGCGTGCGTTGGAGGATATGGATAGGCCCAAGATGAACGATATCACGGGCGAATCTGTGCAAACGTACGTTCCGCCGCTTGAAACCGAAAAGTTTAAGGAAGATATTTTCGACGCCAGCGATGCACTTAATCCTTTTGCAGGTCAGGGCGGTGGCGCAATGCAAGAGCAAGAGGAAATTTTGGACGGCAGCAAGCCGTACGAGCCCGAGTCGCAAGGACAGTCGGACATAGAGGAAATCAAGCCGGACAAGGATCTTGACAACGACATTATAGACGGTTCGCTCGTTATATCCAACGAGCCGGCAATAGACCTCAGCGAGCGCCATTTCGACTACGGCGACGGATTTACGGGCCAAGACAAATCGGGCCTGTACGTTGCGGCGGACGAGCAGGAAAAGCCTGTCGTAGAGCCCGCCAAGCCCAAGACCAAAAAGAGCAATGCTCCGCTCGAAAACCAAATGACTATACAAGGCGTTTTGCAGCAACAGGCCGAACAGTCGGTCGTGTCGCAGGACACCAAAAGATACAGGCATTACAACTACAAAACTCCGCCGTACGACTTGCTTAAAATTTACGACGCCGTCGACGCGTCGCAAGAGGAGCTGCAAGCCAACGCCGAAATTTTGGAAGACGTTGTTTCGCGCTTTTTAAAGACGCAGGTCAGTGTTATCAATATCGTGCCCGGCCCGCAGGTAACGCGGTACGAGCTGGACGTGCCCAAGGGAACATCCGTCAAGTCTATCGAATCGCGTTGCGCGGACATAGCGTACGAGCTTGCTGCGGTTAGCGGCGTGCGTGTGGAAGCGCCTATCCCCGGCAAACGCGCCGTAGGTATAGAGGTTCCCAACAAAAAGAAGGCGATAGTCGGTTTGCGCGAGATTGTGGCTTCGCCTGTGTTTATCAAGCACAAGTCGCCGATGCTGTTTTCGGTAGGTAAGGATATAGGCGGCGAGCTTGTTGTTTGCGACTTGGAAAAGATTCCGCACTTGCTTATTGCAGGCCAAACCGGCAGTGGTAAGTCGGCAGGACTTAACAGTCTTATAGTCAGTCTTTTGTACAAGTCCAGTCCCGAGGATTTAAGGTTTATCCTTATCGACCCCAAGCGCGTGGAATTCAGTAAATTCCGCGGTATGCCGCACTTGCTGTTTGAAAAGACCATTACCGAGCCCGGCGAAGCGTTAAACGCGCTTAAATGGGCGGATAAGGAAATGAACAGGCGTTACACCGTTCTGCAAAAGTACGCGTGCAGCAAGCTTGCGGAATACAACAGCATGCCCGACGTAATCAGCGGCAAGCTCAGCAGGCTTCCGCACATAGTTATAATAATCGACGAGCTTGCCAACCTCATGCAGTCGTCGGTATCGGGCGAGATAGAAAGCAAAATCAGCAGTATAGCGGCACTTGCCCGTGCTGCGGGTATTCACCTTATAGTCGCAACGCAGCGCCCGTCGGCGGACGTTATTACCGGTACGATCAAAGCTAACTTAACAAGCCGTATCGCGTTTAAGGTTCCCGACGCCACCAACTCCCGCATAATAATCGACGTTACCGGCGCGGAAGCGCTCACAGGTGACGGCGATATGCTGTTCTACCCGCAGGACGCATACGCGCCCAAGCGCGTTCAGGGCTCGTTTGTAAACGGCGAGGAAGTTTTGTCGGTAGTCAGCCACCTCAAAGAGCATTACGAATGTGACTTTGACGAGGAAGCCGAAAAGTACGTTGCCGGCGGCAACGGCGGCGGTGGAGTAGGCGGCGACGGCGACGGCGGCGGTGAGCTCGATCCTCTTGCGTCCAGAGTTATGGCGCACGCCATAAAAGCCAAAAACATATCTACCACTGTTGTTCAGCGTAGGTTCTCAATCGGCTACGCGCGCGCGGCTCGCATTATAGACAACATGGAAACGGCAGGGTATCTCGGCCCTCTTTCCGGCAACAACAAGCCGCGCGACGTCTTGATGTCGCCCGAGCAGTATAAAGAAGTGTTCGGACACGATCTCGACGATAACTGATTAACGGTAGATAATTTACGTATTCGGAGATAAAATGGAAAACGTCGCGATTATTTCACTCGGTTGTGACAAAAACAGAATAGACACCGAACATATGCTGTACCGTCTTGTGCGCGGCGGCTTTGCCGTGAGCGATGTGTCGGACGCCGACGTTATAATAGTCAACACCTGCGCGTTTATCGAAAGCGCGCGCGAGGAGAGTATTGACACCATTCTCAGCTATGCCGAGCTTAAAAAGACAGGCAAGTGCAAAAAGCTGATAGTAACAGGCTGCTTACCGCAAAAGTACCGCGACGAGCTTGTTAAGGCTTTGCCCGAGGTGGACGCGTTTTTGGGTACGTACGAGTACGAGAATATCGTAGATATCGTAAAAGGCGGCAGTGCTTCGGACAATCAAGACGAAAACGCCGAAGAAGCAGTCGCTACCGAAAATTCCGATTATCCTAACGCCGCGTTTTACGACGCGGAAAACTGCGGACGTATGCTTACCACGTATCCGCACGTAGCGTACATAAAGGTGGCGGAAGGCTGCAACAACAGATGCACCTTTTGCACCATTCCGTCCATACGCGGTAAATACAAATCGCGCCCGCTCGCCGATATCTATGCGGAAGCGGAAAAGCTTGCAAACGACGGCGTAAAGGAGCTTATACTCGTTGCACAGGACGTGTCGCGCTTTGGGTTAGATATCGGCTCGTCGCTTATACAGCTGCTTAGCGAGCTGGAAAAGCTGCCCGTTTTGATAAGACTGTTGTATTGCTATCCCGAACGAATAACCGACGAGCTTATAGAAAAAATATCGAGCTCGGACAAGATAGCCAAGTATATAGACATTCCTATCCAGCACTGCTCAAACAAAATTCTCAAATTGATGAACAGAAAGACCAACAAGCTTGCGCTGGAAAAGTTGATTAAAAAACTGCACGCAAAGGGTATAGTGGTGCGCACCACGCTTATGGTCGGATTCCCGGGCGAAACGCAAACTGAATTCGACGAGCTTTGCGAGTTTGTCAAAAAGGTCAAGCCCGAATATGCGGGGGTGTTTGCCTATTCCAAGGAGGACGACACGCCGTCGGCGTGGTTGCCCGATCAAGTCAAAAAGTCGGACAAGATTAAGCGCGTCAACGCTTTGGGTCGTGTGTGCGCGGCTGTTACCAAGGAGTTCAACGCAAAGCAGATAGGCAAGACCTTGCGCGTTATGTACGAGGACGTGGACTTCGACAAAAACCGTTTTGTCGGCAGAGCGCAGTTCCAAACGCCAGACGTGGACGGCGTTGTGTATATTCAAGGCACAGGCTTGGAAGTAGGTAGCTACTACGACGTGCAAATTACCAAAAGCAGTAATTACGACTTATACGGAAAGGTAATCGGAGATAAACAACAATGAAGAAGAACGTACCCAATATTCTCACCGTCATCAGGATGATGATGATACCCGTTTTGATAGTTTTGTTTTTTGTCGAGTTCGAGGGGCATAGGCTTGCCGCCGCGCTCGTCTACTTTTTTGCGTGCCTGACAGACTTCTTCGACGGCTACCTTGCGCGCAAAAATAATCTTGTTTCCAACTTCGGCAAGTTTATCGACCCGATAGCCGATAAGATGATAATAGCGTGTTCGCTTGTCGCTATATGCGTTGCCGAACAAGTTCAGGCGGCGTACGGCGGGCATTTGTACGGCGAGCCGTCTAGTACACACAAAATCATAATAGCCGTTTGCACAATGCTAATACTGTCGCGCGAGCTTATGATAAGCGTTTTCCGCACGATAGCCGCCGACAAAAAAGTCGTGCTTGCCGCAGATATGCTTGGCAAGTTCAAAACCTTGGTGCAAATGATGGCGCTGTTTGCGTTGTTGCCCGTTGCCGACTTTGTAAAGTGGAACCAGCTTGCGGGCATCGTATTCTTCTACGGCGGACTCATTCTTCTTGTGCTTGCCACAATTCTCACCGTCGTTTCGGGCGTGCATTATATCGTAAAGAACAGACAGGTTTTGGAGGATTAAATGAAGGTCGGATTTTTATCGGTAGAGCATCAAACCGTAGACCCGCGCACCGCAAAGATGGCGCTGTTTGACAACTGCCACACCGCGGACTTGTTTGTCACTGCGGAAGTAGGCGAGATAGACGGCGCGATAAATATGCTTCGCGCTACCTGTGACGCCATTGTCATAGACGGCAACGTAGACGCATTTTACGACGCATACAAGGACACGCTGTCGCACCGACCCGACCACTTCGAGCTGGACGGTAAGCTGCACAGTGTGGCGGCAAAGGTCGATTACAAGTTTTTGACCGACAAGTTTATCCCGCTGCTCAACAAAAAGGTAAAAAAGCGCTATGCTGTAATAGTGTTCAAAACGTACGGCAAGTCGGTTGACGAGCTTAAAACTATACTCAAAGAATACATGACCAAAAAGAGCAAGGTTCAGTTCGGCTTCTTCGAGGACTTTTTGGAATGCGAGGTTCACGCTCGCGTTTCTACCAACATAGCCAAAGAGGATATGAACGTTATATCCGATAGGCTTGTGGAACTGCTCGGCGGCTGCACGTATGCGTACGAGGATATTTCCATCAACGAGCGCGTGGCGCAAATATTAAGAGCCGAGGGGCTAAAAATCAAAATTGCCGAATCGTTTACCGGCGGCGCACTCGGTGCGGCATTCACGTCCGTTGCGGGCGCGAGCGACTATCTTATGGAAGACGTTGTTACGTACTCCGTAGCGTCTAAAAATAAGCGGTTGGGCGTTCCGTTCGAAACAATAGCCGCTAAGGGCGTAGTCAGCGGCGACACCGCGTACAATATGGCGCTCGGGCTTATGGCTAGCGGGGATTGCGACATAGCCATCGCAACCACTGGCAACGCAGGTCCGT
Organism: uncultured Clostridia bacterium; assembly: GCA_947175335.1. GTDB lineage: Bacteria > Bacillota > Clostridia > Christensenellales > Pumilibacteraceae > Anaerocaecibacter. The sequence continues at coordinate 140,088 of CAMWMF010000003.1, forward strand.
CCGTTCAGAACGGCGCGCTCGGGCTTTGCTACGTCGCGCTCGGCATAACCTCGCAAAAGAGCATAGCCGTCATTAAATACGTGTTTGGCGGCGATCGCGACTACAACATAAAAAGCGGTGTAAAAAACGCTATGTTCTTGCTGTACGAAAGCTTAATAAGTTACAGACGGCAAAAGAAGCAACGGGAGGCAATGGCGGCGGCGCAAGCCCAACAGCTCGCGCAGCAACCTATGCAACAGCCCGTACAGCAGCCCGTACAACAGCAACCGCAATACGTACAGCAACAGCCTATGCAGCCGCAGTACGCACCGCAGCAGCCTGTACAGCAACCCGTACAAGCGCAACCCACAACACCTATTGCGCCGTTTGCGCCGACAATAGTTGCGCCGGGCGACGGCACCGATAACTAAGCAAAAAAACACCGAGAGGTATATTATGGATAAGAAGGAAAAATTCAAGGTTTACAACACCGACATGACGCAGTCCGAAAAAGAGAAGGCATTGGCGGAGACCATTGCCCAAATCGAAAAAACGTACGGCAAGGGCTCCATCATGCGTATGACCGATTCGGTCGCAACGCAGGTGGACGCTATCCCGACGGGCTGCCTTGCGCTCGATCTTGCGCTCGGAATAGGCGGTTTGCCGCGCGGCAGAATTGTCGAGGTTTACGGTCCCGAATCGAGCGGTAAAACGACGCTTGCGTTGCACGTAATAGCGGAAACGCAAAAGACGGGCGGCATGGTCGCGTTTATCGACGCGGAGCATGCACTCGATCCCGTGTATGCCCAGCACTTGGGCATAGACCTGTCCCGCCTTTACATCTGCCAGCCGGATAACGGCGAGCAAGCGCTGGACATAGCGGAAGCGTTGGTGCGCAGCAGCGCTATGGACGTTGTCGTAATCGACTCGGTTGCAGCACTTACGCCGCAAGCGGAAATCAACGGCGAGATAGGCGAAAGCCATGTAGGCTTGCAGGCGCGGTTAATGTCGCAGGCGCTGCGCAAAATTGCGGGCGTTTGCAACAAGACCAAAACCTGTATCATATTCATCAACCAGCTGCGCGAAAAGATAGGCGTTATGTACGGCAATCCCGAAGTAACCCCCGGCGGCAAAGCGTTAAAGTTCTACGCCAGCGTAAGGCTTGACGTGCGCAAGGGCGAGGCGCTCAAGGACGGCGCCAACGTCATAGGCAACCGCACCAAGGTCAAGATCGTAAAGAACAAGCTTGCCCCTCCGTTCAAGACGGCTGAGTTTGATTTGATATTCGGCAAGGGTATTTCCAACGAGGGCTGCATTTTGGATATGGCTATCGACCAAGGCCTTATCGTAAAGAGCGGATCGTGGTTCTCGTACAACGACGAGCGTCTCGGACAGGGCAGAGAAACCGTCAAGCAGATTATTCTTTCCCGCCCCGAACTTTTGGAAGAGCTTGACGCCAAAATCCGCGAGATGATTGCGCAAAAGGGCGGACTTCCGTTTGAGGAAAGCTCCGATTCCGACGACGAATAGAGACACTCAGCACAAGTTCGTGCGGCAATCTTGCTGTCAATTTCCGCGATAAGTGCGTTGGTGTTCCCTCGACGTAGCGCTGCTACGACTTTGGAAACGCCGCCTTCTTATCACGAAAATTGCCGACGCAATCTTGTACGCGTCACTTATGCAGAGTGTCAACATATACGCGGAATATCGCCGCGTACTGAAAATCAAAGGGTAAAATAATGTTCGACTATATATCGGGCAAGGTTGCCGCGGTAAGTGAAAATAAGGTAGTTATAGATTGCGGCGGCGTGGGCTTTGCGCTCACGGCGTCCGCTTTCGCTTGTGCGGAAGCGAGCCGCAAACAGGAAGTAAAAATGCCTGTGTACCTTGCCGTGCGCGACGACGCATTGGAGCTGTTCGGATTTTCGGGAACGCCTGAGCGCGACTTGTTTTTACTGCTCATCGGCGTGTCGGGCGTAGGCCCCAAGCTCGCCGTGGCGGTGCTTAGCGGAATGGCGGCGGACAGGCTTACCTCTGCAATCGCGTCGGGTAATGCCGCGGCGCTTTCCACAATCAAGGGCGTGGGCAAAAAGACCGCCGAGCGCATTGTGTTGGAGCTTAAAGGCAAGGTAGCGCCCGCTGTAGAGGACGGCGGAACGGTTATTGTCGAGCAGCAGTTGCCTGACGAGAAATCGGTGCTTGCGCTTATGGGCTTGGGCTACGAGCGCAAGGAGGCTGAAGCCGCGGTCAAAAAGGTTGCAAAACCCGATATGTCAACGGAAGATATCGTTCTTGCGGCACTGCGCAATTTGTAATCTGAATTATGGAAAACAACAGGTTTATTACAAATAAAGAATTAGTCACCGACGACGGAGATATTTCGCTCCGTCCGACTACGTTTGACGAATATATAGGGCAGGACAAGGTTAAGGCCAATTTAAAGGTGTACGTTGCGGCAAGCAAGGCGCGCGGCGAAGCGCTCGACCACGTATTGCTGTACGGCCCGCCGGGGCTTGGCAAAACCACGCTTGCGCATATTATCGCTTCGGAATTGGGCGTTGAAATAAAGGTGACGAGCGGCCCGGGCATAGAGCGCGCCGCCAACCTCGCATCTATGCTTACCAATCTTCAAGAGCGCGACGTGCTTTTCCTCGACGAAATTCATAGACTTAATCACTCGATTGAAGAAGTGCTGTACCCCGCAATGGAAGACTTTGTGCTGGATATATCCACAGGCAAGGGCGCGGGCGCAACTTCGATTAGACTTAACTTAAATAAATTCACGCTTATAGGCGCGACTACTCGGGCGGGTATGCTCACCGGTCCGTTGCGCGATAGATTCGGCGTTATTTGTAGATTAGAGCCGTATTCTTCGACCGACTTGGTGCGCATAATCAAGCGTTCGGCGCGGCTACTTAAAATATCGATAGCGGACGACGCGGCGGCGGAGCTTGCTTCGCGTTCGCGCGGCACGCCGCGTATTGCCAACCGCTTGCTAAAACGCGTGCGCGACTTTGCGCAGGTAATCGGCGACGGCAATATCACTTTGCCGATTACGGTAAAGGCGCTCAACGATATGGAAATCGATCCGTTGGGACTTGACTACAACGATAAAAAACTGCTTTCCGCATTGGTGGAAAAGTTTGACGGCGGCCCGACGGGTCTTGATACGCTTGCCGCGGCAATCAACGAGGACGCGGGCACGATAGAGGACGTAATAGAGCCGTACCTTATTCAGCTCGGTTTTATCGCGCGCACGCCGCGCGGACGCATTGCGTTAAAGGCGGCGTTCAATCACTTGGGCGTAAAGCCGTCACGCAAGGCGGTTACGCAGCTTTCATTTTTGGATACGGTAGGCGGCGATGAATAAAAGTGATTTCTACTACGACTTGCCGAAGGAATTGATTGCGCAAACTCCCATCGAGCCGCGCGACAGTTCGAGGCTTTTGGTATACGACAAAAATTCCGATACGGTAACGCATCGGCATTTTTTTGATTTGCCCGAGCTGTTACGACCCGACGATTTGCTTGTGATAAACAACACCAAGGTTTTGCCGGCGCGCGTCACGGGAGTAAAAGAGGATACGGGCGCTAACATATCGTTTTTGCTGCATAGGCGCATCGACCGCGACACGTGGGAAACGCTGTGCCGTCCCGCCAAGCGCGCAAAAAAGGGAACTAAGTTGAAGTTCTCCGACGAATTGACGGGCGAGGTAATTGACGAGGGCGAGGAAGGCGCGCGCACGTTAAAGTTTTATTACGACGGCGTTTTCGAGCAAATACTTAACAAGATAGGCGAAGTGCCGTTGCCGCACTATATTCACAATCAGCTTAAAAGCATAGACAGATACCAAACGGTGTACGCTCACGACGTGGGCTCGTCCGCCGCGCCGACAGCGGGATTGCACTTTACGGAAAGGCTTATAAGCGAGCTTAAAGCAAAGGGCGTGGAGTTTGTAGAGGTATTGCTTCACGTCGGCTTAGGCACGTTTTTGCCCGTCAAGACCGACGATATAGAAAACCACAAAATGCACAGCGAATACTACTGCGTTACCGAGGATGCGGCAAACAAAATCAACGCCGCACGGCAAAGCGGCAGGCGAGTGATTGCGGTAGGCACGACGTCGGTACGCGTACTGGAATCGAGCTCAACCGCCGACGGCGTGGTACACGCGGGGAGTGGCGACACCAATATATTTATTTACCCGCCGTACAAGTTCAAAGCGGTGGACGGACTTATAACCAACTTCCACCTGCCCGAATCGACGTTGATAATGTTAGTCAGCGCAATGCTCGGTAGGGAGAAGACATTGGAAATTTACAAAACCGCAGTGGAGAATAAGTATCGCTTTTTCTCGTTTGGAGATGCCTGTTTCTTTTGCTAAGACATAATAAAATATAACCGTAAAAACAAATATCCTACGCGAATAGCGTAGGATATTTTGTGTATAATTGTATAAAATTACATTTCGCTTCGACCTAAAAGAAAATCGGCTGACACGTCAAAATAATCGGCGAGCAAAATTATATATCCCGCTTTCGGTTCGTTTACTTCGCGTTCCCAATAGTCGATTGCTTTTTGGCTTACGCCAATTGCTTTGGCTAACGTGCTTTGCGAAATTTTACGTTCCACCCTCAGTTCCTTTATTCTAATACCTATCATACTTTATATATTAGAAAAAAACTTCTTGATTTACTTGACAAAGAAGAAAACTTCTTATATAATATTGTAGAATTTCTTATCTTAAAGGAGAGTAGTGTGGGAATTCTCGATAGAAAATGGGTGCGCGTATTGCTTTCGGTGTTTATATCCGTTACTATAATGGGCGTATTTTTTGCTTTGGCTTTATTTTATAGAAGCATATTGCCGGAGGCGTCGGGCAATACGTTGAGCTTTTGCTTTTTGATAGGATTATTTACAGAGCTTGGCGTATTATTGGTGTATATAGCTGTCGACGTATTGGATCAAGGCACGGCATTGGCAAAGTTAGGAAGAATAATTCTCGGCATTTTAGCCGGTATTTTGATATTCGGGTGCGGCGTCGTTTCACTGTTTTTTTATGCTATACAAGCGGAAAGGCTTACTACAACAAGTCCGTGGGTGTGCGCGTTCGGCGGACAGTGGTTGTTAAACGGAATACTTGCAGCCATGTTTTTGAGATTTATGGATGACGATGAAAATGCCATTGTTCTTGCGCCGTTTGTACAATTAGCAGCGTTATTTGTAGGCTATTTGGTATACGTAATATTCGCTTATCTCGGACAATATGTGCATACGTTCTTTTACGGTTGGATATTGCTGATAATAATTGCCGCCGGTCTCATATTATTGATAGTATTGGTTATAAAAGGAATATTGGATTTTGATGAAGTTTCTTTGCCTGGTTTCGGCGGAAATAAGTCATATCAATCAAGTAAAGCTAAACACATAACGGCGACGATTAAGGATATAGATGACAATGAGCCGCCTTGTAAAAACGGTATTTATCAATTATTATGCGGTAATGAATATTATATATTTCCTAAGTTAAGCGATACCGCCGAGATACCTCCTATGGATGATTTTGATATAAACGTTGAAAATAATGATATTGATTGCGATAGGAGAGACGGGTGTATTGCCGTATATTGTAAATCGACGTGCTTTGAAGAAAAGGTTGAGCTGACGCACGGTGGCTATGATCCACTCACTTTTAGAATAACGTTTCGTCACTAAATCGTTAGGATATTTACTTCTTTTGCAAGATAAACAGTAATAGCGACGTTTTTCATAGTTTATTACTTGAAAATATTCCGATATTGGTGTATAATATTTTTGCATGCTTATATTCGCAAGCAAAACGCACAGTCGTTTTATGATGGCGTTATAAAAATATTATCGGTAACACAATATGTCGGAAAAATTTTTGTTTAAAGAAATACATGTTTGCAAGCAAACGGGCGCGCGCGTGGGCGAGTTTATCACTCCGCACGGCGTTATCAAAACGCCCGTATTTATGCCTGTCGGCACGCAAGCTACGGTCAAGACTCTTGCGCCGTACGAGATAGAGGAGCTCGGTGCGCAAATCATTTTGTCTAATACGTACCACCTGTATATGCGCCCCGGCGAAGGTATTGTACAGCACAACGGCGGGTTGCACAAGTTTATGAATTGGCATAAGCCAATACTTACCGACAGCGGCGGCTTTCAAGTTTTTTCGCTTGCCAAGCTGAACAAGATTACCGACAACGGCGTGGAGTTCAACTCGCACTTGGACGGTTCCAAGCACTTTTTCACGCCCGAAAAATCGATAGATATTCAAAACGCGTTGGGCGCGGACATCATTATGGCGTTTGACGAATGTAGCAAGCCGGGGTGTGACAAACAGTATGCCGAAAAGGCATTGCAGCGCACTTTGCGTTGGTTGGAGCGGTGCTACAATCACCACAAAAACGACAACCAAATGCTGTTCCCCATAATCCAAGGCAATATGTTCGACGACTTGCGCTTGCAGGCGGTCAAGGAAACCGTGCCGTTTGCGCGCTGTGGTATTGCCGTAGGCGGACTTTCGGTGGGCGAGCCTAAATATGTTATGTACAAAATGTTGGACGTGCTACGCCCCGAATATCCGCAAAATATGCCGCGTTATCTTATGGGCGTCGGCAGCCCCGACTGCATTGCGGAGGGCGTGCTTCGCGGCATAGATATGTTCGATTGCGTGCTGCCTACGCGCACGGCAAGGAACGGACTTGCGTACACGAGTGCGGGCAAGGTTACCGTGCGCAACGCCAAGTACAAGGAAGATTTGTCGCCGCTGGACGAGCATTGCGATTGCTATACGTGCAAGCATTTTTCCAAGAGCTATTTGCGCCACCTGATAAACACCAACGAGGTACTGGGCGCGCGGCTTATTTCCTACCACAACCTTTACTATTTGACAAGGCTTACCGAGCGCATACGCGACGCGATTATGCACGACGAGTACGGCGACTTCATTAAGGATATGCGCACCCGCCGCGAATACACCGACAACGTTAAGCCTACCGATATCGAACCCGCATAGATTATTATGGATTACAGATTACAGCGTAGCAGCAGAAAAACACTTGCCGTATGTATAAGCGACGGTCAGATAATAGTAAAAGCGCCAAACAGGATGTCCATTGCTCATATAGAGGAATTCTTGGCTGAGAAGGCGTTGTGGATAGCAAAAAAGGTGCGCGAGTACAACGCAAAGACCGCGGCGCTTGCGCCCGTTACAAACGGCACGTCGGCGCTCTATCACGGCATGCTTTTGCCTATTGTACCGACTACGACGGCGAAAGCGTGCATAAACGGCAGCGTTTTGTATTTGCCCGTCAAGTACGATACGCAGGAGAAACGCGACCGCGCCATTGCCAATTTGTACAAAAAACTCGCGCAGGCCGAGCTTGCCGACAAGCTGTACAGAATATCCGCTTCGACACGGCTTAGTTACAGCGGGTTCGCGCTTACCAATGCGCGCACGCAGTGGGGCAACTGCGACGGCACATGTAGCATACGGCTGAACTGGCGGCTCGTAATGCTTGACGACGAGCTTGTTACTTACGTTATAGTTCATGAGCTTTGCCACACCGCCTATCACGACCATAGCTCGCAATTTTGGGCGTTGGTGCAAAAGTTTTTGCCTAACTACAAGGCGATTAAAAAACGCTTAAAAAACTTTTCGGTGCTTACCACAATGTATAGATAAAGAGGAGTAGTACGATTATGCGAATACTCGGAATAGACCCCGGCTATGCGATAGTGGGGTACGGAATTATAGAAAGTGAAAACGGAAAGCTGCGTCCGCTCGACTACGGCGCGGTGGAAACGCCCGCCAAGCTGCCGACGGTGGAGCGGCTTAAAATGATAGAAAGCCAAATAACCGAGCTTGTAACCGAAGTCAAACCCGACGAGATAGCCATAGAGGAATTGTTTTTCAACACCAATATCACCACTGGCATAAAGGTTGCGCAAGCGCGCGGAGTGATACTGTTGTCGTGCTCAAAAATTTGCGACAAGCTTTTCGAGTACACGCCGCTGCAAATAAAGTCCACCGTCACCGGCAACGGCACCGCCGCCAAAACGCAGGTGCAGTTTATGGTGCGCCAGCTTTTGCGCCTAAAAGAAACGCCCAAGCCCGACGACGCCGCCGACGCGCTTGCCGCGGCAATCTGTCACGCGCTGTCCGCGCAGGGTATAAAGCGGGGGTTAAAGTAGACTATGAAAAACTTATTCAAGTTCAGCGTACAAACGGGAGAGGCTGATTACAACAAATACATAGTGCGTTCGGTTTCTGAGGAAACTTCCGCCAAGCAAGATAATACCTATGACGAACTGAAAAAATTTGAAAAAGCGTCTAAGCTCCCGCTGTGGCTACGGATTATTCAATTGCTGTGTTATTTGGTTTCGTTGTGTTTATTGGTCGGAGTGCTAAGAGCGATTGGCGAAAATATAGGCGACGAACCGTTTGGGCAAATGTGGGATAGGTTTGTAAGCAACGGCGCGATCATTATGATAGTAGTCGGCGTGGTATGC
>CAMWMF010000004.1 GCA_947175335.1 uncultured Clostridia bacterium
GCTTTTCATATCGGTATGGCTGCTTATCGCGCCTATAACGTCGTCTACGGTGTGCGTTATTATAATCGGCTTCCTGTGCGGCGCGGTGGACTATCTGGTCGGCAAAACGAAAATAGCGGCATTGTGCGGCATATTTTTAGGTATGCCGATAGGCGACGTCGTGTCGTCGGCGGTTGGAATGTACGTCTACAAAACGCCGTTACGGTTCGGTGCGCCTGCCACGTTTAATGCGATAATTCTCGCCGCCGTCACCGCCGTAGTCATATTCGAAAGCGTTGCGGCAATCAAGCGCACAATGAACCGCCGCTCGGGACAAAAGGCGAGGGCGGACGCCGAAATCGCCGAGGAATTCGATCCTGACGAATATAAAAAATACTTTGATAAATAGGATTTTATAACAACCTGTTAAATACATTTTACATTTTATTATAATTGTGGTAAACTACGATTGTATTATGAAACCTATCGTAGCAATCGTGGGGCGTCCCAATGTCGGCAAATCCACACTTATAAACCGAATAAGCGGACGGCACGTCGCAATAGTAGACGACATGCCGGGGGTTACGCGCGACCGAATTTACGCCGACTGCGAGTGGTGCGGTAAGGAGTTTACGCTTATCGACACGGGCGGTATCGACGAGAGCGACGACGATATTGCGCGCTCTGTCAAGCGCCAAGCCATGGACGCTGTGGAAATTGCGTCCGTCGTGGTGTTTGTTACCGATATCAAGCAGGGCATGCTTGCGGGCGACGGCGATATAGCCGAAGTATTACGCAAAAGCAAAAAGCCCGTCGTGCTTGCCGTAAACAAAGCCGACGCGGCAAACCGCGACAACGTATACGATTTTTACGGACTCGGACTGGGCGAGCCCATACTTATTTCCGCCGAACACGGTTCGGGCGTGGGCGACCTTTTGGACGAGGTGTGCAAGGAGTTTGAGCTGTCGGAGGACAGCGGTGAAAACGCGCCGCTCAAAGTGGCTGTTGTCGGCAAACCCAACGTGGGTAAGTCGAGCTTAGTTAATAGACTGCTTGGATACGAGCGCACTATTGTGTCTGATATAGCCGGCACGACGCGCGACGCAATCGACACGCCCATAACCGTAGGCGGCAAGGATTATATTCTGATAGACACGGCGGGAATGCGCCGCAAACGCGATATAGAGGACAAGTCAATCGAGCGGTATTCGGTTATGCGTGCAATAGCGGCGATTAAGCGTGCGGACGTGGTGCTTATCGTCATGGACGCGTCGCAGCCGATAGCCGAGCAGGACGAAAAGATAGCGGGGCTTGTGCACGAATCGGGCAAGCCGTCCGTAGTCGTACTAAACAAATGGGACGCAGTGGAAAAGTCAACCAACACGTTGAAGGAAAAGACGGACGACCTAAAAGAACACCTCGCGTTTATGAGCTATTTTACAAGCGTGTCGGTGTCGGCGCTTACAGGCCAGCGCGTGGAAAAGATTTTGCAGACCGCCGAATACGTTTGGCAAAACGCGTCGCGCAGAATATCCACAGGGCTACTTAACGAGCTTATAGGCCAAGCCGTTGCAATGACCGAGCCCACGGCGCGCAAGGGGAGAAAGGCTAAAATACTGTACGTATCGCAGCCGAGCGTATGTCCGCCGCTTTTCGTGTTTAAGGTGAACGACGCCAAGCTAATACACTTTTCGTACGAGCGGTATTTGGAAAACTCTCTACGCCGCGCATTCGACTTTACGGGCACGCCGATAACTTTAAAGTTTATAGGCAGGGAAGAAAAATGACGATATCTACACCTATGCAAATCCTTGCGGGCGTACTGGTTGCGGTAGGCTCGTACTTTGTGGGAAATATCAATAACGCCATACTTATAAGCAAGCTCAAGGGCAAAGATATTCGTCAGTGCGGCAGCGGCAACCCCGGCACGATGAATATGCTTCGTACATACGGTAAGCTGCTCGGCGTACTTACGCTGGTACTTGACGTGTTAAAGGGCGTAGTGCCGTGCTTGCTCGGCTGGTTGTTTATGGGCAACGGGCAGTTTTTGCGGCTGGGCTCTGATAGGCTTGGCATGTACGTAGCGGGCATTTCCGCAGTGTTCGGGCATATCTATCCCGTTACTATGAAGTTCCACGGCGGCAAGGGCGCGGCGACGATAATAGGCGTATGCCTTACGTTGCAGCCGCTGTACACGCTTGCAACCTTCGCATTCGGCGTGGCGTTTTTGATAATCACCAAGGTGGGCTCGCTTACTTCGTTTATAATCATAAGCGCACCGCTCGCGATGGAAGGACTACATGCGGCGCAAAACCCCATAGGCGTATACGCATCGGTCATACTTTTTGCAATGTACTTGCTAAGTCTGTTTGCGCACCACAAAAACATGTATAAGCTGTTTTACGGCAACGAGGGGCGGGTAGTGCTGTTCAAGCCCAAAAAGATAAAACCGCAGCCCGACCGTTCGTTCGTTTACGAGGACTATATAATAGCCGAATAAAAAGCATCATGATTACGCCGTGCAAAAATGCGCGGCGTTTTTTCGTGCGCAAAAATTTATAGTTCTTTTAAGAAATATTTTTGCATAGATTAAACCGTAATGAATTGCGGCGGCATATTACGCACGCACGCAACATATATGTAAGATTAGTAATCACGCCCATGGAGGTAATATGGAAGAGTACGACGTTTATAACGATATCAAGGAGCGCACCGGCGGAGATATTTATATCGGCGTCGTAGGCCCGGTGCGGTCGGGTAAATCAACGTTCATAACCAACTTTATGAACACCTTTGTTTTGCCGTCGGCAAGCGGATACGAGCTTGAGCGTATGCGCGACGAGCTGCCGCAAAGCGCCGAAGGCAAAGCGGTTATGACTACCCAGCCCAAGTTTGTGCCGGCGGAAGCCGTAACGGTCACGCTAAGCGACACGGCCAAAATTTCGGTGCGGCTTGTCGATTGCGTAGGCTATATGGTGGAGGGTGCGACCGGACATAAGGACGGCAAGGAAGAGCGCATGGTCAAAACGCCGTGGAGCGATTCGCCCATGCCGTTCGAGCGCGCCGCGGAAATCGGCACCAAAAAGGTTATTGCCGATCATTCCACCATAGGCGTGGTAATGACGAGCGACGGCTCTATCAAAACCGAGCTGCCCAGAGACGCATACGTTGCGGCGGAGGAGCGCACTGTAAACGAGCTTAAAAATTTGGGCAAGCCGTTTGTTATCGTGCTCAACTCGTCGGTGCCTAATTCGCAGGAAACTAAAAAGCTTGCCAAAGCGCTTTCGGAAAAGTACGGCAACGCCGTTATCCCGCTCAACGTAAGTGCGCTTACCAAGGCGGACGTCGTTAAGCTGTTCGAAACAGTGCTGTACGAATTCCCGCTGCGCGATATATATATCCAGTCGGCTAACTGGATCAAGGCTTTGGACGGCACAAACCCGATAGTAGGCGAGCTGCTTACGCGTTCGGTCGCCGTCGCCGAGGGCAAAACCAAAATGCGCGACTGCGTAGCCGGCACGACCGAGCTTGACAGCGAGTTCTTCGATACCGTCGAGCTTAAAAGCGTCGAGCTTGACAAGGGCAGGGCGGTTTACGCCGTCAAGGAAAAGGACGGATTGTTCTACCGCGCGTTGCAGGAAGAGTGCGGTCTGGAAATTAAGGACGAATTCGACCTTATGGCAATGCTCGGCGATTTGGTTAAGGCCAAGCGCCAGTTCGACAAGCTTAGCAAAGCGTTAAACGAGGTAGCGGAAACAGGCTACGGCGTCGTTACGCCCACCATAGACGAAATGTCGCTTGACGAGCCGCAAATATTCAAGCAGGGCTCGAGGTTCGGCGTAAAGTTAAAGGCGTCGGCGCCCAGCTTGCACATAATGCGCGTGGATATAGAGACGGAGGTTTGCCCGGTAGTAGGCACCGAACAGCAAAGCGAGGACTTGGTTCATTATTTGCTTAGCGAGTTCGAGCAAAATCCCAAAGGCATTTGGCAAACGAATATGTTCGGTAAATCGCTTGACTGCTTGGTAAACGAAAACCTGCACAACAAGCTTACCGCAATGCCTGCCGAAACGCAAAAGAAGATGCGCAAAACCTTGTCGCGCATCATCAACGAGGGCAGGGGCGGCATAATCTGCATACTGCTGTAAGCATATAAACATTGCAAATCGGCAAACAAAAACGGAGTACATTATGTACTCCGTTTTATGTTTAATTAACACTTATTAGGCGATAGTATCGTTATTAGTGTTGTCGTTTTCTTCCGTGGCAGGCGCTGCGGGCTGTTCTGCTGCGGGCGCAGTAGGCGCTTGTGCGGCAGTATTTGCAGCGGGTTCTTCGGAAAGCTTAATCGGGTCGAATGCGGGGATGGCAAGCAATATGCTGCCGATAAGTGCAATCACGCCGCCGACAATAGCCATAACGGAACCGATACCCAAACCGTAACTAATCATCTCCTCAAGAATGGTCATTGCTTGTATTTCGGTTATACCTGCTTCCGTCAGCATAGCAATCAATACTCTGTCCATCGCGTCCGCTGCTTGACCTTTGGTAATGAAAATGGATACTATTAAAAGTACAAATCCAACGGCAGTAACCGCAAGACCGCCGTAGTTAAGGCCTTTGATTTTTCTTTTGAGCTTTTGTTTAATCGACGCATCGGCAGCGACTATTATCAAGCCTACAATCAATACCAAATAGGAGATAATAACGAAAGCGGGGGAAAGGTCAAGCATGCTCCAATCTTCCGATTCGAATAATTTAAGCGCTGCGCTTTCCATACCCATCGCGGCGCCGTAAACAGGGTTGACGTTTAAGTCGACAAAGCTCATAAACAGCGAAACCGCTATAAGTCCCAGTCCGAAGCCGACCATTCCGGTAAGAATGTATACGACTAGCTTCAAGTTTTTGTTTTCCATAAAACACCTCATTTGTAATATGCTATATATATCTTATCATGTGGGGGGGGGTAAGTCAAGTGTTTTTCACAAATTGTATATATTCTTACACATTATTCCATTGACAAAAAAAATTACGGGTGGTAAAATTTACATGATAAGACAGAATAAAGGATAAGAGTAGATAATTGTGATTAAAGTTCTTGCAAAAAGTGTCAGAGAGTACAAAGCAGCGTCTATTTTGTCGCCGTTTTTTGTTGCGCTCGAAGTGGTTATGGAGTGCTTGATACCGTTTATAATTTCAAAGCTGGTTAATTCCATCGACGTTGCGGCAGGCGCTACCGTCAAGATGAGCGAAATTTGGATGTACGGCGGTATACTTATCGCAATGGCGTTTGCTTCGCTGTTGTTCGGAGCCTTAGCGGGCGCGTTTTGCGCCAAGGCTTCGGCGGGGTTTGCAAAAAACCTGCGTAAGGATTTGTACTACAAGGTACAGGATTTTTCGTTCGAAAATATCGACAAGTTTTCCACGCCGTCGCTCGTAACGCGTATGACAACCGACGTAACCAACGTGCAGTTTGCGTACATGATGCTCATTCGTATGGCGGTTAGAAGCCCGCTTATGATGGTATTCTCGCTTGTAATGACGTTCGTAATGGGCGGAAGTCTCGGCTGGATATTCGTTGCGGTTATTCCGCCGCTTGCGTTGCTTTTGTTTTTAATAGCAAAAAAGGCAATGCCGTTGTTCCACCGCGTGTTCAAAAAGTACGACAATCTTAACGAGTCGATACAGGAGAATATTCGCGGTATGCGCGTCGTCAAGTCGTTTGTGCGCGAGGATTACGAAAAGCAAAAGTTCGACCGCGCCGCAACCGACGTGCAAATGGACTTTACCAAGGCCGAACGCATACTCGCGTGGAACCATCCTATTATGCAGTTCTTCTTTTACGGCGTGCTTTCCACGGTGCTGTTTTTGGGCTCGTATTTTATACTGCGCTCAAACGGAGCAACAAGCGTGGGCGAGGTATCGCAGCTTATAGTTTACGGTATGCAAATACTTATGTCGCTTATGATGCTGTCCTTCGTGTTTGTAATGCTTATTATGTCGGTAGAAAGCGCTCGCCGTATCTGCGAGATACTTGCCGAGGAGAGCACGATTACAAGTCCCGAAAACGCAGTGACAGAGGTCGAAAACGGCGATATAGATTTTAACGACGTCAGCTTCAAGTATTCTGCCGCCGCCGAGCGCTACGCCTTAGAGGATGTCGATTTGCACATTAAATCGGGCGAAACGATAGGCATAATCGGCGGTACCGGTTCTAGCAAGACAACGCTTGTCAACCTTATTTCGCGGCTTTACGACGCCACTGACGGCGCCGTATGCGTTGGCGGGCGGGACGTCAAGGACTACGACCTTACTGCGCTGCGCAATTCGGTTGCCGTCGTACTGCAAAAGAACGAGCTTTTCTCCGGCACTATCAAGGAGAATTTGCGCTGGGGCGATGCCAACGCCACGGACGAGGAGCTTGTCGAAGCGTGCAAGCTGGCGCAAGCCGACGAGTTTATCCAAGGCTTCCCCAACGGCTACGACACGTTTATCGAGCAGGGCGGCACCAACGTTTCGGGCGGGCAAAAGCAGCGGCTTTGCATAGCGCGCGCGTTGCTCAAAAAGCCCAAGGTTCTTATACTCGACGATTCCACCAGCGCGGTGGATACGCAGACCGACGCGCTTATACGCAAGGCGTTTAGGGAATATATTCCGCAAACGACAAAGATTATTATTGCGCAGCGCACCTCGTCGGTGGAGGACGCCGATAGGATTGTAATAATGGACAACGGCAAGATTAACGCTATCGGCACGCATAAGCAGCTGCTTGGTACAAACTCCATTTATACCGAGGTGTACACCACGCAAAACAAAAAGTCTAACGACGATATGATTAGCGGAGGTGGCGATAATGAGTAGATCACCTATGCGCGGCGGCAAGGCTATGAGCGGCAGACCGCCCAAGAGAAAAATGGAAAAGGGCATAATGGGTCGCACAATCAAAGCAGTATTCAAGTGCTATCCCAAGATGATGACCTTTGCGCTTATTTGCTTGATTATAAACGCCGTTATCAGCTCTATACCGTCCATATTTATGGAACGCGTGTTCTCCGTTGTGGAAAAGGCGTTAAAGGCGAACGGCGGCTGGGCGGAGTACGGCGCCGAAATAACGTGGAATATGCTCACGCTTATCGGGCTGTACGTAGTGTCGCTTATTTTGGGCGCGATTAATAATCAGCTAATGGCTATCATTACGCAGGGCGTTCTCAAAAAGATGCGCGGGCGTATGTTCGACGGCATGCAAAATTTGCCTATCAAGTACTTCGACGCCAATAGCAACGGCGATATAATGAGCTACTACACCAACGATATAGACTCGCTCAGGCAAATGATATCGCAGTCTTTGCCGCAGCTGTTGAATTCGACAATAATGGTGCTAACGCTGTTCTTTATCATGCTTTGGTACAGTCTGTGGCTTACGCTCATCGTGTTGGGCGGCGTGTTCTTTGTCCTGCTCGTCACCAAGATTGTCGGCGGCGGCGCGGGTAAGTACTTTGTGGGGCAGCAGCGCGCTATGGGCAAGACCGAGGGCTTTATCGAGGAGATGATGAACGGTCAAAAGGTTGTCAAGGTGTTCTGCCATGAGGAAGCCGCAAAGGCCGATTTCGACAAGGTAAACGAACATTTGTACGACCAGTCCAACCGCGCCAACCGTTATGCCAATATGCTTATGCCCATACTCGGCAATATCGGTCACGTGCTGTACGTTATAATAGCACTTATAGGAGGCGCGTTCATCATAGGCTCCGTGTCCAATACTTCCATCGGCACCGCGGCGGGTTCGGTAAGTATAGTATTCAATATCGCGCTTGTTGTCGCGTTTTTGCAAATGACACGTCAGTTTTGCAACAACATCAACCAAGTGTCTAACCAAGTCAACTCGGTTGTAATGGGCGTAGCGGGCGCAAAGCGCGTGTTCGACCTTATCGACCAGCAGCCCGAAGCCGACGACGGCTACGTCACGCTCGTCAATGCGCGCGAGGTGGACGGCGTTATAACCGAGTGCGAGGAGCGCACCGACGTTTGGGCATGGAAGCACCCGCACGGCGACGGCACGGTAACGTATACGAAGCTTTGCGGCGACGTCGTTTTGGACGAGGTGGACTTTGAGTACGAACAGGGTAAGCCTGTTTTGCAGGACGTTTCCATTTACGCCAAACCGGGGCAAAAGGTCGCATTTGTCGGCGCGACGGGCGCGGGCAAAACCACGATAACCAACCTTATCAACCGTTTCTACGATATAGCCGACGGCAAAATAAGGTACGACGGAATTAATATCAACAAGATTAAAAAAGCCGACCTGCGCAGGAGCTTGGGTATCGTTTTGCAGGATACCAATTTGTTTACCGGCACCGTTATGGATAATATTCGCTACGGCAAGCTGGATGCCACCGACGAAGATTGTATAGCGGCGGCAAAGCTTGCGGGCGCGGACGACTTTATCAGGCGCTTGCCCGACGGATACAACACCATGCTAACAAGCAACGGCGCCAATCTGTCGCAAGGTCAGCGTCAGCTCGTATCCATTGCGCGCGCCGCAGTTGCCGATCCGCCCGTAATGATACTGGACGAAGCTACTTCGTCCATAGATACGCGCACGGAAGCGATTGTGTCGCGCGGTATGGACGCGCTTATGCATGGCAGAACGGTGTTCGTAATAGCGCACAGACTGTCTACCGTAAAGAATTCGGACGTAATAATCGTGCTCGACCACGGCAGAATAATCGAGCGCGGCAGCCACGAAAAGCTGATAGAACAAAAGGGTCAGTACTACAAACTGTACACAGGCGCGTTCGAGTTGGAATAGAACGAAAAAATAAAAGCGGCAAGGTAAACGCCTTGCCGCTTTTTTGTAGTCGAACTTACTTATTGCCGCGCGCATATACCGACAGTAGGGTGTATGCGCGTAAACGGATTATTTTATTTGAATAGCTTAATGCTCGGCGTAGGGCTTGCCGTGGACGCCTTTATAATAGCGCTCAGTAACGGCGTAAACAGAATAGGCGGACGGCGCGGTGGTGCGGCGGCAACGCTGCTTGCCGTGTTCCAGTTTGCAGCCGTAATGTCGGGCTGGGCAGTGGCGCATGCCGCATACGAGCAGTTCAGTCGTATTCGGCTGATTTTTTCGTGGGCGGCGGTTGTCGTGTTTTTGTATATGAGCGCAAAAATGTTTATGGCGGCGGCGAAAAAGGAGAGCGAAAATGTAACTGTCAAGCAAGGCGTTTGGGCTGTGATATTGCAAAGCGCCGCGGCGTCGGTGGATGCGCTGACAGTCGGGTTTACGGTGGAGGAGTACGGCGCGCTTGCCGCAATCGTTTGCTCGGTGATAATAGCGGCGGTAACGTTTACCGTGTACCTGTCGGGGCATTTTTTGGGAAAACGCTTCGGCACTAAGCTGGGTAGGAGCGCAAGCATAATCGGCGGCTTGGCATTTATCGCAATCGCAGTGGAAATAATCGTTTCCACGTACTTGTAGCGGCGGTGGGCGATATGGCGCTGTTAAACGGCTTTCTACTGGCGATAGGGCTTGCGTTCGAGTCTTTTGTCGTGGCAATGGCAAACGGGCTTCATAATGCGAATTTCGGCGTAAAAAAGGCAATTCGCATTGCGTTGTTGTTTGCCGTATGTCATGCCGTCGCGCTTATGATAGGATATTTGCTCATCAAGACGGTAGCGCAGGGCATACAAAAAATCGATGGGTGGCTTACTTGGATAGCAGCGGCAGTGCTCGTTTCGCTCGGCATAAAGATGATTGTGGAAGGGGTGCAGTGTGCGCGCGGAAAAATCGAAAAGCCTGCACGCACTACGACCGAATTTATAGTGCAAAGCATAGTGGCGTCGTTCGACGCGTTCGCGTCCGGATTGACAATGGCAAGTTACGGCGTATGGTTTGTATTGCTTACCGCGGCAATCATTTGCGCGGTGATAATGCCGTTTTATATAGTGGGCTTTATGGTCGGCAAAAAGTGCGGAACAAAGTTCGGCAAGTACTCGGCACTGCTCGGCGGACTTGTTTTTATCGGCTTAGCCGCGGAAGTAATCTTCGGCGCGTTTTAGATACAATTAAATAAATGCTTGCATATTTGAACTTGTTGTGATATACTTAATTCGGTAATATAAATTATGCGAGCGTGGCGAAATTGGCAGACGCGCCGGACTTAGGATCCGGTGGGCAACCATGCAGGTTCAAGTCCTGTCGCTCGCACCAAATTAAATTTAATCCGAATTCAATGCCGATTCGGATTTTTATTTTTTTGTGAAAATATACTGCACAAAAGTTGACACTTTAACATATATGGGTGTAAAATTAAATTATGGACGAAATCGTTTTGGCAAGTAATAACAAAGGTAAGTTAGCTGAATATCGAGCTATGTTAAGCGGTTATAGCGTTATTACGCCTAAGGATTTGAATATTGAGTTGGACGTAGAGGAAACGGGCAATACGTTTTACGACAACGCGCTACTCAAAGCGAAAGCGCTTTTTGAGCTGTGCGGCAAGCCGTCCATGGCGGACGACAGCGGATTGTGCGTGGATGCGTTAGGCGGCGCCCCGGGTGTGTTTTCGGCGCGTTACAGCGGCGGCAACGACGAGGATAATATAAACAAACTACTTGCCGAATTACATGGCGAGAGTAACCGCGCCGCGCACTTCGAGTGCTGTATCGTCTACTATGACGGAAAGGATATAATTTCCGCCACGGGCAAGGCGTACGGGCGTATAACCGAGTCGAAAGAGGGTGACGGCGGGTTCGGTTACGACCCTGTGTTTTTCAGCGACGATTTGCAAAAAACGTTCGGTAGGGCAAGCGAGGAAGAAAAGAATACGATTAGCCATAGGGCGCGCGCACTGCGTGCGTTTTTGGACAGTCTTTTGTTGGGGTAATGACTAGGTTAGGAGATACTTGCTATGTACAATATGGCACCCGATCAAATTCTCTATAAGCTTGTGGTCATTTCGGACTCGCACCACGACATGGCGCGGCTGGAACAGCTTTTGCCGGTAATCAATTCGGCTGACTATCTTGTGTACTGCGGCGACGGCGTAATGGACGTTATGTGGCTTCGCGGGCGCATAAACGTGCCCATCGTTTGCGTCAAGGGCAACAACGACATAGGACTAAACGTGCAAATAACCGACCTTGCAAGCGTGGCGTTCGGCAAGACCAAGGCGCTCGTTACGCACGGGCATAAATTCGGCGTAGGGCAGGGCATAGGCAACATACTCGGCATGGCAATGATGAAGGATTGTAAGCTCGTGTTTTTCGGCCACACGCATAGGTATATGGATTTTATGCAGGGCGGCGTACACTTTATCAATCCCGGCGCATTGTGCAACGGCTCTTATGCGCTCGTTGCCGGCGACGGCACGCAGTTCGTCAGCAAGCAATGTTTTATTTAATTGCCAAGGATTATCGACCCCGCATGGCGGGGTTTTTTGTTGCGCGAAAATTCGCAGATTTAAGGAATTATTAAGGATTTGCACAAGCAATTATGTTATAATGTGCGTGGAGGATAATTATGAAATATAATTGCCTTATAGTGGACGACGAAAAAATGCTTGCCGACAGCACTGCCGAATACTTTAACCTGTTCGGTGTTACGACTGTCGCGGTATACGGTGCCGAGCAAACGCACAAGTTTTTTGCGAATAACACAGCCGAGCTTATTTTACTCGATATCAGCTTAGGCGACGGAAGCGGTTTCGAATTATGTAAGTGGTTGCGGCAAAACACAGACGTACCTATTTTGTTCATATCCGCGCGCGGCAGCGACGACGACAAGATTGTTGCTCTAAGCATAGGCGGGGACGATTATATCCAAAAGCCGTACTCGCTTGGCGTGCTGCTTGCAAAGGTCAAAGCGGTATTAAAACGTTACGGCAAGGTGAACGTAACCGAATATTCGGACGGATACTTGACGGTCAACTTCGAGTCCAAGCAGGTGAGTGCGGGCGGTAACGCCGTCAAATTGACTGCGCTTGAATTCAAGCTGCTTGCGTACTTGATAGAGCGGCGTGGCAAGGTCGTGTCCAAACAAGAGTTATTCCAAAACGTGTGGGAGGATAAATTCACCGGCGACGGTACGCTAAACGTGCATATACGCCGCTTGCGCGAGGCGATAGAGGTCGATCCAACTTCGCCCAAGTATATCGTCACGGTCTGGGGCGACGGCTACAAGTTCATAGGGGGCGACGGTAAATGAAAAGAGGTGTTTTACTGTTTGGTTTAATTGCCGTGTTTGTTGTCGAAATTATTGCGCTGATTGTGTTTGCGGTATTTGCGCCCGATTTTTCGCAAGACGTAGTGGCTGTCAACGAGGTTGTGCAGTCGGTTACTGCGGACTTTAACGAACTTAACGCGCACAAAAATACGACTGCACTCGACTATGCCGTAATAGACAACGGTGGCAATGTGATTTACAAAACCAAATCGGGATTGTCCGAAAGCGTAAACCAAGCGATTGCGCACCGCGACACCATTCTCGATATAACCGACGGCGGGGCGGTTGTCGGCAAAGTGATTATATACAACGACGGCAGTAGCACGCTAACGTCGCAAAAGCGGACGGTCATTACGGTTTTGGTTGTCGCAATAGCCGTGCAGTGCCTTGTGTGCGTGGGCTACGTTTTGTATTTGCAGGTGCGGGTTATTAAGCCGTTTCACAAGCTTAAAGGCTTTGCCGAGCGCGTCGCGTGCGGCAATTTGGATATCCCGCTGGAAATGGATAAGGGTAACCTTTTCGGCGCGTTTACCGAAAGCTTCGATATTATGCGCAGCGAGCTCAAAAAGTCGCGGCTTGCGGAAGCGGCTGCACAGCAAAGCAAAAAGGAGCTTGTGGCAAAGCTGTCGCATGACATAAAAACGCCGATTGCAAGCATAAAAGCTGTGTCGGAAGTGGGGCTTGCCGTCGCAAAAAACGGCAAGGACAAGTCCAATTACACGCAAATAATAAACAAGTCCGATCAAATCAATACGCTTGTTACCAACTTATTTTCGGCTACGTTGGAGGAGTTGGAGCAACTAACCGTAACGCCGACGAGCTTGGACAGCAAGAGAGTAAAGGAGCTATTGGAAAACGCCGATTATCTTCACCGTGCTGTCATTCCCGATATGCCGCAATGTTTGGTATATGCGGACGGCTTACGGTTGCAGCAGGTGTTCGACAATATCTTTGCCAATTCGTACAAGTATGCAAACACCGATATTGCGGTCGCTGTTCAAAGGTGTGACGACTGCATAGAGGTTGTTATCGAGGACGAAGGCGGCGGTGTGCAGGGCGAGGAGTTACTCACGCTCAAAGAAAAATTCAAGCGCGGAAGCAACGCTGTAAACATCGAAGGCGCAGGACTGGGACTTTATATTTCCGATTACTTTATGCACGAAATGAGCGGGGTGCTAGATATACAAAACGGCGAGCGCGGTTTAAAGGTGACGGTTAAAATCCCGTTCAATCACAATTAATAAAAATTTAAGATTTTGTTAAAGACAGTTAAGATAATAATACGGTAGAATGTGCGTGTAAAAGGAGCTACTATGAACGAAGTTTTATTAAAAACAGACAAGCTGTGCAAAACGTTTTCCAACGGCGGGTTGCAGCAGCATGTGTTAAAGAATATCGATTTACAGCTTTATCGCGGCGATTTTACCGTCATTATGGGCGCGAGCGGCGCGGGTAAGTCCACGCTTTTATACGCGCTTTCGGGTATGGATACGCCAAGCATCGGTTCTATAACGTTCGGCGACACAGTAATATCCGATCTGTCGCAGGACGGGCTCGCGGTGTTCCGCCGCAATCACTGCGGGTTTGTTTTTCAGCAAATTTATTTGATAGACGGCATGAGCGTTATGGACAACGTTTTGTCGGCGGGATTGCTCGTAAACAAGGACAAAAAAGCTGTCGTCGCGCGTGCAAAAGAGCTGTTCGCGGCGGTGGATATATCGGAAGAAACACAGCGCAAGTTTCCCACTCAAATATCGGGCGGGGAGGCTCAACGCGTAGGCATAGTGCGAGCGCTTGTGAACAATCCCGAAATACTTTTTGCCGACGAGCCTACGGGCGCACTCAACTCGCAAACGGGCTTGGACGTACTCGATACTTTAACCAAGTTCAACGAGCAGGGCCAAAGCGTGGTAATGGTCACGCACGATATGCGTTCGGCGCGGCGCGGCAACCGCATTTTGTACTTAAAGGACGGCATAATCTTGGGCGAGTGCGATTTAGGCAAGTACGTGCATGGCGACGAAGCGCGGCACGAAAAGCTGTCTGCTTTCCTTGATGAAATGGGGTGGTAAGGTGAGAAAGCTTTTTCTTATTGCGCGCTCCAATATGCGCAAAGCCAAGGGGCAAACCGCCGCAATAGTTGTACTTATTTTGATTGCGGCGTTAATGCTCAATCTTTGGCTCATGCTGTCTATGGACTACAAAGCCAACTTTGATAGATGCCACGACAAGCTCAACGACGGGCATATCACTCTTACCGTGGACGACAAAGACGGCGAGGTGAGTGAATTTCTCGATAAAATTCTCGCAAGCGAAAAACGCGTTTCGCGGTACAGTTTGGAAAGCTATTTGCATATGACGACGCAAATTCCGTACAACGGCGAGCAGTTCAGTACTTGGTGCGTGTATATGCCCAAACAAACTGCGTTGTCGCGCAAAATCGGTAGAATGGAAATTGTGGAAGACGGCACGTATACAAGCGGCATATATTTACCCATGCTTTACAAATCGGACGACGTCGCAGTAGGCAAAACTGTCGAAATTTCTATCGGCAGCAATAAAGTAAACTACAAGGTTTGCGGATTTTTCAACAACACTATGTTGGGCTCGCACAACTGCGGAACGACCGTAATTATTTTCACCGAGGATAAGTACGCCGAACTCGAACAATCGGGTTATGGCGTTAAATCCACCCTTTGCTCGGTACGCCTTAAAGATAAGTCGATAAACCTCAACTTCGAGGCTGACATAAAAGCCAAGGTTTCACAGCAATTTCCCAATCTGACGATGGTGAGCAACTGCTACGACATCGTTACGCAGGCGCGCTATATTTCGCAAATGATATGCTCGGGCATAATCAGCGCAATGGCGTTTTTCGTACTGCTTATCGCGCTTGTTGTAATAGCGTCCAACATAATCAACTATATACAAGTAAATATGAAAAACCTCGGTGCGCTCAAAGCGGTGGGGTATACGAGCAGGCAGCTTGTTTGTTCGTTGTTGATACAGTTTTTGGGGCTGACATTGTTGGCTGCAATTATCGGTGCGGGATTGGCATATTGTATTTTCCCTGCGATAAACTCGATGATGATTACGCAAACGGGCATACCGTATGCTACGCGTTTCTTGCCGCTACCGCTACTTATTACGCTGTTGATTTTGGGCGGAGCCGTCGCGCTTGCCGTGTGGTTGTCCTCGCGCAAAATCAAAAAAATCGAGCCTATGTCGGCGCTCAGGGCGGGCATAACGACGCACAACTTCAAGCGCAACCATATTCCGCTGGAAAAGACTAAGGCGCCGCTAAACCTCGCTCTCGCGCTCAAAACGACGCTTTCGAACGTCAAGCACAATATAACGGTGTGTATCACTATGCTCGTGTTGTCGCTTGTGTTGGTATTCTCAGGGCTGATGACAAAGAACGTAATTATGGATATGACGCCGTTCATAGATCTCATAATGGGCGAAATGGCAGATAGCTGTATAAGCGTCGATATTGAAAAGGAGAGCGAATTTCTGCAAAATATGAACGCCGACAGCCGAGTGGAAAAAGTGTATCTTTATCACTCTATAAACATTGCGCATGCCGGCGGCGCGGAGCTTATGGTAACGCTGTGCGACGACTTTTCTACGGTCAACAACAAAAGCGTGGTGTTTGACGGACGGTTCCCTAAGTACGACAACGAGTTGGCGCTCGGTGCAAAATATGCCAAGGAAAAAGGTATTAAAATAGGCAACGAAATTGAAATCACGGCAAACGGAAAAACGGAGAAGTATCTTGTATGCGGCTTTACGCAGATTTCCAATTACTTGGGGCGCGACTGCCTTATGACAAGGCAGGGCTATGAGCGGCTGGGAACGCTGGCGTACACCAATTATTATATAAACCTTTCTAATGGTACTGACGTTGACGCATTTAATGCCGAAATGAAAAATCTGTTCGACGGACACGTCAATACCGTTATAAATATTCAAACCACTGTGGAAAGCGCGAGCGTCGTTTACGTGTCGCTTATGACTATAATAGTTATCGCTATGCTTGTACTTTCGGTAATTATCGTAGCCTTTGTTTTGTTCCTTTTGGTTCGCACAATGCTCAACAACAAAATGCGCGATTACGGTATTTTAAAGTCGCTCGGCTTTACCACAAGGCAACTTATACTGCAAACCGCATTGTCGTTTATGCCGTCGATTATACTTTCTACGGTGATAGGTCTTGTCATATGCTGCCTTATAATAAACCCGCTTATGAGTATGTTTTTGAGCAGTATAGGCATAGTAAAATGTACGTTCGGTTTGCCGATTGGTTTTATTACCGCAACGGGTCTCGGACTAATCGTTTTATCCTTCGGCTTGGCGTGCTTGCTGTCGCTGCGAATAAAAAAGATCGCCCCGCGCAATTTGTTAGTGGGGGAATAAGGAGAAGTATTATGAACAAAACCGATTTCATCAAAGAGCTGGAACGCCAAACCAAACTTTCCGCCGAACAGTGCGCAGCCGTCAATGACGTTTTGGAAAACAACTTCATTTTCCGCAAAAAGAACAACCCCAAGATTGTGGCGGAGCTGTCCGAACGCCTCGATATAGACGAAGCAGAAGCAGACGGTATTTTCGAACTGTCTATGAGCATCATAAAGTCAGAATCAAAACACGCCTTGCGCCATCCGTTAGGCTCAAAACGTTAAAATGGTAAAACAAATTCGACTACTGAGTCAGAGGAAGAATTTAAACACAAGATATTGTGTAGTGTATATGGCATCAGCCACCATATAATGTAATTTTCGACGATTTTTAGCCTTTTACTCCCAAATTCTCCCAATAATAATAACGGACTATTTAGTCGGATTTTGTCCGTCATTAGTCCGTTTTTTATGCAATTTTGCCCAAATTACTCCCAAATTCATATTTACAGTAACAATGTAGCGATTGTTACGTTGTCTGTCATTAGTTGGATTATTTGCGACTAATCTGGAATCTGATTCGAGATTAGTCGCTATTTTCTATGCCGCCAACGCGCTGCGCATAAAAAATGAAAAATGATTTTTTAAAAAGCACAAAAAACCTCAAGATAACACAATATCACCGAGTGGAATTCGTCATTCACTTTTGTATAGATTTATGTTGCTTTTTGTAGTTTTTTTGGTAGAACACACAAAGGGCTTGCTTGACAATTAAAGGCACCTTGTGATATAACAAAAGTCATGAAATCTACAAATGAGATAACCAAATACTTGAAGCGGCTGAAAAACGGGGAGAGATGTCTTGAAAATTTTTTCCACGCAGCTTCCGGTTATATTAAGTTTGTTGCTTATTACTATTTAGTGGACAAATCGTTTGTGGACGATGTTGTTAATAGTACGCTTTATAATATTTTCGATAATATTCAAACTTTCGATGAGAATCAAAGCGGAAAAGCGTGGATAAGTAAGATTGCTCAGAACGAAGCATATGTGATTAACAATCGTGAAAGAAAACATAATCATACATCTTTGGACGAAGTAAGCGAAGAAGTCGCCTGTACAACAGACGATTATAAAAAGTTGGACTTTATGTCTGCTTTGCAAAACTCTTTAAGCGAATTGGGCGAGACAGACCGGCAAATATTGATTTTTCGTCTTATCGATGATATGACTTTCGAAGAAATAGCAAGCAGACTGGATATGTGCGTAGGTACCGTTTATAAGCGGTTTAAAAGAAGCGCCAAAAAAATCAATAAAGATATCTCGTAAGAATTGGAAAAATTATCGTGTCGATTGTGATATAGCTAAATAGAGGTGATATCATGAATAAAACAAACAGGATAAAAACGATCGCATTATTACTGCTGTGCTTGCCGTTTTGCGGCGGATGGTCAAGCACGCCTGCCGCTGCCGAACAATCGGATAGATACGTCGGCGGTGAGCTGATAGGTACTTATGCTTCTTCCGAAACTATTCCGTATGTGTCTAAACAAGTTGTTGATGATATCTCTACTGCAAACAGTACACCTAAATACTTTGCCGTGAATGGTATGCAAAACGGGTGCGGAGCGGTTGCCGGCGGAATTATAATCGGCTTCTATGATAAGTATTACGCAAATTTGATACCGGGATGGGATTCATATTATTCAACCGGTAGATACAAAGGGCAGGACGGAACATATGTACAAGGACTTCTTTTTGATTTGTATGATAAGATGCAAACCAACGTTGTAGCGCCCGGAGTATCTGAAAGCGAATTTAAAAACGGATTACAAAGCTGTGTCGTAGATCACGGTTATAATATACAATATACTTCGCTTGGTGCGGGAAATAACTTTAATTACAGCACATTTAAAACAGCAGTAAATAATAACCAGCTTACCGTGTTGTTTGTTGAGCCGAGTAATATTTACAGCTTGGAGCCTTTTGAAAATGAAGATATTTTAGTATCCAGCACCATAAACGGCAATCATATTATGGTAGCGTATGGGTATTATGAAGTTAAGTATACTTTAAGTAACGGAACAAGAACGGACAAATATTTGTATGTTGCAACCGGACTGTCTGGTAGTTCCACGGCCTTATACAAAGTCGGTTCGTATGTCAACGCAGCTTACAAAGTAACAATAAATTAGAGGCGGTTATGCGCGTAGAAAAAAAACTGAACAAAGCAATAAAGCAGGATGGCATCGATACGCAATCAGAAATTCTTGAAGAATTGAAACGTCGCTATCCGCAATACGTCAAGCAATCGGATAAGAAACAAGCTCCCGTAAAGAAACGCCGGTTTGCGTTTATTTCCGCAATTGCTGCTGCGGCTGTTTGTGTGGCGGTTATAGTGCCTTGCGTTGTATTATTGCCTAGAAATAACGGCGGCGGCATTGGAGGAAAAGAGAATATTCGCTATTGTACGCAAGGAGAGTATGATAAGGGTAATGTAGAATATACAATTGGAGAATATCGCGAAACTAACAATCTTAACTTTTTATATTTCGATTGGTATGAATTCGGTGAAGATTTCAGAACATTTTGTTATACAAGTAATTCGGATAATGAGGTGCTAGGTTTGGAGGAGCAAACATATTTACCTCAATCCGACGAATTTGTACAATTATCCATAACCAAAACAAATGTATATTTGGATGTATTAGATTTAATTATTGGAAAATGCCAAAATGAAGATTACGTTGACAATCATAAGGTAGCATGGTCAGTAGCAGGAGAATATGCAACTTGTATATTCGAAAATAGTGGATATAGGTATTTTATACAAATAGAACAAGGAAAAGACGAAAACAGACTGTTTGAACTAGTTGCCGAACTTTTGGATACAAAATAGAACAACATATTTTTTACTGCTCTACCGCAGGTAGTTGATTTATTACATACAGTCGTTGATAGAGTTGATATGACCAATCCAGCTTCGCGCATAAATAAATTGTTTAAAATACGAGAAATATTGACTTGAAAAAAGATATAGTTTATGCTATAATTGTTGGTGGAGGTTATATACGAAGGTGAACAAAAAGAGTGAACGCATAACCGTAGTATCATATTTTTGTGGTTGCGGCGGGCTTGATTTAGGGTTTCGAGGCAATTTTGTCTATCATGGGCAAAAATATGATAGGTTGCCTTTTGATATAATTAGTGCATTTGATTTCAATGAGAAATGTGTTGCGACATATAATAATTACTTTGAACACAAGGCAACAGTTGGTGATTTAGAAAAAATCGATCCAAATTCTGTAGTCGGGGCCGATGTGTTGATTGGTGGTTTCCCTTGCCAAGAATTCTCATCATGTGGTCCTTTAGGGGGGCTCGAATCACAGCGCGGACAGCTTTATAAGGCATTAATTAGATATATGAATGCACATAGACCTAAGGTTGTTGTGGGTGAAAATGTAATCAATCTTGAACGAATGAATAAAGGCGAAGTTTTGAAAACGATAGTATCAGACTTAGAAGCGCCGGGGTACCGAATTGAAGTTTGGAAAATGTTTGCTCCAGACTATGGTGTTCCGCAAAGACGCACTAGACTTTTTATTATATGTGTAAGAGATGATTTGAAAGGTTTTCCTAAAAAACCTATAGCTGAATATGTTAATAATCACCATAGTGTCGAATGGGCAATTGGAGATTTAATAAATATTGTAGATGAGTCGGTTCCCAATCAAAGCCAATTTTTTGCCGCTTCACGGGCAAGAAAAGGAAATGGACAAGGCGATGAAAACAATATGCGAAATAAACCAGCATATACTATTCGCGCAAATCCAAAATCACGCGTTCAATTTCATTATGAATTGGACAGGCGTCTGACCGTTAGAGAGTGTGCAAGAATTCAAACATTTCCTGATGATTTTACATTTGGATTCGCAAAGACAACTAGCATATCGCAAATAGGGAATGCTGTACCGCCTATATTAGCGCATACGGTCGCGCAGGCTATAGCAAATTATTTTCAAGAATTAAAGTAGGGAGAATAATATGAGTAACTCTATCATTAGTTTGGATATAACTCCTACACCGCGTATACTCCGCGTGCTAGGCGAAATCCCTTTTTTGCCGTGGCAATGTTTAGCTGAGTTAATTGACAATTCCGTTGATGCGTTTTTATCTAGCGAGGCTGCTGGCGGAGAAGAAAGAGAACAACGGATAAATGTTACATGGTCGTCTGATTCAATGGCGGCCAGTGAACGCACAGTTGAAATTAGTGATAATGCTTGTGGAATGAGCTTGGAGCAAATTCAAAATGCGGTAAGAGCGGGATATTCGAGCAATGATCCTATTAATAATCTTGGCTTGTTCGGGATGGGATTTAATATTTCCACCGCAAGGTTGGGCGAATTAACGACCGTGCTTTCGACAAGAAAAGGTGATACTGAATGGGTTGGATTAAGAATTGATTTTGCAGCTATGAATGCGGCAAAAACATTTAGTGCACCAGTTATACGAAAACCTAAGGACAACCCAAATGAATGTGGCACAAAAATAATTATATCTAAATTGAGGACAGGAATAAGAACAGACTTGTCGATGCGGGAAAATGATATAAGACGTCAACTTGAATCGATATATACGCCATTATTAAATTCGACGGATATAACAATTTTCGTTAAAGGAAAACAGCTATTTCCTAGAAATCATTGCATTTGGTCACCGCAACGGTATGTGATGTACAATGACCAACAAGTTTCGTCATATATAGAAATTGATCGAGATTTAGGTCATTCGTTATTTGATTTGGAACGTAATACATATTTAACACCAGATATAGCTGAAGATTATTATGCGGCCATGCAAAGAGGAGAACCGCTACCCGATAATATAATAGAGCGTAGTAAACGGTTAAAGGGTTGGTTGGGAATTCAAAGATATGCAGATCCGAATGACTTTGGCATTGATTTTATTCGTAATGGAAGAAAAATCTTAATTCTAGACAAGTCATTATTTCAATATGTCAATCCTTATACTGGACAAAAGGACTTGCAATATCCCGTCGAGTTAGGAACATCGATAGGCGGTAGAATTGTGGGAGAATTACATGTTGATTATTTACTTCCGACTTATCAGAAAAACGATTTTGATAAAACTGACTCATCTTGGTTTCAAACGGTTGAAGCTATATGCGGGACAGGTCCATTTTTGCCAAAATTGCGAAAAGCAATGGGATTTCAAGAGCCTAACACATCCCCGCTTGGCTTATTGGTAAACGCATATAGAAGAATAGATGCGGGTACAAAGTGTTTATTTGCCCCTAATGATATATCAAAAAAATATGCTATGCAGTTTAGGCAGGGAAAACGTGATTATATCAATGACGATATTTGGTGGAAGGCGGCGCAAGAGGAAGACCAACGACGCAGTATAGGCGGTGCAAAAATTACGACGGCAGTGAATGCCGGAGATGCACCATCAGACAGTTTAGAAGACTATTTGGGAGGAGCTGCAAATACATCTTCAGCTACTACTACGGGAACTGCTTCGGTTACATCGAATGCGAGTGGGAGTCCGACTGTAGTAGCACCGACACCAGTAGAAGATACATCAAAATTGGATGAGTTGATTCAACGTTCAAGCCACGTTGTACAATTGACCGGAAAATATTCGACAAGTGGCGCATTGCCATTAAATGTACGTGTTTATGAATTGAAAAATGGGTATGTCCTTTATAAAGGAATGAGAAAGGCTTGTTTTTTCTCTTCGGAAGGAACAGATTGCAACTTTGTATATGATCCAACGCATCCGTTGTTATCGCAATATCCTATTACACCAAAAATGTTATTATTACAATATTTATCTGAAAAGCTTAAAGCGCGTGATGGACTATCTGATATAGTGTCTGTATATAGTGATTTGGTAATTAATTCGATGAATGAATCGAAAATCGATAAGCAATCGCTACAAGATCGTGCAACGAGCGTATTTACAGCTATAAGAGAAAGGCTATATGGTGCTTTAAAGAACCATGAAATTGAAGCGCTCCAATGTATTCACGAGTCAGTAGGAGAGGTCGAAGAAACAGTTACGCATTTGCTGGCGGTTTCGCATTTAATAGTACCATTTCAACAGTGTCAAATTGAAGGATTCGACGCTATTGATTACGTTCCCGAAAAAACGATTATACGATTGTTTGATAAATTTCCGGAGCTTATTTTTGATGGTCATGTTGTTAATGCCCCGTATTTACAAATTGCATTGTCAGATGAAAATGCTACGATTCGCAGTAGAAATGAGTCTAAAGAAAGAGTGATTTCTTTTCTAAAAGATGCATTGCGATTAAGCAATAATTCACCTATCGGGCAAAAAGAATTGAAAAACGAATTAGCTCGTGCATCGTTAAGCATTGATTTCCTTATGGGGGAATTGGCGTGAGTACATTCTACACTGATGATATTGCAAATGGTTATAACTGGAAAGGCCTTGAAAGAGCGGTTGCTCGGATGATGGCTCACATTGGTTGGAAAGATGTGACTGTAATTGGTGGTGCCGGCGATAAAGGTGGTGATATTCTAGGAACACGAGATGGCGACGGATGTACTAAGGGATGGGTTGTTCAGTCAAAAGCGGTGTCGGGGGATCGGTATATTGGACCTAGTGCTATTAACGAAGTAATAAATGCCCTAACATTTTATAATACAAATGTTGCTGCTGTTGCTACGAATGGAGAATTTACTCACACAGCAATCGAGCGTCAAAAACAGCTTGAAAGAAATGGGTACACATTGAAACTTTGGAATGGCTCATTTATAAAATCGCTTATTGAAAGAATGCCAAGTGAACACGCAGGACATCGGAGTTTACGTCCTTATCAACAGTTAATTGTTGATAAAGTAACGAAGGCTTTTGATGATGGGCAGAAAAGGGCATTTTATATAGTAGCAACAGGGCTTGGAAAAACAGTTATAGCAGCAACTATAGCACGAAATTTATGGGAGCGTGGTTGCCGTAAAATACTTGTTCTATGTCATGCAACCGATTTGGCAATTCAATTAGAATCTGGTTTTTGGCCGCAAATCATGAAAGAAGTCCCTACATCAGTTTTTTTTAATGGATTGCCGCCAAGAAATTCCGAAGGGATTTCTTTTGGTTTATATCAAAGTTTGTATGGTTATTTGTCTGGCATTGAGCCTAATCAATTTGATGTTGTAATAGTTGACGAGGCGCATCATGCTATGGCGCATGGCTTCCGTACTTGTATAAACCACCTTAAACCTCGTTTTTTAATGGGGATGACGGCAACTCCATGGCGTGGCGATGGACAAAATTTAGAGTCGATTTTTGGTGTTCCATTGGAAAAGGTTTCGCTTGTTGATGGAATGGCAATGGGATATTTATCTAAAGTCGACTATCGTATTTTCTGCGATAATGTTGATTGGAAAAAAATCCCGTATATGAGCAAGAAAAGTTTTTCGATTAAAGATCTAAATAAGCGTTTGTTCTTGCCGCAAAGGGACGAGGCCGTAATTAGTGAAATTCATAAAACAATTCAAAATATTTCTATTCCTAAAATAGCTATTTTTTCTCCGTCAATTGAACATTGCCAAAGATTTGCGGATATGTTGTCCGCAAGCGGGATTCCTTGTGTATCATTATCGTGTCCTGATAAATCGGAGCGCAGAAAAAGACTACTTGCCTTTTCAACGGGGAGTGTTTCGGCTCTTACTGCGGTCGATGTAATGAATGAAGGAATAGACATTCCTGATGTTAATGTGCTTGTTTTCCTAAGAGCAACTCATTCGAGAAGGATATTCGTACAACAACTTGGGCGTGGGTTGAGATTATCAAGCGGTAAAGAAAAGGTCATTGTTTTGGATTTTGTTTCAGATATTAGGCGAATGGCTGATGTAATAGAAATGAATAATGAGGGAAAAGAGAAAGGACGAGAAAAAGAGGTACTGTATCTACAAAAAGGTTTTGTTTCTTTCTCAGACGCGAGAATGGAAAAATTTGTGCAAGTATGGTTAGAGGATGTCGCAGATTTAGGCGATTCCAATGATGAAACGAAATTAAATTTTCCTGAGGGCTTTTAATATGTCAAATAAATTACCCAAAGATATAGCTGAAAGTATTCGAACAAAGATATATTCTCGTGCCGACGAGTTTGGGTATGCCGGGCGAAGCAGAACGGAGAATAGCCAGTTTATGGACGACCTTATAGACGATCCTACGATTGGTGGAGTTCTGAAGTTATATTATCCATCAGAACGTATTCGCACTTACATAAAAGATGCTGTGCTCAATTCTTATACTAAATCACGGAACAGGGCTTTGTTAGCAATTCAAGATTTAACGTTGGTATTGCATTCAGTTTTTGGAGTTGAGTCAAGCGAGATACAAAAACTCACAAATGATACGTTGCTTTATGGCACTGATGATGATACGCTTATAATAGTTAGTAAGGGCACATATGTTAAATGGGAAACTGCATTAAGAAGAGCGTTAGAAACCATAGCAAAATCTCCCATACTTAGAGAAAGAGAGAAACAGCCATTAATTTGTTTATTGCTCGCGATTTCTAATGGTGAAGCAACTGAAGCAGATAAGGACTTCATTAAAAGCGAATTGTCTGTGATTGGCGTTGGCGTCTATTTTTGTTGACAAATACAATATTATCAACAACGTATCGCATACGATTATGACCCTAAGAAATTGAATGAAAGAGTTGTTTGAGCGGTGAATAATCAATGAATTATTTTGATGATGAAAATAAAATAATAGAGTGTTTTCAAGGAACTGAAAGCACTGATATATTTTTTCCTGTGGAAAAAAATGAGCTTTTTGTTATGTTTGAATCTATATACGATGAGGGAAAATGGAAGCTATGGAAAAATAGTTCAGGAAAATCTGATCCGCCGCCTGATTTTTATTGTGATGAGTTCAAGTTGATGATGGATGTAATGCGTGTTGATGACCATGCTCATAAAAATAAAAAGGGGAAAATCGTTAATCCCACAAATGCTCGTGAGAGTCAGATACAAAAAGAATTGCGCGAAAAAGGTATTTATGACACATTCCCGAACGTAGAAAATATCATTGTTTGTGCTGATACAGGCTTGCCTACTGAACAAGATCATAACTATGATTATTATCGAAAGAATTTTATTCGTATTTTAGAGGAACATAAACGCAAGATAGAGCTGTATAAACAGAATCATCCGGGCTTTAAAATAGTTTTTTTTGTGTTAGATGAATCATCAGCATATACTGAATCAGTAATTAAGCCACAAAAAATGGAAGAGGGCATGCCAATGCTAGGACGGCCTCATTTTTGGTTTTTTGATAAGTCTTTCTTGCAAGTGTTTATGAACTCTTCAATAGATTATCTAATATGGTATGCGCCGTATAAGCAAGAGCATTTGTTTTTCGGTTTTGAATTTCCGGAAGTAGTGGTTTATGATACTAAACTATCGATAAATGATTGTATAGAATATGATGCTGCAAAGATGATTAGTTGTGAAGAATAGAGATACAACACTGAATTCTATCTAATATATCAAAAAGCCTAATATAAAGCGAAAAAGGAGTTCTTATAGAGCTTCTTTTTTTTGCAAAAAAATCAAAAATTGTTAAATGACCGTGTACTTTTTAAGAAAAGTGTACTTGGATATGTAGAGGGGTATAACAAAGGAAGTTGCACAACGATTTTCGTGCTGCTTTATTTCGTGTAAAATTAAATTATTGCTAAATAAGGAGAAAAATAATGCAATACAAAGATTGGTTAAATGAATGGCTTGAATGTTATGTAAAGCCGTCGTCTAAACAGAAAACTTACATACGATACTCTGAAATAGTATCTCAACACATTATCAGCGCACTCGGTGATTACGATATGAACGAAATCACACCGCTCATATTGCAACGCTTTACAACCGAACTTTTGCAATCTGGCAATATAAAGACAAAGAAAGGTTTGTCGGCAAATTCAGTAAACGGCATAATAACCGTAATTCAAAACTCGTTGAAAGCGGCTTATGCTATAGGGCAAATCAAGGAATACTCGGCAAACAAAATAAAGCGCCCGAAAGCGCGAGAAAAGCAGGTTACTTGTTTTACGCCTACCGAACAAAAACAAATAGAGCAAGCTGTCTTTAACGGAAAGAAGCCTAAAATGTTTGGTGTGGTGTTGTGCCTATATACCGGCTTGCGTATCGGCGAATTGCTTGCTTTGGAGTGGAAAGACGTAGACTTTCAAAAGGGTACTATTAACGTGTGCAAATCATGCCACGACGGAAAAGACGATGGTGGTAAGTTTGCTCGAATAACCGATACGCCGAAAACTGAAACGTCACAAAGAGTTATTCCATTCCCGAAGCAACTTATACCGTATTTGCGGAACTTAAAGAAGGATACAAACTCCGAATATGTGGTTGCGTCCAATTCGGACAAGCTCATATCCGTAAGGGCTTATCAGCGAAGTTTTGAATTGTTCTTAAAGCGATTAAATATTCCGCATAAAGGCTTTCACTCGCTGCGCCATACTTTCGCTACTCGTGCGCTCGAATGCGGAATGGACGTTAAAACACTATCTGAAATACTCGGTCATAAAAATGCCAATGTTACGCTCAATAGATATGTACATAGCCTAATGGATCATAAGCGCGATATGATGAACAGGTTAGGAAAAATGATAGAAAAAAATGACTCAAAGAATTGAGCCATCTATTGTTGTAATAGGCGATTTGAATACGTATATATTAGCATATTATGCAATCAAAGTCAATAGTTAAGTGCGGATATTTTTACTATACTACTGTTTTTAGGTGTACTAAAATACTAATTTTGTTCACCTATTACAACAATAGGTGAACAAAACGGAGTATAAATTATCTGCTATTATGTTAGATATATACCGTGTTTCATTTATAGGACATAGAGAAGTTGATGATTTTATCTTTGTCGAAGAACAGGTATTTTCCGTTGTCAGCGAGTTGATAAGGACGAAAGAATACGTTGAGTTCTATGTCGGTCGTAATGGCGAATTTGATACCCTTGTCGCTTCCGTTATAAAACGTGCAAAGCGAGAGTTGGGAGAGCATAATAGCTCGCTAATCCTTGTCGTACCGTATCTGGTTGCGGAAATGGAATCGTATGAAAATTACTATGACGAGGTGGAGTATCCCCAAGAGCTTCATATGGTGCATTACAAGTCCGCAATCACAAAACGTAATGAATGGCTTGTAAATAAATCCGATATGCTCGTAGCCTATGTTACACATGAGTATGGTGGCGCAGCACAGTGCTTGAAAAATGCAATAGTTCGCGGCATTGAAATTCGGCGTGTGGATAGGGCAAGCGTAGAATAAAATGGGGAGTAATAATTATGGTATCAAGGCGCACCGTTATAAGAACCTTATAGTTAATTGTGAGCAACACATACAAATGACTGAACAAGTCTCCGATTTATTCCGAGTACGAAGTAAGCCGTATGAGTTTCAGCCACGTATTAAATTTATTTGGTGCCGACCTGATATATAAAAGGCATCAGAGACTAACTCCGATGCCTTAACTTTGTCTTCTATTACTATAATAGGTGTATCTTCACAAGAATAATTATACAATCTTTGGTTGAAATAATCAAGTGTTTCATAAAAGATAGTCGTTTAAAAAATCTTATCTCATCTATTAGGAGATAAAAAGACTTCGTTTAATTCACCTATTATAGTATTAGGTGTGCAGTGCGTATTTTGAATTATCATCTATATGGAGTTGCTTATAATGCAAACAAATGACTATTACAAAAAATATAACAAGTTTTTTCAACAGTCTAAGGTTGAGTCTATCGTATCTAATGCCATAAAAGTACCTAGTTCAACTAGCACGCACAATAAATATGCAGCATTAGAGTCAAAGCAACTGAATGATAGAATCAGGAATTTTAAAGAAGCATTAAAAGATGCAATATCTAGTAATGATGCTTCTTTGTTATACACTTATATAGATGATATTAAAGAAATAAGTTCAAGGAATTCAAATGCAGCTCGAATGCTTGTAGAAAATTACTTGCTGAGCTTAGTAACATCAAATAATATTTTTTATACAGAAGGTGTCGCGCTGGCTTTTTTGAAAAGAATGTGTGTTACTGTTCCTAAAGATGTGTGTATTGAAAAATGTGGAGAATGCTTTGTAACATTTATTAATAGATTTGACGAAATGGAACAAAAAAATATTGCTAATCAGTTTCATATGTCTGCTAAACAAGTAGGCGTGTCTGACGCATGGATATTGTTTCGTGGTTTTAGGCTTAACTTGGGTTGTAGTAAAAACAAGGATTTTACTGACTTAGACAATATTTGTTATATGAATACTGATGAGGGAAAAATCATATATTCTCTAGCTGATGCGCAACTTCGTGCGTTATTTGAACAACAAGCGAGAAAATACAACGAGCGTATAGATAAAGAAAAAAGAGCTAAGAAAGCAATTGAAGATGCGGAAAGAGAGAAAAGGCGAAAAGAAGAAGAAGCGGAGAGTGCAAAACGAGAACAAGAAAGAATTGCTCGGCAAAGAAAAGAGGCGCGTAGTGAAGCGCGAGCATTACGAGCAAAGATTTTCTTTAAGTTTCTTTTTTTATCTTTGCCGCTTGATTTAACTATAGCATTTATCGTGACTAACGTTATGCTTTTGAAAAACGTCAGCCCTGTTAGTGATTTTTGGTTGGCTATGTATGTGAAGGTTGAGGATGGTGTAATCACATATAGTTCCGGACGAGTAATAGCTGGCATAGTTTTCGCCGGAATATTTGCGATATTTCAATTAATGTTCCTTATATTAGCAATGAAAGATGATTTTGATCGTTCTTGGTTTGAATATGAACCGGTTAACGTTTTTAGTTTTGTTACTATGTTGATCGGTGCTGTTGTAATCGTGGCTATGAATATAGCTGGTGGGGTCTATTGGGGAAGAGCGGCTAGTGGCGATGATTTATTTCATGAAGAACACGTGTCTAATAGGTGGTCTAGTGATGTGCCTGAAAGATGCATTGTTTATCTAGATGGAAATTATTTATATTTGAGAGATAGTGTTGTTGCAAATATCTTTCGTTGTGCTGATGGTACAGATATCGTTATTCCTGCTGAGCATCACGGTAATAGTGTTGGTGTTAGCAGTGATGTATTTAAGAATAACGCTATTTCAAAAGTCGTTTTTCAAGATGGAACAAAAAATATAGGCAATGCTTTTGCTGGTCGTACTGACTTGGTAAGCGTTGAAATTCCTAATACTGTAACAAGTATTGCTGAAGGAGCTTTTAAAGGATGTACAAGTCTTGTTAGCATAAAAATTCCGGCTAGTGTTTCAGAAATTAAGAGAGAAACATTCTCTGGATGTACGTCATTGAGAGAAGTGATTTTAGAAAGTGGGTTGACTAGCATAGAAGCAGGAGCCTTTATGGGGTGTAGTAGTTTAACCAGCATTGAAATCCCCGATACTGTCAAGATTATTGGCGGTGCGGCATTTACACAGTGTGTGAATTTAAAGACGGTTAAAATGTCATCAAACATAGAAAGCGTAGGTCTACTTGCTTTTTATGATACAGCCATATATAATAATCAAGCAAATTGGACTAGTAAAAAAGGTTTATATCTCGGAACTGTTCTTATAGAGGTTAAAAAGAGTGGTTTTGAATATGAGATAGCTTCCGGAACGAGAGTAATAGCGGACGGAGCATTTACTTCATTTACATATATGCATTCGTTGACGATTCCTAATTCTGTGAAATTTATAGGAACGGAAGCATTTAAGAATTGCAGTGGTTTGCCGAGCGTAGTAATACCTAATAGTGTTGAGCGAATCGGAAAGGGCGCGTTCTCAGGCTGTGACGATCTTATCATGCTCGGTCTGCCGTTTGTTGGTGAGACAAGAGCTAGTGAGGATAATAACTATATAGGCTATATCTTTGGTGGGAATTCTTATGGCGATAACATCAATGTTGTACCAAAATCTCTAATATCAATTGTAATTGGAAGTGGCACAAATATTAGTAATTATGCATTTTATCAATGTGAAAGTTTGCATAGCATTACTTTGCCTAGTAATGTTACAAGTATTGGAGACCATAGCTTCTATGGGTGTATTGGCTTGACAAGCATTTCGATACCTAGTAATGTAAAGAGCATTGGGCGTGATGCATTTTACGGTTGCAGTGGGCTAACAAGTATTACTATACCCAACGGAGTCACAAGTATTGGTAGTGAAGTATTCGGCGGTTGTAGAAATATCATTATAAGCTGCGAAGCGTCGTCAAAACCTAGTGAATGGGATAGTAATTGGAATAGTTCTAATTATCCGGTCGTTTGGAATTGTAATAATAATGATAAAGCTAGCGACGGCTGTGTTTACACCATAATAGACGGATTGAGATATACCATAAGTGATGGAGTAGCCACAGTTATCAATAATCCTAGAAACACTAATGAAAGTATAGTTGTTCCTGCTAGTATTACATACAAAAATACTAAATATGATGTAACGGCGATAGGGAAAAATGCTTTTTATAACAACACTAATTTGACAAGCATTACGATACCTAATAGCATTAATAGCATTGATAGTAGTGCATTCTCTGGATGTAGTAACATAATCAACGCCGTAATACCTACAAGTGCTATATCGGCTATTCCTAAATCAAAGTTACAAACAGTCGTAATCAATGGTGGAACAAGTATTGGGTACCGTGCTTTCTCTTCATGTAGTACCTTAATAAGCATAACTATACCCGAGACAGTTACAAGCATAGAAGAACAGGCGTTCTATAATTGTAGCAGTTTATTGAGTATAACAATATCCAATACTGTCACTAGCATAGGATATAATGCATTTTACGGGTGTAGCAGTTTAATTATATACTGCGAAGTATCTTCTAAACAAAGTGGTTGGAATAATAGTTGGAATTCTTCAAATCGTCCTGTAATTTGGAATTCTAAGAGCAACGATAAGGATGGGGATGGCTATGCTTATTCAACAATTGGCGGAATACGATATAGCCTGAAATCCGGAATTGCTTCTATAATTAGACAAGCAAATAATATAAGTGGAAGCATTGAAATTCCTAATCGCGTTTCATATAAGGGTTCGTATTATGCTGTTACAAGCATAAACAATAGTGCGTTTTATAATTGTAGTGGTATAACAAGTATTTCGATGCCGACCACCGTGACAAGTATTGGTGACAATGCGTTCCAGAATTGTAGTGGATTGACAAGTATTACGATACCGAATAGTGTAACAAGTGTAGGTACTTATGCGTTCTCTGGGTGCAGTAGTGCTACAAGCGTTTCTTTATCTACTGCTGTTACAAGTATTAGTAATTATGCATTCGAAAAATGTAGTAGTTTAACAAGTTTAACTATACCAAACGGTGTTACAAGTATCGGTTATAGTGCTTTTTCTAGTTGTAGCGGAATAACTAGCATTACGATTCCTAATAGTGTAACAAGAATTGAAACCTACGCATTCTCTAATTGTAGTGCTATCACAACCGCGAATATTCCTACAATCGCCATATCTACGATTAGTAAATCTAAACTGCAATCGGTTGTGATTAATGGTGGCGAAAGTATTGATGGTAGTGCATTCTATAGTTGTAGTAGTTTGACAAGCGTAACAATACAAAGTGGCGTTACGCGCATTGGATATCAAGCTTTCCGAAATTGCAGTAGCCTAACAAGTATATCAATTCCTAATTCTGTTACTAGTATTGAATATCAGGCGTTCGAGAATTGTAGTAGTCTAACAAAAGTGTCAATTCCTAGTAGCGTTTCGAGCATAGGGGAATATGCTTTCCGTGGATGTGATGCCCTAACAATACATTGCGCTGCTTCATCTAAGCCTAGTGGATGGAATAGCAATTGGAATTATTCTAACTGTCCTGTAATATGGAATAGCAAAAACTAATTAGAGGAGTAATTATGAGCTATATCGAGTCAATTAACGAGAGCTTAACGCGCTTAAAAAGTACAGAGGCAGAATTGCGTCGTAACTATGATTCCGAAGTAACTGCGGCTAATAATGCATTTGAGTCTGCACAACAAGATCAGTATTATGATAAATTTAAGCAATATTGCTTTGACATGAAAAACCAAGTTGGTGATTTCATCAAGTTTATTAAGTCTAAGATTTTATCATTGCCTAATCAGTATTCAATTAGAGAATTCGCTGGAACTCTTGACGTTGAAGGCGCGATTGCTAAGTTGGGCATTTTGGAGTATATAGAAAAATTAGTATCAAGATGTAATGACGAAATGTCGAAAATTAAAGAGCAGTCCACGCCGGAAGAAGATATAAAGGTCATAGAAAAATTAGAAGAATACTATTGTGAAATATGTGTAGTATGCAATCAATTTGATGAATTCTATTACGCACACATTCGTACATCAGAAATGGAACAAACAGTAAGCAATGTTCATGATGATGACGTGGGTAAGCTGAAATATGATTTAGATAAAAAAATATCTGAAGCGACTGAAACAGCTTTAACATCTATATCTGAGCATAGGTCTACATATAAGTCAATTATTGAAAAGCTCGTAGAGGAGAGCTTTGCGGCACAAATTGGTAAACAACGTATGGGATTCCCAGAGAAAATTTGTTTGGGTAGTATTCTCCATCCTATAATGAATTATCGAAGAGATCTTGTTTCCAACGCGCTTTCGTGCGGGGATGAAAACGAACTTGAGGTGTTATTTGAAATGCCGTTAGTGGGTAGATTTGATAACTATGATAATGCGAATGCAGTTGCTGCGCCGACAAAGAAAAAGAATCTCTTTGAACTTTTTGATTTTTTAGACGATTCGGAAGCAGACTCTGATGACGATTCCGAAGAAAAAGATATTGATCCAAAGAGTCTGACTAACTACAAGGTCGTTTTGGAAGAAATTGGACCTAGTGAAGTAGTTGTTATTTCATTTATTTGTAAGGTAGCAGAAATTAGCTTTGATGAAGCAAAAAAGCTTATTCAAAGTTTG
This sequence comes from uncultured Clostridia bacterium, assembly GCA_947175335.1. Taxonomy (GTDB): domain Bacteria; phylum Bacillota; class Clostridia; order Christensenellales; family Pumilibacteraceae; genus Anaerocaecibacter. Next base: position 33,621 of record CAMWMF010000004.1, read on the forward strand.
CCGTCAACAATTAAGGATAAAGTAACTAAAAGTGACGGCGAAGAAATTGCAAATAATTTCAGGAAAATAGGTGCAAAAGCTGTCGTTAAAGGTAGAGGTCTCTTTGATGACTTTAACTTTGATTTTTAACTAAGGAGTGATTATGAGTTACGACAATTGTAATGTTGTTATTGACTGGGATGGTGAAGGCAAAGCCATATATGACTTAATGGAAAATTGGATCATAAAATTTGCGTCGAGCTTTTCAGTAAGATATATGGAGCTGTTTACATTTCACAATGAAACAGGCTCACCATTGGCTGGAATAGTAGGCGAATTAACAAGAGCTATCGGTAGCGAACTTACGCATGGTGGCATTATCTCCAAGTCAAATATTAGTAAAGAGCTTGAAAATATTTCTACGATAATTAACTCACGTATCTCGGATTACGGAAAGCGGTTTAATAATATCGCAGAATATAATAAAGCGGCTCCTGATAATGCTCAGTCGGCTATCTTTTGCGTGATATGTGATTATCCCAATGGATTTAGTGTGGAAAATCAAAAAGAGCTTCTTGGTATAATGAAAGAAGGTAATCGTTGTGGCGTTTATACGGTGTTAATTCGTAATAGCCGTTTGCCTGCGCCGGGTAGCGAATACGGCAAAAAAGAAGAAATATTGGATTCATTAAGTAATACTTTTTCCATTAAAGCGGCTAAAAATAAATTTTATATTAATGGGTATGAATATATTTTTAATTTAGGGGGAGGCGATGAGCAGGTCGTAACTGAATTATTGGATTCTATTAAAGAAAGTAAAAAGCAAAAATCAGCACCTATTCCTTTACATTCACTTCAATTACCTAAACGAAAGATGGGGAACGATTTTTCGGAGAACTTATCTATTCCTGTTGGAAAGGAAGGTTCGCAAGTCCAATGCGTTGAGCTGTCTAATAATGCTACGCATATGCTTGTTGCCGGCATGACTGGTTCTGGTAAATCCGTATTCTTGCATACGTTTATTCTGTCAGCTGCCAATGCATATTCGCCATCCGAGCTTGAATTTTACTTGATTGATTTTAAAGATGGTGTTGAGTTTAATTTGTATCGTGACGTTCTTAGAATACCGCATGTTAAAATGATTGCCGCTAATAGAAGTGATGTGCAGGTTACTTATGAGATGCTAAAGGCATTATCAGAGGAGATGACGCGGCGAAACGAAATATTCAAGAGATTGAATGCAGTTAATCTTATTGAGTATAACGAGCGTGTGTTATCAAATGAATATGATAAGAAAAAATATGGAGAGCTTAAGCCTATACCGAGAGCAGTTATTATCATAGACGAATATCAAGATATGTTCTCTGGCAATACATACGCGAATATGTGTGTTGAAGAATTGACTGATATGGCGAAAAAGGGAAGGAGTGCGGGTATTAGTTTGCTATTGTCTTCGCAAACAGTGCCGTCTAGTGGATTTGGGGACATAAAAGAACAAATCGCTAATTTTGTACTGTTTAATGCGAGTGAATCTACAATAGATAAGATTATGCCCGGACAAGCAAGGTATCGTAATGACTTGTTGAGAGAAAAAGGTAATGCGTTTTATGCCACTTTGGGTGCAAAACCTATTCTCTTTAGAGCGGCATATCCCGGCGATAGAAAAGATTTAACCGAAGATGGTTTGTACGCAAATGCCAAGCGTATTAATTCTAAATACAAAAATGTGTCAAGTGACATTATTATTGCGGGTGATAATTCGGAATTGGAAGTTATGCAATCTAGACTTGGCTTTATAGTAGGCGATGATATTCCGTTGCCTAGAACAAGTGATAGCGTTGAATTAACGTATGGTCAATCGGGAAGCACGGGCTATCAGCAAACGGTTAAGTTTAAGAGTGCAACTGCCTTACTACCTTTATTGGGCGATGCTATTCAATCTAAACATATTGAAGCGACACTGCTTTTATCTGCTATGCATGAGCAGATATTGAATAGCACAAATGATGAGATTATTTACTTAGATTGCAATCCTGTTAGGCGGCAAAATATAATTACTGCTATTTCGGGTTGTAAAAAATATCAGTACTATTCGGGCGTCAATGAATGTGTGAAGGTCATACGAGAATTAAAAAACATTGTACGTTCTCGTGCTAATGATGGATTTAATAATAATATCTTTATTTTTGTTCACCGAACAGCAGCATTATGTGAAGTTGAAGAAGCCGCGGCTACTGTTTCTGGATTAAGTGCGCTTGCGCAAATCGCGGGAAGTCAAAATGCTAATAAGGCGGGCATGAATAAAGATATATTGTTAGAGCTTCGTGAAATAATTAAAGACGCTGGACATGCCGGTGTTTATATCGTTGCTCAAGTAGATAATTCAGATGAATATGCCAAAGTATTTGGAAAGAATAATGTTTGTAGGCATATGTTGTTTGCTTCTGGAGCAGATGCAAGAGTTGCCATTGATGCTTATGTAAATGTTCCCATAAGCAATGCCGATAAAAATGCTATTTCAAGCGATGATGTTTGTGTGTTGTATACAAGTGGTGAATCATTAAGCAAGGCACGAAAGATTGTGTATGATGATGATTCTGTTAAGAGTTTGATTAAGAATATTAATGAGGGCAAATTATGATAGGTAGGATTGACCTTGAAGCGCTTGAGCAATATAGGGCATTTTTATCAAATTACAGTGGGGATATTCTTGGCTTAACTAACAGCTGTTTGCAAAAAGCAAACTCTATGAAAGATCAGTGGAATGACTCTCATGTGGATGAAGTGATAAATGAACTTATAGAGTTAAAGAACTGTATAGATAAGTTTTCTGGAAACTGTGAACAGTATGGTCATATCTTGCAAGAAATTATAGAACGGTATAGGCTATATCTATCTGGTCATTTTAGTGGATAATGGAGGCACGATGAAAGACGTAATATCTACAAATCCCGAGGTGTTGGCGGAATTTGCTCTTGAACTCGGAAAATATACAGAGGCTATGTGTGATAAAGTGGTTGAGCTTCGTAACTATCATGATCGTGCGGCAGAGTATTGGCAAGGCCCACAGTATGACAGCTTAACTGATAGAATTACCCAAATGGCCCAGCAAGTTTTGTCTGAGGCGCAAAAGTTGGAAAACCTTAAGAATTTTATTATTCAAAAAGCCTTGGAGCTGGCAAATGCACAAGGTATTCGTTTCGGTGGTGATGAATGAAAATTGACTATGCGTGGACGGCTAATGTTTTGATTGAGAGGATAGTATCGGACTCTCAATCTTATCGAACGTGGCTTGATTTTTATTGGCGAGATCGAGTTCGTGAAACGCTAGTTAAAAATAGTGAGGCTATTAAAGAAAAAGCTGAAGAACTTCAGGCTGCTTTTAGGGATGTTTATAAACTGACTGATAAATTTGTTGATTGCTATATTGACGATCTTATTGATTCCGCAAATAAGAATTATTATAATTGCACACAACTTGAATCTGAAATAATGTCATTTAAGGTGGCAAGCGATGCAATCAGTAAAGTTTGATTCCGCCGAGGTCGAAGCTCGACAGGAAAAGTTGCGTGAATATAAATACAATGTTGAAAAAGCGATTCAAGAACTTGACAGTAATTTACAATCGCTTATTTATGATACGCAAAAAGTTATTGATGACCTGTGTTATAATAGTAACGTTCGCACTTCCGATGATGGTGCATTGGGCAAAATTAATTATGTACTTAAAAAAATGCCGCAAAGGATTGGTTATATCAATGGAACGATAGCAAGGGTTAGCGGTACACTTATGTATTGGCAAAATATTGCTGATAAACTGAGTATTGATTTTAAGGTTTTGAATGATGAGATTGGGGCATGGGAAAAGCAGGTAGAAGATATTCGATATGAATTAATGGCGATACCGGATGGGTACTGGGAATCAACAACAATAACTTATTCGGATGGTTCTACTAGCGAATCCAGCGAATGGTATGATCCGTGGGAGGGCGAACGAGATAGTTTGCGGGCTAAAAGAGATAGCATTTATGAATTTCATTTGACTCCACTTAGATCTGAGCGAAACGAAGTACATGGTAAATTGATAGTTGCGCAAACTAACTGTTCGATTGCAAGTGGTGATTTAAATAAGTTAAACTCTTTTTTAACTCGCTGTAATAGCATACTTTCTACAGCAAAAAAAGATGATGAGCATATTAAAAAGACTTTGAAATCGCTATCAGAGATAATAGAGTCGTTAAAGAAATATCGAGAAAAACTTGGAAACTTTAGTGAATCTGTGATGGGACTTATTCAAAAAGCAGATAAGATTTTAAATAAAGCTTTATCTGCAATAACAGAGTTAATGGCTATTTCACACAAGCATATACCAGATTTTGAGAATCGTCCTATAAAAGTGCAATTCGATATAGACGAGTGTAAAAAGTATAAGGTTAATGGTGATGAGTTTAATGAAGAAATTGAGAGCTTGTATAAATATTTAGTAGGAATTATAAGCGGAATATCTTCATGGAATGATAATAATAAAAACAAGGCTTCTACGGCTATATTGAGTCATGCTGAAGCTATGAAATCTGTTGTAAATATTTTTGATAATGAAATGGATTTTTTGAAAAAGCAAATAAAAATTTTGACTGATTACTATAATGCTATTGAATAGTGTTATATTACTAAATATGGAGTTGTAATTTATGAATTCCGAGTTAAACAATTTTATTAAGAGCCATTTCAGTTTGTTTGAAGATAATCCGGTCAATCAAATCAAGATTGACCATTATTCTTGGTCGGAAAAGTCCATATATAGGTATTATGATAAACAGTTGATTAACAGGCGATTGATTAGACAGGTGGAGATCGCCGTTGAGAATGAGTTTCTTAAATGGGACAATGAAGAATCAAAGCGATTTATGATAGATGGTCTTAGCTTAATGCGCTGTGACAGGAACATTCCGAGTAGTGACGCATGGGAAGATGCTAATGCTTTGGAAAACGCAGCAATCAAGTCTTTGCAGTCGCTTATTCAAGAAAACGTCGATTTGGATATTATGAGTGCTGTGTGTGAGGTAGAGTGTCAGTTACAAGAAGCAAAAACACAAGAGGACATTCGACTTGTGCAAATTTACGAACGCATCTTGTACGAACTTAACGAATGTTCTATGAGAGAGTTTAACGAGCTGAAGATGGCTACATTGGGTGGAATAGAAAGTTTATGATGGCGTTCCCATTCAAACATTTTTAGCTCGAATATCTTGATGTTTTCGGCATTCTTAAAATACATTAGAGAAAACAAAGCAAAAATATAATCATACCATATTCGTATTGGTTGTTGAGTCGATAAAGTATATAATAAAAATTTTAGGAAAATTTTCTGTAAAACGCTTGACAGTCTAAAAATCAAGTTGTATAATGGGCATATTCTATATGGAACAAGTGTTCCATATAGAAAAAGAGGTGCAAATGAGAAGCAAAGATCAAGACCTATTGAACGGAATTCAGCAATTTATCATGTCGTATTGCGATAGGCATGGATATGGTCCATCAGTCAGAGAGGTGGCTAGTGAACTCGGCATAGGACAAACATCAGCGTTTCGCTATATGGCTGAGCTTGAAAGGCAAGGAAGAATAACGAAAGGTCGTGTAACCTATGAATCGAACTCACTTGCGGGTGATCGTGAAATGCGGTCGGTGGCAATTGTTGGCTCTGTTCCGTGTGGTCCGCTTACAGCTGAGGAAGAGTACATCGAAGGATATATAAAATTACCCGAATCGCTTATTGGAACGGGGCAGTACTATTTCCTAAAAGCAAGTGGCGATTCGATGATAGGCGCAGGTATAGATGATGGTGATTTAGTGCTTATCAGACAGCAAGAAACGGCTGACATAAATGATATAGTCGTTGCACTCGTCGAAAACGAGAACACGCTTAAAAGATTGAAATACAACGTAAAAAAGAAACGATACTACTTGCATCCCGAAAATGAAATGATGGACGATATTTATGTTGATAATCTATTGATACAAGGAGTTGCAGTAAAAGTATTCAAGGATTTGTGAGGACATAATGGTACAGACTACACGCATAAACACTTGCATAGATATGAAGACATTTTATGCTTCTGTCGAATGCCGCGAACGAGGTTTAAATCCTTTTGAAACAAACCTTGTGGTAGCTGATGTGTCGCGTGGATCGAACGCATTGTGTCTTGCGGTATCTCCAAAGTTAAAAGCGCAAGGAGTCCGAAACCGTTGTAGGCTATCCGAGATACCGAGGGAAATTAAGTATATAATAGCTCCACCGCAAATGGCTTTATACATAGAGGTGGCAGCAGATATCTATGACATATATCTTGATTACATTTCGCCGGAAGATATACACGTTTATTCAATCGATGAGTCGTTTATAGACATTACGCCGTACCTTAAAATTTACAACATGGACGCTATGTCGTTCGTAAAAATGTTGGTTGATGAGATAGCCATTAGAGCAAAAATTCCGGCGACAGCAGGAATTGGAACAAACCTATACCTTGCAAAGATTGCGCTGGATATAACCGCAAAGAAAAACAAATCCCACATAGCGTACCTTGACGAAGAAACATACCGCGAAACACTTTGGACACATCGACCTATAACAGATTTTTGGCAAGTGGCAGATGGAACGGCAAATCGGCTTGCGCGGATGGCAATATACGATATGCGCGGTGTAGCGCATGGATCCGTCGATTTGCTTTACAAGACATTTGGCGTCAATGCTGAGCTTTTAATTGACCACGCTTGGGGAAGGGAGTCGTGTACTATCGCCGATATAAAGAAATACAAGAGCAAATCTAAGTCGGTGTCATTCTCACAAATACTCCCAAGAGATTATTCGTTTGACGAAGCTCGGATCGTTATGACAGAAATGGTACAACACGGCGCATACGAGTTAATGAAACGTCATGTGGTAGCAAGCCGAGTATGTATTTATGTATCATACACGCATAGCGAAATACCGTCAACACATGCTGCGGCAAGGTTAAGAGTAGTAACAGCGCTTAACTCAAAGTTCGCGCCCGTGGTATTAGACCTATATGATAGCTACGTAAACAGAATGGTCAAAATCCGAAGACTTGGAATCAGCTTTGAAAATGTGGTCGATGAAGGATGTGAGGGATATGACTTGTTCACAGATATGGAGAATGTCGAAAAGGAAAAGAGCCGCGAACACGTAGTGTTAGCATTGAAAGCGAAGTATGGAAAAAATGCCGTGCTTGTTGGTACAAACTTTATGAAAGGTGCCACACAACGAGAGCGCAATACATTTATAGGAGGTCACAGAGCGGGAGATGACACAAAGTGATCGCGCAAAACAATTTATGCCTTTTGATGCAATGAAAGGGTTGTCAGAAGCGCTAAGAGAGCGAGAAGAAAAGCACCTTCGCGTCGAGAAACGAGAACTATCCGAGGAATCGGCGGATCAGTTATCCGCAACTATCAGCAAGGTCGCAAAAGGAATGGCGGTGAGGATAGAGTATTATCGCTCATTCCACGAAGTAACAAAGCAAGGGAAAGTTACCAATATTGATTATGTGTACAGATATTTTGTCATCGACGAAGAGCGCATCTATTTTGATGACTTATACCAACTGCAAATAATAGATTAAGTAGATAATAAAAAATTGAGGTATTTGTTTGCTTGAATAGTAGCCCCTGTTTGAGCGTTTCATATACGGCATACGAATGAACTTGCCACATTGTCGGATTTCCTAACCGATGAGATTAGCAAGTGAACTGGCGCGTTCGTGTGCGTAGGAAAAGGAGGTATAATAGTGAAGAAGTTTATAACGTGTCCAAACTGCGGACATAAGCTGTTCAAAGCTGAGATAGGCTCGTCGATAGACGTAACGTGTCCAAGCTGTAAGCAGCCGTTCGAAGTGACGGTAAGCAAAGAATCTGTAATAACGATTGATAAAAGTGTAAACAAACCGTGCGCTAAAACCGCATAACTACTAACAACAATTTAATAGCGCGATGCGTTGCAGAGATGTCGATTCCGCAAGCGGTAAGACCTAACGCAAAGCGAGCATTTGTCGAAGAGATGTTTTTACTACACTCATAGAAGCAGTAATGACCTGACAGATACGCCGAATCCATAAAAGGATAAGGGTTGTCTGTCAGGTCTTTTTTTGTGCCTAAAAATAGATAACTCCTATTTCCGGCTGCGAGATTCGGTATTCGCAGTCGGGCTTTTTCTTTTATAAGGCTTGGAATCTGTCCGATTGTTATTTTAATTAGACCAAAAAATCGGAGGATTTCAAAAATGGAAAACAATGGCAAGAGATTTTATCTCACAATCAAGGGACAAGAAGTGGAAGTAAGTGAAGAAGTTTATCGTGCTTATATTCAACCCGTCAGAGCGGAACGGCGTAGAAAACAACGAGCGTTCCGGTGCAAGATTAAAGGCAAAAAGGGAAACCTTGTACGTTGTCAAAAAGCCTGCCGTGAGTGTCCGTATGCGCTTTCAGGGCATAATGCGCTCGGCAATAACCTTTCGTTAGATAGGATGAAAGACGACGGAGTAGAAGTCGAGGATCGTCGCTTGGATGTTGAACAGAACTACATAGAAAGAGAAGAAAAGCGAGAGTTATATGCAGCCATAGAGCAACTTACGCCGCGCCAAAAAACACTGGTTAGAATGATTTACTTTGATGGTATGTCGCAGGAAGAAGTGGCAGCCCGTTTATCAATGTCCAAGCAAGCGGTTAGTAATTCAATGCAGAGAATTTACGCTTCGTTGCGAAGATTTTTAGAAAAAAACTAAAATAATTTAATTTTGACCGTGTACTTTTGCAAAAATGTGTGCTTGGTTAAGTGAAGGGGTAAGGACATTACTGCTGAGAGTAAGGAGAAAGGGCAAAAATGAAACTCAATATTGAAGAGTTTGAAAGCTTTGCAAGAAAGCAAGGATACGAGAGTGGAGCTGAACTGTTTGAAGCTCTCGGCTATACAGCAGAAGACTATGAGGACTATAAGAACGGTAAGAACATTACCCGAATAATGCTCATGCGCATGTATATGGATATAGGCGTATCAGACGTAGTAGGCTTCGTGGACTTCGGCTCATACGAGTGGGAAAAGAACATTGACCTATTCGACAAACTGTAAAAATTTTTGGAGGTACATAGATGAAACTTAAAATCGAAGAGTTTGAGAATTACGCCAAGCGTAGTGGAATGACTGCAAGCACCTTGCTCAAAAAAATAGGCGGCGGGAAGCTTGCTTACAATCAACTCAAACAAGGAAAAGCACTTGGGTATGACATTGCTCGGAATATGTATAACGCATTGGGCGAGTGGGTCTTTCTTACTTTAATAGATTTCGAGGAGGAAACACTTGATGGCTTCAAATCAAAGTTTGTGCAAGTCGGCACCAAACTGTATTGATTCGACGGTCGGTTATCCGCTTAAAAAGCGTCAGCTCAAAGATTGGATATACGATAACGGTAAAACTCAACCGTATGTAGCAAAGCGGCTTGGTATCACAAAGGACGAGCTGCAACGTAAACTTAACGAGCATGAGCCGTTCGATAAGCAACAGATCCGAAGCCTTGTGTATCTTGTGGGAGCGGAAACAGCAATAGATATTATTTATTTTCCCACGCTCAAGGAGAAGCGCAAGGTATGGCGAAAGACATTCGGTAAAAAACGAAAAGAGGAGGGCGAACAACTGAATGAGCGAAGTAAAAAGACTAAGCAATCGTAACGAGCTTATTTCCGCTATGTTGGCGGATGGCGAACAGCTAAAAAGCTTTTATCGGTTCATAGCGCAAAACCCGCATATCAGCTTGCACGACGCTTGTCAGATAATCATAGAGCGCCCCAATGCTACGGTGTGTTTTTCGTTCAACGAGTGGGCAGCTATGGGGCGGCGGATTACGAGAGGCAGAAAAGGTATACCGTACTACAATGCCGACGGATATAAAGAGTTTGTTTTCGACGCAAACGATACCCACGGCGACATGCGGTATTCACGACCGATACTTCCTATGAAGTGCTTGTTAAGTGGCTTAGATGAACTTAACGATACGGAATTAGCCAATGACGAGCGTAGCGATTATAGAAAGATTCGTAAGGGTGTACAGCTCTATTTGCAGGAACGCGGCGAGATTTCGGGCGATACGACAAGAGATAAGGCACTTATAGACGGTATAACATATTCGTTGTATTCCAAAACCGGATTTCCTAAAAGTTCGGGGATAGATATAAGCGGGCTGCCGTATTCTTATATCGAAAACGCGGCTTTTGTAAAAGACGTTTATACTTGGACGGGTATGCTTGTTCAGGACATAGAAGAGGCGTACCGCGAAAGCACAGAAGAAGTTAAGGTTATCGACGACATAGAAGTAGAAACGGTATCAGACGAGCCTGTAATTACTGTCGAACAGACGGAAAAGGTTATCGAAGAACATTCGGTAGAGTCAGAGCCGAATCACCCCATGTATCCGCTGTACAAGCGGTATATGGAAGTACAGAACGAGAAACCGCAAGCAGTTGTTATGACGCGATTGGGCGATTTTTACGAGATGTACGGTGACAGCGCGGTTATTGCTTCGAAAACGTTAGACTTAACTTTAACAGGGCGTAATGTCGGTCTGCCAGACAGGGTTGCCATGTGTGGTGTGCCGTATCACGCAATAGACAAGTATTTGGACAAAATGCTTGAATCGCGTGGTGTGGTACTTATAGAGCCTGACGCAGAGCCGAAGTATATTATGTCACACGCGGAAGCGCTTGAACAAAACGCGACTGCCGAAAACACGCAAGCGGATAATACCACGCAAGTAGAAAGCGCCGAGCAAATAACGCCCATAGACGAACAGTCGGACGATGACGATTGGCGCAGTGAACTTGCCGACGAGCTGACCGACCTTGATGAAGAGCAAGACGAGGACATCGATGAGCCTTTCGATGACGAGGAAGAGCTTGACGAGGATACCGACGATTTTGACGAGAGCGAGGACGAGGAACAAACCGTTCGTACAAAACGAGGTAAGAAACAGTCAAAAGGTAAGTCCACGAAAAAAGACGAAAAGGGCATAAAAGACCGAAAACGCAAGGTGAAAGCACAGCCTACGTTGTTCGATTTAGCCGAGCCGAAAGAACAATCGCCGGAGGAAGCTCTTATCGAGCGGCAGTTGAAATACGGCAGCCGTATACAGTATGGCAAATTCCGTATTTTCGACAAATATCAGGAAAATCCTACCTTAAAAACATTTGCTGAGTTTTTAAAGAAAGAGTACGGTATAGGCGGTTTTGGCGGTTGGAATGGAGATAACCAAGATCATAACGGCAAAGGCATCAAAATGGCACATCGTGGTGAAAAGGGCGAGTATCTCGTTCAGGTTACGCTCAAATGGCCCGACGTCGCTGTGCGCATAGCCGACCTTATAGACGACGATAACTATTTAACCGAACAGGAAAAGGAAAAGTACGTCGAATATAAAGTCGAGCAAAATCGTTTGCGTGAGCAACGCGCAGAAGAGGAGCGCCGCAAGAACGACTTTATAAGCAAAGTCATAGTATCGGCTAATGAAGAGCGCAAGCAGCGCATTTTAGACGAGTACGCAATCACCACCAAAATTGTAACTTTTTCCGAATTTCTCCAAAACGAATACGGCGTAAGCGAGGAACAAGGCGATGGATTCTATGCTGTTTACAATCAAGCAGGTGTTTGGCTACACAAAGAAAAAGGCGACGACTACCGAAACAGGATATATCTGAATTGGAATGAGTTTGCCGACAAAGTTTGTTCGCTCATAGAAGATAATAAATACATTACGTCGGAGATACAAGTCGCGCCGCGTTTAAATCAATTCAAAGAACTGACAGCAAAAGACAGAGCGTTTTTCGATAGCTACCAACAAAGATTTATGCTTGAGCCTACCAATTCGATGTGGGACGAAGTGCAGTCTTGCAACACTATTGCCAACGGTATTTATGAGGTGTCTACGGCAGGACACGGCGGCATTATGATTGATGCCGATCTTGCGCCGCACATTCTTTCACCGGAAGCATTGAAAAGTGGCGTAATCGACGGCGGGTATTATTGTTACGAGGAAGATTGCGACGCGTGTATTCCGCTCCGTGAACTGTGGGATAAAGGCATCTTAACCGAAGCAAGCGAGTATTTTACGCATTTCTACGTCAATTCAAATAGACCCGAAGCAAAAAATGGCAGCGTTCATTTCAACGACGCGACCGAAGAGGAAAAGACGGCACACTTCAAATGGTGGAATAACACCATCAACGGGTCGTTGGAAAATTGGAACGAAAAGTATTGGCAAGCCCACGAGCAAGCCGAGCTGTCGCCCGTACAGCAAAAGATTAAAGCTATTGTTGATCGTATTGTAAAAGAAGGGACGGAAAACACAAGCGAGGGTAATTGGGTAGTATACTTCGACGAGTTCGGTGACGACGAACAGTTCGTCAGAGACCATCAAGACGAGATCGCAGATATGCTTGCTTCGCGTGAAGAAGTGGCTGAGATAGATATAGATAATGACGGTTTCGACACGACCTATTATCTTGATTACTGCCCGAATTACGAAGATACTTGGCACGAGTTTGAAGATGAGAGCGACACCAAAAACACTGACCTAAACGGCGTTTTAGACCAAAGCGAGTTAGGTGGTGCGAAAACGAGATTCCGCAACAACGTAGCGGCAATTAAGCTTGTTAACAAACTGTACGCCGAAAATCGCAACCCTACGGACGCCGAGAAAAAAGTCCTTGCGCAGTTCGTAGGTTGGGGTGGCTTGTCGCAAGCGTTCGACGAAAATAACCAACAATGGAAAAAAGAATACGCCGAGCTGAAAGCCTTGCTTTCGCAAGAGGATTACGAACAAGCGCGGAGCAGTACATTAAACGCATATTACACGCCAAACAACGTTATTAGCGGAGTGTATTCTGCGCTCGGTAGGTTTGGCGTAAAAGGCAACAATCGTATTCTTGAGCCGGCGATGGGTACGGGCAACTTTTTCGGATTTATGCCGAAAGATATAGCCGACGGTAGCAGATTGTACGGCGTGGAATTGGACAATCTTACGGGCAGGATAGCGGCTAAGCTATATCCGCAAGCAAGTGTGCAGATAAAAGGTTTTGAGGACACAACCTTCCCGAACGATAAGTTCGACATTGTAGTGGGTAACGTACCGTTCGGTGGCTACGGTGTTGCGGACAGCGATTATAACTCCTACAATTTCAAAGTTCACGACTACTTCCTTGCAAAGTCCATTGACAAAGTAAAGCCGAATGGTATCGTCGCCATCGTGACGAGCAAAGGCACAATGGACAAACTTAACCCGTCGGCAAGGAAATACGTTGCGGAGCGCGCCGAGTTGATCGGGGCAATAAGACTTCCGAACACGGCGTTCAAACAGACCGCAGGCACGGAAGCTGTAGCGGACATTCTTTTCTTTCGGAAACGCACTGAGCGAATTAGCACGGACACCGAGAACATAGAGTGGCTCGGCACGTGCAAGACAGCGGAAGGCTATGAGATAAATAACTATTTCGTAAGCCATCCCGAAATGGTACTCGGCACACTAACGGAAGATATAGGACTTTACGGCGGCAAAGACGTGACAGTCAATCCCAACGGAAGAGATTTGTCCGAAGCAATAGCGGAAGCGGTGAAAATGTTGCCGCAAGGCTTCTTTACAGCACCCGAAACTTCGCCCATACAGGACGAAGTAGAAGTTGACTACAATGTCAAGCCTATGTGCTACAAAGCCGACAGTGGGCGTTTATATATGCGTATAGGCGACGAAATGGTCGAGCAGCGCATACCGAGCTATCCCAAAGACGCTTATCAGCGGATACAAGGCATGATTGCTTTGCGCGAGGAATTACACCGCATTTTGGACATCCAAATCAAAGGGTGTTCGGACGAAGTGTTAGCTGACGAGCAAAAGCGGCTCAATGCAATGTACGATAGGTTTGTCGGTAAATACGGCGAGATAAACAGTCAAACAAATACAAGACTGTTCAAAGATGATGGGGATAGTGCGCTACTTTTTGCTTGCGAGAATATCGATGAAGAAACCAAAAAGATAAGCAAGGCGGAAGTATTCTACAAGCGCACCATACGTCCTTATGCAGTACCCACAAATACAGACGATTGCTTCGAAGCGTTGCAAATTAGCCGTAACGAACGCGGCAAGGTTGACATCGGTTATATTGAGGAGTTGACGGGTAAGGACTTCGATACCGTGCTTTTTGAGCTTGGCGATTCCGTTTTCCGTAACCCCGAAACAGTGGACGAAACAAACAAGTATTCAGGCTATGAAACTGCCGAGGAGTATTTGTCAGGGCGCGTCGTAGATAAGCTGCACACAGCGGAAATGTATGCCGAACAGTCGCCCGAATACAAGCGCAACGTAGAAGCTTTACAGCAAGTGCAACCCACGCCGTTGACGGCAAGCGAAATATCGGTAAGACTCGGCGCAACGTGGGTAGACAAGGAGCTGTACAAACAATTCTACTGTGAGCTTGTCGGCGTTTATTGGTGGCAGCGCAGTGATGTGGAAATGTTCTACAACCCGTTCGACAGCAGTTGGCGATTGGATCAAAAAGATACAGTGCGCTCATATACGCAAATGAAGCAGAAAGAGGTTTACGGTACACAACGCGCTCCGGCATACAGGCTGTTAATCGACAGTATGAATTTGAGAGCTACGACCATTTACGATACCGTAGTGGACGCGGACGGCAAAGAAAAACGTGTACTCAATCAAGCCGAAACGATTGCTGCGCGAGAAAAGCAAAACCAAATCAAAGAGCGATTTGCCGATTGGATATTCGAAAATCCCGAACGCAGGGAGCAGTTGGAACAAACATACAACAGGCTGTTCAACCAAATTCGATTGCCAAGCTACGACGGGAGTTATCTGAAATTCCCCGAAATGAATCCGGCGATAGAACTTAAACCACACCAAAAGAACGCAGTACACCGAATAATAACAAGCCCTAACAGTACGCTGTTGCATCACGTTGTAGGTAGCGGCAAGACTTACACCATGATAGCTTCCATAATGAAAATGCGGCAGCTCGGTATTTGTAAAAAGGCTATGGTCGCAGTGCCCAATCATCTTACGCAGCAGTGGGCAAGCGAGTGGCGAAAGCTGTATCCAAACGCGAAAATCCTTGTAGCATCCAAAGAGGACTTGGAAAAGGACAACCGCCAAAGGTTTGTCAGCAAGGTCGCTTTGGGCGATTGGGACGGTATTATAATAGCGCAATCGAGTTTTGCCAAAATACCTATTTCGCAAGAACGGCAGATTACAAAGCTTCGGCAAGAAATAAAGCTAATCGAGCAGACCGTAGAAAGGCAATGGGCAGAAAACGGTATGCCGCGCGGCGCAGTCAAGAACTTGGAGCGCATAAAAAAGAGCCGCGAAGCCATGCTCAAAAAACTTATGGACGGAGATAAGAAAGACGACGTCCTAACGTTTGAGAGCTTGGGCGTGGATTATTTATACATAGACGAAGCGCACAACTACAAAAACTTGTTCCTGTTCACAAAGATGAATAACGTAGCGGGTGTGTCTAACGCCGCAAGCCAAAGGGCGAGTGATGTCAAGCTTAAATGCGAGTATTTACAAGAAATGCACAAGTCCGACCGCGGCGTTATTTTCGCTACGGGTACACCCATAAGCAACTCGATGTCGGAAATGTACACTATGCAAAGCTATCTGCAACCGAAAGCATTGGCGGAAAGCGGCATAACTTTCTTCGACGGTTGGGCGGCAGACTTCGGCGAAACTATAACGAGTATGGAGTTAAGTCCAAGCGGTCAGGGGTACAGGGCGCGGACACGGTTTGCCAAGTTTACCAACTTGCCCGAACTGCTCACAATGTACCGTAGCTTTGCCGACGTGCAAACAGCGGATACCGTTAAGCTCGATGTACCCGAAGCGGAACGGCACGTTATAAGTCTTAAACCGTCAGATACAGTAATAGAGCTTGCAGAACAGATTGCCGAACGTGCGGATAGGATACACGATGGTCTTGTCAGTCCCGAAGAGGATAATATGCTTAAAATCACTTCGGACGGCAAAAAATTGGCGCTCGATCCGCGCTGCTTTGTATCTAATTCGCAGGACGAAAGCGGTAGCAAGATTAACGAAGCAGCGCAGCGCATTTACGAGATTTGGGAAAGGACAGCCAACATAAAAGGAACGCAAATCGTGTTCTGTGATTTGTCCACGCCCAAGATGAAATCCGAGAGCTATGAGTACGGCATCAACTTCGACGCATACAACGACTTGAAATACAAGCTTGTGCAGAGCGGAATACCCGCCGAGGAAATAGCGTTTATTCACGACGCCAATACCGACGAGCAAAAACAAGCTTTGTTCGATAAAGTCAACAGCGGCACAATAAGAGTGCTAATAGGTAGTACGGAGAAATGCGGCGCGGGTACTAACGTACAAAAGCGGCTTGTCGCTTTGCACCACTTAGACACGCCGTACCGTCCGTCGGATATGGAGCAACGCGAGGGCAGAATAATCCGTCAAGGCAACGAGAACGAAAAGGTAGATATTTTTACCTACGTTACCGAGCGCACGTTCGACAGCTACAGCTATCAGATACTCGAAAACAAGCAGAAGTTTATTTCGCAAATCAACCGCGGCGATTTGACAGTACGTGAAGCCGAGGACATCGACGAAACGACACTGTCTTACGCCGAGATTAAAGCTATAACTGCGGCTAACCCGAAAATAAAGCGCAAGATGGAAGTGGACACCGAAATAGCGCGATTGCGTATTTTGGAAGGTCAGCATAAAAAGAAGTTGTACGAATTGCAAGACAAAATCCGCAAAGGCTATCCCGAAGATATCCGTAAACAGGAATTGCTCATAGAACGCGTTACAGCGGACTTGGCAAGCTTGGAAGAGAACAAGCCTACCGATCCCGAAGCGTTTGAGATAAGCGTAAACGGCAAAGTCTACACGGATAAAAAAGAAGGCGGTAAGGCACTAACCGACGCGCTGTATTCGAGCAAACCCGAAAAGGTTGTAGCTGAGTATTGCGGCTTCAAGATAAGCATGAATAACATCACTACGCTTTCTGGACAGCGAGATATAACGCTTTCGGCGAGTGGTCAATACGTTATAGACATTGGCGAGAGCGCAAGCGGCAATCTTACGCGTTTAGATAACTTCATCGAGGATTTTCCGAAACGCAAGGAAAAACTTGAAAAGCGACTGCAACAGTTAAAAGACGATTTTGAGATAGCCAAAGAGCAAGTACAAAAGCCGTTTGAGCATAGGGAACACTTGCTTGAACTCTTGAAAGAACAAACGGAGTTGAACGCCGAACTTGACCTTGACAAAAAGGAAGAGGTCATTATTGCCGAGGATGGCGAGAGTGACGGTAATTACAGAATGATACCTACACCGACCAAGATTAAGGAGGACGATATTATAGACAAAGAAGATAAAGTTGCTTCAATGCGAGTGGACTTACTGCCCGACTATACCGTAAACGCAGAAGATATGCACGAATACGGCTACAAGTGGGACGGCATGCTGCCTATGCGTAAGAACGCGGCAGAACGTGCCTTTAACAGAGGTGTGCCTGTATTCAAGCTCGGTAAGGACGATACCGAAACCGAGATAGAGTACGGCGGCAATTTTGAGAGCGGCGTATTGTACGGCGTTGAGAAGCCGACGTGGAATAAATACTTGGAATCGGAACACTGCAGAGCGTACTTGGCGGCACGACTGCTGTTCGCGGAAGCGGCAGGACATGTCGCGTCGAAAGAATTGGACTATGTAGACGAGCGGTTTACGATAGACTTCATCGAAACAAACTTCACCGAAAAAGCGGCGCTCAAAAAGTATCTTGCGGACAAGCCGCAGCCTACGACGGAATCTATGCAATCTTTTGTGCCGCAGCTGTTGGACGAGTACACCGGACGGATTTGGAGTGCTGCGCTTGAACATTACGGATGGGATAAGCATTCGGTAAAAAGTTCTATCGCGGACAACATAGAAAACGCGGAGCTGAAAGCGGTTGCGCAAGGTGTGGCAAGAAATAAATTCGATCCCGAAAAAGAACTAAACATTATCTTAGGCGATAGAAGCAAACAGGAAATTGAGGACATGAATTTGCCCGTATTCAACGATGAGCTTACCGTTGTTGCAAAAGAGCCTGACTATCCGTTAAATAATGGTAGTTCGGAAAATCTGTACTTGCCGGGACTGTTGCTGTTAGAAAACAACGTAACAGGCGATTGGTATGTAATCAACGACACGTCGGCAAGAAACGTGTTCGGTAAAGAGCTTGAAGTAAGGGATAAAACCAACGTTATGACGATACTTGCGTATAACGGTCTAAACGACGGAAATCCCTTACGGGAGTTCAGTGACAGCGCCCAAGCGCGTAATTATTTCGACGAAAAGGTAAATGAGTTACGTGCGGTGAAAGTAAACAGCCACGACCACATGGAAGCGGTTATAAACAGCGTACTTTTAGAGTTCGATACTTTTGAGAAGAGCATGCTTGTAAAATCGCCGCAAGATGTATTCAACAGTAACTATAAAATTCACTTGTACACCGAGTTTTCGGAACTCATACAATTCGGCAAGGAATATCTGTCGGACAAGGAATTCGATGCTTTGTACGAAGAGCGAGGAAATATTCTCAGCGGACTTTATGACGATTATATTGGCTCGGAGGGCTACAGTGTAGAAACGTACAGCGATACGGCGTCGTTCATTAAAGACTACTGTCTTAGCTATCATAACGAGATATATTACCCTATAACAGCCTACGGCAAGGACACCGAGAACAGAGCGTATTACAGCTCGACACAAGGTATATCAATGGAAGATTTGCAATGGCTTGACGAGAACGCCGATGCCGACATGATAACCTTCGCCGCGCCCGTGTGCTATGTAAATCAAGCCGAGCTTGAGAAGCGACACATCTTTTACCTGAACATCGGTAGGGATATACAAGCGGACGAGCTTATCGGTCAAGAAGCTATTGGGAACATGATGAACGCTATGGATAACTACCAACGCATTTATCCGCTTTACTTGCAGACCGCGAAGTATGCAAACGAAAATTATGAGATGATCGCTTATAGGAATTCGCATAAGGCAAACACCGACTGTAAACAAGCAATCGATAAAGCAATTACTGAGAATTTCGACGGTATGCACTTAAAAGAAGGCTTTGAGGATGAGCTTATCCAAAAGTACGGAATGGAGCGCGTAGCGTTCGTTGTAGCAACTACCATAAACGAACACGATGACGACGGCAGGTACAGTCAAGCGAATAAGGAATGGGCAAAGACTATTCCGATGTCGGAAAGCGAGGACGAGCGTCGAAACTGCTGTTTGAACGGGCATCCCGCAGTATTGGACGGACTTGCAAGCAGAGTCAGAGCAAAGCAAGCCGAGAGTAAAAAAAGTGAGTCGAAAGAAAGAGCGCCCGAAGAAGTTGAAAGGCTCATAGAATTTGCCGACAATGGCGAGATTGCTAAGCCTAAAACATATTACACCTTTATCTATGAGCGAGTGGAAGGTGGAGAGGGACACTATCAGGCATATATGCTTGACGAGGGTGACGATGAAATGTATGCGCTTTTCGAAAATGGATTTGCGACGGAAGAGGAATTGAAGCGCGAATTTCAACTACGCATGGATAGCGGAATTTTTGCGCCCGTTGAGCTTATTAAGTGTGAGCCACACGAGCAATTAAAAATGAGCAATCAAAATAAAGAAATCAAGGAGAAACAAAAAGCTATGGCACAAGACAAATACAAAAACTTTACAGCGCACGGCGATAAGGTTTTAAGTATCGTTAAGGATAGGGACGATAGAAACATCGCTATCATACAGCGAAAAGAAGACTTCGTCGTCGCGGCAAGGTACGACACGACGGACGGAAAATGGGGGCAGGGTATTTACGGCTTCGATACGGTAGAGGACGCCGAAAGGTACAGGGAAGAACATTACGCCTTTGAAAACACAGCGGATACAAAAGACAAAAAATGGATTGAATTCAAGGTGAGTCCCGAAGCGCTCATAAGAAAATATCAGTTCAATTCGCGTTTCAGAATGCCCAAAGACAGCACTTATGAGGGCTGCGCATATTCGGTGTTTAACGACCGCATAAAAGAAAGCACTATAACAACGGACTTGCAAAGCGATACACGCGAACGTGCGCTTGCTATTCGTATTCCCGAAGAAAGCATGGTTGAGTTGTACGAAGGCAACGAAAAGATAATATCCATTCCGGCGCAAGAGTTTGCCAAAATGGTGAACGGCACAACGGCGGATAAGTACAAGCGCGAACTTCGGCTCAATATACGCTTGCCGCGTGAAGCGCTTATCAAAGAATACGGTACGTCGGTGCTTTTTGCTGCACCTAACGACTCCGAGTATAAAGGCTATGTTTTCTATCTGCCCAATTCGGTAGTCAAAGAGGACACAGAAAGCAATAACGGAAGCTTGATTGCAAACGTAAGCGATAGCTTTAAAATCACGTTGCGCAAAGGCGAGGAAAAAATCGAGCTTAGCGCCAAAGAGTTCGCGTACAATACCGCGGGCAAAACCGACTACACGCGCGAGCCTACCGCTATGGACGAGTACCGAGAACAGCAAAGCGACGACGGCAAGAAATGGAACACGGTAGCGGTAAGCGAGAACGCCGTTATTTCCAATTACTCAAACAGCACCCTGTTTAAAATGCCGAGCGGCGAATATTCGGGTTATGTCTATTATATACCGAGCGGCATGGTGAAAAAGGACGAAAAAGGATTAACCCTGCGAATCCCCGAAGATTTCGAAGTCCATCTCAAAGACGGGGATAAAAATATCGACCTGAACGCCGAGGAGTTTATTGCGGCGATTGCTGACAAGACCGACGATGACTACAAGAGCGTTTACAGACAACCGAGCGAGGAAGCGAAAAAGCAGTTCGCAAAGGTAGAGAATCAGCTTCGCAAGAATGTACCTGAAGAAATGCGCAATAAGCCGAATTGGGTAATTGTGCGCACACGCCCCAACGAAGATACGGGCAGACTTGACAAGTTCCTTATAAGTCCGCATACGGGTAAGTTCGCAGAAAGCGATAACCCCGAAACATGGGCGGACTTCGATACGGCTTGCAAGTATGCGAAAGAGAACGGCGGTGTTTGCCTTGCCTATGCTTTGGAGTGGGATAGCGATATTGCTTGCATTGATCTTGACGGATGTATGCAAGAGAACGGCGATTTCTCGGAGATAGCTCAGCAAGCGTTTAATGCGGCAAACGGAAGTTACGCCGAAAAATCGGTAAGCGGAAAAGGTTTGCATATCTTTGGGAAAACGAAAGGTGCGGATTTGCGCTCGTTCAGCAAAGATAAGACGATGGAGTATTATCAGGGCGGTCATTTTATCGCAATGACGGGCGACAACTACGGCAGTTCCGAGCTTCGTAGCTTCGATACTCCCGAAATGCAGACGGTGTTGGAAAGCAAGCTTGAAAAGCGCACTCCGTGGGTAAACACGGGCATGGGCGTAGAAGGCTTGTCGTCTATGGGCGACCGTGAAATGTTGGATAAAGCGTTTGCGGCGAAGAACGGGGATACGGTCAAAAGGCTGTATAACGGTGAAGATTTGCGTGGAAATCACAGCAACTCGGATATGTCGCTTATGAACTACCTTGCGTTTTGGTCTAACCATGACATCGACCAAATGCTTCGCGTTTTTTCTACGAGTGGACTATACCGCGCAGATAAAGCGCAAAGCTACTACGAGCATACGGCGATTAAAGCGGTCAAAGGTACGCCGTGCTACACTCCGCCCAAAGCAAGCGGAGGTGGCAACAATAAGCCGAGCGGTAACGGCAGCGGAAACGATAAAGGCGGTAAGTAAGGAGGTGACATGAAGAAAAAAAAGAACGTTATCCCCGAAATCATAATTCCGAAAGGCTACGACATTGAAGATGTCGTAGACACGGATGAGGACGATTTCGGGGATGAGCAACCGATTTTAACGGAGGAGGTAAAGATACGTTTTGAGTGAGAAGGACAAAAAGAGCGTATACGATAAACTTACGCCCCAACGCAAAAGGCTTGTCGATTCCATATTATCCAATCTTGAAAACGACAAAAGCTTGTGGCGGCAAGGATGGCGGATTTCCGGCGCACCCGTTTCGGCTATAACGGGCAAGCGTTATAACGGCGTCAACAGACTGTTCCTTTCGGCGGCAACAATGGAGCGCGGATATAGCGACAACCGTTGGCTTACTTACAATCAGATGAAAGAAAAAGGGTGGGAATTTAAGCGCGACGCGGAAGGCAACAGTATGGGCAAGAACGCGGGCGTGTCTATCGAATACTTCTCCTTGTACGATAAAACAACCAAACAAACCTTTGATAAACACATCCTTGACGGAATGACGGAAGCCGAGCGCGATGATTATATGGACGAAAATGTTATCGCGCTCCGCAAATATTACTGCGTATTCAATGGCGACGTCATTGAGGGTATTCCCGAACGCGAAAAGAATGTGGAAGATCCAAGCGGAAAGAATATACGTGCCGAAAACCTTTTGCAGTATTGGAGCGATAACGAAGCCAAGATAATATACGGCGGCGACGAAGCGTTTTACCGTTCTTCAACGGACGAAATACACTTGCCGGACAGGGAGAAGTTCGTAAACAAGCGCGAAGAATACTCGACGGGCATACACGAAGTCGGTCACAGCACAGGACACGAAAAGCGGCTCAACCGCAATTTGGGCGACGGATTCGGCTCGGATACTTATGCCGAGGAAGAGTTGCGCGCCGAGATTGCATCGATGTTTATCTTGCAAGACTTGGGGATTGAATCGGGCGAAAACCAAATCCAAAATAACAGCGCTTACATAAAGTATTGGCACGACAAGATAAAGGAAGACCCTAACGTACTGTTCAGGGCGATTGCCGACGCCGAAAAAATTACCAAATACGTAATGGCGAAAGAGAGCGAGATAAAAAAGGACATCGAGCCGTATGCAATAATCGAGGACGAAAACGAATACGGCGAAAAGGTCTACAAAGTCCAAATGATCGCCGAATACGGACAGACAAGGTTGGCGCTCAGCGGTTATCCATTCAGAAGCCGCGAAGCGTTAATGACCGAGTTCGGCAAAATGCAAGAGCTTCCGTTTTGGGCGGGTAAAGATTTTAAAGAGGTTACGCTTGACGAGCTTGAAGCGGAAAGCCGTAAACGCGCCGAACAGCAAAACGCAAAGGTAGAGCGGTTAAGAGAAATCGACGAAGAAAAGTCCGACGTTTACTTGCCGCCGAGCGAAGTTGTGGGGCAAGTAGCCGAGGGTGTGGCGCTTGTCGGTACGGTAGCCGTCGTGGATATGACGGGCAAAGGAATTGAAAGTCTTACGCGAATGGACGATAGGGACATCGTAGACAAAGCGAGTAAGACCAAGCACGGAGAAAAATTCCTTGCGCTGTTTAACGGCGAGTCGGTACTTGGAACGGAAGAGCAGAACGAGCGGTCGCTAATGGCTCGGCTTGCAATGCATACGGGCGAGAATACCGAACAGCTTTTGCGCATATTCCGTGCGTCGGGTCAGTTCCGCGACGGAAAACCCGACGGCTATTACGAAGCAATGGCAAAAGAGGAAATGAAGTTTGTTGCCGGATTGAAAACGCCAATACCTGCGCAGACCGCCGCCAAAAATACGAGGGGCAGGTTTGCTAATACGAAATCGTAATGGTAACGGACATTTTTAGTACGAGTAATAAGTATAGCATCATCTATGCGGATCCGCCGTGGCAATACAAAGTTTGGTCAGATAAAGGTAAAGGGCGGAGCGCGGAAAGTCATTATCCTACAATGCGAAAAGAGGACATACAGAAGTTGCCGATAAAAGATATAGCGGCAAAAGACAGTGTATTGTTTTTATGGGTAACTGCTCCTTGTCTAATAGAGGGAATTGATCTTATCCCAACTTGGGGTTTTACCTATAAAACAGTTGCGTTTACTTGGGTCAAGCAGAACAAAAAGAGCGACGGCATATTTACGGGAATGGGATATTATACCCGCGCAAACGCCGAATATTGTTTGCTTGCAACGAGAGGAAAAGTATTGGAGCGTAAGTCACATTCCGTATCTTCGGTAGTGTTATCGCATATAGAGCGACACAGTAAAAAGCCAAATGAAGTACGGAACAGGATTGTGCAGCTTTTCGGCAATTTACCGAAAATCGAGTTGTTCGCTCGTGAACAAGCGGACGATTGGGATTGTTGGGGCAACGAAGTATAAAAATTCAGGAGGAATTATGAAAAACATCAACATCAAAAAGGAACACTACGACATTATTAAAGAGCTTACGGACAAGCAAGCGGGCGAGTTCGTCAAGGGCGTTTGCGCTTATGCCTTTGAGGGCAAGCCGTTCATTACGAAAGACGAGTATCTTAAAGGGTTGTTCATGTACGCCAAGCGTATGTTGGACATTTCAGCGATGAATAGCATGAACGGTAAAAAAGGCGCGGACAAGCTTGCGGAAAAGAGAGCGAAAGAAAAGATGCTCGGCGTTATTATCGGGAGCGTCTTGGTTGCGGGCGCTGCGGCAGAGGGTGCGAATAAGGTTGAGTAAGATACTTTGCGGCGACGCGGTAGAGATACTAAAATCTCTACCGCGAGAAAGCGCCAATATGTGCGTTACAAGTCCGCCGTATTACGGACTGCGTGACTACGGCGAAGAAAAGCAAATCGGGATAGAAGAAACGCCCGAAGAGTACATTGCGCGGCTTGTAGAAGTTTTCGACGAGGTTTATCGGGTGCTTGCAAAGGACGGAACGCTTTGGCTGAATTTAGGAGATAGCTATGCGGGAAGCGGAAAAGGCAAAGGACTTGCCAAAGAAAAAAACGAGAAAGACAGACCGTTGTATGACGGTAGCAGTACGGTACATACCATGCCTAAATCATGGAGTGGAATAAAGCCGAAAGACTTAATAGGTATTCCGTGGATGGCGGCTTTCGCGCTACGTGAGCGCGGTTGGTACTTGCGGTCGGATATCATTTGGTATAAGACAAACGGCTTGCCGGAGAGCGTAAAAGACCGCCCTACAAAGACCTATGAACATATCTTTCTATTTGCCAAATCGAACAAATATTACTTCGATTACAAGTCGATCCAAGAGCCAATAAAGCAAGTAACAAAAGAGCGTTATAAGCGCGGCAGGTCGGACAATTCCAAGTATACGAGAGATAAAACATTGCAAGGTATCAATCGGCAGCACGATGACTTTTCGATGTTCGATCAGGAGTATCGCCGCAAGCGCGACGTGTGGGAAGTCAGCACAAACAGCTACCGAATGGACGAACACTTTGCAATGTTTCCCGAACGGCTTATAGAGCCGTGCATACTTGCGGGGAGCAAGGTCGGCGGCGTTGTTTTAGACCCGTTCTTTGGAAGCGGGACAACGGGCGCGGTTGCTAAACGCTTTGGACGCGACTACATAGGGATAGACCTAAATGCGCGGTATCTTGAAAAAGCAAAAGAGCGGATAGATAAAATTATCCCAGAAATAGCGTAGAGATACCGTAACTTAACCGCAGGGAAAGAGCGGTGGAAGTGGTAGCTTTACAAGGAAAAAGGTAGGCAGGATAAGGAAAGTGGTATAAATCCCAACTTTCGATGGCAACAAGCGGGAAACCCGCTTTTGGCGTCTGCGACGCGAGGAGGGCGTTACTTGGACGAGAAGAAAGAAAAAATAGGAATACAAAAACACATACGAATAACGGACAGCGACATTTCCGAGCAGATTGAACGCGTAATGGAACACCCCGATTACAAGAGTTTTAGCAAAGTTGTAAACGACGCGCTGTTCTACGGCTTGCCCATACTTTGCGAAAAACTATTCGGCGAGGTCACGTTATCGGAAGAACAAGCGCCGCCGTCGCAACGGCAAACGGCAGAGAGCTTGGATGAAAAGAGCTTTAACGTTCTTGCCAGACTGCTCAAAGAGGTAGTGCTGAACGTAACGATAAACAAATCGATTTTATCGTCACTGTTCAATAATACGGAACGGATGAATAAAGCTTTTGGTTTGGGTAAAGACCTAAACGAGCTGTATGAAAAAGGACTGATGAGCGATACGCCGGACTATCTTTACGAGTACGAATTGGAGGGATTAAAGAAAATGCGGAGGTGATGAGGTATTAGCAATCAACCCGTTATATTCAACATAATGTACACGCCGTATGAGTTGCCAAAGGGCGCGACCATTGAGGAGCGTGACGCACACGCAGGTGCGAGAGCCTTCTACGATATGACGGGAATAAAAAACATCTACGATTATATCACGACGGAAGGCAAGCGCACAGGCAAGCGTACCGCGCTTGAATACTTGCAAAAGAACACAGGCGTGTTCAACGACAATGGCATGATACCCCAAGACCAAGTGGACGAGATGAAGGCTCGGCTAAAAGAAAACAAGGGACATATCTTTCACGGCTTTATATCGCTTAACGAGCAGCAGTCGTACAAGATAGACACGCCCGAAAAATGTATCGAGCTTATAAAGCGAACGTTTCCGAAATTCCTTGCAGACGCGAAGTTTAAAAAGGACAATGTGGACTTAATGTGCGCCCTACACTTGGACAGGCCGCATCACTTACATATCCACTTCGTGTTTTGGGAAAAAGAGCCGCAGCACAAGAAAAAGGACGGAACGCCATGTTACCGTCGGCGCGGCAAGATAGACAAGGTGAGCATAGACAATATGTTTGTTCGGCTCGGATTGTATCTGAGCGACAGCAAGGATAAAGTTTACAAAAGCCGTGACAGAGGTATCGCCGAGCTGAGAGTGCTTTTGGGCGTTCGTGCGGTTATGGCGAGTGACGATAAGATAAAGAAAGAAATCGTGTCGCTTGCAAGGGACTTGCCCAAAACAGGACGGCTGACATACGGCAGCAAGGACATGGAAAAGTTCAGACCGCTCATAGACCGCATCGTAGAGTTGTTGCTCGGCTCGGATCAAAAGGCGATGAAAGCGAACAAGCGGTTTTACAGTGCCGTCGATGAAAGGGAACGCGAAATAAAAAATATCTGCATTAACCCTACGGCATTTTCAAACACAGACGTAACGCCGCAAGAAATGGAAAGCGACCTGCCGAAGTATCACAACAAAATCGACGAGAAAAATATTCACATAATCGAGGAATTAAAGACGGACTACAAAAGGCGGCAAGGCAACTTGGTCTTAAATCTGTGTAAGTTCATAAAACCGGAAATCATTGAACGCAAGCGCAAGTATCGCCCCGACGATAAGCGCCTAAAACGTTCGCTCGGCATATCCCGAAACAAAATAAACCGTGCGTGTAGAAAGTTCTTCAAATCGTTTTGTGCGGACGGCGAGTTGTTGGAAAGAGATTTTACGCGGCGCTTACAGGAAATCGAAGAAGAAATCGAGCGGGAGCGGAAAAAGAAAAACAGTTCGTCAGGCAGTGGCAACGGCAGCGGCGAAACTAAGTAAAACGGAGGTAACTAAATTTGAATGAATAGAAAGGAAGCACATCAACACAAAAAGCGCAAGTCATGGAAAACGTGGTTTATCGTAGGTGGTGGCATAGCGTTTTTCGTAAGCATACTTGTTGCGTTCTTTTTCGCATTGTCCGGCAAGGACTTCGGCGGCATATTCGGCAACGGCAACTATTGGCTGACGATAGGCGTAGCCAACGGACTGCTGCTTGTCGGATTCCTAATGATGTACCGAATTGACGCGCAAAACTTGGCGCTCAAAGAAAACGACTTGGAAGATACCGAGTGGTTGACCACCAAACGCTTGCGGAAAATGAAAGAGTTTACCGTAACAACGTGGGATGACGTAAAGGACAAGGACGACGAAATCGTAATCGGCGCTGAAAGGAAAGGCAAGGCGTTAGAGCTTATATCTACAAGCCAACTTCACGCGCTTATCGTAGGAACGACGGGTAGCGGCAAGACGACAGGCTTTGTCGATCAGAATATTGCGGTGCTTGGACGAAGCAAAGGCAAGCCGAGCATGCTCATAGCCGACCCGAAAAAAGAGCTTTACGAAAAACACGCCGAGCAGTTAAAGAGCGAGGGATACACAATATCTACGCTCGATCTGCGAGAGCCGTACAGTTCGGAGCGGTGGAATCCGATGCAGGTACTTATACGGCGTATCCGTCAAGTCAAGGAATTGCAAAACAATCTTAAATGTCAGGACGGTAAGTATCTCGCTTGCGGCGAAGTGTTCTTATCTTACGATGACGCTCGGACAAGGGTACAGGAACTTAAAGACGAAATCTTTGAGAACACGATGGACTTGGTATATACGCTTTGTCCTATACAAAACAAAGACCAACCCACTTGGGAAGAGGGCGCGCGAAACCTTATATTCGGTCTTATCTTAGCGTTTTGCGAGGACGTCATTAGCGGCAAAATGGATGAGAAGCAGTTACAGCTTTTCAATGTATACCATAACATTACCAAGTATTGCTCGGAAGATACTACCGCGCTCAAACAGTATTTGCTTGAAGGGCGCGACGAGTATTCAAAGGTAAGAGGTCTTGTAAACACCGTGCTTATAACGAGCGACAAAACGCTTACAAGCTATCTGTCCGAAGTCAACGCGTACATACAGCAGCTTGCCGACGACGGAATACTGTCGATGACGAGCGAGAACGATATAGACATCGTGAACATGGACGAAAAGCCAAACGCCATATTCGTAATCGTTCCCGACGAGCGTTTTACAAGACACCGCTTTGTAACGCTGTTCATCACGCAAACGTACAAAGAGCTTGTCGAAAAGGCAAATCTAAACTTGCGGCGCAAGGATACGGAAACGGCAATACTCAAACGCAAAGCGTACTTCATCTTGGACGAGTTCGGCAACCTTCCAAAGCTTGAGAACATAGAGGGTATGGTTACGGTAGGTCGTTCGCGCGGCATAAGGTATCTGTTCGTATTGCAAAGCTTTTCACAGCTAAATGCGAAGTACGGAAAGGATATAGCCGACATTGTCAAAACTAACTGTAACGTAAAAATCTTCATAGGCAGCGACGATCCCGATACGCGTAAAGAGTTTTCGGAATTGTGCGGGCAGAAGAAGATAAAAAACTTCTCGGTCAACACAAGCGCCGAAGTCAATGCAAGCAGTAACACGGGCGCGACAAATCAGCCGCTTATAACAATCGGTATGCTTGAAAGACTGAACGGCAACGAGAAGGGCGACGCCATTGTATCGGTCAGGGGTTACGAGCCGATTTGGTCAAGATTTACACCGTCGTATGAACTTGCGGACGTTTACTTCGAAGCAGGGAAAGCGGACATAGGAAAGCGCGAAGCACGGCT
This sequence comes from uncultured Clostridia bacterium, assembly GCA_947175335.1. GTDB lineage: Bacteria > Bacillota > Clostridia > Christensenellales > Pumilibacteraceae > Anaerocaecibacter. The sequence continues at coordinate 62,969 of CAMWMF010000004.1, forward strand.
GTTTGAGAAACGTGATTACGTTTTCGATATTCTCAACGGCAACCCGACTCAAGAGGAAGATGCAGCGTTGGACGCATTGGAACGCCGAGAGCAAGAACAAGCCGAACAGGAAAGGACGAAAACGGTCAATGTTGACGAGTTGGACAAGCAGTGGAACGCCAAAGTAAAAGAAGTCCATGACAAAGTGTTCCGTGCGGCGGAAGCGCTTTTGGAAGAAGACGCGGCGGCGCTTATTCGTGCGAAGCTCGAAGACAAGATAACGCTTATTAAAGTGTTTATAAGCAATTACGATATAAGCGTACAGCAAAAGTTAAAAGCGCTCATCAAGTTCTTGGAAGAAGAGCTGCCTAAACTTTTGGACTTGCAAAACCAAGCAAAAAACAAATAAAAGGAGAAGTAATGAAAAGGACAATTAAATCAACCGTTGTAACGCTCACGGCATGTGCGGCGTTATTTTTTGCCGGAATATTCTGTGCCGGATTCACTACGGCAAGCGCGGAAGGCGCGGCAGATCAATGTATCCATGTATACGAACAAACGGAAGTCGCGCCGACCTGTACCGAACAAGGCTATACGCTCTACACCTGTATGGAGTGCGGCGAAGAAAGGAAAGACGGCTATACGGAAGCAAAAGGGCATAACTACATCGAAACTTCGGTCGCTGTAACTTGCACATCGGCGGGTTATACGCTCTATGTTTGCGAGGATTGCGGTCACACGTATACTGAAACGACAGCAGCGGCAAGCGGACATATATTCTACGACGTCGTAGTCCCGCCGACTTGTACGCACAAAGGGTATACAACGCATTTCTGTAAAACTTGCGGCTTTGAGTATACGGACAACTACATAAACGAACTCAAACACAGCTACAAGGAAAACGTTGTTGCGCCTACTTGTGCCGAGCAAGGTTATACGGAACATACTTGTTCGATTTGCGACGAAGTCTATTTCGACAACTACATTGACGCGCTCGGTCACAATTACGAAACGGAAATAACAAAGCCGACTTGCTTGGACGGCGGCTATACGACTTACACTTGCGTGACTTGCGAGGATAGCTACGTTGCGGACTATACCGCGGCGACGGGACACACCTATGCGGAAACCATAGTCGAAGCGACTTGCATAACCTACGGCTATTTCGAACACGTTTGTAAAGACTGCGACGACAGATATGTTACCGACTACGCTGCGCCCAAAGGACACAAGTATTTGGAAGTTCTTGTTCCTGCAACCGAGAACAGTCTTGGCTATACGCGCCATATATGCGTTGACTGCAATTACAGCTATCTTTCGGACTATGTAACGAGCGGCGACGTCGGGTATATTCCCGAACCCGAAGAGCCTGTCATACCCGAATTTCATAAGCACGTTTATGAAATTCAGACTATGGACGACGCCGAAAATATGAGTCTTATAGTTATGCGCGTATGCTACTGTGGCAAAGCGAAGCAGGGATATCTTTCGGTCACTTTCACGAACGACGAGGGCGAAATCACCGAGGACAAAATAACGGGCAACAGGATCGACTATTCCGAAATGTTCGGACAAGTCATTATCTCTATTGCCGATGAGAATGGTGAACAGCTAAAGGCGGTAGTGGTGACTGCGCAAGAAAAGCAAGTCGAGCCTACGTTGCCCGACGAGCCTACAAAACCGGACGAGCCTAATGTTCCCGATGAGCCTAATAATCCCGATAATCCGACTGAGCCTACTACGCCCGAAGAGCCTAACAAGAACGTAGCCGAAACAAAAAGTAGCGGCAGCGGTGCGGCGGTGGCTATATTCGTAGTTCTCATCGTGCTTATACTCGGTGGTGTCGGCGGCTTTATAGCTTACAAGAAAATCAAAGCAAAGAAACAGAAATAATAGGAGGATTTAAATAGATGTTAAACTTTTTATCGGCAGAAACCGACGGCTTGAACGGAAGCCTTGCGGAAATCGTCAGCAAACTCAAAGGCTTGATGGATAGTTTTTGGGTGTACATCGTTATAGCGCTTGCGGCGGTGGTCGTCGTTTGGGGCGCGTACATAGGCATTAAAATAGCAATCGCACACCGCAACGAGGAAAAGATAAACGCCCGTGATATGGTGAAAAACTTAATAATAGGCATAGTCATAATCTTCGTTGTTGCGATGGGCGCTCCGCTGCTTATCAACGGCTTGTCCGCATGGGTAGGCGCGTAGAGCTGAATATCCGAACAGGGCGGCAAGGTAGCTTGCCGCCTTGCCTTTCGGGTAAAGGAGAGTAAATGCTTATATTTTTTCAAGAGATATGTTTGCAGTTGTTCTTATGGCTGTTAAAACTAATCGACGGACTGATGGAAATCTTTTCGGCAATCGCCGGAGTTACGAACGTAAAGGTGAACGGACAGTCGGTAAACATTATCGAATATCTCGCGGGGAATAGCACGGTAGGCACCGTCTTTTGGTGCATATTCATATTAGCTGTCGGACTGACTTGTATCTTTACGATTGTCGGACTCGTTAAGAATATGATAGCGAACAACCGAAATATATCGAGCATCGTCGGCAAATTCTTTTTGGCGTTGCTCGGCACAATGGCAATGCTTGCCGTCGTGTTCTTAGGGATAATGATAGCCAACTCGTTGTTACAGTTGCTTGCTCGTATCTTTGAGCTTAACACTTCCAAGAAACTGTCGAACGCGCTTTTCAACGCTTGCGTAGGAAATTGGGTCAACGGCTATAACATAAACAAAATCAATGTAACGTCGTTGTCCGTGAGCGATATATTCGGCGATTACAATTCGGCGCTATTCGGCATTTGGCCCACGAGTTGGAAATGTAACGGTATGGTCAATCCCAACACGTTTATGTACTTGCCTTCGCTTATTGCAGGTATAGCGCTTTTAATTGCGCTTATCATAGCAACGCTCAACCTTGCAAAGCGCGTGTACGAAATAATTTACCTATACCTTTGCATGCCCGTATCAATGTCTACTTTGCCGCTCGATGACGGTGCGCGGTTTAAGAATTGGCGAGAGCAGTTCATTACCAAAATCATACTTGCTTACGGTGCGGTGTTATCGGTAAACGTATTTATACTTTTGCTGCCTATTATCCAATCGATGTCTATACCGAGCGTCGGCAGTTTCGGCAATTCGATATTCCGTATTTTTATGATAGTCGGCGGCGCTATGGTAATTCCCGCAGGACAGACATTGTTTGCAAGACTGTTCGGTACGGCGGACGATATGCATGCAGGTGGCAGTTGGCTACGTTCGGCATACTACGGCGGAAGAATGGTCGGCGCTATGACAATAGGCTTGGCTGTAAAAGGCGTTAAAGGTATTGCACACGTTGTCAGTCACAGAGTACACCGCAACCGCGGCGGCAGTTCGGACAGCGGCGATTCATCGAGCAGCACGGATAACGGTGGCGATGAGAAATATACGGACGACGGCGGCGCGGCAACGAGCGCAACGGAAGGAGGAAGTGAATAATGCGAATAATCCCCAAAAAAGTAAAAGTTAAGAATACCGTATGGAAATGCTATTCGATGGCGGACGTTATCGTCGCGCTCATTATGTTCGGCATTATCTTTATATCCGTAACAATGGGGCAATGGGTGATTGCAGTTATACTCGGACTGTTGACAGTCGGTATGTTCGTGCCTACGCCCGACGGTATCTTTTACACTTGTATCTTTGAGAACATACGGTTTTTGTTCTCAAAAAAGAAATACACAGTCGAAGCGAAGAACGCAAAAGAAAGCGTGGACGCGCTTGTAGACTTAAAAGAAATCAAGGACAACGGTCTGATCGCTTATAAGGGCGGTATGTTCGGCAGGGTAATTAAGGTCGGTCAAAAAAATTTCGGTGTCGAAGATGTAGTTCAGCAAAACATTGACATTAACTACTTTGCGAACGCGCTCAAACTGTTAGACCAAAACCAAAGCGCCGACATTGTAAAAATCGACCGCCCTGTAAACTTGGACGTCTTTTCAAGTGATTTGTTTGCGCGGTTGTCCGCGGTTAAGGATAGCGACGATGAAAGCGGCATCAAAGAGATAAAAGAGCGTATGCTGACAGAGCGCATAGACCGCATAGACCGTTTGAACAATATCCGCAAGCAGTATTTGTCGGACTACTACATAATCGTTTACGGTCGTAACGAGCTTGATTTGGAAAGCATGGCGGTCAACGTGGCAAGCGAAATCGCTAAATGCGGACTCGATACACAGCTTTTGAACATGCGCGATACGGCGGTATTCTTGAAGTACAGTTATTCGCGTAACTTCGACGAACGCGCAATCAAGGACTTGAAAGACGATGAGCTGCTCGATTGGGTGAAACCCAAAGAGATAGTTTTCCGTGCGAACAAGTACAAGATAGACGGAACGGAAGCGGCGGTGTTTGCCGTATCCGACTATCCGTTGCGCGTAAAGAACGCATGGGGAGCGGAGCTGTTCAACATACCTAATACTAAAGTCGTCATGCACATAAAACCCGTAGATAGGGTTAAGGCTATTCGGCGTATAGACAAGTGTATCGGCGAGATGGAAACGAAGCAAATTATTTCGGACAAGGCTAGCGAAGCGAACAGCGCGGAAACGCATAGGGCAACAATGGATACGCTTTTGGACGCGTTACAGACCGAAAACGAGAGCTTGTTCGACGTAACGCTCACGGTCACGGCTTATAACTACACGAACAACGACAGCTACAAGAAAGCGGTGCGGCGTTCATTGCTTACGGGAAGTTTTCGACCGTCAACGCTTTACGGTTTGCAAATCGAAGGCTTTAAGTCGGCAGCGGTATCGCCAATATCTACACTTAAAAGCCAAGAGCGCGGTATAAACAGTTCGTCGCTTGCTGCGGCGTTCCCGTTTGTTCGCACATTTGTTATGGACGACGGCGGCGTACTGCTCGGTGAGAACAACAAAACGGGTTTTCCTTTCATCTTCAATATGTGGAAACGCGGCAATCTTTACCAGAACAGCAATGCGTTTATTATAGGTAAATCGGGTAGCGGTAAATCGTACTTCCTGAAAAACCTTGTCATAAACGAGTGGACGAACGGAACGCGGGTAATAATGCTCGATCCCGAAGCTGAATACCTTGCGCTTACGCGTAACCTTTACGGCAACGTAATCAATGTCGGTAACGCGAGAGAGGGTCGGATAAATCCCTTTCATATATATAAGATTCTGACAGAGGACGGAACGCCCGCCGACAGCAAGGTTACGTTTAATACTCACTTAAAAATGCTTGAATCGTTCTTTAAAATCGTGCTTGCGGACGCGCCGCTCGACGTTATCGAGCTTATAAACAACCTTGTCGTGGAAACTTACGAGCGCAAGGGAATAACCGAAAACACGGATTGTTCCGACTTAACGGCGGAAGCCTTCCCGTTGTTTTCTGATTTGCTTAAAACGCTGCAAAGCAAGGATAGAGAGAAAATGGATGCGCTCACTCAAAGGGATATGCGCACGGCTGAGCTGTATTTGCAAAAGTTTGTAAATGGACGTTACTCGGATATTTGGAACGCGCCTTCGACTTTGCAAGTCAACGCTAACCTAATAGACTTTGACTTCCAAAGCTTGTTTGCGAACAAGAACAATGTTGTAGCAAACGCGCAAATGCTTTTGGTGTTTAGGTTTATTGAACAAGAGGTAATAAATGCGCGTGAGTGTAACAAGAACGGCGCCAACTTGCGAACGCTTATAATCGCGGACGAAGCGCATTTGTATATCGACCCGAAGTTCCCGATAGCGTTAGACTTTTTCTACTCAATGAGTAAGCGTATTCGTAAGTACAACGGTAGCTTTATTCCAGCTACGCAGAACATAGCCGATTGGAACGCTAACGAGGAATTGCGCGGCAAGACGAGCGCGATCATTAAGAACAGTCAGTACACGTTCATATTCAAACTGTCCGCGCCCGATATGAAAGACGTATTGGACGTTTATAGGGCGGGCGACAGCTTTAACGACGAGGAACAGCGCATGATAATCTCGGCGGTAACGGGACAAGCGTTCTTTGTCGGCTCGACCGAGCTTCGCGCTTGCGTTCGCATACAAGCGGGCAAGTGCGCACGAAAATTATTTATAGAAGAAAAAAAGGAGAATTAAATGAGAGTTAAAACTAAAAGCTTTTGGACTATTGTGGCGTTTGCCGTAGTTATGGCATTACTTGCATTGCTTTTCGTGTTCACGGATAAACCGAAACCTGCAAGTGCGAAAACTACACGTTCGGCACAATGTACAGTTCAAGGACGAGTGGAGTATCCGCTTGGATCATACTCTACTGTTAATGTTAAGAACAATTTTACGATAGAAATGGCGGCTTCCGTTCCTGTTGGAGCAGGTACTCTTGAACAACATGCAAAATTAGATTGGTCATCGGTAACAATAAAAGTCAATGTAAAAAGTTTGGATGCACATAAATATTTTGCGTTGTACAAAGACGGAGAGGAATATTATATGCAGTCTTTGTCGGGTAAAAGTTCTATGATACTGTTTGACGACGAATTGCCGGATGGAGATTATAAGATGGTATATGCATTTGGCATGACCCAAGGAGGGTATACTTATCCTACTATGTATTACGTATTTCATTTTTCTATGGATACAACAGCTCCTGAATATACAGTTACGACTAATGGAGAACCAATATCTTACTATTCGTACACCAATAAACCTATTCTATATTCGGCTTCCGATCCGAACTTTGAAGCTATCTATTATAAAGGTCCAAAATTAACCACGTATGGTATGACCTTAAATAAGTATTATCTTGTTGAAGCAACACCTAACAATACGGGTTGGTGGGAATTCTATGCTACCGACTCGTATGGGAACAAAACGACAACTTATTTTAAAGTGTATTTGGATTGTACACTGCCGACACTTTCGTGCAGTTCGGAAGCCGCTTTCGGTGGGACGACGGGGAATGATTTTACGGTAACAGCAACCGATGATTCGGGTCAGGCTAAACTATACGTAAAATATGAGAGTGAGGAATGGTTTTATGCCGATGGTGATTCTTACACTATTCCTATGACCGAGCGTAACGGTAGATATTATTTCTATGCCGAGGATAGGGTTGGAAACCGCACTCAAACTTCGTGGATCGTTTTGAGTACAGAAGATCCGGCCGGTAGATTGGTAAAGTCCGATTCCGACAACAGTGTTTCATTCGTATGGAATAACGAATATTGGACAGCGAAGTTGGACGGCGCGAATTATACGGAAGGACGTATCATAAGCACGGAAGGGCAGCACGTAATAGAGCTTTCAAATAATGCGTCGAAAAAGAAAACGTATACGTTCAGAATCGATCACTGCTACCAAGTAGTAAGTCAGACCGAGCCGACTTGTTCTGCGGACGGTAAAAGAGTTTCTGAGTGCAGCCAATGCGGGGATGTTTATGAGGAAGTGTTGTATTCGACAGGACATATTTATGGTGTGAATACCACACCGTCGTCGTGTACTGAAAAAGAGCATTTGATATATACTTGCAGTAGGTGCGGTGATCGGTATGAAGCCGAGGGCAATTATCCGTCAGGGCATACATACACAAACGAAGTAGTGATTGAGCCGACTTGTACGGAAGACGGCTTGCGTCGTAGCACGTGCGAGAATTGCGGTTATTCTTTCGATACGAAAATAGAAGCCAACGGGCATGACTACAATATAACCGACTCGACTTCCAAAGACGGCATAACGACGAGGACTTATACTTGTTCGGAATGCGGTGACAGCTACAAACAAGAGCTTGGCGATCAGTACGAAGAAGTAAGCAACTACGTTGAGTATTTGTTTAAGCAGTATGAGCCGTACATGTGGTGGGTGCTGCTTGCTTCGGCAGGGGTGTGGAGTATAGTTATCGGCGTGATGATAGCTATTGCCAATAAGAACGAGGACAAAGAGAAAGCGAGGAAGATGCTTAAAAACTATGTCATCGGCTTGGTGGTTATAGCTGTTATCCTTGTCGCTTGCCCGTTCCTAATCCGCGGAATTGCGGCGCTTGTAACGTAAGAGGAAATATATCGGTTAGGCTGCGCTCGGCAACGGGCGTAGCCTAATTCCGATTATTTTTTAAAATTTTTTCTTGAAAGGCTTGACAAATCCAAAATAATGTAGTATCGTATCAATACGATTTATGGAGGTAATCGATATGACAAAGCAAGAGCAAGTGATTTTGAAAGCGGAACAAGGGCAGGGGCTTACGGTAGATGAAATAAAAATCTATCTCGCAACAGTAAAGCCTTTTCAACACGTATACGGTAAGTATGGCACTCTAAAAATGAAATATCTCGAAGAAAAAGGGATAGATTGGACGATTGCCGATTTGCCAACATATCTTCACGGCGTAGACGAGCAAGCTAACGAGTTGTATGAAACAATGCGGACAAAGCTTGAAAAAGACGAGCGGTATAAGCGCACGGGTGATTTTATGGAAGATTATCGTCGTCAGACCGAAATGAATAGTCTTATAGAGGAAGAAATCTTAAACGAAATCGTTTACACGGGAGTAGCAGCATGAAAACACCTAAATCTATTATTGACAAACGCTACGAAGATAAGCATAAGGAGGAGCGTAAAGCCGCTCACGCCGTTTGGGGCACTTCGATGAATCGTGAAGACTTTGAGGAACTGAATAAGTTCCTCAAAGATAATCACATTCCAAAGGTGCAACTTATTTATACCGGATGGGAAGCGCTCAAAGAGCAATTAAAAATTAATTCTTAGTACAAGGAGGAACATGCTATGAAGAGAGGACATTGTATTCAAAGCAATAAGGACACGGGATAGACCGAATATGTCCGAATAAGGTAAATGAAACAAAATAGCTCACCACAGATTGATAGCTCAATAGCACTTTTACTCGAATCAATGAAAAAACAGAATGAGTTGTACGAGAAAGTGCTGACGGGATTGGTTCCAACAACAAAAATAGAGAGTAAGGTTGAAAGTCGCCGGAATGTGCTGAAATTCACAAAAAAGGAGATTCCTGACTTGAAAAAATTTTACGATAACATCTTTGCTGCGAATAATCTCATTGTACATTATAGATTAAGACAAGACGGAGTATTCGAGGCAAGATTCCATAGGCAGGGTATAGATATTGAGGTATCATCCAAAGATTTACCCACATTAAGACAAAAATTTCTCGACAAACTTCATAATATAACAGCCGAGAAAATAGCAGGCAAAATTAAAACGTTTGCTGAATACGCAGACGAGTGGTTAAAAGTAAAAAAAGTAACCACAAAACCATTGACTTATAACGAGTATGAGCGAATGTTAAATCGAGATATACTTCCCATATTCGGAAATAAGCCGGCAAACGAAATTTGTAGAAGCGAGTTGCAAAACTTTTTGCTTTCAATCGTCGAGAATGGTACATTACGTACTGCTCATAAACTATTTTTAGTGCTTAGGTGCATATTCGATGTAGTAGCGGACGATTATAACATCACATCACCGATGAAGAAAGTGGTAGTACCTAATTACCAAAGCAAGAAAGGCTCGGCGTTCTCGTACGCAGAAGAAAAGCAACTTGTAAACTACTGTCTGACTAATCTGAACAAAGAATCATCTCATGCGCTTATGGTGCTTATTTACACTGGTTTAAGGCGTAGCGAGCTTGCAAGTCTAAAAATAATAGACGGCAAATGGCTTGAATGCGACACGAGCAAAGAGCGTATGGGGCAAAATGTTGTTAGGCGCAAAATCCCATTTACACCTATGATGAAACGTGTATTACCATATATCGACTTTGAAATGGCAAAACACGCTAACGTTAATACGTTACATGGGACGCTAAAACGATTGTTCCCTGAACACCACTTACATGAATTGCGTTACACATTTATTACGCGCTGTAAAGAGTGTGGCGTACATGGTGAAGTAGTTATGCTGTGGGATGGACACGAGGAAGATAAAACCGTTCATTCTTCGCGGATCGATAGGGGATACACAGATTTTTCAGACGAATTTATGTTGAAAGAAGCAGAGAAAGTAGATTACCTAAAATGGGACTTTCCGAGCTGATTTTAAAAAAAATGGAACACACTCCCAAATGCGCTCCCAAATTCACTCCCAAATCCGTCATAAGATTCCCGATTTGATGAAAAAGAAAAACACTACATATTGCGATTGAAGTAAAAACTACACAACATATAGTGCTTCTGGCAGGGGTAGAAAGATTCGAACTTTCGGAATGACGGAGTCAGAGTCCGTTGCCTTACCGCTTGGCGATACCCCTAAATATGAGCTTTGCCGTAAAAAGTACGGCAAAGCTGTTTGTGGGTGTGGCAGGGGTAGCAAGATTCGAACTTGCGAATGCGAAAGTCAAAGTCTCGTGCCTTACCGCTTGGCGATACCCCTGTATGGGGTGAGTAAAGGGATTCGAACCCTTGGCCTCCAGGGCCACAACCTGGCGCTCTAACCAGCTGAGCTATACCCACCATAATGGCACGCCCGGGGGGATTCGAACCCTCGACAAACGCCTTAGAAGGGCGCTACTCTATCCAGCTGAGCTACGGGCGCACTTCATGGAGCAGGTGATGGGAATCGAACCCACGTGGTCGGCTTGGAAGGCCGAAACTCTACCATTGAGCTACACCTGCGCGTGCTTATCAAGAATAGCATATTTGCAAAGATTTGTCAACAATTTTAATCGGGTTATTTTAAATCGTGTAAATTTATATGCGGCAAACAGTAAATTGGGCATTGAAATTTAACGCAATACAAACGGAAGCTCTAATAACTCCGTAAGGTTATTAACTTCATAAGTGGGTTTGTAGAACATTGACGGCGCGATTTGGTCCTTTGCAAAACCTTGTTTTATACGTACCGTTTGAAAGCCGAGCTTGTTCGCTGGCAATATGTCGTTGTCAAGCCTGTCGCCGACCATAACTGCACTATGAGCAGGGCAGCCGCTTTTTTCGAGCGCTATGGTAAACAGTCGTTCATCGGGCTTTGAAATACCGTAATCGGCGGACGACACAACTGTCGAAAAATACTTGTTTATATTCCAACTGCGTAAACGTTCTAAAAGGTCACCGCTTTGGTTGGCGATAATTCCAAGTTTAAACTTTTGGCCCAGATGTTCCAAGACAAGGCTAGTATCGTCGTAGAGCGTTTCCAATTCGCTTTTGTATTTTGCTGACTGAGTAAATCCGTATTTTGCTATTACGGACTTCCATTGCGATTTAAATTGGAGCGACGCAGTTTTTACGTCGTGCATAAGCATATCGGCGGTTATACCCAAATCCAAAGCTTGCTGGGTTTCCGCTTGTTCTTTGCAGCGTTCAATCCAAACGTTGTCCTCATTGACTAACGTGTAGCCTATATCGAAAAATATATATTTAACAGTTTCCATTTACAATCATACCTATAATTTTTCTATCGATTTGCCATAAATCGGGCGGGAGATTATTGACGTCAAAAAATTGTAATTTTAAGACCTCGCTATCTTGTTTGTGCAATTTTCCTGTGTAATCTTTGCATACGTAATGCACGTCCACAGAGAATATTTCGTCGCCGTTGGGGAATACGTGGTGCCCATCTTCGCCGCCAGTAACGTCGAATAAAGACAAATTTTCCACTTCCAAGCCGGTTTCTTCCAATGCTTCGCGCTTTGCCGCTTCAAGCGGAATCTCGCCGATTTCAACAATCCCGCCGGGGACGCACCAAGTGTTGTCATCTTTACGTTTTGTAAGCAATACTTTACCGTCTTTGTCAAAAATATAAACACACACGCCGACGGTTTGCAACGGGCGATGACCGATGCCGTCTATTTTGCGTAAATCCATTATATAGCTCATATTGTTTCAACCTCGATGAAGATATTGTAACAAATGCTATAAATATTTGCAAGTACATATTTATTATTGCAAAAAATCGCCGTAAAAGGCGAGCGGTTATTGTATTGTGGCATATCGCAAAATATTATATTTTTTTAACGCGTAAGAAAATAATGACTGCAAATTGCTTGACAATAATAATTTACGTGTGATAGAATAATAAGGCTGTGTGACCCATGGTCCATTAGCTCAGTTGGTAGAGCACTTGACTTTTAATCAAGTTGTCCCGCGTTCGAGTCGCGGATGGATCACCAAAAATATGGACGGGTTCCCGAGTGGCCAAAGGGAACAGACTGTAAATCTGTCAGCTTCGCTTTCGGTGGTTCGAATCCACCCCCGTCCACCAAAAACACCCCTACACTACTGTGTAGGGGTGTTTTTATGTGTCCGTGGGTGGTCGAACCATGCAATGTTTTGGGTAACTCAAATTAATGGCAACGCTGAAAAACATTGCTTGGTTCGCTAGGCGCTTGCGCCGACCGAGTAAAATAATGTGATTAAAAATGTTTACGATAAATACTATAATATATTAAAATACGTATCGCAAAGCCCGCCCGCGCAGTCCGCGGGCAATCCACCCCAATACTGCGCACTTGATATATATCAAGACTCGCAAAAGTGTTATTATAATATTTTTACACTATACGCTTGAAAAAGCCATTACTGTGTTGTATAATTGAAATATGGAATATGAGAAAAAGCAAAAAATCCAATTAATTATATTGTCAGTTATTACATACTTATTGTGCATAACGCTTTTATTTATTGGTATTCTTAATCATATAACTAACAAAGGACGCGCTGATGCTATTAAGGGTGGAATTATAGTCGAAGCGGAATGGGCGAGCATAATTACGAACGGCAATGGTCGTGCGCCGTCAACATATGATTTAGGCTATGAATATGTAGATGAAAACGGAATTATATATAGAGAAAAATGTCCTTTTACTTTGCAGAGCTATGAAGAAGCCAAATCATATATGGGAAAGAAAGTAGAGATTTATATTGACGGCAAAGGACATAGCATACCAGTATATGAAGCAAAAAACTTTAATATAAATGATGCATGGATAACCATGGGTATTGCAATCGGTATAGCTGTGTGTTACACGGCTGGTCTTATTATATGGGGCGTAATAAACCATCGACGAAAAAAGCAAGAGAGTATTGAATGCGCGTCTAGCGGTACGGTGTAAATAGATTTCTAAAAACTTGTTTTAGCTTCGACTGTTCCACCACCATACGTTGCATTTGATAAATACAAGCGCTTAGCGTTATTGACAAACGTATAACGAAAAGCGTATAATTTTTAAAGAGCATTAAAATCTCGGAGGACAATATGAGTTCGTTTAATGATCTTAGGATAGTGGATAACTTTTACCAAACCTCGGCGTTTTTCCCTATGCCGACGATTTTGGTGGGCACGGTTTCCGAAAACGGTAAGACCAATTTAGGCTCGTATTCGCTGTGCTTTCCGTACTATATTGCGGGCAAGGATTATTACGCAATGATATTGGAGTGCCGCAACAGCTCCAATACGGCTCAAAACATTTTGCGTGGCAGTCGCGTTTCGCTCAACTTTATTACCGACGAGCGCAAGTATTTCCGCGAGGCGGTGCGGCTCGGCTTCCCTGGAGATACGACCGACGAGAAAATGAAGGACTGCATTTTTACGCTCGAACAAGGTCAAGCCGAAGGTGAACGCCCGCTTGTCGTAAAGGAAGCGTATCAAGTATTCGAGTGCACTTGGGACGACAGCCTTGAAGACGCCCACCTTGACAAGGCGGGGATGCTGGACGGATACGAACCGCCGTACCGAAACTTTAACGGAATTACAAGCAAGTTCGGCGCGCACTTTATACTCAAAATAGACAAGATACTTATGAAAGATAAGTATTACGACGCGATAGTAAACGGCGTTACCGCCAAGGGCTTTCCCAAGGTGCCCGTCGATTACGGTTACCGTGACAGTACCAACTTTTGGTGCTCGGCGTTCAAGAAGCCTTTCCCCGAAAAAATCCAAGCAAAGGACGGCGATTTGAATTCGGTCAAGTACGCCGCAAAACGCATTGACCCCGACGTGACTTTTACCGACGAAGCATGCGCCAAGCTCGTAAAAATCCCGCGCATTTTCTTGAAAGCCGCGCTCTCGCAAATGGTAAGCATAGCCAAGCAAGAGGGCATAACGGTTATAGACGAAGCCGCGCTTGAAATAATCAACGACAAGCGCCGCAGTGAGAAAAAGCGGTAGCTGTTTTTGTCGCGAAAAATTTTCCCAATTCGTTGTTTGAGAAGGGAGCTTAATATACATGACCGATAATATCGATACGGTTGACAAGTTAACATCTAAACTCGAACGCGCGATGGGCGGATTGAATATCACGCTCGGCGTGGTGCTGGGAATTGACGGCATTATTCTTGCCGTTATGGCTTTTTGTTGCTTGCTTATGTCGTTTTCGCTGTTCTTTATGGCGGCTATTCCCGCATTTTTGGTGATAGGGTTTTTGTGCTTGATGGCGTTCGGCGGTGCAATCGCAAACATTGCAACCGGCATAGGGACTTTGTTTGCATCTAAAAAGCAAACAAAGGTATTAATATTTGTTCCGATTGTGACGATAGCCGTAGATATAGCAGTAATACCAGCGAACGTGATTGCGCTTATATGCGGCGCGTATCTGCTCTATACCGAAGTCAACTGGCTTTCCGTTTTGATTTTTATAGTCGCGGCGTGCGCGATAATGCTTGCGGTAGTAAGCCTTGTGCTTAGCATAATACGAATAGTCAAACGGAAAAAGTCCGTTAATCAATAAGCAATAATAATTCAACAGAGGAGTAACGTATGACAAAACAAGATATACTTGACTTTATTAAAGAACAAAAGACGGCGTTTATAGGCTCGGTGGACGAGAATGGATATCCCGTAATTCGCGCTATGCTTGCACCGCGCGTGATTGACGGCAACGATATTTATTTTTCCACCAACACTTCGTCCAAAAAGGTGGCGCAGTATCTTGCAAACAACAAGGCTTGCGTGTACTTTTACAAGCGTGGACGGTTTAAGTATCAAGGCGCGACTTTAATAGGCGATATGGCGGTATGTCAAGATCAACCGACAAAGGATATGATTTGGCGTTTCGGCGATAAACTGTTCTATAAAAAGGGCGTGACCGACCCAGATTACAGCGTACTGAAATTCACTTGTAAGTCCGCCGAATACTACTGCGATTTTAAAATAGAAACGGTCTTATTCGATTAGTTTGCAAGTTTAAAAAAATATAAACAAAAAGCCGCACGGTGTATGCCGTGCGGTTGTTTTTTAATATCCTTTTTTGAGGTCGACAACGTTTCGGGGCGTATTGCCGGATAGGTAACTTAAAACGTTGTTTAGCGTATCGTCTACGTACTTACTGTGCCCGTCGTCCACCTGCATAGCCTTGTGTGATGAAAGCACAATGTTGTCAAGCTTGTCTAACGGCTCGTCAAACGGTTTAAGTATAGGACTGTCGGGAGTAGGTTTTTGTCGCCAAGTATCTATTGTCGCGCCGGCAAGCTCACCGTTTTTAAGCGACAAATACAGCGCATGTTCGTCTATGCAGTTGCTTCTGCCCACGTTGACGATATACTTGCCTTTGAGCAGTTTAAAGATTTTCGCGTCAAACATATTGTCGGTGTCGGGCGTTTGGGGTAGGGCAATCATAATCAAGTCGGTCTTTTGGCACAGTACTTGGAGCGTCGGTACAAGCGAAATATCGCCGTAATCTTTGCCGCGGTCTACGGTGTAGGTGGGTATGCCGTTGCCGCACAGAACCTTGTTGATTGCCTTGCCAATACTGCCGTAGCCGACGATGCCGACCTTCATATCGAAAAGATTTTTCCAATACGGATTGGATATATCCCAATCGCCATTGCGCATTTTTCTATCGAACTCAGTTATGCGCGTTGTAATAGAAAGAGCAAGCGCAAACGCGTACCGCGCAATGTATTCGGAATTTATATGCGAATTGCACAGCATTACGCCTTTGTCGCTAAGCGCGTCAAGCGGAAAACCGTCCACGCCCGTTTTGTATGCGAACACCGCTTTTAGCTTGTCGGCCGTTTTCAGCTTGTTTTCGGGCATATTTTTGCCGATAAAAATATCTATGCCGTCGAGCGAGTAGTTTTCCAAATCGGCTATCGTAACGTCCGCAACGCGCGTTAGCTCGGCGTACATACGGTCGAAGTCCTTGTCGGGCTTGGCTATGCTAAGCAAAATTTTCTTTTTCATTTAAGCAAATCTCCAAAGGTCGCTTTGTAGGCGAGTACCTCGTTTTCGGTTCCCGTAAACGTATCGCCGGCTATTTTGTGCTTCAACGCAAAAGCCGCGATAGCAAACGTCGTTGCGGACTTTAAATCCTTGCCGCTTAATAGTCCGTGCAACATAGCGCCGTCAAACGCGTCGCCGCCGCCTATTTTTTCGGTAACGGCAAATTCCACGACGGGTGATGAGTAGCGTTCTACGGACTGTCCGTCGTTGTGGTAAACGGTAACCTTTACGCTGTGCTTATCCGACGATAATATTTTGCGGTCGCGCAGTACCAAATATTCGCTGTTGTATTTACTGTAATATTCAGCTTCGGTCGTTCCCAAAAACACGGAAAGATCGAGCGTGCTTGCCAAAACGATATCCGCCTTGCTGGCTGCTTGTCTAAGGTACTGTGCGGCGGTTGCCGTATCCCAAAGCTTTGCGCGGTAATTAAAGTCGAAGCTGACTTTTACGCCGCGGCGCTTTGCTTCGTCGATAAGCCTAAAAGCGAGCTGTCTACTGCTTTCGGACAGTGCGAACGATATGCCGCTTATATGGAAAAGCGTTACGCCGTCGAATATGCGGTCGTAATCGTAATCGTCTTGCGTAAGGCGAGTGAACTCGGAAAACTTGCGCATATATATCACGTTAGAGCCGCGGCTGCCGTTGCCGTTTTCCACAAAGTAAATGCCCATAACGTCGCCGCGCCGCACGATATTCGTAGTGTCTATGTCGAAGCTTTTTATGTGGTTTACCGCGGCATTGCCGAGTTCGGTGTCGGGCAGGGCGGTAAGATATTGGGTATCGTACCCGAACTGCGAAAGGCATGCCAGCACGTTACATTCCGTTCCGCCGTAGCACGCGTCAAACGCGGTTGCCGATGCAATGCCGACATTGCCTGCGGACAGGCGCAACATGATTTCTCCGAAAGCCGAAATTTTTCCGTTCATACCGTCACCTCACATTGAAAGCTCTTTTTGTATTCTTTCGTTACAAATATTGGCGTAATACATGCAAGCAAGCAGTGCCTCGCCACATTCTCGCTTTAAACTGCCGTTGAACGCCCGAAGACAGCGGAACCCAAATCCGTCCGTCGCTTGCGTAAGCCGCCCGACACGCGGGTAGTATTCGCGTTTTACGCGCTTTATTTTGCGCGCCTTGACTTTGAGCGAGTAGCCGTAATCGATAAATACGTCTTTCATATCGATTAGGTAGAAATCGCTGTCCAACTTGTCGGTTGTAAGCGACGGAAGCGCCTTGTCGGGCTTTTGTCCGGACAGCGCTGTCACGGCAAACTTTTTCGATTTGCTTTGCAGTATTTCCGTCAGCTCGTCGGCGGTGTATTTTGCGATAACGTAAAAGTACATATTGGGCTTGCCGCCTTCCAACAGGTCGCGCGCAATTCCCAAAAGATTGGTGGAAAGATCGAAGCCGATAAGGTCGGACTCGTCAAGCCCGAAATTCTTTTTTACGGTGGTCAAAATGATTTTACGGAAGGTGTCGTTGGCGTGTTTTGGAGTGTTGCCGATTTTGCCGTCATCTTCGAGTATGACGTCCGATTTTTTCATAGCGAGCGAAATTGGCTGGGCGAACTTGTTTTTCCATGTGGTTTTGCTGTGTCCGCGCTTTTCCAAAAGAAGGTAGCCGTCCTTGGAAAAAATAAGGCCGTTAATGCCTATTTGGTTGGCAAGTTGAGACTTGGACAGGGGACTTACTTTTGCGCCGTATTCGAACATCCCGCGTATAGAAACGGTATCGTCAAGCTTGTAATCCATACAGCGGTTGGTGACAAGCATATCGTAATACTGCGTGCGGCGGGTGTTGAGCACAAGCCTGCCGTCCGAAAACTCTATGTCGTCCAAGCGGATCGTGTCGTTGTTGCGCGAGGTTGAATTTTTGTGCGCGCCCATAAGCGCAAGCTTATTTTCGGTGACGAACCGAGGAAGCTCGAACATATCGGTGCTGTCGTTAAAGGTTACTTGTGTATCGCCCAAAATATTGGCAAAAATGCTAACGCTCGGCAGTTGAAGCTTGCCGTTCATATACGAGTTTATATCGGCTTGACGCGCTTTGTAGCCGTCGGAGTATTTGTCGGCAATCGGATTTTTAGGCGGCTTGCGGCTGCTTGCAACATTGTATAGTGACATGACAACGCCGTCCTTGTCGCAAAAATCCTTGGTTTTGTCCATTGCGTATTTGGCGTGCTTGTTGTAGCGGCAAATGATTTTGTGATGGTCGTCGTCGATTTTGTACGATTCTTCGAGTAGCTTCATGCACTTGACGACGATGCTTGCCACAATCAACGACACGGCGGCAATCAGGAATATGGAAATAACGTCCACGCTGGTGACAATTTCCATAATCTTTTCGCCGATTTTTTCGGGCGGTGAGAACGCTCCGCCCAAGGCGAGTATGCCAACGATACAGCCGATAAGGAATATCAACCGCACCCAAAAGTTGCCGATTAGCTTTTGCATGAATTTTAAAAATCGTTTCATATCTAAAAGTGCCTCTATATTCCGTTATAGTCTATCGTCGTCGTCCAATATTACCGCACCGTCTACGTTGCGTATTATAGATACTTCGCCTGCGTCCACCGCGACGGTGGCGTTGCCTATGCGCACGATAAGCGAGCCGTCGTCGGCTATTTGTTCGGCATAGCCGCGCACCGTCAAGCCGTTGTGCGTAAATTCCACCGTTCTGCCTACGTTTATGCACAGGTTGCCGTAACGGATATTATCGAAAGTGGCAATCGTCGCGCGCTTTATCATTCTAAGTAGACCCGTTACAAATGCCGAGGCGCGGGCGACAGGCGCTTCCAAAGATATTGCAATATCGCCGAGCCCCGCTTTTTCAAGCTCTTTGGGATTGGTGGCGAAGTTTATGCCTATGCCCACGAGATACTCGGCTTTGCGCACCGCTTTGCACAAAATGCCCGCGACCTTCTTGTCGTAGAGCATTACGTCGTTGACCCATTTTATTTTGGTTTGCACGCCCAATATTGCCTCAATGGCGTCGTGTACTGCAAGCCCCACGGCGGGGGTAAGCGTGTGCGGGTTTATGTACACGCCCTGCACGCGCATAACTATGTAAAGTCCGCCGTCGGGGCAAAAAAATGTATGATCGCCTCTGCCGACGCCCTTGGTTTGGCGTTGCGCGATTATAGCGTCGTACTTGCCGATCTCGTCGAAGGTGGATTCGCAAGTATCGACAAACTTGACGTTAAGCCCCGTATGCAAACGAATGAATTTTTCGTTGAGTATCATAATTGTATTGTAATATATAAATAATAAAAAATCAAGTTTTTTGGTAATACAAATATTAAAAGTCGCGCGTAAAGGGTTGATATTTATTCAAAAATAGTTTACAATATGGTGTAACAAATACGATAGGAGAATTGTATATGAAGCAAAACGTTTTCGACACGCTTGAAGCCCGCGGTTTTATTAAGCAAACTGTGTACAAGGACGACTTGTACAAACTTTTGGGGTCGCAGTCGGTCACGTTTTATTGCGGGTTCGATCCGACGGCGGACAGCCTGCACATAGGTCACTTTATCCCGCTTATGGCTGCGTCCATTATGCAAAAGGCGGGACACAAGCCTATACTGCTTGTGGGCGGCGGTACGGCAATGATAGGCGATCCGTCTGGGCGCAACGATATGCGGCAAATGATGACGCGCGAAACGGTGGAAGGGTACGTGGAAAAAATCAAACCCCAACTCGCGCGGTTTTTGAGCTTTGAAGGCGAAAACGCGGCGGTCATAGTCAACAACGCCGATTGGCTGTGCAAGCTTAACTATATAGACTTTTTGCGCGATTACGGCGCGTATCTTTCGGTAAACAAAATGCTGACCGCAGACTGTTTTAAAACGCGGCTGGAAAAGGGTTTGAGCTTTTTGGAATTCAACTATATGCCTATGCAAGCGTACGACTTTTTGCGCCTTTTCACCGATTACGGTTGCATGCTGGAAATCGGCGGCAACGACCAGTGGAGCAATATTTTGGCGGGCGCCGACTTTATTCGCCGCGTAGCGCACAAGGACGCATATGCCCTTACTTGCTCTTTGCTCGAAACCAAGGACGGCAAAAAGATGGGCAAGACCCAAAAGGGCGCGCTGTGGCTGGATGCGAACAAAACCACGCCGTATGAGATGTACCAGTACTTCCGCAACGTCGACGACGAGGAAGTGGAAAACTGCCTGCGGCTTTTGACTTATGTTGATTTGAACGAAATAAAGGAAATGTGTGCGCACCGCGACGAGCGCATAAATAACGCCAAAAAGCGGCTTGCTTACGAGGTGACAAAGATTATTCACGGCGAAGCGGCGGCTGTCGACGCGCAAGCTAAGGCGCAGGCGGCGTTCGAGGGCGGCAATGCCGAAATGCCTACCGTGACGATAAGCGCAAACGGCGAAAGCGGTCTATTGGACGTTATGGTGGCGTGCAAGGTGTGCGCGTCCAAGGGCGAGGCGCGTAGGCTTATAGAAGGCGGTGGCGTTAAGATAGACGACAAAAAGGTTGACAACGTTACCGGCAAGGTGGGCGATTACACAGGCAATACCGAGTTCGTTTTGTGCAAGGGCAAAAAGGTTCGCCTTAAAGTAATAATGCAATGATAGTTTGCGTCAACGAGGGCGAAAAAGAGCTTGTCATCAAGAAGTCGCGGTTTATAGCTATATCGCGGCATATAGAAACGCGCGACGACGTTAAGCCGATTATCGATGCGCTAAAAGCCGAGCACCCCGATGCGCGCCATGTGTGTTACGGATATATAGCCGACGAAAAGGGCGACGACTTCGGTTACGACGACAACGGCGAGCCGACGGGCACTGCGGGCAAGCCCATATATTCGGCGCTTGCTTCGAGCGATGCGCGTAAGACATGCATAGCGGTAGTGCGCTACTTCGGCGGCATCAAGCTGGGCGCGGGCGGACTTACTCGCGCGTACAGGCAGAGCGCCGCTGACCTTATAGCCCAAGTGGGCGTAAGCAAGGCGGAAAAGCGCACGGCGATAGAAATATGCTGCAACAACGAGGTGTATAAGCGCGTAAACGCCGTTGTGCGCGGTGTTAACGGCACAATCGAACAAATACGCTACGAAGCCAACGTGTCGTTTACGGCGGTAATACCGACCGAAAATGCGAACGAACTTATAAAGACTTTGGACGGACTTAAAGCGGAGTATAGGATAGTCGGCGAGCGGTACGCAGCTGTACAATAACAGCGAGTAGGCTGCCGATATATACGGGGAAATTATGCAAGCTGAACAAATTATCAAACAAATAAAAAGCGTGTGCGGACTGGAAGTAAGCGAGGTTAAAACGCCGAATGATATTCCTGACGGCGGGATTTTGCGCGACGAAAAAAATGGCGTTATTGTTTTTTCGGTTACAAAGGACGGCAGGACGTATTCGTTTAGTATGCGCGGCAACAGCGAAAGCGATATGGTCACCGCAGCGCTTGCGCGCGAGTATGTAATAGGACTGCTTGCCAAAGCTCCGTCCGATCCGTTTGCCGAATTTTTGCGCGGCGCGAGTAGTGTTCCGCAAGGCGTACATGTGGGCAAGTCCGACTATTTTGTGTTTGCCGTGTACAGCGAGGCTGGCAACCACAACGTTACCGAATACCTTGCCACAATGGCGGACGGGCATGATTTTGTGACCGATATGTCGGAAGGCATTACCGCGTTTTGCAAGGTGTCGGACAACGATACGGACTATCGCTCTGCGGGCGAGTTTGCCGCAGTATTAAAGGAAAATCTTTCCGAGGAGCTTAAAGAACACGTAAAAATCGGCGTGGGTGGCGTTGCGCACGGTGTGTCCGAATTGCCCAAATATTACGCATACGCAAAATCCGCGCTTATAGGCGGCGCGGAGTTCGATCCGTTAAGCGATATATATTCCTACAAGGAATACGCGCTTATAAAGTCACTGGCATTGCTTACGTCGGCGGATAAGGAGCGGTACGTAAAGACTGTGCTCGATAGGTCATACCGCGAGGTGCTGTCCGATTCCGAATTGATGACGGCGGCGGACGCATTTATCAAGCACTCGCTCAACATATCGGAAGCGAGCAGGCATATGTACGTTCACCGCAATACGCTCATTTATCGGCTGGACAAGATAGAGCGGCTCACCGGACTTAACATACGCAACTTTAACGACGCAATGACTTTCCGTATTGCGTGCTTAGTTTACAAAATGTTATAGACAATGCTACGACCGCGCTTTCGTGCCGAAATATTTTATAATAAGCCCGAGCGTTTGAGCGGGGATTAGCTTTTTAAGCGTCGCGAACGAATCTATGCGCGGCGCTTTTTGATTGTTTTCGTACATTTGCGACAATAACGAGGTCAGTGCCGACGGGTCTGGATTTTCGGTCAGTTTGAGCAAGGCTTGTTCTTTTTCGCCAAGCTTGCCTTTAAGCAGCAGCGGAAGTATTTGTTTAATGTCCATAAATAACTCCTTATGTAACTTTATTTGACTGTTATTCATAAAATATTGCGTGGAGGATTTTTTATGCGCAGTATACGGGATTTCGGACATGACGGTAATAAAAATGATAACTCGACGCTAAAAGAAGACGTGCAGGCGGTCGCCGCAAAATACGCGGGCAGGAGCGAGGAGGAGCTGCTTCGCGCACTCAAACAGAATGTAGCTGCGGCAAAGCGTAACGGCACGTTTTCTACCGAACAGTTGGACGGCTTTGTGTCGTTTGTGTCGTCCGGCTTGGACGAGCAATCGCGGCAGCGGCTTCTATCGCTTGTGGAAATGATAAAAGCGGAGTAGGTTTTTGCACTAACTCTACTTACTTATTTCTCTAATCGCTTTTACAAAGAACTCAACTTCGCTTGCGGTGTTGTGGTAGGACAGCGACGCGCGCACCGCGCCGCAGTCTAGCGTGCCTAAATACGTATGGCACAGCGGTGCGCAGTGCAATCCGCAGCGCACGGCAATATCGTACTGTTCGTTCAAAATGTTGCCGACGGCGGCGGCGTTTGTTTTTGCGAGGTTAAAGCATACGATGTTAGGTAAAGTGTTATACTTGCCGTAAATCTTGACGCCGCTAATTTTGCTCAGCTCGGTGCGCAGCAAGTCGCCGATATTCGCAAGGTTGCGCGTTACGCTAAGCGGCTGTCTTTGGTAGTGCGTTATTGCCGCAATCAATGCGAATATAGAATTGACGGGCAGCGTACCGCTTTCAAACCCTTCGGGGAAGTCGGTCGGTTGTACAAGCGTATGCGACGCCGTGCCCGTGCCGCCCAACCGCAGCGGCAACAGCGGAGGATTGCCGCGTACACACAAGCACCCCAAGCCTTGCGGACCGTGCAGCCCTTTGTGCGGAGAAAAGCATAGATAATTACACCCGATTTCGCGCATGTTCACGTCCAAATATCCGACTGACTGTGCACCGTCTATAAGGTAGGGTATTCCGTGGCGTTTTGCGATATTGCCTATTTGCGCGACGGGCGCGACAACGCCTGTAACGTTTGAAGCGTGATTGACCGCGATAAGGTAGGTGTTGGGACGAATGGCGCGTTCCACCTCGGCGGGGTCGATAACGCCGTGCGCGTTTGGTTTGACTGCGGTATATGAGACGTTCATACGCTTGCTCAGCTCATGAATGGGGCGGAGCGTGCTGTTGTGCTCGTATATTGTCGTCACTATATGTCCGCCTTTTTTGGCTGTGCCGAATATAACGGTATTAAGCGCGTCCGTGCAGTTGAATGTGAACGCCGTATCGTCGCAAGCGGTAAGCTTTTGCACCGCTTTTCGCGCCTCGTAAACTATTTGGGCGGCTTTAATGGCAGCGGAATGACTGCCGCGTCCTGCGTTCGCACTGAGGCTTTTTAGCGCGTACGCGTCGGCTTTTATTACGCATTCGGGTTTGATCATAGTGGTTGCGGCGTTGTCGAAATAAATCATGACAGAAGGCACTCCAAATTCATATAACGGAATAAGACCGTAAAAAGACTGTTATTAGTTAATGGCGAATTTTGACGGTTTAGAACTATTAAGAGGAAATTATAGCGTATGAATTACATTTTTTCGTTTTCTTCACGTAACAGTGCAATAAGGTTTTGCGACGCGGTAGCTGCGGTAGGTGGGCGCGCCAAGTTGGTCAACGCGCCGATAGAAAGCGGGTCGGGCTGCGGACTCGCCGTCAAGTGCAACGATTACAAGCTGTGTCAAAACGTACTCAACTGCGGGCACTTCGGGTACTTGCGGGAGATATACGAGTACGACGGTCAAACATATAAATCTTTATACAGACAATCGAATTATTAAAATACCTTTACATTTATTTTTTATTGTGGTACAATGTATACGAGCAAGTATGCCTTGCTTACATTTTTCGTGCCCGATAGTAGGCGAAGCGGCAAAAACACATACTATGAACGAACAATTACTCGAAAAACTGAAACAAACTTATCCCGACGCATGTTGCGAGCTGGAATACGGCAATGATTTTGAATTGCTTATTTCGGTTATACTAAGCGCACAGTGTACGGACAAGCGTGTCAACATAGTTACGCGCAAGCTTTTCGGTGTGGCTAACACGCCGCAAGCTTTTTGCGATATGCCGCTCGAAACGTTGGAAGAGTATATCAAAAGCTGCGGACTGTACAAAAACAAGGCGGCGAACATAAAAAAGTGCTGCGAGGAGTTAGTGAACAAATTCGGCGGCAAAGTGCCGAGTACAATGAACGAGCTGTTGTCGCTGGCGGGCGTGGGCAGAAAAACGGCCAACGTAATGCTGAGCGTCGCGTTCGGTCAGCCGGCGATAGCGGTGGACACACACGTATTCCGCGTAGCGAATAGGCTTGGCCTTACTCGCGGCAAAACGCCCGACGAGGTGGAAAAAGACTTGTGTGCGGCGTTCAAGCCCGAAGATTACCGCGACGTGCATTTTTTGCTTATCAGGCACGGCAGGGACTGCTGTCATGCCCGCACACCCGATTGCGAGGGCTGCACTGTAAAAGAGCATTGTCCGCACGGAATATCGTATGCACAGATAATTTAAGTGGGTCAATATGTTTATAGACAGAGCAAAAATTTATATAAAGGCTGGCGACGGCGGCGACGGCTGTACGTCGTTCTATACCGAAAAGTACGTGCCCAACGGCGGCCCCGACGGCGGCGACGGCGGCGACGGCGGCAGCGTGGTGTTCAAGGTAAATCCCAACGCGGCGTCGCTTTCCGAATTCCGCTTCGGCAAGCATTACCGTGCCGAAAACGGCAGCAACGGTTCGGGCAAAAATCGTCATGGCAAAAACGGCGCCGATTTGGTTTTGTACGTGCCGCGCGGCACTGTGTTGCGCGACGAGCAGTCGGGCGCTATTATTGCGGACATGTTCTATCCCGACGACAGCGTTACGGTGCTTAAAGGCGGAATAGGCGGCAAGGGCAATGCCCGATTCAAGTCGTCGCGCAGGCAAGCGCCCGGGTTCAGCCAAAAGGGCGAGCCGACCAAGGAACGCTCAATTGTTTTGGAGTTAAAAACCATTGCCGACGTCGGACTTGCGGGACTTCCAAATGCGGGTAAGTCGACGTTGCTGTCTGTGCTTACGGGTGCAAATCCCAAGATAGCGAACTATCCGTTCACAACGCTCACGCCCAACCTCGGCGTGTGCTACGTGGACGAGAATTCTTTTACGGTAGCGGACATCCCCGGACTTATAGAGGGCGCGGCGGACGGCGCGGGGCTCGGCCACAGGTTTTTGCGGCACATAGACCGCACGCGCATAATCGTACACGTTGTCGACATATCAACCGACGGCGACGCGGTCAAGGATTACGAAATAGTCAACAACGAGCTGTTTAGGTATAATAAAGAGTTGATGGACGTGCCGCAGCTGATTGCGCTCAACAAAATCGATTGTGCGGATAAGGATAAAATCAAGGATTTCCGCGCACGCGTAAAGGGCGAGATTTACGAGATAAGCGGCGTTACGCACAGCGGACTGGACGCGCTGTCACGCGCGATATCGCGGCGGCTTGCGACACTTCCGCCTCCGTCGCCGATAGAGTTCGAGCCGTTCGCGTACGAGGAAGTCGATCCCAATTCCTACGCCATATCACGCGCGGACGACGGCGCGTACGTGCTTA
Source organism: uncultured Clostridia bacterium (assembly GCA_947175335.1). Taxonomy (GTDB): domain Bacteria; phylum Bacillota; class Clostridia; order Christensenellales; family Pumilibacteraceae; genus Anaerocaecibacter. The sequence goes on from CAMWMF010000004.1 coordinate 89,202, forward strand.
GCGGCGCGATGATAGAAAAGCTTGCCCGCACGGTAGTGCTGGACGACCGCGACAGCTTTATGTACTTTCAGCGTAGGTTGGATGTTGGCGGCGTAACCAAGGCGCTCAAAAAAGCGGGAATAAAATCGGGCGATTTAGTCAGAATACTCGATACGGAGTTTACTTATGAAGAATAACATTACAAAAATAGCAATATTCGGCGGCAGCTTCAATCCGCCGCACTACGGACATGTGGATATCGTAAAAAACTTGGAAAAGAATTTCGACCGCGTTATAGTAATGCCGTCGTATATTTCGCCGTTCAAGCAGGACAGCCAAGGCGACACGGCACGTTACACGTTGTGCAAAAAGGTTTTTGCCTCGCAAAAGACGGAGGTCAGCCGTTACGAAATAGCCAAAAAGGGCGTCAGTTACAGCGTTGACACCGCGGCGTATCTTGCAAAACGCATAGAAGGGCAGTTGTACTGGGTAATAGGCAGCGAGGAGATAAACCGCCTTGACTGTTGGCGCGATATAGACAAGCTTAAAACGCTTGTAACGTTCTACGTGGTAAAGCGCCCCAACTACAAGATTGACGAGAACGCGCTTAAAGCGCTTAAAAAGCGCAAGATAAAAATCAAGCTTGCGCCGTTCTCCGGGTTGGATATATCTTCTACCGAAACCAAAATCGATATCGCGTTTGGCCGGCCCAATAAGTACTTGCCGTCCGTCGTATACGACGCTGTTGTTAAAAAGGGCATGTTCAATCCGTACGGAAAGTATGTGCAGGCGCTGTATCGTTACGGTCTTACATCCAAGCGTATACGGCACACGCATGGCACGGCTGTGCGCGGCATGGAGCTTGCCAAAATGTACGGCGCGTCTGTCAACGACGCCGTAATAGCGTGTATCCTTCACGACATAGCAAAAACCGAGAATCCCAATAAATACGCGGATAAAATAGATATTTCCGAATATCCGCAGGATACCGTGCACGCACCGATAGGCGCGTATATAGCGCAGCAAGAGTTCGGCGTTTCGGACGAAATCGCGCAAGCCATACGCCTTCACTCCATGGCGGATGCCGACATGACGGTGCTTGACGAAATCGTCTATCTTGCGGACAAGACCGAGCGCGGACGGGCGTACAAAACTCTCGACTACGTGCGGTACTTGTGCGAGGTCGACCGCGAGCTTGCCATGCAGTACGCGCTAAACGAAATAAATTCGCTAGAATGGGCGGAGCATAACGAATTTTCGCTGCGTGCTATAAACTACTATGAACACATTTGCCACGGCAAGGAATATCCAGCCGCGCCCGAATATGCGCCCGCCGTCGAAATTCCGTTGCCCGAAGCTAACGTCGAGCACGAGCAGCCGCAGCAAAAACCCGAAAATCGTAAAAAAGAATTTGTGCCGTCGGGCGACGAAATTAAAGATATAGCGACGGTTGCGGCGGGCGAGCTCAGCTTGCACAAGGCGCGCAACGTGGATATAGTAAGCCTTAACGGCAAGACGATAGTAGCCGATTATTTTGTAATCGCTTCCGCGTCGTCCAGTACGGCTGTCAAGGCGCTTATGGGCTATGTAGAGGACAAGCTTACCAAACAGTTCGGAATAAACCCCACTAAGCGCGACATAAATACAGAATGGATAGCGCTCGATTACGGCGGCGTGATTATCCACATATTCACCGACAAAATGCGCGAGTTCTACAATATAGAACGACTTTGGTCGGACGGAAATAATATAGAGCGGTACGAGGATTAACAGTGCAATTCGAAGCCGATTTAATCAAATTATTGCAGCGGGCGTCCAACGGCTTTACCGACGCGGTGTTTTTGGGCATTTCTCAGCTGGGCACGGAGCTTGCGTTTTTGGCAATTGCCGTCGTGCTGTACTGGGTTTTGGACAAGCGGTATGCGTACAGGTTTTTCAATGTTTATATTTTGGGCGTTGCAATCACAAACTTTTTAAAGCTCGGCTTCAAACGCACGCGCCCGTTCAACGCATACGACGTGCGCAGTATAGGCGATCCCGAGCCAACGTATTCATTCCCGTCGGGACATACGGAAAGCATAGCGTCCATTTCCACACTTCTCACAATCAAGTACGGACAAAAAAGCAAAGCCGTGCCCATTGTATGCATAGCCGCAACACTGCTTGTCATGCTGTCGCGTATGTACTTGGGACAGCACTATTTGTCGGACGTTTTTTGCGGTCTTACCGTGGGCGTGTTTTGCGCCATAGCGTTTAACGCGCTGTTATCGCTGTTCGGCGATAAAGAAGAACTGTTTATAATCCCGAACATAATAGTGTCGGTAATAATCATTTCCGTGCTGGCGGGCGTAGGTATGCTTAACAGTCCGAGCGGCGCGGATATACTCAAAGGCCTTGGCGCGTTTGTGGCGTTCGATATAGGCTACTTCGTGGAAAAGCGTTACGTCAAGTACGACGTGGCAAGCAACAGACTTTGGTGGACTGTAGCATTGCGGCTTGTCGTCGGGCTGGGCGTGGCGGTAGGCATACAACAGGGCTTCAAGCTGTTTTTGCCGCAAAGCATTCCCATGCTGTACTGCTTTTTGCGGTATTTCCTCATGGCGGCATGGGCGGCGCTGGCAGCTCCCGCACTGTTCAAAAAGCTTAAAATATAGGTGCGTATGCAAACGACAACTTACATAATAAAATCGCCTAAAAAGATGGAAAGCTTCGGCAAGCACCTTGCGCGCGAATTGTCGGGCGGGGATATAATTTTGCTGACGGGCGAGCTTGGCGCGGGCAAAACCGTGTTGTGCAAGGGAATAGCCAAAGGCCTGAGCGTTAAGGCGCAGGTTGTTTCTCCGACGTTTACCATAATGAACGAATACTTCGGCGGGGTTTATAAGTTTTGCCACTTTGACGCATATAGACTGGAAAGCGCGGACGAGGCGGCGGAGGCCGGACTTACCGACTTTTTCGGCGCGGACGACACCGTTTGCGCAGTGGAGTGGTGGCAAAACATAAAAGATATGTTTGACGGCTGCCGCACAATCAAGATTACGATAAACAAGATAGACGACAAAAAGAGAGAGGTGACGGTGGAAAAATGAAAAGCTATTTGATGATAGATACCGCCGAGGGTACGCGCGCACTGCTGTTTAGCGGCGGCGAATACTATTACGACGAGAATTTGAAAAACGCCGGCTCGGAAACACTCATGCCTATGATAGACGGACTGCTGAAAAAAGCGGGCGCTACTCTTAACGATATCGATATATTCGGCGCGTGCGTAGGCCCGGGCTCGTTTACGGGGCTGCGTATAGGGCTGACTACTATAAAAACGTTTTGCTATTCGCTCGGCAAGCCGTGCTTTGGCGTAAACAATTTGCGACTCAATTCATATAACAATAACAGCGACAAGGTTATTTCGGTAGCCGACGCGGGCAACAAGGTGTGCTACGTCGCTAGGTTTGACGGCGACAATACGCTTGATCCCGCGACATGCATGACGCTGGACGACGCATTAAAGTTTGTCAATGCGCACAAGGATTACGCCGTATCCACCGACAACAAGCTGGCAGGCATATTTACCGGAACGGTAGGCATTGGCATGCGCGAAATGAAGATTGCCGCGGAAAAGCATATGGCAGAAGTGCTAGACCAAAAGGAGCTGTTGCCGCTGTATATACGCAAGGCACAGCCCGAACGCGGTGAGGGCGATTTGTGATTAGCGGCACTGTAACGGTGCGCAAGGCCGAACGCCGTGACGCGCACAATATCGCGGCGGCAGAGCAGGCGTACATAGACTGTCCGTGGACGGAAAACCAAATAGCCGAAGAAATATCAAGCGGTGCCATATTTTTGGTCGCGGAAGCAAACGGCGAGTTTTGCGGATACGTGTCCGGCGAGGTTACTGCCGACGAGTGCGAAATATCCAATATCGCCGTAACGGAACAGTATAGGCGAATGGGCGTAGGCAAAACGCTTCTTACGTCGCTGTTGAACGAGCTTACGGTTCGCGGCGTACACAGCGTATTCTTGCTTGTACGCGACGGAAACGTGCCCGCTACGGCACTTTACCAAAGTCTTGGGTTTACACGCGTAGGGCAGAGAAAAAACTACTACAAAGGAAAAGACGCGCTGATTATGCGACTAAATTTGTAGGAAGTGTATTGTTTATGGAAACGACTGTGGACGGAGTGCGGTGCGAGTACGAAATGTGCCGCGCACATGACGATACAAATACAGTCGTTTTGTTTTTGCACGGCTGGGGCGGAGACTTGCGCTCGTTTGCGGGTGCGTACAAAGCGGCCTCCGACTGGGGTGTAAATTGCGTAAACTTTGCGTTCCCCAAAAAGGTGCCGAGCAGCTGGGGCGTATACGAATACGCCGCGTGCGTGCGCGACTTTATGTTGGAGCAGGGCATAGAAAAACCGATAATAGTCGGGCACAGCTTCGGCGGGCGGGTTGCTATCATACTCGCTGCGCAGGGCTTGGCGCAAAAAATAATGCTTGTGGATAGCGCGGGGCTTAAACCGAAGTTCAGTCTTAAAAAGAAAATACGTATTGCGCGTTATCATCATAGGGTTAAGCGTGGCAAATCCCTTGACGGATTCGGTTCAACCGATTATAATAAAGTAGATACGGATATGCGCGGCGTGTTTGTGCGCATAGTCAACACTCATTTGGATAGGCTGCTACCGTATATCAAGTGCCAAACGCTTATATTTTGGGGCAAGCGCGACCGCGACACTCCGCCGTATATGGCCAAGCGTTTGCTACGCGGTATAGAAAACAGCTTGCTCATAATGACGGACGGCGGACACTATTCGTATATAGACTGTAAGTACAAGTTCACATTACAGCTAAAAAACTTCGTAACGGAATAAGCATATGGAATTTTATATCTCTGTCGCTGCTCTCGGAGTTGCGGCAATACTGTCGGCGATAATAAGCATACCGATGCTGAAAATCATACAGCTGTCGGGCTACAAGGCACACGGCGTTTTCGGCTGGTGGAAAAGCACAAATTACGACGTGCTTATCCGATATTCCGCGCTCATGCTGTTTTCGTTCATTACAGAGATAATTTATATCACTTGTTTTTCGGCATTCGAATGGGCGCGGTACTGCGCAGTGGCGTTCTATTGCATCTTCGCAATAGTTTTTGTAGTAGCAGTACGGCGCAACGGCGCAAACAAAATCAAGTTCACAGGTCGTATGATACGGCTGTTTATCGTAAACCTTATATTACTGCTTGCGGTGGGTGGTGCGATTGCGCTTGCAACGTACTATTCGGTGTATTGCCAAACGCTTACCGCGGCAATGGGTATAGCCGTTCCGTTTGTGGCGTTGCTTGCCAACTTAATTACTTATCCGTTTGAAAAGCTAAACAATCATAAATACGTTAAACGCGCCAAAAACAAGCTGAAAGAACAGTCGCCCATAGTTATAGGCATAACCGGCAGCTACGGCAAGACAACGGCAAAGAATTTGCTTAAAGCTATGCTGGAAGCAAAGTACACCGTGCTTGCCACTCCGGGCAGCTACAACACGCCTATGGGCGTATGCAAGACTGTAAACAACAGCCTTAACGGCGAGCAAGTATTTATTGCCGAGCTGGGCGCACGCTATAAGGGCGACATCAAGGAACTGTGCGACATAGTAAATCCCGCCTACGGAATTATAACCGCGGTGGGCGATATGCACGCCGAAACAATGGGAACAAGAGCGGACATAGCCAACGTAAAGTACGAGCTTGCGGCGACGCTTCCCGATAACGGTGTGCTTGCACTAAACGGATATAACGAGGATTGCAAAGCGCTTGCAGAGCGTAAGCCCGCTTGCAAAACGGTTGTATCGGGCGACGGCGTAGCGTACGAAAATCTTGTTATAGACGGGCGTGGCACAAGCTTTTGCTTGGTAGCGGGCGATAAGCGGAAAGATATTACCGCAAAGCTTTTGGGCGCGCACATAGCCGAAACGGTGTGCGTGTGCGCGGCAATCGCTTTGGAATTGGGTGTGTCGCTTGACGATATCGCCGCGGCAGTGGAAAAGGCACAGCCCGTCGAACACAGATTGCAGCTGCTGGAAAGCGGCAGTGCCGTGACGGTTATAGACGATGCGTTCAACGCCAACCCGATTGGCGCAAAAAACGCGCTGGACGTGTTAAAATGCTTTGAAGGCACTAAGGTGATTATAACCCCGGGGTTTGTCGAGTTAGGCGCACTGGAAAAGCCTAGCAACGTCGAACTGGGCAAACAAATATCCGCAGTGTGCGACTACGCTTTTCTTGTCGGCTCTCGTGCCGAGGACATAAAAAGCGGCGCGGTAAAGAACGGAATGGATGATAGTAAAATCACGATATTCGCATCGCGCAATGCTGCGGTGGAAGCATTAAAGGAAATCGACGGCAACAAGGTCGTGCTGTTCGAAAACGATTTGCCCGACAACATAGTGTAGGTGAACAAACAGATGAAAAGAACGGTACTCATAACCGGCGGCGCACGCGGCATAGGCAGGCAAATGGCGATTGACTTCGGCAATGCCGGATATAACGTGATTATCAATTACAATAAGTCGGAAAAGCAGGCTATGGAGCTTGTAAACGAGCTTAACGCCAAGGAAATAGCGTGCCAAGCCATACAAGCCGATATATCGGATGCAAAGCAGGTACAAGCTATGCACGATAAGATTGCGTTTGGACACGTGGATACGCTTATCAACAACGCAGGTATAGCGCATATAGGCTTGTTGCAAACGGATAGCGAAGAGGACTTCGACAGGGTAATAGGCGTGGACTTAAAGGGCGTATGGCTGGCTACGCGTGCGTTTTTGCCAGATATGGTACAAAACGGGTTCGGCAGGATAATAAACATCAGCTCGTTTTGGTCGGAGCGTGGATCGAGTACGGAAACTGCGTACTCTGCAGCCAAGGCCGGTGTAAACGGACTTACCAAAGCGCTTTCCCGCGAGGTAGGACTTGCAAACGTGACTGTAAACGCTATTATAGCGGGTTTGATTGCAACGGAGATGAACGACAACGTGCCGCCAGACGCGCTTATAAAAATAGTCGATAATACGCCCGTACAGCGCATAGGCAGACCGGAGGACATAAGCCACGCCGCGCTTTTCCTTGCAGAAGAAAAATCGTCCTTTATCAACGGCGCACTGCTTCACGTTGACGGCGGATATTAATTTTAATTAAGAATTAAGAATGCAGAATTAAGAATTATAATAAGGTTGAGATACTTCGCTGCGCTCAGTATGACAAAAAGAGATTGATTAAATGTGCCAATACTTTTGTTACTCTGAGCAAGCGCATAGTGCGCGGTGAAGAGTTTCAACCTTTTTAACTGCTTGTATTTTTGTGTTCAATATGATATAATGGCTGTACGCTACGAAGCAATCGCGTGCGATTATAAACGATAATTTATAAAATAGAGGTGTTTGTTATGCGCGGAGCATTACTGTCCGTATTGCCTATACTTATAGCTATGATAGTTGTAAATTTAGTTATGTCTTACATTGCTCCGCGTTTAAAGAAACGCGAAGAAAAAGACAATAAAAACGCGGCGGCACAAAGAGAAGTGCGTACAGACAAAGCACTCTCTTTGTTTTATAAAATCGCAGTAGTTTTTATCACATTGGTATGTTTGGCGTTTTTTATTTTTTTTATGATACCGCAAGCGCGCGAGGCATTGGAAGATGATGGTATAACATTACTTATAATTTTCGGTATATGTCTTGTTGCAATTTATATTTCTACATGGGTAATGTTAAGACAGGTAAAATACAATGATCAATACTGCGAATACATAAACGCATTAGGACTTAGAAAAAGGTTCGCGTATGAGGATATAATCAAAGTTAAATATTCATTAGGCATTGTTCGCGTGAGTACAGCCAAAAAGAGTTTTATAATATTCAAGACTTTTGCAGGCTGTGGCGAGTTTGTCGCATTTATAAAAGAAAAGAATCCCAACGTAACTATTATAATATAAAATGTAGTAATCAAAAGACACAGCAATTATCAAGAACAATTAGTACACCGGTTCGTTGTATAAATTACAAATTTTCTTTTTAATACGTTCAATTGTACGCATTAAAAAAGCTCTCGAATAAAACGTTCGAGAGCTTTTTTGTTTTGGTTATTGATTAGTCATCCAAATCTTCTGCGGGCTTTTGAGCAGGCTTTTCGGGTTCTTGCTCGGCAGGTTGTTCGACGGGTTGCTCTGTTGCTTCGTCGTCCGTATGGGCTTCCGTTTCGGACTCGTCGCCGTTTTCGGGTTGCGGTACGGGAATTTCCTCGTACAGGTCCTCGTTATTGGCCTTTTTTGCTTTGACTGTATTTTTATTTTCAGTTTGCGCTCTGAGACGTTCGATATCGTCCATAACGTCGTTGCGGTCGTACTCGGTGGAGTAGGTGACCTTGCGCTTCTTTTTGAAGTGATCGCGAACACGTACAACCACAATCAGTATGACAACCGCGATCAACGCAATGCTAAATATTATTGTCGGGATAATCCACCACTGAATTTCGCTCGACGGCGCTTCTGTATTGGAGTTGTCGGTATCGGGATTAGTCTCGGAAAGCTCGACGGCTATTACCTGTGCGTCATTGGATTTTTGAGCGGTTTCGTAATCGAGGTTGTCGATTTCGGTCATTTCGATTGCGCCGACAATCAAACGGCCTTGGATATATCCTTCTTTTTGATCGCCGCCGAATGTGATGTCTAAGCCTATGCTTCCGCCGTTGTCGCCGGTAGAGATATAGAAGGAATAGGTCTTAAAGGTTTCGTAATCGCGGCTGTCTTCGTTATTCACGTCCGCAATGGTGGTGGTGTCCTTAATGTTGGTAAACGCTGCGGACGAACCTGTAAGCGTTATGCCTGCGCCGATAGAGGTTGTATCATTGCGCACTTCGTCGGTAACGCGTACTTTAATCTTAACGTCAATGCGATAATACTTGTTGGCGACAAGCGCAAGTGAATTGTCGTAGGTGTATTTGGTGCGGTTTTTGTCGGTGTTGTAAATATACAACATATTGCCGGTCAAGCCGTCGGCCTTGAAGCCGGGATAAATTTCCAAGCCCTTTCTGTCGTCGACGTTAAACATACCGTACTCGACGCTGCTGTTGGCAGAGGACATTTTCCATTGATAGGGAACGCCGAAGCCATCGTCATTCGCATAGGAGTAGACGTCGTAGTAGTCGAGCGAAGGTGTTGCAAAGGAGTATATGCCGTAGTTAAGGCTGCCGTGTGTGGCGACAGTGTTTTTATATTCTTGGAGCTTGGCGTTAAACTCGTCGGCCACATTACCGTCGCCCTCGGCTTTCCATTCGTTAAGCGCGGCTTGCTTTACGTAAACGTAGCCGGACGAAAGCTTTTGCTTGTTGTCAGTTCTGTCGTTCAAGCCCAACCAAATTTCGAGATAAACGGTTTGGTCGGAAAGGGGAGCGGCAAGGTAGAAGGTGTACGTCCTAAACTGCCGTTTGGTATCGGTAATGTTTTCGATAGTGGAAACAACGTTTCCGTCGGTTGTTTTAAGGACGAGCGACGCGCCGTATCCATCTACCTGACCTACCATCATATCAACGGTAAGCTTGTTAGCTGTATCGGTAGAAAGTGTTATGGAAGGCGATTGATAGCAAAACGCCGTTTTTGTGGGGGAAGAAAGCAACAATACGTTTTGATCGTCTGCATCCGGCCTTACCACGTAGGGGATGGCGCCGCTTGCCGCAATGGCGTTGAAAGTGTCGTAGTCGGTTGGTATAATGCCGTGTACAACGTCGTCGGTATTAACCGCGGAAGGGTTAAAGCCGGTTGTGTTGACGGCGTCGGTGGTAAGGTAATTCCAATCTGCAACGGGCATAGGGAACTTGATTTCGTCCATATCGCCGACGTTGACAAAGTTGCCGTTTACGATATTTGTGGAATTTTCGGTATCGTCTATGGTGAACACGTTGCCGCCGTCCGCTTCGGACATAGCGGTATAATCGGAATATTTAAGCTCGGTAAGCGTTACGTTATCGAACATTGCAATACCGGACGACTGCGCGTCGGGTGCACCCAACCAAAGCTCGAAGCTTACGTTGTAGTCATACAGCATAGAACCGTGGATATAGATTATTTGTTCCTTCCAGCCGTAGTGTGCCTTGTCGGAGCTGTCGCCGGTAAGGTTGGTGTATTCTTTGAGTAACGTCTCTTTTTCGGCGGTGGTGTTGTTTGTAGTGAGCTTGCCTTTAATGCGTACTGAAATACCGTTGCCGTCCTCGATGTTATCATCCTTTACCCAAACGGAGAAGCGGTAATACTTAAACCGTTCTATCTTGACAAAGGGGGAAGCGACGCCTGCCGCCGCCTTGGTAAACTCGTCGCCGTTGTACGTGCTGATGACCATGATATTGGCCTCGCGCGCGCCGGCAAAGAAAGGGGATTCCTTTTTTAAGAATTCCTTGCCTTCCGCTTTGCCGTAAGGCGCCCACGGATTTTGAGAAAAGCCGTAAACGTTGTTGGCGGAGTCAAGGTCTTTGATTATCATTTCGGAATTGTAAACATCCTTGTGAGCGGTGCCGGCAAAGGTTGCGTTTTCGTCGTACGCGTCGTAGGGGACGTTTTTGGTATTCCATTCGGTAATGTTTTGGGAGAAGGTGCCTATTTCCTTGCCGTCCGTCGTGGTGAACGACTTGGTTTCGTTAAGGTCTATAGCCATCGAGGTGCCTTTGCCGTAAACATTGTCTTTGCCTGCAAGCTTTTCAAAGCTGAGCGTTTCCGCGGCAAAGTCGAACGCCGAAATGCGCTCGGCCTTGACGTCATCGAAAAATACGTAGCCATGCGCAGGACGCACTGACGTATCGGGGTCTTCATCGTCGCCTGTTACTGCGTCGCCCAAGCCCAAGCTGAGGCGTACCGTCTTGGACAGGGAAGCGGACGTGCGCACGTAAAGAGAGTATTTGACCCAACCGTAATTGTTGGTCGCGTCAAGCTCGAGCTTGTTGTCGTCGTTGTAATTGTCTTTTACCGTGTCGATATTGTTAAACGCAAAGTACTGGCCGAGACCGGTAAGCTTGACCGTTGCGCCCGTTTGCGCGGCAAAGCTACCCGTTTTTACCCACACCGAAAAGCGGTAGAAGGAGTTGGTGGCCAAAGTCATTTCTTCCGACTTGTATGCGTACGCAACGCTTCCGCCTTGCGCAGTGTTTATCATAAGCGTCTTTTTGTCGCCGCCGAATTCGGTACCCTCGCCGAATATGGATTTGGGGATATCGGTTTCTTTGGCGTACTCGGGGTACTGGTCAAGTTTATATTCCTTATTGCCGCCCGACGAGTATACGGACGGTGTAAGATCTACAACGCCGCTTACGGGCTTGTACTTGCCGCCGTCCACGTTTTCGCCCGACCACGAGCTGGGGTTGGCGGGGTAGCTACCCGACGACGAACTGAACTGCGTATTGCTTAACGAGAGCGCGGTCGTCTCGAACTCTTTTGTGTCCTCCACTTCGTCGGCGTGCGCGGGGCGAATCGCCATAAATGTCGCGCCGAACAAAAGCGAAACCGCAATCAGGATTGACAGCAGTAAGGTTATCGATTTGTTTTTCAGTCTCTTGATAGTGTGCATAAAACACCTTTATAATGGTTGATTTTTCTTGTACAATGTATATTATATAATATGTTAGAGTAAATTGCAAATGATTTTGGGCATAAATCACCGCTAACGTAAAATATTTTGTCGCGCGTGTCGTTGGCGCGGCGGTATATGCAATATTTTTTGCAAAAGTAAGAAAAACTATTTATATGAACGGAAAGACAAAAACAATGCTCGTTTGCGGCGGCAGCGTCGCCGTCGGGCTGGTATCCGGATTTTTCGGCGGCGGGGGCGGAATGCTCGCCGTACCGCTGCTCGCACTGAGCGGACTGGATCAAAAACGCTCCCATGCCACAGCACTGCTCGTAATTTTGCCGATATGCATAATAAGCGCTTCGATATACATTGCCGCAGGGTTCTTTGACGGACAAATCGTACTGTGCGCGTGCATCGGCGTAGTGCTGGGCGGAATAGTGGGCGCGGCGTTGCTCAACAAACTCAACCCCACGCTTATCGGCATAATGTTTGCGCTGATGATGATAGGCATTGGAATTAAGCTGGTGATAGTATGACGGCACAACAGATTATAATAATCGTATCGTTTTTCGGCGGGATAATAGGCGGTATGGGTATGGGCGGAGGAACGCTGTTAATACCGCTTTTGACGCTTGCGGCGGGATTAAGCCAACACCTTGCGCAAGCCGTCAACTTGATAGCGTTTATCCCTATGTCCGTCGTCGCGCTTGTTATACACAAAAAGAACGGATACGTAACCTTCGGCAAGACGGTGCATATTGTTGTGCTTGCGGCTATCGGGGCGGTGGGCGGAAGCTTTTTGGCAAAGTATTCGGGCGGTTATATTTTGCGCGCATGCTACGGTGCCTTTTTGATAGCTCTCGGCGTATTCCAATTAGGTAAAACAATTAAGACTGCCGTAGAAAACAAAAAAAGTCAAAATTCCCAATCAAAAAGAGGGCGGCTTATACCACCCTCAATTCCGAATTCCTAATTCATAATTCCGAATTAAATTAAACTCCCTGTGCAATCATAGCCTGCGCAACTTTGAGGAAGCCCGCAATGTTGGCGCCTGCAACGTAGTCGGCGGGGGTTGCGTACAGCTTGGCTGCGGAAGCCGTTTTGTCGAATATTCCGCGCATAATGCCTTTTAGCTTGCCGTCGACTTCCTCAAACGTCCAGCTGAGGCGCTGGGAGTTTTGGCTCATTTCCAGCGCTGACACGGCAACGCCGCCCGCGTTTGCTGCCTTTGCGGGCATAAACAAAACATGCGCCGCTTGGAAGGCGTTGATTGCTTCGGTGGTGGACGGCATATTGGCGCCCTCGCCGACGGCGGTAACGCCGTTTTTGATTAGTGTTTTAGCGTCGTTAATATCCAGCTCGTTTTGAGTGGCGCAGGGCAGGGCAATATCGCACTTTACCTGCCACACCTTGCCGCTGCTGTGGTATTCGGCGCCGGCTACTTGGTCGGCGTATTCCTTAATACGTCCGCGTTTGACTTCCTTAATGTCCTTGACGATTTGAAGGTTTATGCCGTTTTTGTCATATACCCAGCCGTTGCTGTCCGACATTGTAACAACCTTGCCGCCAAGCTCGGTTGCCTTTTGCGCCGCGTAAATCGCAACGTTGCCTGAACCGGATATGGCTACCGTTTTGCCCTTAAAACCTTTGCCGATAGCTTCCAGCATGTTTTGCACTATGTAAACAAGCCCGTAGCCTGTGGCTTCGGTACGCGCAAGCGAGCCGCCGTAGGGTAATCCTTTGCCGGTAAGTACGCCCTCGTACACGTTTTTGAGCCGCTTGTATTGCCCGAACATGTAGCCGATTTCGCGCCCGCCTACGCCTATATCGCCTGCGGGTACGTCAACGTCCGCGCCGATATGACGCGCAAGCTCGGTCATAAAGCTTTGGCAAAAATCGCGTATTTCGCGCTCTGACTTGCCTTTGGGGTCAAAGTCCGAGCCGCCCTTGCCGCCGCCGATAGGCAGACCTGTAAGCGAATTTTTGAATATTTGCTCGAACCCCAAAAACTTGATAATGGAAAGATTGACCGAGGGGTGAAGCCTGAGCCCGCCCTTGTACGGGCCGATAGCATTGTTAAACTGAATTCGGTATCCGCGGTTTACTCGCAAATTGCCGTTGTCGTCAGTCCACGGCACGCGGAACATTATTTGCCTGTCAGGCTCGGTAATGCGTTCGAGTATGGCGTTATTTTTGTAAACGTCGCTGCTTTCGATTATGGGCGTAATGGTGGTAAGCACTTCGTCCACCGCCTGCATAAACTCGGGCTGACCTGCGTTGCGCGCGGCAACTTGCTCGCGCACTTGTTGAATATATGTCATAATACCTCCGAAAAAATAAAGGACGCCGTTAAAATGTACAGCGCCCTTGCTTGTAGCGTTTTAATTATATAAAGGCAAACTGTGCTTTGTCAAGTATTTTAATCGAATATTTTTATCTTATAGCCACAAGTAGGGCGTTTTGTCAATATAAAATATATCCATTCTACGTTTCGGTTAGTCGTTTCATATTTACAAATCAGTCGATTTATTGTATACTGAAACCACAATAAATCGATAGGGAGTACGTATGCGGGATTACGGTGGGGCTTTGCGAAAGCTCCGAAAACACTATGATTATACGCAACGGCAAATTGCAGACAAACTAAACGTTTCGTATCAAGCCGTCAGTAAATGGGAAAACGGTACTAACCAAATAGATATTGACACTATGCGAAGGTTGTGTAGCGTTTTCGACTTAACTTCGGACGACTTTATGCGCATTGCCGACGGTGTAGAGGTAAGCATGGTGCTCAAAACCGCAGTGCGGCAACAATCGGAACCGACGCCTAATACCGAGCGCGAATCGGTGATTTTGCCGGAGTCTAAGCCTATGTCGGAGTCTGTGCCTGAACCGAAACCGACGCATGAGCCTACGCATGTTGCGCATGCGGACGACAAATGTATAGAAGTCGCGGCGCCGCCTACAAAAAAGAATATGGAAACGATACCCGCAATACTTGCATTGTGCTTGTTTGCGGTAATAGTTATATTCACTATCGTGACGTGCGTTACGTTTATTCCGCGCCGAAAAAGCGTGTTGCCAAAGACGGTAAGCGTAAAGCTTATGGACGGCGATAAAGTGTTTTGGCAAAAAGAACTGCCGTTCGGCGCCACGATTACGGTGCCGAGCACAGATAAGGACGGATATAAGTTTGACGGCTGGTATGCCGACGTTGAATTGAGTACGGCCAAACCTTTGCCGACTACCGCCTATGCGGATATTACGCTGTACGGCAAATGGAGAATTAGCAATTCGTATACGATACGATTTATAGATTATTATGGGCGGAGCACAATGCCCGATTTGACGGTTAAAATAGGTGAATCGGTCAAACTGCCTAAATCTACGTACAAGAATTCGGACGGCAAGCAGATGCTGTATTGGCGCACGAGCACCGGAGCTACGTACGAGGACGGCGACGTAGTTAAAGACCTTGCAAAGCGCGACGGCGACGTAGTTAAGCTTACGGCAAGCTGGGACGCTATTTGCGTGTTACTTACTTACGACGGCAACGGCGGCGTCAGTTATTATCATGACGACGATAGCATTGAGTTCTATTCCGACAGTCAAATCAAGATTGATAGCACCGGCTGGCACAAAATGGGTTATACGCTTGCCGGGTGGACGATTGACGGCAAGCTTTATAAGAATGGCGATTGGTATACTTCCGGCACGCACTGCGTTGCAAATAAAACCGCGGTTGCCGTTTGGGCGCCTAATACGTACAATATTTCTTACAAGTGTTATTTTTATGATATCAATGGAAATATGGCGTGGCACAGCGAATGTAAGCACAAGCTAAAAACCGAGGAATTTGTGTATGACGAATCGGGCTATGTCGTTTACAATCCGTATGCAACCGAACATCTCGGCTACGAGTTGGGCGATATTTCCGGAATGAAAGTCGGCGAAGAGTATGAATTGGATATGCCGATGACGATTGATTTTAGGGTGAATTGGTATCCGAAATCATACGATAACGTTACCATTGAGATAGAAAACGACGAAGGAATGCAAACGTACAAAAACGTTTATTCTTGGGTTTATGCTACGGACATAGAAGAAGAAGTACGCAATCTTATCGGGAACGAAATACAAAAGAAATCGGGACATACCGTAGACGAATGCACCGTGTACTTAAACGGTGAGGAATACGACGGTGATTATAAATATATTACGACCGATGAGGACGACGAAATACGAATATGCTTTACGCAAACAATGAATTCGTATGACCTTACGTTAAGCGGGTATTACGATAACAGCGGCATAGGCGCAAAAATCATAGATGAAGCAACATTGCAGTATGACGAGGAGTACACGTTGCCGACACCTCCGGCGCGCGTCGGATATAAGTTTGACGGCTGGAAAATAGGCGACGAGCTGTATGAAGCAGGCACTGTTGTAAGTAAGCTTGCGGAATACGGCAGTATAAACGTAACGATACAGTGGACGGCTATACAATACGGCATAACGTTTGACGTGGACGGCGACGCCGAGCTTGTTACTCCGCAAATCGTAAAATACGACGAAAAGTTTAAAATGCCAAAGTGTCCTATAAGCAAAAGCGACTACGTTTTTATGGGCTGGGAATGTAACGACAAGGCGTATCCGGCCGATTTGCAAGTAAGCAATATCACCGTTGTAGACAACGCTTTGCTTACGTTTACGGCTAAGTGGTGTGAGCCATATAAAGGGCGCGGCACGGAAGAATCGCCATATAGAGTTGATTCGTACGAGCAATTGTTCAACTTATATTTATTTGCTATGCAAGGCACGAATAACAAAGCATATTACCGACTAACTGCCGACGTAGATTGCGAAAACAAATCTTTGTATCCGATAGACGGTTTTAGCGGCGTGTTCGACGGAGATTTCCATACGGTTTCCAATGCAAAGCTAAATGCCGGGTATTTTGATTCGACTGCCAATATGGTGGGATTGTTCGGCTCAATGTACGGCACGGTAAAGAATATCGGTATAGATAATTACAGCATAAACGCAACGAATTGCAAATACGTAGGCGCATTGGCGGCAATGGTTAGCGGCAAAGGCGTTGTATCGCAAGTGTGGACGAGCGGCAACATCGTGGTTAAATCGAACGGATATTGTTACTTTGGCGGACTTATAGGAGAGTTTTCCGGCGGGACGGCTACAAACTGCTATTCCGACGGAACTATGGCTGTTACAGCCGTTACCGACGAGTTTTGCAAGTTTTGTGTAGGTGGGTTAGTCGGTAGCCTCGGGTTTACGTCGTCGTTTACAAAATCTATGGCAACTGTCGAACACTGCTATGCTAACGTAAAAATAGATATAAACGCCGACGGAGCGGACGTTGCCGGATTGGTAGGCGCAGTGGACTACGGCACTGTAAACAGCTCGTTTGTAATGGGCAGTATAACCGCTGTGGGTGAATCGTTCTATGCGGAATGGGGACAAATGTTGTATCCAAGAAGTAGTGTGTTTACCGACGGATTTGTGTACGCGTGCGACGGTTATACCGTAGTTGCCAATAATCAAACCGTCGCCCCTTCGTCAAGCGTAAAACGCACGGCGCTCAGTAATTTGTGCTCGGCGCAATGGATAGAAAGCAACTTGGAGTTTGATACCGATTCGGTTTGGAAGGTTATAGACGAGTTGCCTAAGCTTGCTGGATTTCAAAAAGGAGATAATGTGTAATGACCGAAACGATTAATAGTGAGTCGACTAAAAATATAGATCTCGTTTATACAGAAAGTTTTTGGACCGGTAGGCGACAACTGCGTTACGGCGAAATTGAGCTTACCCGCAAAAGTAACAAAAAGTTTGTAGGCGAAACTGACGGTGGGGAAGTAGAGTTTAGCGTGCATGGCAATAGGTTTAAAGGCATTTACGTCGAATCCGCGACGTTGCAAGGCCCTGTTTGCGTCGTGCGAAAGTTGACTGTGCTCGAATACATTTTGGCTGTATTGGTGCTGGTGCCCGCGCTTATTTTCGGCGCGGTCGGCGGGGCCGTGGGTGGTGTAATAGCTTGCGTCAACCTTTACGTAATGCCGAAAATCGAAACGCTGTGGCTTAAAATTACCGTAGCGTTGGAGTTTACGGCAGTGTCGGGATTTACCGCGTTTTGGATTGCGTATGCCTTTGGAACGTTATTTTGGTAGTTAAAATCAAACGACTAAATTGTGTGTGCCAATAAGTATGCGCAGTGTATGCTTTGTGTTTTTATCGTATTTGGACGTATGATTTAATGTTAAAATCGTATGATTGTGACTATTATATTGCAAATAAGGATTGACCTTGCAAAAAAAATATGATATAATGTAATCGCATTGAATATGGATTTAGTGAAAGTATAATAATTATACGGCAGGTCCAAAAAACGAGCAAATACTGCATGGCGGTGAAAAAATGGTAAAATTTATTGTCGATTCTACTTTCGGATTGACGCGGGAGTACGTCGAGCAATACGATATAAAAGTAGTCAGCCTTACGTTGACGCTTGGCAGCAAGGAGTATGACGAGGGCTTCCGCGAAATGTGGCCCGATTTTTACAAAAAGCTTGCCAAAAGCAAGACGGGCGGCAAAACATCCCAACCGTCGCCCGAAAAGTTTAAAAAGGCGATTGATGAAATTTACGCGCAGGACGAGGGCAGCGAGATTTTGATTTTTACCATTGCGGATAGGCTTAGCGGCACCATCGGCTCTGCAAACATAGCGGTTTCCGACTACGAGGGTAAAAAAATAGCGGCTGTCAATTCCGGTGAGGCGGGGCCTTCGGCACTTATGTTTATGCGCGAGATAGTAAAGGCGCAACAGGCGGGCGCAACGTTCGAGCAGCTTTTGGAATTAGCAGCCGACCTGCAACAGCGCATAGCAATGCAGTTTATACCCGCGTCGCTTACCGAGCTTGCTCGAGGCGGCAGGGTTAACAAATTGCTGTCCCGCGTCGGTAACATTCTGAAAATCAAACCGGTATTTGAGTTTGCAAAAAACGATCTTTCCATTTATGCAAAAACACTCGGGTTCAACCGTGCGGCGGAAGCGGCAATCGCGCGCTTGCCGCAAAAGTTTGACAGCATAATGCTTTACTATATCGGCGACGACAAGTTTATCGAGCCGCTCAAAGCGCGCTTGGAAAGCAAGCTTGGTATTAAGGACGTAGAGGTAGAGCCTATGTGCCTTGTCGGCGGCGTGCATATCGGTATAGGCACGGTCGGCATTGTAACGCTCGCAAGCAAAGAACAGTAATTCGGCACAGTAAATATAGCAAAATATAAACTCTCGGCATTACCGTAGTTCCCGTAGGGAATTTTACCACAGAGAATAAGTATAGCGCACTATACCTTGCAAGCAAGGCGAGTGCGCTTTTGCTTTACATTTTAATCTGATTATTGTATAGTAATAGAGTGATAAACAGTAGTTTAACGAGGTGTTTGATATCAATGCAGAATAATGAAATTGAAATACGCAGAGCAAAACTGTCTGATATTGAAAGAATTGACTGCTTGCTTTTTCAGGTACACAAAGTACACAGCGATGCGCGTCCCGACTTATTTGTTTCGGGGGCAAAAAAATATACTGACGAACAGTTAAGGCAAATTCTTAAAGACGAAACTAAACCCATATTCGTTGCAACCGAAAACTGCAAGGTGTTAGGTTATGCGTTTTGCGTGTTAATTAACAACGGCGACGAGCCGTCGCATACCGATAATACAACGCTTTATATTGACGATTTGTGCGTGGACGAAACTTGTCGCGGTAAAGGTATAGGCAAGCTGTTGTATAATTTCGTGGTTGAGTATGCCAAAAAATGCGGTTGCTATAATGTAACGCTTAATGTATGGGCGGATAATAAAAACGCAGTTGCTTTCTATGAAAAGATAGGGTTGCATATACAAAAAATAGGTATGGAAAAGATATTGTAAGATAAATTTCAATTTATCTTACTTAATATGCAATTATCCGTAGATAGTAAAAGCCCTCGAATATGTTCGTTCGAGGGCTTTGTAGTTTACTATTTATTTACGGTTTGAAGCGGACGTCGACTACGGATATTTTTCCGCCACAGTCGGGGCAGGGTGCGCGGGCGGTGAGTCCGTCGAACATATAGCCCATATTCGCGTCGTTTACCAATGCAAGCTCGCTGTTGCAGTTGGGGCATTTGGGGGTGTAAAGGAAGGTGCGTTCTTTTTTGTCTTCCACCGAGCGTACCTTTAAGAACATGCCCTGCGTGAGTTTTTTGCACTTTCTGCAATAGAATATGCAGTTGAACGCCATAAAGCCCTCGGACATTTGCGCGGCTGCCCACAGTCCCATGCTCTTGTTAAGCCTGTCTATTTGGTCTTGCGTGTACTTGCCGTAAATGGTGCGGATATCTTCCGCGTCGAACAGGTTTATGGACTGGGCACACACGTCGTAGTTTATCATAGACATTGCGTCGGCGTTGTTCATCATGAACGCCGTGCGCTGCGCCTCGTTTTTGTTCATAAGCATGCGGTTGACTGCTTCGAGCAGCTTATCCGCGTCGCGCTCGGGCATCTTTGCCATTGCGTCTTGCAGCATCGGCATGTCCTGCGCGCCTATCGTAAAGGTGTGGGTCTTTTCGCATTTGGCGCATTTAAAAGAAACGGTTTTAGTCATTCTATTCCTCGTGCTATTGATTACTATATACATTATATCATGTCAAAAGTCATAATTCAAGTATTTTTTCGACTTAATACTCAATTTCTTGTCGGGCAATTTGCCGAACACAAAAGGAGCACACTCATACTAAAATGTTTGACTTCTTTTTCGACAAAATGTATAATGATTATGTGGAAAACACGACTGTGCAAAGGCTGACGCCCGTCGGGCTGGCGTTTATAGGCGACGCGGTTCACACGCTGTACGTCAGGGAATACGTTACGGCGGCGAGCGACGGCGTTGTGGGAACGCTACACACCGCAGCGTCGCGACTGGTCAATGCCAAGTGCCAAGCCGCAGTGCTGGACGAGCTTATCAAGGCTAACGCGCTCACAGCAGGCGAGGCGGACATAGCGCGGCGAGCCAAAAACGCGCACCTGCATTCCAGAGCCAAAACGGCTTCGCCCGACGATTACCACAAAGCTACGGCGTTAGAGGCGGTTATCGGGTACGTACACATGTCGGGTGATACCGAGCGCGAGCGCGAACTGCTTCGGCAATGCGTCGATATAGGTTTAAGAGTAACGGTAAAGCCGTGAAATAATAGACTTTTGTTGCTAAATAAGCAATACACTAATAAGGAACGATCATGCAAGTCAAACCCAAGGTCAAATTGATACGCTACACATCCGATCCCGAAGCGACGGTCGCGCTTGCCGCAAGGCTTTGCTATTCCGACAAAGAGCTGGACGATTTGACGGAAAACATCATGGCCAAGGACAACAGCAAGTTCATAGCCCGTCTTATGGACATGGGACACTTGTCGCCGGTAGAGCATGCGTCGTTCACGTTTTCGATAGAGGGCGTGTCGCGCGCGTTTTTGGCGCAAATCACGCGGCACAGGATAGCGTCGTTTTCGGTGCGTTCACAGCGTTACGTGTCGGAAAGCGCGTTTAACTATATTATCCCGCCCGCAATAGAAGCCATGGGCGCGGCGGCGGTCGCACGATACGAGGGGCAAATGGCTACCATGATGAACTGGTACCGCGACTGGCAAAGCGCGCTCGGTCACGGCGAATCGTCCAATGAGGACGCGCGGTTCGTTCTCCCCAACGCTTGCGAAACAAAAATGATAGTTACGATGAACGCGCGCGAGCTTATGCACTTTTTCGAACTGCGCTGCTGCAACCGTGCGCAGTGGGAAATTCGCGCCGTGGCATGGATGATGCTGGAGGAGGCTATCAAGGTTGCGCCCAATCTGTTCAGTCATTGTGGCCCGGGTTGCGTTAACGGCGGCTGTCCCGAAGGCGCCAAGTCGTGCGGCAGGGCGGCGGAAGTGAAAAAGCAGCACAGCGAAATGCTGAAAAGCATAAACACTGACAACAAATAAACGGCGGTAGCATATTAAAATCTTCGGCAAAAACGCCGTTATCGAACGGCTTAAAAGCGGCGGCGGATTCATCCGCATAGAGCTTAGGGAAAGCGCGGACGAGCGCACCACCGAAATAGTTACGCTCGCCAAACGCGCGGGCGTGCCATATCGGTTTTGCGACAAAAAGTGCTTGGACAGGGCGGCGGAGGGCGCCGTTCATCAAGGCTGTATCGGCTACGCGTCCGACTTTCAATATTGCGATATCGACGACATTTTTGCGCTAGCCGAAAGCCGAAACGAGCAGCCGTTTATCGTAATTCCCGACGGCATAGAGGATCCGCACAACCTCGGCAGCATACTTCGGTCGTGCGAGTGCGGCGGCGTTCACGGCGTAATAATCGGCAAGAACAGACAGGTAGCCGTAACCGACACCGTAATCAAGGTGGCGGAGGGCGCGGCGGAATACGTTAAAGTCGCGCGAGTGGTAAACGTAAACGACGCCATACGCGAGATTAAAGAGCGCGGCGTGTGGGTGTACGCACTCGACATGGGCGGCGAGGACATTTACAAAGCTAATCTATCGGGCGCGGTCGCGTTGGTTGTCGGCGCGGAAGGCAAGGGAGTATCAAAGCTCACAAAGCAGCTTTGCGACGGTGTGCTGTCGCTCCCGTTGCGCGGCAAAATAAATTCGCTCAACGCTTCGGTGGCGGCGGCGCTCGGAATATATGCGCGCATAGCGCACGACGATATAAATTCGTAAACGAATTTGTTAAATAACCGCTATCGCGGTTGTGATATGCGCCTTGGCGCGTGATATGTTCGGCGGTACGCCGAACATTAAGAACAAATAACAATTCATTTTATCAAAAAGGAGATATTATGAGAAAGCCCATCATTGCGGGAAACTGGAAAATGAACAAGACGGCGGCGGAGTGCCGCGAGCTTATAACCGCGCTTGCGCCCAAAGTAACTGACGCCAAGTGCGACGTGGTGGTGTGCGTGCCGTTTACCGATATCGCGCTTGCCGCCGAGCTTACCAAAGGCACCAATATCAAAGTCGGCGCGCAAAACATTGCGTGGGCGGACAACGGCGCGTTTACCGGCGAGATTTCCGCGGCGATGTTAAAGGAAGCGGGCGCGACCTACGTTATTATCGGTCACAGCGAACGCCGCCAATACTTCGGCGAAACGGACAAGACGGTCAACGCTCGGCTTGTTCAGGCGCTCAAAAACGGCTTTAACCCTATCGTGTGTGTGGGCGAAATGCTTGCAGAGCGCGAGGGTGGCAAGACCGAAACGGTGTGCCGCACGCAGGTTGTCGGCGCGTTCGAGGGAATAACCGCCGAGGACGCCGCTAAAGTCGTTATAGCGTACGAACCCGTTTGGGCTATCGGCACCGGCAAGACGGCTACCGACGAGCAGGCCAACGAAACGATAGGCTATATCCGCTCGGTCGTTAAAGAGCTGTACGGCGCGAAAATTGCCGACGGTATGCGTATTCAGTACGGCGGCAGCATGAACGCCAAAAACGTCGACGGACTTATGGCGCAAGACCAAATCGACGGCGGACTTATAGGCGGCGCCAGCTTAAAACCGGATGATTTCGCATATATCGTCAATGCTGCAAAATAATATATAATATATCAATTTTGTAATTTACCAAGAGGTTAAAATAATGAACGCACTTATTATTCTCGACGGATTCGGCTACAACCCCGACGACTACGGCAACGCGGTAAAAAAGGCTAAAAAGCCGTTTATCGATATGCTCATGAATAAGTACCCGCTTACGTACATCAACGCGTCGGGTTACGCCGTTGGCTTGCCGGAAGGGCAGATGGGCAACAGCGAGGTAGGTCACCTCAACCTCGGCGCAGGTCGGGTTGTGTACCAGGATATCACCACAATCGACGACGCCATCAAAAACGGCTCGTTCGGCAAGAACTCTGCGTTCAATGCGGTTATCGACGCGGTCAACGCCAAGGACGGCGCGGCGCTGCACTTGGTCGGACTTTTGAGCAACGGCGGCGTTCACAGCATGAACACCCACCTCTATGCACTGCTCGAGCTGTGCAAGGCGCGCGGCGTGAAAAAGGTGTACGTGCATTGCATTACCGACGGCCGCGACGTTCCGCCCGATTCGGGCAGAGCGTTCATACGCGAGCTTGAAGAAAAATTGAAAGAAGTCGGCGTGGGCGCGATAGCGACCGTTGTCGGCAGATATTATTATATGGATAGGGACAACCGCTGGGAGCGCGTGGCGCGCGGCTACAACGCGGTGTTCGCCGCGTCGGGCAAGCACTTTTCCACAGCCGATTCGGCAATAGCATCCAGCTATGCCGCAGGCACTATGGACGAGTTTGTCGAGCCCGTCGTTATAGGCGACTACAAGGGCTTGAACGCGGGCGACGGCATGATATTCTACAACTTCCGCGCCGACCGCGCACGTCAAATTTCCCGCGCCATAACCGAGCCCGAGTTCGATTGCTTCGAACGCATGGGCGGCTATAAGCCTATCACATACGTCGGCATGACACAGTACGACGTTACGCTCAAAAATATACTTACGGCGTTCCCGCCGCGCCACTTAAAGAACACGCTCGGCGAATACCTTGCGGCTAAGGGCTACACGCAGGCGCGCGTTGCCGAAACCGAAAAGTACGCGCACGTTACCTTCTTCTTTAACGGCGGCGTGGAAAAACCCAACGACAACGAAACGCGCGTGCTTGTTGCAAGTCCCAAGGTCGCTACTTACGACCTTCAACCGGAGATGAGCGCATACGAGGTTGCCGACAAAGCGGTGGAGCAGGTGGAAAGCGGCAAGGACGTGCTTATACTCAACTTTGCCAACTGCGACATGGTAGGACATACCGGCGTTATGAACGCAGCCGTTAAAGCTGTGGAAGCCGTTGACGAGTGCTTGAAAAAAGTAGTGGAAGCGATTTGGAAGAGCGGCGGCACGGCAATAGTCACCGCCGACCACGGCAACGCCGAAGTTATGAAGTTCGAGGGCGGCTCGCCTTGCACCTCGCACACCACCAACGTCGTTCCGCTCGTCGTTGCAGGCGACAAGTATTTGGGCGCCAAGCTCAAAGAGGGCAAAGCGCTTTGCGACGTAGCGCCCACACTGCTCGACATTATGGGCGTGGAAAAGCCCGAGGAAATGACGGGCGAGAGCATAATACAAAAATAATTCGGAATTCGGAATTATGAATTCGGAATTGAGGACGGCGATAAGCCGTCCTCTTTTAATTTGTAATAATTACATAAAACTTGTAAAAACTGTCGGCAAACGGCATTGAACGGCGTAAATACACATGTTACATTATTAGTAAGAGGATTATAGCAATGCTGATTATTTTTATAGTTACAACTGTGATATTGGCGGGTTTGTATTTACTTATTAATATTTGCAATAAAAAAATGAAAAGACCCGATTTCGATTTTTCGACGGGTGCGACAAAGCCCTTGTTGATTTTCGGACACGTAGGGTTTTGCATTTCTTTTTTGTTTGTCGCGTCGGAAATAATCGGTTATTATACTTGGAACGACCGAACCTCGCTTTGGGCGATATACGGCATATTTTTGTCCTTTGCTGTTATTTGTCTTCTTATGCTTTGCGATTTGTATTTTGATTACGAGGCAATCAAGGGCGACGAGGTATACGTTCGCAGGTTTTTCAAAATCAAAATAATAAACGTAAACGACATTCGGCGTATTCACAACGGACAACTGTATATCGGGTTTTACGATGAATACAATAAACGTCTGTTTCTTGCCGATGCGATGACGAACGGTATCACAGTATTAATCGGGCTTATCAATGAAAGAAAATCGAACGCGGAAAACGAAACCCAAAAAGAAACCCGCGTTCAAGAAAATGCCGTTTTGGAAAAGCTTGGGCGTGAATACCGAGCAAGCTACCCAGTAAGACGAAAAAAATTTTTAAGAAACTTTTCGGTGTTTAGCATACTGTTTTTGCCGGCTCTCTTGTTGCTGATGTATTTTATCGGTTCTTATACTGCTCAAATTATATTCATAGGTGTACTGTACGCCTTTGCTTTGGTGATTAGTTTATTGATGTGTCTTAACAATATGAAAACCGAGTTAAGCAAAGATGACGCTTGGCTTGGCGATAAATACAAGTACACAAACAAAAAGGTAAAAGGCGCGAGTAAACACAAATTCAAAATGATATGTATATTTTGCGCTTGCTTTATGTTTTTAGGCGCTACGTTAATGTTTGCTTTTTTGGGTGTGTTTAGCGAAGAACCCAACTACGACGAGTATACTCCCGTGACGGGACGTATCGAATATTGCCGCGAACAAACTGGCAAGTACAGATATATAGCAATAGGATTTTACGATATGCCGACGGAGTACCGATTGGATTCCAT
Organism: uncultured Clostridia bacterium; assembly: GCA_947175335.1. Classification (GTDB taxonomy): domain Bacteria; phylum Bacillota; class Clostridia; order Christensenellales; family Pumilibacteraceae; genus Anaerocaecibacter. The sequence goes on from CAMWMF010000004.1 coordinate 115,197, forward strand.
ATATTTAGACGAGTTCGATTATTCGTTTTTCAAAGAAGTCAAAATAGGCGATAAGGTTACGATTTACGTAGACAACGATAAAGACCGCGAGTTTTCGCTGCGCGGCGTAAGCAAAAATCAGTGGAATTCTTTCTATTATTTGTCGACGTACAGAAAGGAATATTTTACGTATGAGGATTACGTTAAAAGCCGCGAACATAACAATATGGTAGAATACATTATTGCGGGCGTCGGCATAACAATGTTTGTCGCAGCTGCGGCTACTATACCGATTTCTTACTTTGTTTGCAACCGGCGCGCGGCGGGCGAGGAAATAGAAATATATAAGTAATTCGGAATTCGGAATTATGAATTAGGAATTAAAAAGGATGAGATTCCTCACGCAAATAGTGGGGAATCTTTTTCTTGTAAAAATTACAAGTATTTTGCAAAAAATGTATGCAAATCGTATTGTCAAGTTTTAATGTATGTGGTACTATATATTTGTAAATCGCGGGGCGCCCCGCACAAATAAGAATACATACAAAAAGGAGATTATGTAATTATGGCAATCGGTGTAGTATTGGGACTACTTTTCGCGGCGCTTATGGTAGCGGGTGCAGTCGCATTTGTTCTCGCCACAAAAAAGACGAGCAAAACGGTGCGCGCAGGCAATCGCGTCGTTCCGCGCGAAGGCGAAGTAAAGCCGCTGTGGAAAATTTTGCGCTGGGTCGGTTTGGGCTGCGGCGTGTTGTTTGCGCTGTTGGTGTTCTTTATCCCCGGCAGCTTCCACACCGTCAATGCGGGCGAAATCGCAGTGGTAAAACATTTGGGTGAAATTAGGGAAGTCCGCACCGCCGGCACGTACTTCGATTTTTGGATCACAGAAAAATACGATTATTACGACGCCAAGGTGCAAACGCTGGATATCCGCGACAACGCGTACTCCAAGGACGCGCAAACGATGGATATTTGCATGACCGTGCAGTATCAGATAGATACGAGCAAGGTTAAAGAAATAGCCACGACCTACGGCTCGCTGGAAGCTTTGTCCGCAAAAATCCGTAGCGTGTCCATAGAGCGTGCCAAGTCCGTTCTGTCCAGCGACTCGGCTATGACTATTATCGAAACGCGCGCTAGCATATCGCCCAAAGTCGAGGAAGCTATACAGGGCGCTATTTCGGAAAGCTACTATGTAACAATCAATACCGCCGTTCTTACCAACATCGACTTTTCGGACGCGTTCGAGCAGACTGTCGAGCAAAAGATGATAGCAGAGCAGGAACAGAAAAAGGCGGAATACGAGGCTGAAAAGGCCAAGATAGAAGCTGCCGCAGCCGCGAGTGTTGCGGAAACAAAAGCGAAAGCCGAGCTTGCGGTTGCCAAGCTTGCCGCCGAGGCGCGCATTGCCGCCGCGGAAGGCGACGCCAAAGCGCAGATTGCTATCGCCAAGGCCGAAGCGCGTGCCACCAAGCTGAAATCGCTCGAGGTTGCGCGTATGCTCGGGTTCGAGGTTAAGGAAGTAACTGCGGCAACGACGGACGAGGCCGGCAACGTTGTTACCGAGGCGGAGTACGAAATTAATTTCGAGGGCAAGAGTGCCGCGGAAATCGCCGTAATATCCGAGTACCTCAAATATATCGAGTATCTGTCCAAGTGGAACGGCGAGCTGCCCGACGTAATGACGGGTGATTCGGCTACGATTTTGATACCCGCGCCGAACACAACCGTTAAACCGTAAATCGAATAATCATAAATAACAATGCACGACAAGCCGTGGAAATATCCATGGCTTGTTGTTGCTTTTTGTATCGATACGGCATAAACAATTATTATCGCGTTAATATTTATAATAGGTAAAGGAGCTGACTATGTGTACTGCGTTAAAGTATAATTCCAATAATTTCTTTTTCGGGCGTACGCTCGACAACGACTGCGCGTATAAAGAGGAGATAGTAATTACGCCGCGGCGGCGCAAGCTTTACTTCCGCGAGATGGGCACTATTCCCGCGCACCATGCCATTATCGGCGTGGCGTACGTGGTGGACGGAACCCCGCTGTATTACGACGCCTGCAACGACAGGGGGCTTGCCATGGCGGGACTTAACTACGTGGGCAACGCGACGTTTTGCAAGCCCGAGTGCGGCAAGGATAACGTCGCCACGTTCGAGTTTATTCCGTGGATACTGTGTCAATGCGCTACCGTCGAGCAAGCCAAGCAGCTGCTTAGCCGCATAAACCTGACCGACACGCCGTTCAGTGACACCTTGCCGGCCGCCGAGCTGCACTGGATGATTGCCGATAAAACCGCGGCAATCGTCGTCGAATGCGACAAGGACGGCATGCACGTGTACGACAACAATGTTGGCGTGCTTACCAACAATCCGCCGTTCCCCACGCAAATGTTTTGCCTTAACAATTACATGAGCCTTACGCCCAAGCCGCCCACCGTCGGGTTTTCCGACAAGCTGGAATTTAACAAATACAGCCGCGGTATGGGCGCGCTGGGATTGCCGGGTGATTTGTCGTCGCAGTCGCGGTTTGTGCGCGCGGCGTTTACCGCGCTCAATTCGCCGGCGTGCGAGGACTGCGAGCATAGCGTCAGTCAGTATTTTCACATAATGGGTACGGTCGATCAAACGCGCGGCTGCTGCATACTGGACAACGGCCATTACGAAACGACTATATATACGACGTGCTATAACGTTGATAAGGGCGTGCTGTACTATACAAGCTACGACAACCGCCAAATAACCGCCGTGGATATGAACAAGGTCAACCTTGACGGCACAGCATTAGTGCGCTATCCCATGATTAAGGGCGAGCATATTTTAATGCAGAATTAACCTACTTCTTTTGAAAAAGAAGTAGGCAAGAAAACTTTACGCGTATTGTTTGGTTGTTTATTTTGCTAATATGTTCTTTGATAGGTCATAATTTATTATTGCGTTTTACGTTGCTTGGAAAAGAAGTAGGCAAGAAAACTTTACACGTATTGTTTAGTATTGATTATAGTGTGTCATCCTCTTTGATAATCCCGGATTAAAATGTTGACAAATTTCGCGCCTTATTGTACAATTAAGTCGTATGAAGAACTACTATCAGATTTTGGGCGTAAAGCCGACTGCGACTGAAGCGGAGATAAAAAGCAGCTACCGCGTGCTCGCCAAAAAATACCATCCCGACGTCAACCCCGACGACGCGTCGGCGGCAAGCAAGTTTGCGGACATAAACGAAGCGAACGCGGTGTTGTCCGACCCGCAGTCTCGCGCGGAATACGACGCCAAGCTGAGAGAGGCGAGTGCTCCTCATCCCAGCCAGGAAGAGATTATTGCACGCCAGCGCGCTCAGGCCCAGGAAGCGGCGCGGCAGGCGGCATTCCGCAACATGAACATGAATATGAACATGGGTGGCCGACATGATTCGATGACCGCGGCGCGTATGCGTGCGCAAGTGCAAGCGAACATGGCGCAAGCGCAGATACAAGCCCTGGTCAACCAGGCGTACCAGCAAGGCGTAGCCGAAGCGCGTGCGCAAATGGACGCGGAAATCAAAAAGCTTAAAGCGGCGCTTGCAACGGCAGTTGCCGAAAACAAAAAAATCAAGCCGCTCCAAGACAGCGAAGCAGAGCTTAAACGCAAGCTGCGCGACGCCGAGGACGACAGGCGCGATTTGGAGCAGGAGCTGTTCACCGCGACCGCGAAAACACGCTTGCCAACACCCGCATAAAGGAATTGGAAGAAGCGCTGTCCGAGCAGGGCGGCAACGCGGCAAAGCGTGCCAGAAACGAAAACTCCGAGCTCAAAGCCGAGCTTGACAAAGCCAAAAAGACGATAAAAGAACTGGAACGCGAAAAGTCCGCTATCCAATCGGAAAAGGAAAAGATAGAAAAAGAAAAGTCCGATTTGTCCGACAACGTGAGCAAGCTCGAACGCGACAACAAGCAATATGACTTGAAGAATTCCGCGCAGATACGACTTCAACAGGATAAACGCAGACAGCTTCAAGACGAGATAGACGCGCTCAACAAAAAGATAGAAGAACTCACCGCCGAGGTGGAAACGTTGCGCGCCGAAAACGAGCAGTGGCAACAGTACGCCAAGAGCGAGGAATTTTTGTCCGATACCGAAAAGCGCATAGAGGCATGGACCAAAAAGACCAATGCCGACAAGCGCCTTGCCAAGCCCACGCTTTACGGCGATTTGGGCGTGCTCATTTGGGCGACGGACGAGGAAATCGAGGAAACGTACAACAAACTGCACAAGCGCTATGCCGGCAAGTCGGGTGACGCGATAGTAGCCAAGCTGCAAAAGGTTCAGGCGGCGTACGACGTGCTGGGCGACGCACAAAAGCGCAAGGAATACAACGCGAGCATAAACATAACCGAGGAACGTATCGAAGCGGAGCGCAAGCTCATTGCCGAAAACGAAAAAATCATGGACGAATACCGCAGCCAGCTTGCCAACAAAGAATTCTGGATGAAGTTTGACGAGCTTACCGCCGCGGCAATGGAAGGCGACGCCGAATCGCAGTACACGCTGGGTACGCTATACTACTCCGGCGAGGATATCGACATCGACTACGATCAAGCGTATTTCTGGTTCAAGGAGGCGGCAAAGCAAAAGCATGCCGACGCCATGTACTATTTGGGCCTGTGCTACCTAAACGGTCACGGCACGGAAAAGAACGAAACAAACGGTCAAGGCTTTATCCGCCAAGCCGCCAAGCTCGGCTCCAAGCCCGCGCAAAAAGAAATGAAAAAGCAAGGTCAATAAAATTAAGAATTAAGAATGCAGAATTAAGAATTATAAAATAAGGATGAGATTCCTCGCGTTGCTCGGAATGACAAGTAAAATTCTTTTGTCATCCTGAGCGTAGCGAAGGATCTCATCCTTTTTATTCTTAATAATTTATTTATCTCGGGAAGTAAATAAGTAGCGAGCCGTGCTTTACGCTTATTTTTGCGGGCTTGTCGGTTGTGGCGTTGGATACGCCGAGCGGAAAGTCAGGAGTGAGCTCCACGTCGTTTAGGATATAGCTCAGGTTTTTGTAGGTCACGCCGCTTGCCGTGCCGCCGTACGCGAATACGGAAACAGTGCCGTGCGCCGTCTTCGGCAATGTTATATCGCCGTCGGTTATCACCGTCGCTATTGCCGATTGGTCCACCAAAAAGCCGCGCGCGTCGTATGCGTTTAGATACGCAAGCGTAGAAATGTTGGCATAGGTATGGTCGGGGCGACCGCCCGTGCCGCCGTACAGCACAAACGTTTTGTACCCGCGGCGTAGTCCCAGTTTGACTGCGGCGAGCATGTCCGTGTCGTCCTTGTCGCGGTTGAGCTTAATCACATGCGCGGCGGCTTCCGGCACGCTGCCCGAATCGAAGTCGCCGATTACGACGTTAGGTTCCAGTCCCGCTGCGATTGCCGCGGCATATCCGCCGTCGGCGGCTATGATAAGGTCGTCCTTTGAAAAATGCTTGCGCGGCGAATACGTTTCGCCCGCACCGAAAATTACGCACAGTTTTTCCATACGTTGATTATACCATAAAGAAAACAATATTGCAATTATCGATTGTAAATCCACTCATCTAATTATATAAGGGCGCGAAGCGCAGTCAATCAATTCCGAATTCATAATTCCGAATCCCGAATTATTTATAGCTGTTTACATTTTCGGAAAAATGCGGTATAATAACACATATCAATAATCGAGAGGTTACTATGTCAAAGGTTTACGCTATGATAGCCGACGGCACAGAGGAGGTGGAGTGCCTTGCCGTTGTGGACCTATTGCGCCGCGCGGGGATAGACACTGCGCTCGTATCGGTGGACGGCAAGCAAATCGTCGGCTCGCACAAAATAAAAATCCAAGCGGACTTGACCGTGAGCGAAACGGACTTGTCGGGCGCGGACTTGATTTTCCTTCCGGGCGGCATGCCGGGGTCGGAGCATCTTGCAAGCTGTAAGCCGCTTATGTCTGCGATAGATAAGCAAATCAAGTCGGGCAAACGCATTGCGGCGATTTGCGCGGCGCCTGCGGTCGTGCTGGGCGCCAACGGATATTTGCGCGGAAAAAAGGCGACGTGCTTTCCCGGCTTCGAGGGCGGCTGCATAGGCGCGAGCATGGATATGACCGCACGAGTTGTAACGGACGGAAACATAACTACTTCGCGCGGGCTGGGCTGCGCCGTCGATTTGGGTTTGGAGCTTATACGCTTGCTAAAAGGCGATGACGTTGCGCAAAAGGTAAAAGCGGCGATACAATATTAATTTGGAATTATGAATTAGGAATTATTATTTTGTGCCTTACGGCACTTTTAATAAATCTAATAAGGGCGCGAAGCGCAGTCCGCCAATTCCGAATTCAGCATTCCGAATTCCGAATTGTACTTGCATTTTACATATCATTGTGGTAAAATATTTATAAGGTCATTGCATACTAATGTAATACCGAGAGGTTAATATGGCAAAAAACAACAATCAAAGCGGGCTTTCGCCCACCGAATTTTTGGCGAAGAAGTACTTCGACCAAGCAGAGAAGCATTTTACCGGCGACGGCATGCCGGTGGACTTTAAAAAAGCCGTAGACGGCTACGAGCAGAGTGCAAGGCTGGGATACGCGCCCGCCATATTCTCGCTGGGCGTATGTTATATACGCGGCTTAGGCGTTGAGCACGACGAGAAAAAGGCGTACGAGCTTATCAGCCAAGCGGCGGAAATGGGAAACCTTGACGCGCAGTTCACTATGGGGCACTTCTACTTCGAGGGTCAGGTTGTCGAGCGCGACTACAATAAGGCTGTGGAAATATTCCAAGCCTCCGCGGATAAAAATCACCCGGGCGGACTCAACGACCTCGGTTTTTGCTATCAGCACGGACTGGGTGTGGAAGTCGATTTGGAAAAGGCGTTCGATTGCTTTATGCGTTCGGCGGAGAACGATTTTGCCGCGGCGCAAAACAATGTGGGAGACTGCTACAACTTTGGGCGCGGCGTCAAGGCGGACGGTGAAAAGGCGTATTTGTACTATTACCGCGCCGCGCAAAACGGATATCCGATTGCGCAAAACAACGTCGGTATGTGCTATCTTAACGGCAGGGGTGTAAAAATGGACTATGCCCAGGCTGTGCATTGGTTCGAGCAGGCGGGTAAGTTGGGCAATCCCGTAGCCGTCGCCAACCTCGGCTTTTGCTACGAAACAGGCAGGGGGTTGGAGAAGAACGAGGAAAAGGCGGTTCAGCTGTACACTATAGCCGCCGATGCGGACAGCGCGCCTGCGCAGTACAACCTTGCCAAATGCTTGCGCGACGGCGTGGGAATAAAAGCGGACGAACGGCGTGCCTTCTCACTGTTTAAGCGTGCCGCCGAACAAAGCTTTCCCGTCGCATACGCCGACCTTGCCGATTGCTACGCGCGTGGCATAGGCACAAAGGTGGACGAGGCGCTTGCCGAAAAGTATAAAAAACTCGCCGAGGAGGCGGGCTTTCCCAATTCCACAGCTAAGGCTGCGGACGACAAGTAGACAAGCAGATATATATGTTGTAACTATCCTGTACAAAAACCGCGGCGGACTTGGTCCGTCGTGTTTTTTTGCGGTAAAAACGGTCGATAATACGCTATATCGCGCGCATTGCTTGACTAAATTGCGCTCATGTGGTAATATATAAATAGTGTGACCTAAAATTGTCACAAAAAGTGAGATTGTATGACAAAAAAGGCAAAAAAACAAATAATAAACATAGCGTTCCTTATCGTGTTGATAAGCGTTACGTTTATCGTGATTTTTGTCAGTCAGGATATTAACATACATGATATCGGTCAATTCCTTTATAACTGCAATCCGTGGTTTATCGTCGGCGCGTTCGGCGGGCTTTTGGGCTACATTATTTTCGAGGCGATAAGTCTGCACATAATAGCGCACGCGCTCGGCCGCAAAAGCAAGTTCACGTCGTCGGTAGCGTATTCCACCGCCGACCTGTACTACTCGGCAATCACGCCGTCGGCAAGCGGCGGACAACCCGCTTCCGCGTTCTATATGATGCGCGACGGCATGAGCGGCGGCACGGCGGGCTTTACCGTACTGTTCAACATAATAGCGTACACCGTGGCGACAATACTCGTCGGATTATTCGGCGTTGTGGCATGCCCCGGCATGTTCGGTCAGATAGGGCACTGGCTGGCAAAAACGCTTGTTATAGTCGGATTTGTTATTCAGCTTGCACTGCTTGCACTGCTTTTGCTTTGCTTGTTTCGCGCGAGGGTGATACTTGCAATAGGCAACTGGGGCATAACGCTGCTCTCCAAAATGCATATTGTAAAAAAGACGGACAAGTGGCGCGGCAAGCTGGAAGGCGTTGTAACCAAATACCGTTCCTGCCGCACCGTAATAAAAAAGCACCCCATGCTGTTTGTAAACTCGCTGCTGCTTAACATCGCGCAGCGCGTGTCGCAAACGCTAATCCCGTGTTTTGTAATTATGGCTTCGCCGTTATTCGGCAAGGTTGACGTCAGCTTTTTGGAGCTGTTCTGCATGCAGGCGTACGTCATGATAGGGTACAACTCCATACCGCTTCCCGGCGGCACGGGCGTGTACGAATATCTGTATCCCAACGTATTCGGCATAGGCTTCCCCGGCATGATGACGGAAGTGCTTGCGGCAATGATGGTGTCGCGCGCAATTTCGTTCTATATAAGCATGATTGTTACCGGGCTGTACACGCTGGTATACCACGCGGTAGGCATTAAAAAGATAAAGGCCGAGGTTGGCACTCCGCCTCCCGATATACCCGAGGACGTGGACGTGTACACCGCGCTGAAAAGCGATTCTGTTATAAAATCGATTGCCGACGAGGAACAGTCTGTGCCGTCGGCGCCCAGAAAGCACAAAAAGTCCGCCAATGCGGAAAACGTGGCCGAGCAGTCGGTAGAACAATCGGCACAAGCTCAATCGGACAATCCCGCCGAACAATCGGCACAAATTCAATATGACGAACAGTCAAAGGATGAACCCCAAGATGACGGAAACAACTGAAAGACCGGACGATACGGTCGAGCAAAACAGCGCCCCCGCCACCACGCAAACGGAAGGACAAAAACCTCACCGCGACCCTGTGCTTAAACACTTTGTGGGGTATTGGCACTACGGCGTCATACTTACATATCTTTCACTCGCGTTATCCATTTGCGGCATATGCTTTGCTGCGGCGTACGGCGGCCCGCGCAGGGACGATATTGCGGCGTTTTTCCTTTTGCTTGCAGGGCTTTGCGACGCCTTTGACGGTATGGTCGCCAAAACGCGCAAGCACCGTTCGGACAACGACAAGCTGTTCGGCATGAACATAGACTCGCTCAGCGACATGGTGTCGTTTGGCGTTGCGCCGATAATGGTAGGCGTGGCTATGGGCATGACGCGTTGGTATTACTGCATTGTTTACGTTATTTTTGCGCTTTGCGGACTTGTACGGCTTGCGTACTACGACGTCAGCGAAGTCAACAGACTTAAAGATCCCACTTCGACAAGGCGGGACAGCTACGAGGGCTTGCCTATAACCAACGTGTCGTTGGCGTTGCCCGTGTTCTATCTTTTTGCAACGTTATTCGATAAGCATCCCGAATGGATAGGACTTAACAGCAATACAATAATAATATACCAAAGCATCATCATGATGACGTGCTATTTGCTTTGCGCGTTCCTGTTTGTGTTCAAGTTCAAAATGTTCAAGGCGCGCGTTAAAGGTCTTATAATAACGGTAGTCACCATAACGGTTATTGTAATAGGCCTTGCGCTTATTCGCTACTACGTGTTTGACGTTGTATTGTTTGCGCCGCTTACAAGAACGCCTATGGGTATATAACCGGAATGAGAGAAATAGTAGAAAAGCCGCAGGTTCCCAAATCGCTGAGATTTTTATATTACACAAGGTTCGGCGGGTTGTGTCTGCGCCTTATTAATCGGCGGTGGCTGAGCAAGCTGGTCGGTCATCACCTCGACGGCAAGCTATCCCGCCGCAAAATAAAAAAGTATATCAAAAAGAACGGCATTGACATGTCGGAATTTATAGAGGAAGATTACAAAAGCTTTAACGCTTTTTTCACTCGGCACATCAAGCCCGAGCTTCGTCCGTTCGATACGGAGCCCGACGCACTGTGCAGTCCGTGCGACGGCAAGGTGTCGGCGTACAGAATAGACGACGAGTTAAAGTTTAACGTAAAGGGTTACGACTACACGGTGGAAACGCTGTTAAAGAATGCCGAGCTTGCCGAGCATTACCGCGGCGGACTGTGCATTGTTTTTAGATTGTGCGTAACCGATTACCATAGATACCACTTTTTCGACGGCGGTACGGCAAGCGGTAATACCTTTATCAAAGGTCGGCTGCACACCGTCCAGCCCGTCGCGCTGGAAAACCGCAGGGTGTTCACCGAAAACTGTCGGGAATACACCGTGTTGGACACCGATAACTTCGGCAAGGCGGTGATGGTGGAAGTGGGCGCAATGATGGTGGGGCGCATAGTCAACGCCGTCAAGGACGGCCGCTTCGAGCGCGGTCAGGAAAAGGGCAAGTTCGAGTTTGGCGGCTCCACCGTAATACTGTTGCTGGAAAAGGACAGGGCGGAGCTTGACGACGAGTTTTTTATCAACACTGCAGCCGATAAGGAAACGGTTGTCAAGTGCGGTGAGAAAATAGGACGGAAAATTCGGAATTAGAAATTTGTCAATCTTTACTTATCTTAAAATGCTTGATTAATTTTTGATAGTTTGTTATAACTCATGTAGAGTTCATACAGAGGTCGAATATGAGCACCGAAACCCAACAAAACGAAATAACCGAGGCTGCGGAAAACGTCGAGCAAACGGCGCAGACTGAAACCGCTGCGGCGACTACCGCGGTAGTAGATTCGCAACCCAAAGCCGACGGAAAAAAAGCCAAAACCAAAAAGGAAAAGGCGCCGCTTACGCCCGAGCAAAAGAAGAAGCGTATACGCAACTTCGTTATCGTTCCGATAATGATACTAGTCGCGTCCTTTATACGCTCATTTTGCGTACAGGTGTTTATGACGTCGCCCCAGCTGAACTTTGCACCCGGCGGCGTTACGGGTATCGGCACTATGGTTCAATACCTGACCAACGACAAATTTTCAGCCGGTTATACCAATATCATAATCAACATACCGCTTATTATTATTGCTTTTATATTTTTGAACAAGGGCTTCGCAATCAAAACGGCGTGCGCGGTAGGCTTGTCCTCGGGCGGCATGGTGCTTATGAAGGAGTTCAATTTTCCGCAGTACGCCGGTGAAAACATAGAGCCCGTACTCGGCGCAATCGCGTGCGGCGTGCTTGGCGGCATTGCTGTTGCAATTATGATTCGCGCGGGAGCCAGCAACGGCGGCACCGACATAATAGCCGCGCTTATACAGCGCAAGTACCAAGCGGCGGGCATAACGTGGTTCATAATGGGCTTGGACGCGATAGTCGTTTTGGCGTCGTACTTTGTGTACAAAAACGGTATGACGCCGGTGTTCATGTCGTTCACGCAGCAGTTCAGCAGTGCAATGGTAGGCGACGTAATTCTTACCGGCTTCAAGTCGGCTATCAAGTACGAGATAATCACCGACAGCCCCGAGGAGCTTTCCGCCGAGCTCATTGCCAAGCTTAGGCACAGCGTTACCAAAATCGACGCTATGGGTATGTACGCGCACAGCGATAAGGCGCTGCTTATCTGTGTAATACATAAACGCCAAGTCAGCGAGTTCAACAAGATACTCAAAAAGTACGACAACACCTTCGCATACGTAACAAGCACAAGCGAAGTGTTGGGCAAGTTTAATTAGTAATATACACGCGACATGAGGCGATATAGGCTCGGTGTCGCGTTTTGTTATAACAAGGAGTAATACAGTATGAAAAAGTTCAAAGCACAGTCACAAAAGCTACTCGATTTGGTTGTAAATTCGATATACGTCAACCGCGAAATATTTTTGCGCGAGCTTATATCCAACGCGTCGGACGCCATAGATAAGCGCAGGTTTATGTCGCTTACCGACAGCAGCCTTGCCGCCGACTTCGGCATAGAGATAAAGGTGGACAAGACGGCGCGCACGCTTACCATAAGCGACAACGGCGTGGGCATGACCGACAAGGAGCTTGAAGACAACCTCGGCGTAATTGCGGCAAGCGGCACGGAAGCGTTCAAAAAGGAGCAGGGCGTCAAGGAGAACGCCGAGCTCATAGGCCAGTTCGGCGTAGGGTTCTACTCGGCGTTTATGGTTGCGCAGCAGGTTACCGTCATCACCAAAAAGGTTGGGAGCGACCGCGCATACAAGTGGACGTCGGACGGCGTGGAAGGCTTTGACATAACGGACGCCGAACGCGCCGACGCGGGCACCGACGTAATTATATCGCTCAAGCCGGACGGTGACGACGACAAGTATTCCGAATATTTGGAAAGCTACCGCCTTACCACGCTTGTCAAAAAGTATTCGGACTATATTCGTTATCCCATACGCATGATGACCGAAATGTATACCGAGGACAGACAAAAAGCGGACGAGATGACTATACTCAACTCGATGATCCCCGTGTGGAAAAAACAAAAGTCCGACCTCGGCGAAAACGAGCTGGACGAGTTTTACAAGCACACCTACCGCGACTACCGCGACCCGCTGTACAACATTATGACGCGCGTCGAGGGCGCGGTGGACTACACGGCGTTGCTGTTTATTCCGTCCGAGCCGCCGTACGATTATTACACCAAGGACTACAAGCGCGGACTGTCGCTGTACTGCAACGGCGTGCTTATTATGGACACGTGCGCCGAGCTGCTGCCCGAATACTTGGGCTTTGTGCGCGGCGTGGTGGATACGCCCGACCTTGCGCTCAACATTTCGCGCGAAACGTTGCAGCACGACAGGCGGCTTAAAGCGATAGCAAACGGCTTGGAAAAGAAAATTCTTTCCGAGCTCGATAAGCTGCTTAAAAACGACAGGGAAAAATACGAAAAGATTTTCACTCAATTCGGCAAGGCGATAAAATTCGGTGCGTACAACAACTTCGGCGCCGACAAGGACAAGCTGAAAGACTTGTTGCTGTACTATTCGGACAAGAACAAAAAGCTTACAACGTACAAGGAATACACGGCGGAGCTTAAAGAAAAAGCGCCCGTGCTGTACGCTTGCGGCGAAACGATAGAAAAAATATCGATGCTTCCGCAGCTGGAAGTCGCGCGGGATAAGGGCGACGACGTGCTGTACTTTGTCGATCCCGTGGACGAATTTGTTGCGCGCATGCTGGAGGAGTACGACGGACATAAGTTCGAGAACATCGCGTCGGGCAGCGAGGAAGTAAAGACCGAAAAGCAAGAGCATAAGGATTTGCTCAAACGCATAGAGGAAAAGCTTAAAGGCAAAGCGACGGTAACCGCTACGGATAAACTGAAATCTTACCCTGTGTGCCTTGCCGCCAAGGGCGACGTGTCGCTCGAAATGGAGCGCATAATGCAAGCGATGGGCGGCGGCGTAAAAGCCGAGCGCGTGTTGCAGGTGAACATGGCGCACCCGATTATACTCGGCATGGAAAACCTTACCGACGGGGCGTTTGACGACACGGTGACCGTGCTGTACAACGAGGCGCTTATTGCCGAGGGCTACAAGACCGAGCCCGAATTTTTGGCGGCAATAAACAGACTGCTTGCAGGCGAGCAAAAGCCCGCTGCCAATAAGTCTGCGACCAAAAAGACCGCCAAAAAAAATGAAGAATAATAAACAAAAGATAGTAATAATTTCGGGCTGCACTTCGGGTATCGGCAAGGAGCTTTGCGCTCTTTACCGCGCGGACGGCCACGTAGTGGTGGGCATTGCCCGCACCGCCGTCGAACCCGATATTGCGGCGGACGTAACCGACCTCGAAGCCGTAAAGCGCGTTGTGGACGAAACGTATGCACGCTACGGCAGGATAGACACCGTAATAGCCAATGCGGGCGGCGGGCTGTCGGGCGCGACCGAGCTGCTGCCTATCGAGCAAGTGCAAAAGCAAATAGACCTAAACTTTACCGCCGCGCTCAACCTTGTGCGGTGTGCCTTGACGTATATGGAAGCGGGCAGCAACGCCGTGTTTATTTCGTCGGCGTGCGCGCTGTTTGCGCTGCCGTACCGCGCCATGTACTGTGCCAGCAAGGCGGCGGTGAACATGGCGGCTTACGGATTGTACATGGAATTAAAGCGCCACGGCATACGCGTCAGTTCCGTTTGTCCCGGGGATATACAGACTAACTTTACCGCCAATAGAATAAAGTACGGTGACGGCGGCGAGCGCTACGGCGACGCGCCTTTGGTTTCGGCGCAAAAAATAGACGGGCGTGAGCATAAAAGAATGAAGCTAAAGCCCGCCGTAAAAAAGATTTACAAATGTTGCAAAAAATGTAAAAAGCCGCTGTACATAATAGGCTTTAAGTACAAGGCGCTCAATTTCCTTAGGCATATATTGCCGCAAAAGCTTATGCTGGATATTACCGCTAAAATTTTTTAGGAACAACAATGATTAAAATCGATAACGATATTTGCTATATTTCGGCGGGCGAGGTTTGCTATATATTCACAATAGCGGACGGCGTGCCTACGCACGTATACTTCGGCAAGCGCGTCGAGCCGGAGGACGACCTTGCCGCGCTCGGGCTTGGCGGCGACGTTAAAGAGCTTTGCGTGCAAGCAATAGTTGACGGCAAAAAGAAAGACGTAGATTTCACGGTTACGGAAACGTGGATTGCAACAGACGAAGACGGCAACAGCAGGTCGCTTGTTGTGGAGCTGTGCGGCGTAAACGCAAAGCTGAAAGCGACTATGTATTACACGCCGCACCCTCGCGGCGGGATATATCGGCGGGTCACGATAAAGCATGAAGGCAGCGACGAAATTAAGCTTGCGCTTGTGCGGCAGTCGGTTGGTTGTAACGTTCAAAATGCCGACTGCAAGCCCGACGGATTTTTCGCTTTGTGTGGCGGCGATAGCGGCGACGCGTACGGATTTTTGTGCCCCAACGGCGAAGGCAATATTACCGTCAAGGATACCGTTACGTGCGACGTTATGGGCGCGGTAATGTTATACGATATCGGCGAAGAAGCAGAGTGCCCCGAGCTGCTTTGCGTATATTCGGATATAGGCAGGGGCGGGGTGTCGCGGGTATTCCACGACATACTGCGCGAGGATAACTCCGACGTGTCCGAGCGTGCCGCCGTCTTGTTTTTGCCTAAAATGGAATGGAAGGAAATTGTCGCGGCGGTCAAGGCGGCGGGCGAGCTTGGGTTTGGCGTCGTTGCGCTTGACGGCGGAATGCATACAAGGGACGAAATAAGTACGCTGAGTGTGGCGTGCGCGGAAAACGGGTTGATAGCAGGACTGCGCATAAACCGCGAACGTATAGATGAGCAAAGTGCGTTGCGTACCAATATTTGCAAGGCGTCCGACGGCATATACAAATACGACAATTCGGATAAGCACACGGCTATGCTGTATCACGCTGTGCGTTATTCGTTGTCGAATTACGATATAAAGTATGTGATGATAGACGCGCCCAAAAACGCGACAAGTAGCGATACCGCGCGCGGCATGTTTGCGTTAAGGAATATGATTAAATACAAGTTTGACGGATTCGACGGACTGCGCGTAGACTTTGGCTTGCCGCCCAACGAGGTTCGAGCTTTTACGGCATTCTATCCGCTCGGGTTTATTCGCAATATAGTAAATCTCGACCCGCCCGAGAACTTTAAAACGCGGTTTGACGTCGCTTCGCTCGGTGCGCTCGGGTACGAGCTTAATCCAATGGAGTTGTCGGACGGAATCAAACGCGCAGTGCGCGCGCAGATATTATCGTATCAGGACGACGCGCGGTGCGTGCTGCGCGGCGACGTTTACAGTAACGGCGGGTGCTCGATGGTTGTGAACAAGGATAAGTCGCGCGCGTACGCGGTATGTGCTTCAAAGGGCGAACGCATAAAGCTTTTCGGACTGGACGAGCACAACCTGTACCACGTGCGAGAGCTGAACAAAACGTTTTCCGGAGCGGCGCTTATTCACTGCGGCATTGCCGTGAGCGAGGGCACGAGCGTGTTTCATATACTTCAAGTGGCGGACTGGTAATATAATTCGGAATTCGGAATTATGAATTCGGAATTAAGAAAGAGTTAAGATTGATAGACTCATTGTCGATGGCTCAACATGTAAAGCTTGTTTTGTCATGCCGAGCATGTGCGGCTATATGCTGTGATAACGCATTTTCCGAGGCATCTCGTAGTTGAATATTTATCATTGTGATATGTAAATCGTCTTTTAACTCAAACAGAAAAATGCATAATACATGCACGTAATGAGTGGGGTGGCGACTGTCTTTTCTACGCTCATTCAGCCGTACAAACGAGATCCCTCAGGGTTGACTACTCCACTCGCTCCGCCCGCAACTGTTCGGGATACCTTCGGTGCTTCGTAGGACAAAAAAGAGTAAATAAAAAACGGCAACAAAAAAACGGGCATAGGCCCGTTTTTTATTTAAGTAGTTGTTATTTCTGTCCGACTTTAAGAGCGCCCAAAAGACCTGCAGCACCGGCAAGAATGCCGCCGATAGCGCCGAGCCAAATACCGATGCCTGCGCTGTATTTAAGTCCGGCAGCTTTACCGTAATCGTTGAACTGTCCCGCAAGAACAAGACCGGCTACAAGAACGAGTATGCCGCCTACGATTGCAACCGCGCCGCCCACGAGGCCGAGGATTTTGATGTCCTTGCCGAGCAAACCGAGTATGCCGTTGACTGCCAAGATGCCTGCGCCTACCAACGTTACGACAAACGCTATTACGGTAAACGTTTTGGTGGGGATTGTTGCATCCTGATTCAGTTTATCAGCCGCTTCCTTCAACTTTGCAAGCGTGTCCCATATTTCATGCGACAAGCCAACCGATTCCGATTCGCCGATAGGGGGAGTCATTGTTATGATGGGAACGCACATACCAACGACTGCAAGGATGAGTCCGACAATTATAAGTGCAAAAAACACTATGCCGACTACGTTGAGTTTTTTAGCCATGATTTACCTCCAAATGATTATATGCTAATAATATCACTATGTGTATTGTCTGTCAATACTTTTGTCAAGAATTTTCACTGTTGGTCGAGTTTTTGTCGAATAAGTCTATACGCGCTTGCGCGTCGCGGTAATACCTGTCGTACGCCTTTTTGCAATATTTGTCGTGCTTGGTAGGAGGTGACGGCTTGTCGGGTTCGTCAAAGCTGTAAGCGCCGTTTACCTTCCAGCTGTTTAGTAGACCCATATTTATAGCCGCCTTGGGGCAGCTTTGTACGCAACGCATGCATATTATGCATTTGCCGCCGAACTTTATCTTGCCTTTTTTGTTGGTGCGGATATTGCCCATGGGGCACAGCTTTACGCACTTGCCGCACTTTACGCAAGCCTTTTTTGCCTTGTACGTTTTGCCGATTATGTGTGCGCCCCAGTGTTCGCAGCGCAACACCCACGCAAAAAATCCACCCATAAACAGCTTTTTGGGCAGGTGAGCGTTGCCCTGCAAAATTTCATTTACGTCGGCTGGAACAAGCTTTTGGGCGACTGTCCACATTTTGTATACCTGGCTGTCGGTGTGGCGGAATATTATATTGTACGGCATTACGTATTGGTACTCGTTGTTTACCGCGTATCCGCGCCGTTTTAATATCTTGCGCATTTTCAGCGACGATACGTCGCTCATGCGCACGGGCTCACCCGACGTTTTGAATATAAACGCCTTTTTATATCCGTCCGTCTTTTTGTTGCGCTTGGGTAGCGCTTTGCACAGCTTGAGCATGATTTTGGGCGCATTGAACCCGTGAATGGGATAGCCCAGTCCTATCATGTCGTAGCCGTCAATATCGGGCAGCGGGGCGGTGAGTGGTAATTCTATGCTGTCCACCTCTGCGCCGCGCTCCTCGAAGGAAGCTTTGTACAAATCGGATATGCGTTTTGTATTGCCCGTACCCGAAAAATATATCAACAGTATTTTCATTTCTTTTCTATCTTTTGTGCGTGAGCTACAAAGTTGGCGTCAAACGAGTAAACGTAGTCCTCGTCCTTGTCGTGAGTGTCGTACCAAACAGACGCGAACACCTTGTCCTTTTTGGAAAGCCTGTCAAAATCCCAAACAAACTTGTCGTATATGGGATTGTACCAGTGTCCGGCACGCAGCACCGTATACGCGCTTGCCGTAAACTTTTCGCCGTCCTGTGTTTCGAAGTCCAGCTTTTTGTACATATCGCCGTCAAACTCGGACAGCAGCTTGCCGCCGTGCGCTTCCGCAACTGCCGCTACGTCGGCGTTTGTTATTTCGGCGTCCGACTTGTTTATATCGTAGCCGTAATACACGGGGGAATCGTTGTCGTCGAGGTTTTGTATTTGCGCGGGGTCGAGCAGCGGGAATTCCGACCACTTGACCGATTTAAGCTTGTCGTACTCGGCTTTGCCGCCGAAGTATGCTATCATACGCGCTTCGTCGTTATGCTTTGCCCAGTACGACGGCGCGTTTTTGTCCTTTAACAGCCTGCGGAACAAAAAGAAGTGTATCAAGCTCTTGGGCACGAGCTTGCCCAGCTTGAAAACGGGATGTGCCTTAAAGACCTGTTGCCAGTACTGTTCGGTCGTTTGGCTTTGGAAGTCGAACATATCGTTTAGTTCGTCGCCGTCCAAATACCACACGCCGTGAAAGTTGCGCGTAGCGTTGTACACCGGTTTGAAGAATTGCTTGGAGCTGCCGCCCATTACCGAGAATCCCTCGTCGAACGTTTGAATGCCGTAGCGACGGTTTTCCTTTCCGCCCGCTATGTTGTAGCAGCGCTTCCAAAACTTTTCGGGCATACTCCCGTCTATATACTTTTGTATAATATTGCGGATAAGCACGCCGCTGTCGTGCGCAGTAACCCATTCCAGCGGGGCGTTGTACGCTGTGTGGAACATCAGTCCGTCGTGGATATTGTCCGTTATCATTTGCGGATGGAGCATTGCCGATTGGCGGAGTATAGCCCACTTTTCTATATTGCTTTCCAGTACGCGAAATTCGCCGCGCACCTTTGTGGCGGAATACACGTCCAGCGGGCTGACAAGCAGGGGATCGCCCACACGCCCGAAGGGGTGAGCGCCCGTGCGGTTGCCGTACACAGCCACCGACGATACGTGAATAAGCGCGGGCTGATTGTCCTTAATATTTTCTATTGTCGTCACCAAAAGCTCGGTGCCGATCTGATTGCACGCTACTGCCGCGTTGGGGTTTTGGTCGGAGCGGGGCGGTATTACCGCCGCCATGTTAATGACTATATCGGCGCCCGTAACCAGCTGATTTATCGCCTCGACGTCGGTCATACCGCCGTTTATCACCGTCACCTTGCTTGTCAACGCCTTGTTCGCCTTTAAAAGCTTTTTAAAGCGTTTGGGGGTGCGGATCAAAAGCCGTATCTCGTCCACGTCCAGGCCGTTAAGCGCCGCGAAGGTCGCTTGACCCATGTTGCCGGTTATTCCTGTTATAGCTACCGTAGTCATCTGTAAATCACTCCTTAAACCTGCCCAATCTCAATTTCGATTGCGCGTAATTATGTAGTCCTGCATTTGTTCGACAAACGCATCTTTATTGACAAGCTCGGCGCGAACGGTAAGCTCGTCGCCTTCCTGCAAAACGGTTTCGCCGTCGGGCACGAGGTCGCGGCCGTCGCGGCATAAATCCGTAACAAGCGAGTTGTGCGGCCACAGCACGTCGCGTATGCGCCTGCCGCAAATAAACGATTTGGCATGCACTATGCCTTTGAGCGTGACGTCGTCGCTGTCCGTAACGGTATTGTTGTACAAGTCTTCCATCATCTTGTCGTACAGCGGCGCAGAGCGCAATACCGCCGCAATGGCCGTTGCTATCCCTACGGCTACCGCGCAGGGCAGTAGATTGGCAAAGCTTGCGGTCAGTTCCACAGACATTGCAAGCGCGCTTATAGGTGCGCGCACCGATGCGGCAAAGAACGCCGAAATTGTAAGCATTATCACATTGGGCGCATATTCCGCGCTCATGCCCATTGCCATAGCGGCTTTGGCGATAAGCGTGCCGAGTATGCCGCCAATCGCTATCATCGGCAAAAACAGTCCGCCCGTCGCGCTGCTTCCGCTTGCCGTCGCCGTCATTGCAAACCTAAGCACGACAAGCAGTATTAGCATGCCCGCCGCGGTGTTTACCGATACGTGTTCGAAGGTGCGCTCGCCTGTGCCGATAACCGAATATATGCACAGTCCGCATATCGCCGTCAGCATAAAGGCGGGAAGCAAGCGCAGCGCCGCGTTGTTTATTTTTCCGAACAGCTTACCGAATAGGAATATACAGCAGTTAAACGCCGCGGCAAGCAATGCGCACAGTATTCCGCTTGCGGCGGCAATACCGCACACCGTAAACAATGCGCCTACCGAGGTGTACTTGACCTGTGCCAAAAAGGGGAGGACGGTCATTCCGTAGTTTATGCCCAAGCTGTTAAGATAGGGTATATGACCGAAGCCCCAAAACAAAAGCTGTGATACCATTATTGCTGGCACTACCGAGCTGAACGCCGCAAGCAGTATGCCGGGCGAGAATTTGCGGTGCGTTTCCTCCAAGGCGAACGCCACGCCGGTGAGCGGCGCGTTGAACGCTACCGCAAGACCGGAGCTTGCTCCGCCCGTTATCAAGTACCGCCTAAACTGTACGGGCTTTTTTGCCATGCGCCCAACGCCTTCGCCTATAAGACCGCCCACGCCTATGGACGGGCCTTCGCTGCCCAGCGGCATGCCCGACAGGAATGCCAACAGGCTCCCGGCAATCAGCGCCGCCGACGTGCGCAGCCATTTAACTCTTAGCATACCGCGTGCGCAGCCCTCGGCAAGCGGAATTCCGCTGCCCTTGGCTGCGGGCACAAGTATTTGCAGTACTGCCGTAATCAAACAGCACAAAATGACTAATATAAGTGTGCAAGCTACCGCAAGCGGTGTGCGTTCAAGCGAATATACCGAAAAAGCAAAGCTTATTACAATGCGCGAGCATACCAAAAACAGCGCGATTACCGCGCCGCACACTATGCCCGTGATACAGCCGAACAATAGCGGCTGCAAATTGTGTAACAGCTTTGATTGTTTCATTTTTTATTTTTTGTCCCTTTTGGGCGTACGCGCAGTGCTTGTTGTCGCCTTGTCCGTCTTTTCGGTTTTGTTGTCCTTGACGGACTTATTGTCCGGCTTTGTCGGTGTAACCGGCCGTGCGCGCGTAATTGTTACGGAGCGGGCGACGTACGTGCCGCCTTGTTCGGGATAATCCGAAATATCGGTCATGCGCATGCTGCTTTGCCGTCCTTTGCCGCCGCGCGGGGTGGGCGCGGCTTGCGGAAAGCCGCCAAGCGGCACGGTGGGGATAGCGTTTAAAAATTCGGGAACGTCGTCTTCCGCCGTTTTGCGCGTACCCGTGCGGCGCGCCGCCTTGGGCGGGTCGATGGGTATTGTGTCAACGCCGCCGTGCGGCATGACGGGCGCGGGCTCGGATACCGCGGAAGGCTGTTTTTTTGCCGATTTCTTTTTGCGCGATGATTTTTCGCGGAAGAACACCGCGCGGAAGTTTTTGCTTGCGGCAAGAAAAATCAAAAGCACCGATAAAATTACGGTTAGCAGGATGAACACGGTCAGCGCAATGGCGAGTGCAAACTCGTTTGCGCACAGTATATTTACGTTAGGCCGCATAGCTTGTTACCTCCTTGCTTGCGCTTACCGGTTGCTCGTTTACCGCTTTAAGCAGTGTGTTGAATTCTGTTGTGTTGCCGCCCTTAAAGTAGTCTGTCGCAAAAATGCGGTTAAGGTGCGAAATTTTGTCCAGCAGCATAGTGGCGCGCTGTTCTATGTCCGCCAAATACTCCTCGTCCACGTCTGACGCTTTGTATATGATATTGCTAAGGCTGTTAAAGTAAATCTTGTCGGTAAGGAATTTGTCGTAGGCGCGGGAGTACAGTATGGACTCCTGCGGTGAAAATGCGGTCACGCCGTATGTAAGGTTGGAAAATACGGTTACGCCCAAAAGGTCGAGTATTGTCGGGTAAATATCGCTTGTGCAGGTAAACTTGTTTACTACGGGATTGCCTAAGTCGCTGTTGCCCACCTTAATCATTACGGGCACGCGGTACAGCTCGGTGTAGTCGGCAGTGTCTGTAAAGTAAATGTTTTTGGCATAGTTGCTTATGCCTTGATAGTAAGCGTTGTGGTCACCGAACATTGTTATAAGCGTTTTGTCCGCCAAGTCGTGCTCGTCCAAATAGTCGAGCATAATGCCTATTGCCTTGTCGGTATCCATGCCCGCGGCGCAGTAGTAGCGCAGCGCGTTGGCGTCTTCGTCGTCCTCGTCGAAGGGGAGAATACCGTACTCGTCCATTTTTGCATAGTTGTCTTGCAGGTTTTCGCGTTCGGCGTACTGACCGTGCTGGGTTATGGTGGTTATATAAGTGTTGAACCTGCGACCCTCAGGGAACATTTCCTTTTTGCACGTATCGAACATGACCGAGTCCAGTCGGCGTTCGCCCAAGCCGCCGCCGTCCTCGTCCGGGGGATAAATATCCTCGCCCGCTGTGTAGCTGTTAAAGCCGAGCGCATTGGTATGGTGAATGTCGCGGTTGTAAAAGGTTTTGTCGCCGTTGTGGAAGGAATTGCTTTCCACGCCGAACAGCGTTTTTAGCACGTTGGGCATGCTGTACGGCAGAGAGTTTTCGGGATATCCGTAGTTTACGTATTGGTACAACAGCGGATAGTTGCCCAGTATCGATTTGTTTTCCGAAATGTCGGTCTTTTCCAGCGAGTGCGCGTTGTTGAGTATAACGGTGGATTTGCTTTCGTACATTCTGTAAAAATTGGGGTAAAGTTGCTTTAACGCCGCTTTAATTTCGTCCGCGGAGCGTTCGTCGCCGTCGATAGGACGCGCAAAGCCGTTGGGGAATTTGTCGGCGTCGTAAAGGAATGTGAACCACTCGAAGCTTTCGCAAAGAATGGTCACCACGTTAAAGCCGTCGGCTCTGCCCGTGAGCGGAGTCGGCTCGGTAGTGTGACTGTAAATAAAGTCGTGCAGTTCCTTAGTGTCGCCGACGTCGATGTCGGAAAACCACAGCCCGCGCACAAGCTCGTTGTACATATTGCCCACAATCCCCTTGTTGGCATAAGTGCCCGTTTCTTGCTGGTGCAGCTTGTACGTAAGGTCGTTGGAATCGAAGCGGTAGTTGCCGAAAAAGGCGAGCATGGTATTGCCCACTATTACGAGCAAGCCGAGCGCCGCCGTAGTTATCTTTGCCGAAAACGCTACGTTGGGGCGTTCGATACGCTTGGTAAACATAAAGCCGAGCGTGCCGTATAGCGCTATAATAATGCCCGATACGAATATGAACGTAAAGCTCATAGGTATAACTTCCACTATTATCATAGCGTCGCGGCGCAGGCTGAGCATTGCGTATTCGAATATCGTGCCGCCCGTGCTGTCGAATATAACTATGAACACGAAGTCGAGAATAAAGTTTGCCAGTATAAGGCACATAAAGTACGCGTACCGCGCCTTGTGGTTGGGAATGTATTGCGAAATAAGGCAGGCGAGCGCTATGAACGACAGGAACAGCCACGGCGACGTCATGTAGAACTTGCCCGCCGTAACAGCTATACCGGTAAGCTCAATCAGCACGGAAGCGAATATATATGCGACCATTAGGTAGTTTATCTTTATAAAGCGGAGAAATGTTTTCCACGCGGTTTTTGCGACTTGCTTAAACGACATATCACAGCACCAAAATTATTATACACGCCCAGTACGTAAGGTGGAAGCTGCGGTTTGTCAGCTCGTACACCAAGGCGTACGCATAGGTGAGTATGTAGTACAGCCACGGATACAAGTGCGTCGTCGTCCACGCTTCCAGCGCGAATTCTATCAGCCCGAACACCGTGACCAAAAATATCGCGCCCCACGGCACAGAATACTTGGTGGGGAGCAATACGGTAAGCGCGCGCTGCACAAGCGCGGCGGCGGTAAGCCCCAGCCACAAATGCAGTCCGTAATAAATGTATATTGCAAGGTTGATAAGCGCGGTAGCCATAGTGACGCCCGAGCCCATTTCCACTTGAATTTTTACTTTGAACTTAAAGCCCGCGCTTACGCACAGCATGGCTATTGCGCCGACGATTATTACGGCCAGCGTGCGCGGTACGTCCATTTGCTGTTTTTGCGGTAAAAACAATCGGCAGTCGCAGTGCTTTTTCAGATAGCGGTTGAGCAGGATTATAAACACCGTAAACACGATGCCGATAAGGATATAATATAGGATTATAGGCAGAGTGCCGTAGTACACAAGGTCGAACACCGGCTTGAACAGCCAAAACAGCCGCGACAAAAACAGTACGGCAAGCGTTACCCCCGCCGCTATAAGCAGCGTGTATGCGCGGCGCTTGTCTTCCGACGAGACCGATGCAAATGCGGACTTAAAGTCGGCATGGCAAGGCTCGGTCGGAGCGGTTATTGTTGAATTCTGTTCGGTGTTTTCCGTCATAATCGAATTTTGTATTTATTGCGGGTCGAGTATTTCAAGCACGTCGTGCATGGATTTGACAAATTCCGCTTCGGACGAGTTGTAAAACAGCATCAGTCCGTCTTTTTCGCCGCCGTCTACGTTTTGCGGGACGGAAAAGTCGATGCCCTTTACGTATTCGTCCCAATGCTTGATTTTGTAAGTGTCGCGGTCGGAGTTGCGGCGCAGCATGCGCGCGTGGCAAACCTCGGGCGAGGTGACCACCCAAATTATAGTCAGCTTGGCGTCATGGTCGGCAAGCTTTTTTCTCAGGCCGGCTATGTAGTCGGGGTCGCGCACTTCGCGCGTGAACGGCGCGTTAATAAGCACGGTGTCGTCGTACTGCAATGCCTCGAAGCCGAGGTCGAGTATAACGTCGTATTCGTAGTCGCGTATTTGTTCTTCAAAAAAGTCCGAGCTGCGGTCGTACGGCTTTTTTGCCACGCGAAATATTTGCTTGGATAGGGGAATAAGCGTGTCCTTGTCCAGGTACACCACATGCCGCAGGTTTTTTGCCAACTGCTTGGATATGAACGTTTTGCCGCACGCGGGCGGCGACGATACCAAAATGAGTCTTTTCATTTGTTCTTTTCTTTATTATATATGTACTTATATACGTATTTTAGCAAATACAAAAAACGGTGTCAAGTGAATGCGAATTCAGAATGCAGAATTAAGAATTCAGAATTATTCGGCGGTCATTTATTGAGAAAGAGCAACTTTAATATTGCATAACAAAAAGCCCTTCCCATATACGGAAAGGGCAATATTGTATACCATAATTCTGCATTCTGCATTTTTAATTCTTAATTTCCTAAACGCTCTCTAACAGCATTTTGTCGGCGACTAGCGCTATAAATTCGCCGTTGGTCGGCTTTTCGTTATGGTTGTACACGCGCACGCCGAACAGGGTATTGATGTTTTCTATCTTGCCGCGGTTCCACGCAACCTCTATGGCGTGGCGAATGGCGCGCTCCACCTTGCTGGGGCTGGTCTTAAAGTGATCGGCTACCTCGGGGTACAGCTTTTTGGTTATGGAGTTGATTATTTCGGGATTGTCTATCGTCATCTTTATCGCCTCGCGCAGGTACTGATACCCCTTAATGTGCGCGGGAATGCCTACGGTTATAAAGATATTGCTTATTTTTTCGTCCATAGACCGATTTTTTGCCGACGGGCGTTTGTTGTTGAACGCTTCTATTATGCGCTCGTCTAGTACGCCGAACGATATCGGTTTCATCATATAAAAGTCCGCGCCAAGCCCCATCGCCTTGGAAATAAACGCTTCCTGGCTGAGCGCCGACACGATAATTATTTTCATATTGCCCTTGTTTACGCGCTCCAGCACCGAAAATCCGTCTAGGTTGGGCATGACCAAATCGAGCAGCAGTACGTCCGGGCGCACCGTTACCAGCTTGTCCAAAGCCTGTTTGCCGTCGGACGCTACGTCCACCAGCTCTATCTTGTCCGAAGTGGCAAAGTGTGCTTTTATGCTCGCCGTAAACTCCGCGTTGTCGTCGCAAACCATAACCCTGATTTTCATAAGAAAGTAACTCCTTTTATCACCGATTTTTTTCTTGTTGATTTAAGAAAATTATACCATTTTCACCGTAAATTTTCAACTTTCGCATACATGCGTAAAAAGTCAAATCGACACTAATAAAGCCGATTCGTGCCGCAAAATAGCGAAACGCTTGTTTGAACGGTCGGAAATATTCCGATTCGGGGGTAAAATAAAAATGACACACTAAACCTATAAGTGTATACTTTTTGGCGCGGCGTGTGGCGTATGTGTGTAATTTGCCTTTCACAAATATAAAAATCAAATACTTAGTAGTATACTATTATCAATAAATCGGAGGACAAAACATGAAATTTCATTTATCTACCGACACCGTTTGCGACGTATACAAAAGCGAGCTACGTGAGCGCGGAATAGATTACATATCCACGTACTACACGATAGACGGCGTCGAGCATAAGGACGAGATTACGCGCGACGACGAGCTTAAAGATTTTTATGCCAAAATCCGCGGAGGGGAAATGCCAACCACCTCGCAGGTAACGCAAAACGACTACGAAGAATTTTTCGGCGAGCTTATAAAAAAGTGCGACGGCGATATAGTGCATATCACCATATCGTCGGGACTTACCACATCGCCGCTTGCGGCGCGCCACGTTGCCGAGCAAATATTAAAGGAAACGGGACGGCGCATATACATAGTCGACTCGCTTGCCGCGACCATTGCTACAAGGCTTGTCGTAGACGAAGCCGAGCGTTTGCGCGACGAGGACGTGTCCGCCGAGGAAGCGGTAGCGTTTTTGGAGGACTTTGTCAACCATAACCACACATGGTTTATGCCCACCGACCTTATGCATCTTAAACGGGGCGGCAGGGTGTCGGGGCCTTCGGCGTACATTGGCACGGCGCTCAACATCAAGCCCATACTGCGCTTCGATCCGGCGGGCGCGCTTGTCGTTATGCAAAAGAAGATAGGCGCGAGCAAGGGCGTTGCCGAAATGATTAACATCTTTAAACGCGACAGCGCGGCAAAGCCGCACAAGGTGTACATAGCCAGTGCGGACAGCGATCTTGCCGAGGGCATGCTCAAAAAGGCTAAGGCGGCACGCCCCGACTGCGACATAGAGGTCGCCATGATAGGCCCTGTTATCGGCGCGCACACCGGCGCCAACGCCGTAGGTATAACCTTTATATCGGATAAGCTTCGCAGCGAAATCTAACAAAACAAAAGAATTAACGAGGAGAATACAAAAATGGCTTTTACACTTTCCACAGACCGTTCGTGCGATATATTTTGCAGCGACCTCGACAATCGCGGCATCAAGTACATATCGCAGGTTTATACAATAGACGAAGTACCGCACATTGACGACTTTGACAACGACGGACAATACAAAGGCTTTTATGACCTTATCCGCGCGGGCAAAATGCCCACGACTTCGCAGATAAACATTGCCGAGCATGAAGAGTTTTTCGAAAAAGTGCTTAGCGAATGCGAAGGCGATTTGCTGCACATTACGCTGTCGTCGGGCTTGTCGTCCACCTACCAAAGCGCGCTTACCGCTGCCAACAACGTGAACGAAAAGTTAGGCAAAACTCGCGTGTACGTGCTGGACTCGCTTGCGGCAACCAGCGTACAACGTATTGTCGTAGACGAAGCGGAAAAGCTGCGCGACGAGGGTTTGTCGGCTGCCGAAGCGCTGGAAAAAATGAATTATATTACCAGGCATATCGCGGTCAGGTTTATGCCCACCGACCTTATGCACCTTAAACGGGGCGGCAGGGTGTCCGGCCCGTCGGCGGTAATAGGCACGGCGTTGCGCATTAAACCCATACTGTGCATAAACAAAGAGGGCGGCCTGTCCGTCGTCACCAAAAAGATAGGCGTGGCTGCCGGCGTGTCGTACATGGCCGACTTCTTTAAGCAGTTCAATGCTCCTTGCACCAAACGTGTGTACTTGCCCTGTGCGGACAACCAAGAAGTTGCCGAAGCGCTTAAAGCCAAAATTTTGGAAATCCGTCCCGACTGCGAAGTGGTTATCGGCTGGGTCGGTCCCGTTATCGGTGCGCACACCGGCGCGGGCATGGTCGGATGTACATTTGTCAGCGACAAGGAAAGAGATATATAATTAATTCGGAATTCGGAATTAAGAATTCGGAATTATCGGCAGTAATAGCATAACTCCCATCACCCCGAGCGTAGTCGAGGGGTCTAGGCGAAGCCGCACAATTACTTAAATAAAAATTTTTCCTTAATTATTATCTCTTATCTTTTATCTCTTATTTCTTATTTATAAAGGATTACTATGCAAGAACCGTACTATTGGTATGTGTTTTACGTAAGAACAGGCAAGGAAAACCGCGTGGTACAGGATATCGCGCGGTTTGCCGATACTAAGGGTTTTACCG